>NZ_CP019699.1:0-604870 GCF_002005165.1 Novibacillus thermophilus
AGACTAGAGAAAACGTTCGTCCACAGGTGGATAATGTGCATAAATGGACCGCACTTATACACACGTTATCCCCAATGTGTATAACGAATGATCCCTTTCTTTTCGCTTTTTTCCACAAATCCACAACGCTTATGACGACGATTACGACTCTTTTTTTATTTATCTAAAATAGGACATGCTTTCACTTCTCAAGGAGGGCTTTATTTATGAAATTTACGATTCCGAAACAATCCCTCGTCGACGCCGTATCGCACGTGAACATTGCGGTGTCGTCGAGAACGACTATCCCTGTCCTCACCGGGATTAAACTGGAAGTAGACGAAACAGGCTGCACACTCACCGCAAGCGATTCGGACATCTCCGTCCAAGTACACGTTCCTCCAACGTCGCTCGACATTGCACATGGCGGCAAAGTCGTTCTAACCGCTCGCCTGTTCGTCGACATTGTGCGTAAATTGCCAGCAGAAACGGTTGAAGTGGAAGTAGGGGAACAGTACACGACGACGATTCGCTCAGGACAGTCGCAATTTCAGTTAAACGGTATGGACCCAGATGAATTCCCGCGCTTGCCGCAGATGCAAGGGGAGAGGACTTTCAGCGTAGAAAGCAGTCTACTCAAAACGATGATCCGCCAGAGTTCGTTTTCCGTTTCTACCGTAGAGACGCGCCCCGTTTTGACAGGGGTTTTCTGGCAACTGAACGACGGGGTGTTGCGGTTTACAGCGACCGACAGTCACCGTTTGGCCCTGCGAGAGGCTCAAGTAGAAGTGGCCGGTGAGCCTCAAGTGAACGAGGCCATCGTTCCGGGAAAGAGTCTCGTCGAAATGAACAAAATCCTGAAGGATGACGACCGGATGGTCGACGTCGTCCTGACAGACAATCAGCTGCTCGTGAAAACGGAGAACTTGTTGTTTTACTCCCGTCTCTTAGAGGGGAACTATCCGGACACGTCCCGCATCATTCCGCAGTCCAGTAAAATGACCGCCATCCTGAACAGGGAAGACTTGTTAGGGTGTATCGAACGGGCTTCTCTTTTGACAAAAAGCGGAAAGAACAATGTGGTAAAATTAACAGCAGATGACGATCTCTTGCAAATTTCTGCAAATACGCCGGAAATCGGGAAAGTGTCAGAAACGGTTGACGTCACGGAACTCACTGGGGAAGCGCTGAAAATATCGTTTAACGCCAAATTCGTCATCGACGCGTTGCGGGCCCTAGACAGCGAACAGGTGCGCGTATCCTTCACAGGCGCGATGGCACCGTTCGTCATCCAACCGACTGACCAAGACGCTATCCTGTATCTCATACTGCCAGTGCGAACGTATTAACGACTAGGAGTGACTTCGCTGTGGAAGAATTTGTATTGTCGGCTCCGTACATCACGTTAGGGCAACTCTTAAAACGGATGGGGATGATCGAAACGGGGGGACAGGCGAAAGCATTTTTACTGTCCGAGGACGTGCGCGTGAACGGAGAGCCTGAATCGCGGCGCGGGCGTAAACTCATCTCAGGAGACGTCGTCTATGTTGCCGGGCAAAAGACCGTAAAAATCATCGGACAACCGTAGGGGGAATTCGTTTGCGCGTCCACCGGCTCGTGCTCAAAAACTTTCGCAACTACGAGACCTTCGACCAGACGTTTGACCGGCAAGTGATCATCTTCCGCGGCGCCAACGCCCAGGGCAAGACGAATGTGCTGGAAGCACTGTACATGCTTTCCATCGCCAAGTCACACCGCACGAACCGGGATCGTGACTGTATTCGTTGGGGAGCCCCGTTTGCCGTGATGAAGGCGACAGTGGAGCGAAAGAGCGATCGTCACCGCCTGGAGGTGCAACTGTCTCCCAAAGGGAAAAAGGTGAAGCGAAACGGAGTGGAACAGCGGCGCCTGAGTGACTACCTCGGAACGTTAAACGCGGTCATGTTTGCGCCGGAGGACCTCTCAATTGTAAAGGGACGGCCTGAAATGCGCAGACGTTTCCTCGATATGAGCATCAGTCAAGTGACGCCCACTTACGTGCACCACTTGTCCCGCTACAACAAAGTGCTCGCTCAGCGCAACCACTTGCTCAAAAGCATGTGGCAGACGAAGGCTACTGCCCCCCTCTTAGATGTGTTAAACGAACAGCTCGTCACAGCTGGCGTACACGTCTTGTTGAAAAGAGTTGAATTTATTCGTAAAATAGAATCTTGGGCACAAGACATCCAAGCACACATAACGAACGGTCACGAACGGTTGCAACTTTCATACCGGACATTTGTCGATGACATCGAGCAGAAAGACGAGAGTGCTTTGCGAGAGGAGTATTACGCCCTTTTGAAAAGCCGAGAAGCGAAAGAGCGTGAACGGGGATCGACGTTAATCGGCCCACACCGGGACGATGTGACGTTCACTGTGAACGATATCGACGTGCAGACGTTCGGGTCGCAAGGACAACAGCGCACGACGGCACTGTCTTTAAAGTTAGCTGAAATAGAACTCGTATACGAAGTGATTGGAGAATACCCGATTCTCCTCTTAGACGACGTGTTGTCCGAACTTGACGTGACGAGGCAAACTCACTTGATACACTCTATCCGGGGGAAAGTGCAAACATTCGTCACGACGACGAGTACGGACGGGATCGACGAACGTACACTACGGGACGCTTCCGTTTACGATGTGGAGCGGGGAAACGTGAGGTGCGGCTGACGTGTTTGTTCACATTGGAGGAACGAAAGTCATTCAAACTAAGGAAATTATCGCCATTTTTAACATGGATATCGAATCGACCTCACCCATTACGTGCGAATTTTTGACGAAGGCGAAGCAGAGCGGGCGCGTAGAGGTCATCAGTGGGAGAGACGAAGCGAAGTCTGTCGTTGTTACAGAAGGCTGCATCTACTATTCCCCCATATCGTCGCTAACGTTAAAACGAAGGTGTCACGTTCCCAATTACTCTCAAGCAGGTGATCCCAATTGAGTACTGAACAACCGAACATGTACGATGAATCGCAGATTCAAGTGTTAGAAGGTTTGGAAGCTGTCCGCAAGCGTCCCGGCATGTACATCGGTTCCACGAGCAGCCGCGGGCTGCACCATTTGGTGTGGGAAGTGGTGGACAACAGCATTGACGAGGCGCTCGCCGGTCGTTGTGACGAGATTAAGGTGACGGTGCACAGAGACAACAGTGTCACAGTGGAAGACAACGGTGCCGGCATTCCGACAGGGGTTCACGAAAAAACGGGCAAATCGACAGTGGAAACAGTAATGACGATGTTGCACGCCGGCGGCAAATTCGGCGGCGGTGGATACAAAGTGTCAGGCGGATTGCACGGTGTCGGTGTTTCTGTTGTAAACGCCTTGTCTGAATGGCTGGAAGTCACCGTGAAACAGAAGGGAAACGTGTATCAGCAGCGGTATCGCCGCGGTGTTCCAGAAAGCAGTTTGCGTGTAATTGGCAAAACAAAAGAGCACGGAACCGCTGTGACGTTTAAACCGGATCCGGAGATTTTCACTGAAACGTTAGAATTCGACTACGACGTATTGCAGTCGCGCTTGCGGGAACTCGCTTTTCTCAACCGCGGCTTGCGCATTTCCATCCAAGACGAGCGCAGCGAAGGAAAAGTGCAACACTTCCAGTACGAGGGAGGAATTCGCTCTTTTGTCGAACACTTAAACCGCAATCGGGAGGTGCTGCATCCGCACCCCATTTTTTTGGAGGGGGAAAAAGACGGGATCAGCGTGGAGATTGCCTTACAGTACAACGACGGTTACGCAACAAATCTGTACTCGTTCGCCAACAACATTCACACCCACGAAGGGGGACGCACGAAGCTGGGTTTAAATCGGCTTTGACGCGCGTGATCAACGATTACGCCCGCAAAAACAATTTGCTCAAAGACAACGAGACCAACTTGACTGGCGACGACGTACGGGAAGGATTGACTGCGATTGTCAGTGTGAAATTGCCGGACCCCCAGTTCGAAGGCCAGACAAAGACGAAACTCGGCAACAGTGAGGCACGTTATGCGACGGAATCCCTCTTTGCTGAAAATTTCGCTGACTATCTGTCAGAACACCCGGCTGTGGCGAAGAAGGTGATCGACAAATCGGTGATGGCGGCCCGGGCGCGGGAGGCCGCCCGCAAGGCGCGAGAGCTCACCCGCCGCAAAAACGCTTTGGAAGTGAGCTCTTTGCCGGGGAAGCTCGCCGACTGTTCCACCCGAGACGCGTCCATCAGCGAGCTCTACATCGTGGAAGGGGACTCCGCCGGCGGCTCAGCCAAGCAGGGGCGCGACCGCAATTTCCAAGCCATTCTCCCTTTGAGGGGCAAGATCCTCAACGTGGAAAAGGCGCGGTTGGACAAAATTTTGTCTAACAACGAAATTCGAGCCATCATTACCGCCCTCGGAACCGGGATCGGCGACGACTTCGACATCCGAAAAGCGCGCTACCACAAAATCATTATTATGACGGATGCTGACGTGGACGGCGCTCACATTCGCACACTGCTCCTGACGTTCTTCTACCGCTACATGCGAGACCTCATCGAAGAAGGGTACGTCTACATCGCACAGCCGCCGCTTTACAAAGTGTCGCAAGGGAAAACAGCTCGCTACGCCTACAGTGACAAAGAAAAAGACGAGATTTTGAGTCAGATGGGAGAAAAACCTCGGCCGAATGTGCAACGGTACAAAGGACTGGGTGAGATGAATCCGAATCAGCTGTGGGAGACGACGATGGATCCGGAAAGCCGGACTTTGCTTAAGGTTCAATTACAGGACGCCATCGACGCAGACGCCATTTTCGAAACGCTGATGGGAGACAAAGTGGAACCGCGCCGGGACTTTATACAGCAGCACGCCAAATACGTGCGCAACCTGGACATTTAGAGAAGATGGAAAGGCTGGAGTATCGTTATGGCAGAAAGTAATCCACGCATTCGAGACGTGAACATTAGCCAAGAAATGCGCAATTCGTTTTTGGACTACGCCATGAGCGTCATCGTCAGCCGGGCGCTCCCGGATGTTCGGGACGGGTTAAAGCCCGTCCACCGGCGCATTTTGTACGCGATGAACGAATTGGGCATCACTCCGGACAAACCGTACAAAAAGTCGGCACGTATTGTGGGGGAAGTCATCGGGAAGTACCATCCCCACGGCGACGCGGCTGTGTACGACACTTTGGTCCGGATGGCGCAAGACTTTTCGTACCGTTACATGCTCGTCGACGGGCACGGCAACTTCGGATCGGTCGACGGAGACGCAGCAGCGGCCATGCGTTACACAGAAGCGCGCATGTCCAAAATTTCGACTGAGCTGCTTCGAGACATCAACAAAGACACGATTGACTTCGGACCAAACTACGACGGTGAAGAGAAGGAGCCCCTCGTGCTGCCGGCGCGTTTCCCCAATTTGCTCGTCAACGGCACGTCTGGAATCGCCGTCGGCATGGCGACGAACATTCCGCCACACAATTTGGGAGAGGTCATCGACGGGGTCGTGCACTTAATCGACCACCCGGACGCCACGTTAGAAGATGTGTGCGAATGGATCAAAGGCCCCGATTTCCCCACAGGCGCGCAAATTTTGGGGAAGAAAGGAATACGTCGCGCGTACGCCACCGGACACGGCAGCATCGTGATGCGTGCCAAAGCGTTTGTCGAAGAGGCGAGGGGAGGCAAAAGCCGCATTGTCGTCGAAGAAATCCCGTACCAAGTGAACAAGGCCCGGTTGATTGAAAAAATTGCCGAGCTGGTGCGAGAGAAGAAAATCGAGGACATCACCGATTTGCGCGACGAGTCCGACCGGGAAGGACTCCGCATCGTCATCGAACTGCGCCGTGACGCCAACCCGCAAGTAGTACTGAACAATTTGTACAAACAGACGGCGCTGCAGATGAGCTACGGGATCAACATGCTCGCCCTTGTCGACGGACAGCCGCAAGTGATGAACTTAAAAGAAGTGCTCACCCATTACTTAGAGCACCAAAAAGTCGTCATCCGCCGCCGCACCCAGTTCGAATTAGACAAAGCTGAGGCGCGAGCCCACATTTTGGAAGGGCTCCGCGTCGCCCTCGACCACCTCGACGAAGTGATTACCCTCATTCGCTCCTCGCGCACGACGGAAGAGGCGAAAGCCGGACTCATCAACCGCTTTGAACTGTCTGAAAAGCAAGCGCAGGCGATTCTCGACATGCGCCTGCAGCGGTTGACTGGATTAGAGCGGGAAAAAATTGAGAGTGAGTACCAAGAACTGCTACAAACGATTGCTAGATTGAGGGAGATTCTCGCTGACGAGCAAAAAATTCTCGGCGTCATCCGGGAAGAATTGCTGGAAATTAAAGCCCAGTACGCCGATGAGCGGCGCACCCAGATTACGGTTGAAGAGAGTGAGATTGACGTCGAAGACCTCATCCCGGAAGAAGAAGTGGCGGTTTTGCTCACGCATAACGGCTACACGAAGCGCCTGCCCCTGTCCACCTATCGCAGTCAGAAGCGGGGCGGTCGCGGTGTGAGCGGGATGGGGACGAAAGAGGACGACTTCGTCGAACACTTAATTATTACGAATTCCCACAACTACATCATGTTTTTCTCCAACCGCGGGAAGGTGTACCGGCTCAAAGCGTATGAGGTGCCGGAAATGGGACGGGCCGCCCGCGGCACGCCGATCATCAATCTGATTCAAATTGAGCAGGGTGAATACATTGAAGCGGTCATTCCGGTCAAAGACTTTGATCGTGACCGGTACTTGTTCTTCGCCACCCGTCACGGGATTGTGAAGAAAACAGCCTTGGGCGATTTTGCCAACATCCGCAAAGGAGGGCTGTTCGCCATCAATTTGCGTAACGGAGACGAATTGATCGACGTCCGGTTGACGGACGGCAGCCAGGAAATCATTATCGGCACCGCCCATGGACAGTCCATCCGCTTCCCGGAACAAGATGTGCGGACGATGGGGCGCACCGCGACCGGTGTCAAAGGGATTACCCTCAACCGCGGCGACCACGTCGTCGGAATGGATATTGTGAAAGAGGACGCCAACGTGCTCGTCGTGACGGAGAACGGGTACGGGAAGCGAACCCCGATGCACGAGTACCGGGTCCAAACCCGCGGTGGCAAAGGGATTAAAACACTGAATGTGACCGACCGCAACGGCCCTGTCATCGGCTTGAAAGTGATGTTGGACGACGACGATTTAATGATCGTCACGGAAATGGGCGTCATCATTCGCCAACACGTCAACGGCATTTCAGTGATGGGGCGTTACACGCAAGGGGTCAAACTGATTTCAATGAGAGCAGATGAAAAAGTGGGGACGATTGCCAGAGTAGAAGTGACGGACAACTTGGATAACGGCGTGTGATGGGCAGTCACATGAGTGGCTGCTCTTTTTTATTCGCATAACGAGATATTTCGGGGGAATGTTAATACGTGGAAAGGGGACGGGATACATGCCGCGCATTGCTTCAATCGGTACAGCGGTTCCACCGTACGCAGTGTCTCAAGAGAAGGCGAGGGAGTTTGCCCGTGAAATGTTCGGCCGCGCCTTTTGCGACATCGACCGCCTATTACGCGTGTTCGACAATGCGAACATTCAGAAGCGCTATTTCACTGTGCCGATGGAATGGTTTAAAGAGCACCACTCCTTTCGCGAAAAAAACGATACGTACATCCGGGCAGCGGCTGATTTGTCGGCTGAAGCAGTCGAAAGGTGCTTATCGAGAGCTAGACTGAAAGCCCAGCAAGTCGACCACCTCATTTTCGTTTCCACGACCGGCCTTTCCACTCCGAGCATAGACGCCCTTCTCGCCAACCGGTTCAACATGTCCCGTCATCTCAAGCGGACTCCCGTATGGGGACTGGGGTGTGCCGGAGGAGCAGTCGGACTTTCAAGAGCGTACGAGTTTGCGAAGGCATTCCCCGAAAGTCGCGTGTTGTTGGTGACCCTCGAGCTGTGCAGCCTGACCTTTCAGCGCCACGATCTATCCAAGAGCAATTTAATTGCCACGTCGCTGTTTGGCGACGGCGCTGCCGCTGTCCTCGTTTACGGCGACGACGTTGACAGCGTGACGTTCGACGGCCCGTCCGTTCTCGCCTCGATGAGCACCCTGTGGGAAGACACTGAAGACGTCATGGGGTGGGACATCGCAGACAACGGGTTAAATGTCGTCTTCTCCAAAGACATCCCCACCATCGTGAAAACGTTGATGCGCGCGAACATGGAACAATTTTTAGCCGAGCAACAGCTGACCCTCAGTCAGATAAACCGCTTTGTCCCGCATCCGGGCGGGATGAAAGTGATTGACGCTTACGAGAAGGCATTAGGCCTTTCACCAGAACAGACAACACCGGCCAAGTCTGTCTTATCTCAATACGGAAACATGTCGTCGGCGTCCGTTTTGTTTGTGTTGGATGAAATGATGCAGGACGGACAACCAGGCGACTACGGCATTGTGACGGCACTCGGTCCGGGTTTCAGTTCGGAACAACTGCTCTTGAGGTGGTGACGGAGTGGAGGTAGGATTATGGAACGTTTTTTTCTCATTCTAACTAGTGTCGTGTGCGTTCAGCGGATAGTTGAGCTCTTGATCGCCAAGCGCCACACCCAGTGGATGAAAGCGAGGGGAGGGAAGGAATTCGGTGCCGAACACTATCCGCTCATCGTCTTTGTTCACGTGTTGTTTTTTGTGTCCATGGCGGTTGAAGTGTTCGCGTTTAAACGGACGATGCCCTCGTGGTGGTGGGGTCCGTTTACGTTGTTTTTGATTGCGCAGCTGTTGCGGTACTGGTGTATCCGTTCGTTGGGGCGGTTTTGGAACACGCGCATTGTCGTGTTGCCGCAGGCAAAAGTCGTGCATCGCGGCCCATACCGCTTTATGCGCCATCCGAATTACGCCGTGGTCACCCTGGAACTGTTGTCGCTACCGCTCATTTTTGGTGCTTACGTGACGTGTATCGCCATTTCTTTACTCAATATGGCCGTTTTAAAGTTTGTCCGCATTCCGGCAGAAGAACGGGCCCTTTCTGCCTTGACGAACTACAGGGAAGAATACGGAAAAAGGACGTAGTTACAAATATTTTCTTATGTTGAAGCGGTTGCGGAGCAGCGCCCAGTTCTGCGGAAACTCCTGACCTAACACCCAGTAACTGACGCCGCGCAGGCCGTACGCTTTGACCGTGTTGAATTTCACTTCCACACTGCGGGCATCTTCAAACCAGACGACATGGGGCTGTCCTCTCTCATCGGTGTAGTAGTAAAAGGGGGATTGGGCGACAGTGTCGAATGCGATGTCTACCCGCTGTTCCACTGCTAAACGAATGGCCTGTTGCGGGCTGACGATGCGGGCCGTCGTGCCAGGCCCGTAGGGGAGTGCCCAGTCGTACCCGTACAGGGGTATCCCCATCATGATCTTGTTCCGCGGTATGACTGTGACGGCGTAGTCGAGGACGCGACGCACTTGATTGATCGGGGCAACCGCCATCGGCGGCCCGCCGGACCACCCCCACTCGTACGTCATTAAGATGACGAAATCGACGATGGCGCCGTGTGCCGGATAGTCGTGGGCCGTGTACAACAGTCCGGTCTGTTCTGGTCCCGTTTTCGGCGCCACGGCTGTAGATATGGAGAAACCCGCTTCGCGGAAACGGGGAGCGGCACGCCGCAAAAAGGTGTTGTACTTTTCCCTGTCCTCGGGAAAAACGTATTCGAAGTCAATGTTGATCCCGATGAAAAGCTTTTGACGCATAATCGACAGCAAATTTTCGATGAGGGCGTCCTGAACGGCCGAACTGTCCAGAACGGCTCTGGCCAACTCCGAGCTGAACCCTTCCTCGGTGAAATTCGTCAACACGAGCAGTGGACCGGCCTGCTCTGCCCGTGCCGCCTGAATCGCAGCGGCATCGTCCGGCTGGACGACGGACCCGTCCGGCTGCACGCGGTAACTGAACATACTGACGTACGTCAACCAGTCGGCGACGTCAGAAACGATTGTGGCACCGCGGTCTGGACCGACAGCCGTTTCCAAGTATGCGTTGCTTTCGATGGTCGGTTGCGGTTCATCTGGTATCGTCAGCATTTGACCGGCGTAGACGAGGGACGGATCGGCGATATCGTTCGCTCGGGCTAATTGATGGACAGTCGTGCCGTAGCGGTTGGCGATCAACCACAAGCTTTCGCCTCGTTGTACAACGTGTTGCCTCGGGACGGGGATGACGAGGGCGATTCCCGGGACGAGACTCTCTGGCGCTTCAAGTTGGTTCAACGCCACAATTTGATCGACACTGACACCGTACTGCTGGCTGATGGTCCATACGCTTTCTCCAGCTCGGACAACGTGAATGTGCACCCTGTCTCCTCCTCTGCTACACGCGTTCGCATAACACTTGCTACTTCCACTTTATTTCGAGGAGGAAGCGAGAATGCCTGTGAACGGACACTTTTTCTGGAATGGTCTCCAGACCTCTTTCCGAGCGAATGACGGTACGTGTGTCGATGCTACAGCGTATTCGACTTGCATCTTACGGCTGTATGAACACGAACTGTTCGTCTAGCAGTTCGTTTAACAAGAGGTTGGGGAAATGCCGTTCTGTCTGTTGCAGCAGTTCGTGAATGAGGAAGCGCTCATCGCTGCTAAACGTGAACACGATCTCCCCCAGCGTTCCGTTTCGTAGCGGGCGAGCATGCCGAGGTGGAACAGCAACATGAAGTAGTAGACGATTTCAGGAAGGTGCAAGCGCCTTTCGGTCGTCAAGCGCAAGAAGAACTGCCCCGTCGCATCTTGCAACACCATCGTGTTTTGAAAACCTTCACCGGAACGTGAGACGTGGCGACATTCGGGGTGTTTCCAAGTGAGGGCTACGTAACGATTGCGGTTTTGGTCAGGTTTGACGACAAATGTCCCTTTAGCGTGGCGGGCGTTGTGGCGGTTCAGCATCCGGACGAACCCTTCTGGCCCGAGGTGAAAGTGGTCGAGGAGAGATTCCTCGATGTAGAGGGTTGTCTCGCAGTCAGCGCTGAAACGGTCCTGTGGAGAGACGTATACGGGATGAAGGGCCTGATGGGGGACGATTTGACGGTATACGTTGTACAGTTGGGGAAGTTGTCCAAGGCATTCCCACACTTTATACGTCTCTTCGAAACCGTGTCGCAAGTTGAGCAAGGAGAGGGCGTGGGGCAAGAGCCCTTCTTTCTGAACTTTAATGTCGTCGTTTTGAAAGCGGTAGTTCAATTTTTTTCGCTTACGCGTACTGAGGCCGTGCCGGAGCAGGGCGGTGCGATCGGGATAGTGAGGGTCGAGGGACAGAACGTACGCCTTCGTCAAACTCATGACGCCGTAGTACAGGACGAGCGGTTTAACTGTGAGACTCGCGGTACGCGAGGTGTGAAAGCACTCGCGGGCTTGTCTCACGTAAAAAATGAAAGGAGTCGCGTTGGCGTAAGCGAGGTGCTGTGCTTTCTCTTCTCCGCGCTGTTCATAGCGTTTTGTGAGCAACTGGAGAACGGTCGGTTCACTTTCTAAGTACAGATACGTATCCCACATTTTGGCGTGGGGCTGTTCGTCGTAAATGCGGCGTATCGATCGTGGCATCTTACTCCTCCTACAATTGGTACTTTTCCTATCTTGACAGGCTTTTATCCCTTTTGTTACACTTTCCAAAATAGTTTCGTGGAGATGACATCGATGACGTGGGAACAGAAGTTCACAAAAGAAGGGTTAACGTTTGACGACGTGTTGTTGATCCCTGACAAGTCCGACACATTGCCGCGTGACGTTGACGTATCCACACAGTTGACAGAACGGATTCGATTGCAAATTCCCCTTTTAAGTGCAGGGATGGACACAGTGACGGAAGCGCCGCTGGCCATTGCCATCGCCCGGCAAGGGGGAATCGGCGTCATTCACAAAAACATGTCCATCTCGGAACAAGCGGAAGAAGTGGACCGGGTGAAACGTTCCGAGAGCGGCGTCATTACCAATCCGTTTTATCTCCACCCTGACCACAAAGTGTACGAAGCAGAAGAATTGATGGCAAAGTACCGCATCTCCGGAGTGCCGATTGTCGACCGGCAGAAAAAGCTCGTCGGCATCCTGACGAATCGGGATCTAAGATTCATTCGCGATTATTCCATTCCGATTTCTGAAGTGATGACCGACGAAAATCTGATTACAGCTCCTGTCGGCACGACGCTAGAAGAAGCCGAACACGTCTTGCAAAAACATAAAATCGAGAAACTGCCCCTCGTCGATGAGACGGGGGAACTCAAAGGCCTCATCACGATTAAAGATATTGAAAAAGCGATTGAGTTTCCAAACGCAGCCAAAGACGAACACGGTCGACTCCTCGTGGGGGCCGCCATCGGTGTGACGAAAGACAGCATGGACCGAGCTGCAGCCCTCGTCAAGGCGGGGGCCGACATGATTGTCGTCGACACCGCCCACGGACACTCCAAAGGCGTGTTAAACACAGTGGCTGAACTGAGAAAGGCGTTTCCCGATTTGGTCATCGTAGCTGGAAACGTGGCAACGGCAGAAGGTACCCGCGACCTAATCAAAGCTGGGGCCAGCGTCGTAAAGGTCGGAATCGGACCGGGATCGATTTGCACGACGCGAATTGTCGCCGGAATTGGAGTGCCCCAGATTACAGCGGTGTACGACTGCGCGACCGTTGCCCGCGAATACGGCGTACCGATCATTGCCGACGGCGGCATTCGCTATTCGGGGGACATTGTTAAGGCGTTAGCGGCCGGTGCCCACGCCGTCATGTTGGGCAGTCTGTTTGCCGGAACAGAGGAAGCGCCGGGCGATTCGGAAATTTTTCAAGGACGGCGCTTTAAAGTGTATCGCGGTATGGGTTCCATCGAAGCGATGAAAGAAGGAAGCAAGGACCGCTACTTTCAAGAGCAGGCCAGCGAACGGAAACTTGTCCCGAAGGCGTTGAAGGACGAGTTCCTTACAAGGGTCCCCTCGCGGACACAGTGTACCAACTCATTGGCGGTTTGCGGGCCGGGATGGGGTACTGCGGAACGCCGACGTTACAGGACTTGCGTGAAAAGAGTCGGTTCATTCGCATCAGCAACGCCGGTTTGAGTGAAAGTCATCCCCACAACGTACAAGTGACGAAAGAAGCGCCCAATTACAATCTGTAACATTTGTATGCAGCAACACACTTGATTAAGACGGCAGGAATATTCCTGCCTTTTCTTGTGAACGGGGCTATGGTACAATGTTTACGGTTTTGACGTTTTGTATTCGGAGGTGCGTGGAGTGATCGAGGAAAAGGGGCGGAAATGGTTATACGTATCGTTAGCCATCGCCTTGATCGTGCCGCTTACGACCATTGGACAAGCTCAACGTGTACAAGCTGTTGAGCAACCGGACATTGATGCGAAATCGTACGTTTTGATGGATGCCGAATCGGGTCGTCTTTTACTTTCCAAAGAAGCGGACACGCCGTTACCTCCTGCCAGTATGACGAAAATGATGACAGAGTACTTAGTGTTGAAAGCGATCGAAGACGGAACACTCAGCTGGGAGCAAGAAGTGCCCGTCAGTGCCAACGCGTCTAAAATCGAAGGGTCACAAGTGTGGCTGGCGGAAAACGAAGTGCGGACCGTCAGAGAGTTGTTTACCGCCATGTCGGTCTACTCGGCTAACGATGCTACGGTCGCCCTGGCCGAGGAAGTTGCCGGCAGTGAAACGGCCTTCGTGGAGATGATGAATGAGAAAGCGGAGGACATGGGTCTAAACGACACCCATTTCTTGAACAGTACCGGTTTGCCGCAAGACATGTACCCTAATCCGCCGCAAGTGGACGGAGAACATTTAATGTCAGCCAAAGACAGTGCGACGTTGGCCAAGTACTTGATCGAGGACTTCCCGGATATTACGGAATTTACGACGATTGACAAGGCGACATTTCGCGAGGGCGAACCCGGCGCCATAGACATGATCAACTGGAACCGGATGATTAAAGGCCTGGAACACGAGTACGAAGGTGTCGACGGGTTGAAAACGGGAGAGACTGACGCGGCTGGAGCGTGTTTTACGGGGACGGCCGTTCGGGACAACTTGCGGCTGATTGCAGTGGTCATGGGGACGGACAGCCGGAACAAGCGGTTTGAAGAGACGAAAAAACTGTTTGAGTACGGATTTACCCATTACGAATTGAAAGAATTTGTAAAAGGAAACGCGCCCGTCCCAGAAAACGAAACGGTTGACGTGAGGGGCGGAAAGAAAACCGAAGTTGAGGCATTGACAGATCGAAGTGTCCGCTTCGCGGTGGAAAAAGGGACAGAAAAAAAGTATGAAGCGAAAGTGACGTTCAAGGAGGGGTTAAAGGCTCCCATCAAAGCAGGGGATGTCGTGGGCGAATTGACCTACTTGTACAACGGGGAACCGATGGCGAATTTTCAGCCTGTCCCACTCCGGGCAGCAGCAGATGTGGAAGAAGCCGGCTGGTTTCGCCTTTTCTTCCGCGGGTTAAAAGATGTCGTCAGCGGGGTTTTTAACGGCATCGCTGACAGCGTTACGGGTGTGTTCTCCAGTTGAGGCGTCTCTGCTGTTTGCGATGGGCGGAAATATTTTGTACAATATTCGGTGCGGGCAAGTAAATAAGCTAAGCGCAATGAAGAGGACGAGTACCTTGTATGGGCTGCTTTAAGAGAGCCGGTGGTAGCTGCAAACCGGTGCAGTGCTCAAGGGAATCCACCTCCGAGTGACTTGATCCGGTCTTTCGCCGTTATCGAGACGAGCGGGCAGAAATGGAGTAATTCTGTCAACAAGGGTGGCAACGCGGTCCTTCCGTCCCTTTGCAGGGGGGAAGGATTTTTTAATGAAGGAGTGGTTAGGATGCTAAATATGAAAAAATTGCGTCGACATTTCGATGAAGTTAAACGACAACTCGCGAAGCGCGGCGAATTAAAGGAAATTGACAAGTTCACCGAGTTAGATGTTCAGCGTCGTGAACTTCTACAACAAAGCGAACAGTTCAAAAGGGAACGGAATGCCGTTTCCCAGCACATTGCCGAAAAGAAGAAAAAGGGCGAACGCGCTGATGCCGACATTCAAGCGATGCGTGAAGTGGGGGAACGGATTAAAGCGTTGGACGAACGCTTGCGCCAATTGGAGGATGAGTTGGAAAATTTGCTTCTCTCCATTCCGAATATTCCGCACGGAAGTGTCCCCGTCGGTGAGACGGAGGAAGACAACGTCCCAGTGCGTTACTGGGGAGAACGGGCGGAAGTAGATTTTAAGCGCAAGATGCATTGGGAAGTAGCCCATCGACTCGGGTTGATTGACATTGAGCGGGCGGGGAAAGTCACCGGGTCGCGCTTTGTCTTCTACACCGGCACAGGGGCCCGGTTGGAACGGGCGCTCGTGAACTTTATGCTCGATTTGCACGTGGAAGAGCACGGTTATGCTGAGTTCGTCCCCCCGAACATGGTCAATCGACAAAGTATGGTCGGAACGGGGCAACTCCCCAAATTCGCGGAAGACGTGTTTCGGGTGGAAGGGACGGATTACTTCATGATTCCGACGGCTGAAGTCCCGATTACGAACTACCACCGCGATGAGATTTTGGAAGAAGGCGATTTGCCGAAAAAGTTTACTGCCTACACGCCGTGTTTCCGATCCGAGGCAGGAGCACACGGACGCGATACGCGCGGCCTCATTCGCCTGCACCAGTTTAACAAGGTGGAATTAGTTCAACTGGTAAAACCTGAAGACTCTTATGACGTATTGGAAAAGTTGACGCATCATGCGGAACGCGTACTGCAACTTCTGGGACTTCCGTACAGAGTGGTCAATTTGTGTTCGGGGGATCTCGGGTTTTCTGCGGCAAAGACGTACGACATCGAGGTGTGGATGGCAGCGAGCGGAATATACCGGGAAATTTCGTCCTGCAGCAACTTTGAAGATTTCCAGGCTCGCCGAGCGAACATCCGCTTTCGCCGAGGTGCGAAAGGAAAGCCGGAATTCGTACACACGCTCAACGGTTCGGGGCTCGCCATTGACCGAACGGTTGCGGCACTGCTGGAGTATTACCAACAAGAAGACGGCTCGGTGGCCATTCCAGAAGTTCTTCAGCCGTACATGGGAGGAAAAACGCATCTCGAAAGGTAGACAGGTGACATGACTTGAACAAAGACATGGGGATATGCTATCATTACTTTCGTCAACCTTTGGAGAGGTGGCCGAGTGGTTGAAGGCAACGGTCTTGAAAACCGTCGAGGGTTTACGCTCTCCGTGGGTTCGAATCCCACCCTCTCCGCCAGAAAGAGCTGTTCCCGGTTGTGGGCGGCTCATGCGCCCGTAGCTCAGCTGGATAGAGCACAAGTTTCCTAAACTTGGTGTCAGAGGTTCGAATCCTCTCGGGCGCGCCATTACATGAGCAGAATGATGGTCGTAGTGGCGATTCCTGCGCTGTACCAGATGAATTGACTTTTTTAGCCCTCGTACACAACTCTCGCGTGTTAACAACCTCCTTTGACGCGACGTATTCGACGTCAAGGGAGGTTTTTCTCTTTATTTGTGTCGGAATATACATGACAGAGTGTGGGCAAAATAAGTGAAATAATGAACATAATAGTGAAATATATACCCTAAATACGCTTATATATTCGTGGATTATTTGTGAACAAATGAACAAAATAGTAGATTTGTCCAGTTTTGCCCTTTATACTCAAAGTGAGGGAAGGAAAAATATTCCCCCGAAAAAAAACGGTCATTGAGGTGATGTTTCATGGTCCGCGTGTTGAGAGAAAATGCCGTCATGTCTTACATTCTTTTGGTTGCCCGTCTTTATTTAGGATGGGCGTGGCTGACAGCCGGATGGGAGAAAGTGATTGGGGACTTCGATGCGACGGGTTTTTTGAAAAGTGCCATTGAACGTTCCGCAGGTGATCATCCGGCTGTCCAAGGCTGGTGGGCGACATTTTTAGAAAACGTTGCTCTTCCGTATGTCGGTTTTTTTAACTTCCTCGTGGCATGGGGGGAAGTGTTCGTTGGCATCGGATTAATTTTAGGGGTCTTTACAACTTTTTCCGCCCTTATGGGCATTGTGATGAATTTTGCCTTTTTGTTTTCCGGAACGACTAGTACGAATCCTCAAATGGTGTTGATCACCATTTTCGTCTTAGTTGCCGGTTACAATGCTGGGAAGATCGGTTTAGACCGATGGGTCATTCCTGCCCTTAGAGGAAAGAGGCGTGCTGGACACTATTCACCTGCTCAGTAACACTACATAAAAAGAGTAGGACGACGATCCTTTTTGTTTGTAAAAGGGGAACGCCTTTTTAAAGTGGTCGTATCAGAGGAAATCGCGACGGTGGAATCACCATTCCGTCGCGATTCGTTTGCAATTTTTTACTGTGCCGTGATACACTGTGGTCAGTATCCTCAAATTAAACGCGTGTATACAAGTGTAAGATGTGATCAAAGTGCCTCAGGGACAGTGGATTCCGTATATGCGTCTGGCGATAGAAGAAGCCAAAAAAGCCCAAACTGTCGGCGAAGTTCCCATAGGAGCCGTCGTCGTCAAAGACGGCGAAATTATCGCGTCTGGCTACAACAGGAGGGAAACGAGCAAAGACCCGACGAATCACGCGGAAATCGTTGCCATTCGCCGAGCGAGTCAAGAACTCGGCGGATGGCGGTTGGTAGGGTGTACGCTCGTCGTCACGTTGGAACCGTGTCCGATGTGTGCCGGGGCGATCGTGCAATCCCGGATTGAGCGGGTTGTGTACGGAACCGACGACCCGAAAGCGGGGTGTGCCGGCACTTTAATGAATCTACTTGACGAACCTCGCTTGAACCACCAAGCGGACGTCGTTTCAGGCGTGCTGTCTTCGGAATGCAGCGCTCTTTTGTCACATTTTTTTCGTGAGTTGCGGAAAAAGTAGATGGGAATATTGAGCGAAATCCCCACATATGTTATGATTATTTCTGCCTACTTTGGAGAGGTGTCCGAGTGGTTGAAGGAGGCGGTCTCGAAAACCGTTGTACGGTTTGCGCCGTACCGTGGGTTCGAATCCCACCCTCTCCGCCACTTGAACTGGGATTATTTCCAATTGTGTTCCTCTTGCATATGTGGTAAAATGAACGTTACCGTGCTAGACGGGGAGGTAGCGGTGCCCTGTAACCCGCAATCCGCTATAGCGGGGTCGAATACCTGTTTGCGGCAGTTGATTGTCGAGGTCTGGTTTAAGCACGTAGTGTTGACGATCGGGTTCTGCGCAACGGAAACTCACGAACCCCGTCAGGTCCGGAAGGAAGCAGCGGTAAGTGAACTTTTCCGTGTGCCGCAGGGGCGCCTGGTCTGAGCTAACGACTTAAATGCGCTTGGTAGTCAACTGTCAAGGACAGGTGCACGGTATGATACATAAATTTTTAATAAAACGCGAAAACTCACAGGACACTTTCTTCGGGAAAGTGTTTTTTTTATATGAATTTTTAGAAGGAAAGGGAAAGATGAGAGCGAATATAGAAAAGAAACACCTCATTTGTTGGAAAGGGGGTTGCTGACGTCCGATGTATTTTGCTGTCGAAGCGTCGCTAAACGAAATCGAGCAATTCATGGAACAAATGCCTTTTGCCACCCTGCTCTTAAACGAGCGCGAGGAGATTGTCGCGGTGAATGAACTGTTTCTCCAAGTTGTAAAGTGCGATTACGCACAAGTTAAACATGCACCCTTGCACCAGTTTGTCCTTTTTGAAGACAAAGACTCACTGTATGTAAGAAGTTCGTTTCATTCCCTCGAAGGCGAGCTCATCACCCTGGAACGAGAACACCTTTCAAGTGACGTATACCTCCAGCGTTGGGTTGAACGAGACGAGACGTACATGCTCCTCTTGTTTACAGACATTACTCCAGAATGCAATCTCAGTATGTTGCAACGTTTTGCTAAAAACTTTATTGCCGATGTAAATATGGGCATCCTCGTCATCGACCGCGAGGAACGGTTGATCGAGTTGAGTGATGTTGCTTGCCGCCTACTCGGTGTCAAGCGTAAAAATGTGATAAACAAGTCAATTAAGGAAGCGTTTCCTGAGCTTCCCCACGATCAACTGCTGTTGCACAGGGCATTGCTGGACGGCGTCATCGTGCGCAATCAAGTGACGTCCTGGACGACGAACAACAGACGCTATGAATTGCTGATGGACTCCAACTTGCTTAGAGACGAATACGGACGCGTGATCGCCGCGTACGTTGTATTTAAAGACATAACGAACTTGCGCTCCTTGGACGAACAAATTCAGCGGAACGACCGTTTGGCGATGATCGGACAAATTGCAGCGGGAACAGCTCACGAAATTCGCAATCCCCTCACCTCGATCAAAGGGTTTCTGCAAGTGCTGAAATACGGACTGATAGAGAAGGGATTAACTAAAGAAAAAGAGTACACGGATATTATGCTCAAAGAAATCAACCGTATTAACGACCTTGTCAGTGAGTTTTTGCTCCTCAGCAAACCGCGGGACGCCAAGTACGAAGAAGTGAAGATTTCTTCCGTCATTGGGGAATTATTACCTTTTATCCAAAATGAAGCCTTGCTACATAAAGTCGAGGTCCGCTACGAAAACGTGGAAGGATTGCCTCCAGTCATTGCGGATCACGAGTTGTTAAAGCAAGTTTTTCTAAATGTGTGCAAAAACGGGATTGAAGCGATGGCGGACGGGGGCGAGTTAACAATTCGCGAACGCTTGTTTGAGGCTGAAAACAAAGTGGTGGTAGACGTGCACGACACTGGACCGGGAATTCCCCACTATGTCATAGACAAAATATTTGACCCGTTTTTTACGACAAAAGAAAACGGGACCGGTTTGGGGCTTCCTGTCTGTCAACGCATTATCCATGACATCGGGGGCAATATTCGCGTGTCGTCGAAGGGGTTCGGGACCACGTTCAGCGTCTTCATCCCTTATCACACCAAATCGTTCAGATCTTATGGCTAACGCGAGCAGTCGGTTGAAGATTGGTGTATAATGGAGAGAAGATTCCTTAAGCCTGTGGGAGGCAGTGCCATGACCTACCGTGCCCTTTATCGGGTTTGGCGGCCGCAAACATTTTCCGATATTGTCGGGCAGCAACACGTTACCCGTACGCTGCAGAACGCGTTAAGACAGCAGCGGTTTTCCCACGCGTATCTGTTTTCCGGTCCTCGCGGCACTGGGAAGACGAGCGCGGCCAAGGTGATGGCCAAAGCGGTCAACTGCGAACAAGGACCGGCACCGGAACCGTGTAACGCTTGTGAGGCGTGCCAGCAGATCACGAACGGATCGATACTCGATGTCGTGGAAATCGACGCCGCTTCCAACCGAGGAATAGAGGAAATTCGCGATTTACGCGACAAAGTCAAATATGCGCCGACTGAAGTTCGGACAAAAGTATACATTATCGACGAAGTTCACATGTTGACGCCCGAGGCGTTTAACGCCTTGCTGAAAACGTTGGAAGAACCGCCGTCTCACGTTTTGTTCATACTGGCGACGACTGAACCTCACAAACTGCCGCTGACGATCGTCTCCCGCTGCCAACGTTTCGATTTTCACCGTGTTTCCCCAGAAATTATGGTGGAGCGGTTAAAACACGTATGCGAACAAGAAGGGATTCAGGCGGATGAGTCGGCTCTGTCCTTCATTGCCCGCGTATCAGAAGGAGGTTTGCGCGATGCGTTGAGCTTGCTTGATCAGGCTTACGCTTCCGGAGGAGACTGTATAACAGAGAATGTGGTTCGCACTATCGTCGGAACGGTCGCAGACTCCTCGTTTCATCAGATCGTCACGTTCATCGCCGAACGAAAGACCGCACAAATGCTCGATATGGTTTCAGAACTCGTGCAGGAAGGCCACGACCCGGAGAAATTTGCGGAGGATTTCCTGGGCTATTTGCGCGACATGTTGCTCGTCAAAACAGCTCCAAACTTGCCTGAAACTGAACAGCTCCTCAAGATACAGCCATCTCTGGCGGAATTGGCTGAACAGTTCACGGAGGAAGCCGTCTTTGCCATGATGGAAGAGGCGAATGATGCATTAAGTCAGATGAGGCGGACGAATCAGCCGCGCATTATGCTGGAGTTGCTTCTGGTCAAACTGACACACGTTTCAAACGAACGACAACAAGTGAAGAGCAGTGAACTGGCATCCCTCATAAAGCGCGTGGAGCAGTTAGAACAGGATGTGCGAAAACGGTCCGTTCAGGCAGCCCATCGTCAAGGAGAGGTGGCGAAAGAGGATGGAGCAGACGCTGTAAAGATAGATGGCTCCAAACGGAAATCGTCCGAAATGTCGCCTTCCCAACTGCAAAAGGTCCGAGCAGTCCTGGAGCGTGCCGATGCGGCTTCACTTGCCAACATTAAAGACGTGTGGCCGGACATTTTAGCGAGCGTGAAAGAACGTAAAATTACAGTCCACGCTTGGTTGATTGACGGAGTGCCGACAGCTGCCGACGAAGGCCACCTCGTCCTCGCGTTTAAAAACGTCATTCACCGCGAAACGACGGAAAAGCCGGACCACAAACAGCTGATCGAAGAGGTGATCGAGCAAGTAACAGGCCGAGCGTACAAGCTGGTGACGTGTATGCAGAACGAGTGGAAACGTTTGGAGGAAAGCAGTGCCGGGCGGGAACAAGCAGCTGCGGGACATGTCGATCAGGACGAACACGTGCGTCAGGCTTTAGAGTGGTTTGGCGAAGATCTAGTGGAGATAAGAGATTAAGGAGGACTTTGTCAAATGAAAAACATGAACCAAATGATGAAACAAGTGAAAAAAATGCAGGCGCAGATGGAGAAAGCACAGGCCGAATTAGAGGAAAAGGAAGTAGAAGCCACAGCCGGTGGCGGTGTGGTCAAAGTGAGGGCAAACGGAAAAAAAGAAATTTTAAGTATCGAGATTCAGCCGGAAGCTGTTGATCCTGACGACATGGAAATGTTACAGGACCTTGTGACAGCTGCAGTCAACGAAGCACTGAAACAAGTCGACGAGCTTGTCGCTCAAAGTATGGG
The DNA here is from genome assembly GCF_002005165.1 of Novibacillus thermophilus. NCBI lineage: Bacteria > Bacillati > Bacillota > Bacilli > Caryophanales > Thermoactinomycetaceae > Novibacillus > Novibacillus thermophilus. The sequence continues at coordinate 21,987 of NZ_CP019699.1, forward strand.
CAAACTCACCGGCGGGTTGAACATTCCCGGATTATTCTAATGCAGTTCCCAACACCGATCGCCAAGCTCGTTGAAGGATTCATGCGTTTGCCCGGCATAGGTCCGAAAACAGCGGAACGCTTGGCCTTTTTTGTGTTGTCGATGGAAGAAGACGACGTGATGGATTTTGCCAAAGCGTTAGTGGGCGCAAAGCGCCAACTGTTTTACTGTTCGATATGCCACAACATTACAGATCGAGACCCGTGTGCCATATGTGACGACAAAGGACGGGACCAGTCCGTCATTTGTGTTGTTCAAGATCCGCGGGACTTAATCGCCATGGAAAAAACGCGCGAATACAGCGGCTTATACCACGTCTTACACGGTGCCATCTCTCCAATGGACGGAATTGGACCGGAGGAACTCCACATTCCAGACTTGCTGAAGCGATTAGAAAGCGACACAGTGCAAGAATTGATTTTAGCCACGGATCCGAACATCGAGGGTGAAGCGACGGCGATGTACATTTCAAAGCTGGTAAAACCGTTTGGTCTCAAAGTGACCCGTATCGCACACGGGCTCCCGGTTGGCGGTGACTTGGAGTACGCTGACGAAGTGACGCTGACAAAGGCATTAGAAGGCAGGCGGGAAATGTAAAAAAAAGAAGTCATATTGGGTGAATGTTCGGACTATAATGTATTAACTTGTCCGAACGGAGGCGATACCGTATGGTTTTTTTTCGATGCCGCTGCCGAAAGATCGCGCCTCCCACTGAAGGGGAGAAGAACAGAGAATTAGTCGAACAAATTGACAAAGCGAGAAAAGAGTGGGATTTGGCCCAGTCCCAGCTGGATCAAATGTCGGAACCAGATTTGATTGACTATGCCGTGTACCGTTTACAAGCGGCAGAAAAGCGGTACATGTATTTATTGAAAAAGGCAGATGAAAAAGGCATACGCCGTTCAATATCCCATTCCTTTAGCGAAACACGTCCGTTGAAAGGGTGACGCGTGTGGACTGGGGTTGGACGGTCGGGGCTATCGTCGGAGGGATGGTGGTCGTGTTCATGCTGACGGCTTATGCGGCGAAACCGCTCAAGTGGATGTGGCTTGGCATACTGTATACGGCTGTCGGTGCCGTTGCCCTTTATTTGGCCAACTGGATCGGCGGACAGTGGGGGTTTCACTTGCCGATCAATCCGGTGACGGCATTCGTCACCGGGGTGTTGGGGTGGCCTGGTCTGTTGTGTCTAGTTGTGATCAAAGTGTGGGTTGTCGGGCTGTAATCATTTCCTTAATTTGCCCTGTTGACGTCTTGTCAGATGCGTGGTAGGATATGTCTTGCCGCTCCGAGAGCGGCGAAAAAGTGCTGCGCAGGTGCGAATGGAAAGAAATAGCGTATTGACAGCAAACGCCCTGCGTGATAGGATGTAGGATGTCGCCTTTCAGGCGAGAGCGCGAATGTTCCTTGAAAACTGAACGAACAAGCCAACGCCCCAAGAGCTTGGAACAGCTTGTTTCGCACAAGGAGCCTGTTTGGCTTCTGAAGAAAGTGTTACGCAGCTGAGCTGCGGACAGACCATTTTTAATGGAGAGTTTGATCCTGGCTCAGGACGAACGCTGGCGGCGTGCCTAATACATGCAAGTCGTGCGGGTGAAGCCGACCACCCCTTCGGGGGCGGATGGTGGAACCAGCGGCGGACGGGTGAGTAACACGTGGGCAACCTGCCTGCAAGACCGGGATAACTGCGGGAAACCGGAGCTAATACCGGATAAGAGGCTTTTCCGCATGGGGGAGCCTTAAAAGGCGGCGGAAGTCGTCACTTGCAGATGGGCCCGCGGCGCATTAGCTAGTTGGTGAGGGAAGGGCTCACCAAGGCGACGATGCGTAGCCGACCTGAGAGGGTGACCGGCCACACTGGGACTGAGACACGGCCCAGACTCCTACGGGAGGCAGCAGTAGGGAATTTTCGGCAATGGGGGGAACCCTGACCGAGCAACGCCGCGTGAGCGAGGACGGCCTTCGGGTTGTAAAGCTCTGTCATGTGGGAAGAACGGCTAGGAGAGGGCATGCTCTTAGCGTGACGGTACCACAGGAGGAAGCCCCGGCTAACTACGTGCCAGCAGCCGCGGTAACACGTAGGGGGCGAGCGTTGTCCGGAATTATTGGGCGTAAAGGGCGCGCAGGCGGTCTCTTAAGTCTGATGTGAAAGGCCACGGCTCAACCGTGGGATGGCATTGGAAACTGGGGGACTTGAGTGCAGGAGAGGGGAGCGGAATTCCCGGTGTAGCGGTGAAATGCGTAGAGATCGGGAGGAACACCAGTGGCGAAGGCGGCTCTCTGGCCTGTAACTGACGCTGAGGCGCGAAAGCGTGGGGAGCGAACAGGATTAGATACCCTGGTAGTCCACGCCGTAAACGATGAGTGCTAGGTGTTAGGGGCGTCACGCCCTTAGTGCCGAAGTAAACACATTAAGCACTCCGCCTGGGGAGTACGGCCGCAAGGCTGAAACTCAAAGGAATTGACGGGGGCCCGCACAAGCGGTGGAGCATGTGGTTTAATTCGAAGCAACGCGAAGAACCTTACCAGGGCTTGACATCCTCTGACCCCTCTAGAGATAGAGGTTTCCCTTCGGGGACAGAGAGACAGGTGGTGCATGGTTGTCGTCAGCTCGTGTCGTGAGATGTTGGGTTAAGTCCCGCAACGAGCGCAACCCTTGAGCTTAGTTGCCAGCATTGAGTTGGGCACTCTAAGCTGACTGCCAGTGACAAGCTGGAGGAAGGTGGGGATGACGTCAAATCATCATGCCCCTTATGTCCTGGGCGACACACGTGCTACAATGGCTGGTACAGAGGGCAGCGAAGCGGTGACGCGGAGCCAATCCCAGAAAGCCAGTCTCAGTTCGGATCGCAGGCTGCAACTCGCCTGCGTGAAGGAGGAATCGCTAGTAATCGCGGATCAGCATGCCGCGGTGAATACGTTCCCGGGCCTTGTACACACCGCCCGTCACACCACGAGAGTCTGTAACACCCGAAGTCGGTGAGGCAACCGTAAGGAGCCAGCCGCCGAAGGTGGGACAGATGATTGGGGTGAAGTCGTAACAAGGTAGCCGTATCGGAAGGTGCGGCTGGATCACCTCCTTTCTACGGAGTAAAAAAAGGCGTTCGGCTTGTTCGTTTAGTTTTGAGGGAGACATTCTCAGAAGAGAATGGTCTCTGCCGTCCCGTGGAGGGGCGGATGTGTTCCTTGAAAACTGGATCGGAAGCATTCACCGGGATGACGAGAGTCATGTCGAGAACGATTAAGCGAGAAAGGGCGCACGGTGGATGCCTAGGCGCCAGGAGCCGACGAAGGACGGGGCGAACACCGAAATGCCTCGGGGAGCCGTAAGCAGGCGTAGATCCGGGGATGTCCGAATGGGGGAACCCGCTCTCTTTCATAGGAGAGCATCCGTTGCTGAATGCATAGGCAGCGGAGGGCAACCAGGGGAACTGAAACATCTTAGTACCCTGAGGAAAAGAAAGCAAGGCGGGCCCTGCGAAAGGGAACCTTTCGTGGGTGCTCAAAGCGATTTCCTGAGTAGCGGCGAGCGAAACGGAAACAGCCCAAACCCGGCACTCAACTGAGATCCACAAGACGCATTTATCATATGCGTAGTGGGTTTGAGTTGAGTGTCGGGGGTTGTGGGGCGTCTCATAAGGAGTGAGAAACGGACGGGATAGCCGAAGCGGCCTGGAACGGCCCATCGGAGAAGGTAAGAATCCTGTAGGCGAAATTCTGTCCGCTCCGAGACGGACCCCGAGTACCGCGGGGCACGGGGAACCCCGTGGGAAGCAGGGAGGCCCACCTCCCAAGGCTAAATACTCCCTGGCGACCGATAGCGCACCAGTACCGTGAGGGAAAGGTGAAAAGCACCCCGGGAGGGGAGTGAAAGAGAACCTGAAACCGTGTGCCTACAAGCAGTCGGAGTCCGGGTAATCTGGATGACGGCGTACCTTTTGTAGAATGGACCGGCGAGTGACGATGCGTAGCGAGGTTAAGCGGGAGACGCGGAGCCGTAGCGAAAGCGAGTCTGAAGAGGGCGATTTTAGTTGCGCGTCGTCGACCCGAAACCGAGTGATCTACCCATGTCCAGGGTGAAGGTCGGGTAACACCGACTGGAGGCCCGCACCCACGTCTGTTGAAAAAGGCGGGGATGAGGGGTGGGTAGGGGTGAAATGCCAATCGAACTCGGAGATAGCTGGTTCTCCCCGAAATAGCTTTAGGGCTAGCCTCAGGGGAAGAATCGCGGAGGTAGAGCACTGATTGCGTGAGGGGCCCTCGACGGGTTACCGATCGCAGTCAAACTCCGAATGCCGTTGATTCGGTTCCTGGGAGTCAGACGTCGGGTGCTAAGATTCGACGTCGAGAGGGGAACAACCCAGACCATCAGCTAAGGTCCCGAAGTATCCGTTAAGTGGGAAAGGATGTGGCGTTGCCGAGACAACCAGGATGTTGGCTTAGAAGCAGCCATCATTGAAAGAGTGCGTAAAAGCTCACTGGTCAAGTGACGTCGCGCCGAAAATGTACCGGGGCTAAACGGATCACCGAAGCTATGGGCGGGACACCGTGGTAGGGGAGCGTACCCAGTGCAGCGAAGGATTTCCGGGAGGGAATGTGGAGCGCTGGGTAGTGAGAATGCCGGTATGAGTAACGATAAGAGGGGTGAGAATCCCTCCGCCGAAAGCCTAAGGGTTCCTGAGGAAGGTTCGTCCGCTCAGGGTAAGTCGGGACCTAAGCCGAGGCTGAAGAGCGTAGGCGATGGAGAACAGGTGGAGATTCCTGTACCACCGCGTTCCGATTGAGCGAAGGGGGACGCAGGAGGGCAGGGGAGCAGGCGGATGGATGTGCCTGTCCAAGCGGTGAGAGAGCAGCGCGAGGCAAATCCCGCGTTGCGAGAATCTTGAGCCGTGATGGGGAGTGAAACTTAGAGTAGCGAAGTCCCTGCACCCACACTGACAAGAAAAGCCTCTAGCGAGGAGCGCGGTGCCCGTACCGCAAACCGACACAGGTAGGCGAGGAGAGGATCCTAAGGCGCACGGGAGAACTCTCGTTAAGGAACTCGGCAAAATGGCCCCGTAACTTTGGGAGAAGGGGTGCCCCGTTAGGGTGGCCGAGAGGTTGCCTGAGGGGGCCGCAGTGAAGAGGTCCAAGCGACTGTTTAGCAAAAACACAGGTCTCTGCGAAGCCGCAAGGCGACGTATAGGGGCTGACGCCTGCCCGGTGCTGGAAGGTTAAGGGGAGGACTTAGCGGAAGCGAAGGTCTGAACCGAAGCCCCAGTAAACGGCGGCCGTAACTATAACGGTCCTAAGGTAGCGAAATTCCTTGTCGGGTAAGTTCCGACCCGCACGAAAGGCGTAACGACTTGGACACTGTCTCAACGAGAGGCCCGGTGAAATTGTAGTATGCGTGAAGATGCGCATTACCCACGACAAGACGGAAAGACCCCGTGGAGCTTGACTGCAGCCTGATAGTGGATTTGGCGATGATGTGTACAGGATAGGTGGGAGCCAGAGAAATCGGTTCGCCAGGATCGAGGGAGGCGCCGGTGGGATACCACCCTCATCATGGTTAAATCCTAACCGACCGCCGTGAGCCGGTGGCGGGACATTGTCAGGTGGGCAGTTTGACTGGGGCGGTCGCCTCCTAAAAGGTAACGGAGGCGCTCGAAGGTTCCCTCAGCGCGGTTGGACATCGCGTGAGGAGTGTAAAGGCAGAAGGGAGCTTGACTGCGAGACTGACAGGTCGAGCAGGGACGAAAGTCGGACTTAGTGATCCGGTGGTTCTGAGTGGAAGGGCCATCGCTCAACGGATAAAAGCTACCCCGGGGATAACAGGCTTATCTCCCCCAAGAGTCCACATCGACGGGGAGGTTTGGCACCTCGATGTCGGCTCATCGCATCCTGGGGCTGAAGCAGGTCCCAAGGGTTGGGCTGTTCGCCCATTAAAGCGGTACGCGAGCTGGGTTCAGAACGTCGTGAGACAGTTCGGTCCCTATCTGTCGTGGGCGCAGGAAATCTGAAGAGGAGCCGTCCTTAGTACGAGAGGACCGGGACGGACACACCGCTGGTGGACCAGTTGTTCTGCCAAGGGCATCGCTGGGTAGCCACGTGTGGCCGGGATAAGCGCTGAAAGCATCTAAGCGTGAAGCCCCCTCAAGATGAGATTTCCCACCAGGCACTCAGGTGCTTGGGTAAGACCCCTTGGAGAAGACGAGGTGGATCGGTCCGAGGTGTAAGCGTGGTAACACGTTGAGCTGACGGATACGAATCGGTCGAGGGCTTAATCGAGAGAATGCTTCCGACCAGTTTTGAGGGAATGCTGTCTGGTGGCCATAGCGGAGGGGACACACGCGTACCCATGCCGAACACGACCGTTAAGCCCTCCAGCGCCGATGGTACTCGGGGCGAGAGCCCCTGGGAGAGTAGGTCGCTGCCAGGCACTCGCGAAAAGACCCGTGAAATGCGGGTCTTTTTTCATGGGGTGTGACATTTATGAAAATTTTTCATAACATTAGTATACAACAAGTAACACTCGTCAAGAATGAGGAAGAGGTTTGAAGACGAATCGAGGTTGATGGCTTATGGAACAGGACACCATTCGCGACGCGAGTGAGTGTATCATTTGTGAACAGAAAAGTGTCAAAGGGATTACTGTCTGTGATCAGTTTATATGCGAATCGTGCGAGCAAGAGATGATAAAAACGGATGTAAAGGAACCGAAGTACCCGCTGTTTGTCAAACGGTTGCGGCGCATATGGTTGAAAGACGCCTAACGTGCCGTATGACTGAGGCTGTCGGACACCCGTATCACATTAAATGTGGTGCGGGTGTCACTTTGTTTTCAATACAGTTTGTTATGGTAAACTTTAGTGAAACGGCTATGTTTATTGGTGATGGACATGAAGCAACACGATACACCGTTATTAGACGCCCTTATTCGCCATGTAGAAACACACGACAGTTACTTTCACGTCCCAGGGCACAAGCAAGGTCGTTTTTTTGACAAAGGGGGACGCCCTTATTTTGAGGAAATACTTAAATTAGATCTGACGGAAGTCGGTGAATTGGACGACCTGCACGAACCGACAGGGGTGATTCTGGAAGCGCAGCGTTTGGCCGCTCACGCGTTTGGGGCGACGCAGACATGGTTTTTAGTGGGAGGGTCGACGGTTGGAAATTTAGCGCTCGTGAAGACTGTGTGTGCGCCGGGAGACGGAATTGTCGTACAGCGCAATTCCCACAAATCGGTCTTTAACGGTTGTGTCCTGGCGGGGGCGCGTCCGGTTTACTTACAGCCCGCCCGTGATGCGGCCACCGGCGTGTACGCAGGCGTCTCAGCGGAGCAACTTCGCGGGACGCTGAAACGTCATCCAAATGTGAAAGCCGTCTTTTTAACGAATCCGAATTATTACGGAATGGCTCAGCCCGTTGACGAGTTAGCTGCAGTCTGTGAACGGTTCGGAGTGCCGTTAATCGTCGACGAAGCGCACGGCGCCCACTTTTCCGTTCACCCACAGCTGCCCCGTTCTGCCATTGTGAGTGGTGCGACAGCCGTCGTACAGTCAGCTCACAAAATGTTGCCTGCGATGACGATGACAGCGATGGTGCATGCGCACGGCACATCTGCTTTTCGCGAGAAATTACAGGTGGCGCTGACTCAACTTCAGTCGAGTAGTCCGTCTTATCCACTGTTGGCCTCACTGGATTTGGCGCGCAAGTATTATGCGACGCAGGCACGTTGCGACGTTGAAAAAAGTTTGCCTGTCGTGAAGTGGCTGCGGGATGAAATAAATGGGCGTGGAGAGTGGAAAGCACTTTCTCCCGACGATCCGTATAAACTGATATTGCAACGGCCCGGATGGAGTGGTTACGAAATAGCCGCCGGTTTAAGGTCGGAAGGGGTACCACTGGAACTGTCTGACAGTGCGAATGGTCTAGCGGTGTTGCCTTTAGGTTTGGGTGTGCGGGAGTGTGACGTTCTATTGCAAGCCGTCGATCGGTGGAGCGATAAGGCGAGAGTGCCGAAGGGTTCTACTTGGGATGTGCCGCCGCTCGATTTGCCGGATGTCAGTGTAGATTTACCGCTTTCTCAAGTCGTGCAACAAGACGGGGAATGGTGTCCCCTGGAACACGCGGCAGGACGTATCGCCAAACGGGCGGTTTTGCCTTATCCTCCCGGCATTCCTGTTGTCTTGCCAGGAGAGACTTTCAGCCGCCGCGTCGTGGAATACATTCAATTTCTCCTGTCTTACGGCGCACGTTTCCAAGGTGTCAAGGTAACACCTTCCAACACTTATGTAGAAGTGGTAAAATAGGTGCACATCCTATACATCCTGCACGTCGGGAGGATCGCGTGTGAGCGGATTGTTTATAACGTTTGAAGGACCCGATGGAGCGGGCAAAACGACGCAATTAAACCGTGTAGCCGAGTGGTTGGAGCAGCAAGGCTTTGCGTTTGTCCGCACTCGGGAACCGGGGGGAACAAAAATTAGTGACAGCATTCGGACGCTGTTGTTAAACCCGGAAAACAGTGAAATGGCAAATGAGACCGAAGTGCTGCTCTACGCCGCGTCGAGGGCACAACTCGTCAGTGAAGTCATTCTCCCGGCACTAGAAGATGGCAAAATAGTCCTGTGCGATCGTTATGTGGACGCGAGTCTCGCTTATCAAGGGTACGGCTTAGCGTACCCCGTTCAGCAAATTGCTGCCATTAATCGCTTTGCGACGACGGGTGTTCAACCGGACCGAACGTATTTGCTGGATATTCCAGTGGAGATCGGTTTGAGACGCGTGTTTCAAAAGCGGGGCAGCGCACCCGATCGTATCGAGCGGAAGGACATCACCTACCACAAGAGTGTGCGCAAAGGCTTTTTGACGTTAGCGAAGAAAGAACCGGAGCGGTTTTGCTTGATTGATGCCAGACAAGGGGAAGACGCTGTGTTTTCGGTCATTCAGTCGGATTTGAAGCGACACTTTTCTTTGGGAGGGAACTGACTGTGAAACTAGTCATAGCCGTCGTCCAGGACAAGGACAGCAATCGGTTGTTAAACGCGTTGGTCGAAAAAGATTTCCGCGCGACGAAACTGGCCAGTACGGGTGGATTTCTCAAAGCGGGTAACACGACGTTTCTCATCGGTGTCGAAGATGCGAAAATTCCGCACCTGTTGGAAATTATTAAACAGAACTGTGAGTCGCGCGATCAGCTAGTCGCACCGGTGTCACCTTTAGGAGGGAGTGCCGATTCGTATGTCCCTTATCCTGTGGAGGTGCAGGTCGGGGGTGCTACCGTTTTTGTCCTCCCTGTGGAACAGTTTGTCCAGTATTAAACTAAAAGAGGGAGATTTAAGTGCGCATTGACGATCACATCGGCTCCCGCCGGCATCAGTTGCAGACGAATCGCATCAAAACTGAACGCAACGTCGAACCCTCCCGGTTTTTTAAAGTGTTAAAACAGGAGCGGTATCCGTCTGCCCGCGAGGAGATGGACGAGCTGTTGCGGAAACTGGACGAACAGGCGAGACGTTTAATTCACTCACGTACCCTCATCGATTTAAACCACTATAAAAAACTGGTCTACCAATTTGTCGAACGGGCAGTCGGCCAAGGAATCGCTCTGGCAGAGAGACACAGTACCGACGCTCGCGGACGCTCCCGGATATACCGCTGTGTAGAGAAAATAGACGAGCAGTTGGTTCAGTTGACGGACGATGTTCTCGAGAGGGAAAAAAGCCGGTTGCACCTTTTAGAGCGAATCGGGCAAATCAAAGGATTGTTAATTCAATTGAACGCGTAAGGTAAGGGGGAACGACGTGGCCTTTCACAAAGTCATCGGACAAGAAAAAGCGGCCCGCATGTTAAAGAATGCACTGGCACACCGACGGTTGGCACACGCTTACCTCTTTTCGGGTCCAGACCGTGTCGGACAAAGACACATGGCGATGGAGTTGGCCAAAGCCCTCAACTGTACGAAACGCAAAGACGACGCGTGTGACACGTGCACCCACTGTGTGCGCATTGCCCACGGCAATTTTCCCGATGTCCATTGGATTCAGCCCGAGGGGCATGCGGTGAAAATCGACCAGATCCGCGCGCTGCAGGAAAACGTCTCCTACCATTCCATGGAAGCCTCCGTCAAAGTGTTGATCATAGAAGCAGCAGACATGATGACAGTCCAGGCGGCAAACAGTTTGTTAAAATTTTTGGAAGAGCCTGTAGGCGATGTGGTGGCCGTTCTCTTGACGGAAAACAAACATCACGTCCTTCCCACCGTGTTATCCCGTTGTCAGACCATCCCGTTCCAACGCGTCCCATCTGAAATCATTTCCCGACAGCTGACAGCTGAAGGTGTCGCTGAAAGGGAGGCGGCAGTGGCCGCAAAGCTCGCAGGCAGCCTGGAAGAAGCGCGCCAAATCGTGCGGGGAGAATGGTTTCGACACGCATTGGACGTCGTGGTTCAAGTGGCAAAGGCTGTCGATGGACACATCGGTCAAGCGATGGTCGTTATTCAGGAAAAAGTGGTGAAATCCGAACTCGGACAGCATCACTTGGAATATTTTCTGGACTTGATGATCTTGTGGTATCGAGATATGCTAAATATAAGTTTAGGTTGCGAACAGCCGTTAACTTTCCTCGAACATTCAGAACATTTCGAGCGACAGCTGACCAAATGGACGGAACCTAGACTTGTCCAGGCGATGGAAGCGTTGATGTTGGCGAAACGACAGCTTAAACAGCATGTGCCATCGCAGTTAATTTTGGAGGGATGGGTGTTGTCCGTTCAGGAGGGATGAGACGTGTATGCGGTAGTAGGTGTCCGCTTTAAGCAAGCGGGTAAAATATATTACTTTGACCCCGACGATCTGCCGATCGGAAAAGATCAAGTCGTGATCGTTGAAACGGCCCGTGGCATCGAGTACGGTAAGGTCGTGATCGGAAAGAAATACGTCAGTGAAGGAGAAGTCGTCCTCCCACTTAAGCGCGTCCTCAGATTGGCGACCGAGGAAGATCGGCGCCAAGTCATGGAGAACAAGGCGGCAGCGGAAAGGGCGCTCTCCCTTTGCCGTGAAAAAGTGCGTGAACACGCATTAGACATGCGCCTGATCGATGCTGAATACACATTTGACCGCAATAAAATTATTTTTTACTTTACAGCAGATGGCCGGGTTGACTTTCGTGAACTCGTCAAGGATCTAGCTTCCATCTTCCGCACGCGCATCGAGTTGAGACAGATTGGCGTGCGGGACGAAGCGAAAATGTTAGGCGGTATTGGACCGTGTGGTCGAACCCTTTGCTGTTCTTCTTTTCTCGGAGATTTTGAACCGGTCTCCATTAAAATGGCGAAAGACCAAAATTTGTCACTCAATCCGATTAAAATTTCTGGTTTGTGTGGCCGCCTCATGTGTTGCCTCAAGTATGAGAACGATGCATACGAGGAAGCAAAGCGAGAAATGCCCGATATGGGTGATCGCGTCACAACTCCGGACGGTACCGGTCGTGTGGTCGGGTTAAATTTGCTTGAAAGAAGAGTCCGGGTTGAGCTGGATGAGTTGGAACGCCTCATAGAATACGATTTGAGTGAAGTCGAGCAGCAGACTAAGCAGCCTAACTGAGGTGGAATAACGTGAATAAATCCAAAATTTTCACCCAAATGACGCAACTCGAAGAGAGAATCGGTGAACTGTACGAAGAATTAGGCGGCTTAAAACAGGAAATTGCGGACATGATAGAAGAAAATCACCAGTTGAGCACCGAAAACCGACTTTTGCGTGAACGCCTGGCCAAAGAAGCAGGAGATGGCAGGGCTAAGGCAAGGGAGAGTGACGTCAAGAGGCCGATCGGGGAAGGCCACGACAATCTGGCGCGTTTGTACCACGAGGGTTTCCACATCTGCAATCTGCATTACGGCAGTATTCGCACGGATGGCGATTGTCTGTTTTGTATGTCGTTTTTAAACAAGTAAGCCCCGCCGGTTGAAAAACCGGCTTTTTTGTCGAAAGGAGTAGGAGCGAAGAACGTGTCCTTTAAACCAATCCACCCTGTCCGTGTACGCGACGATGAACGCATCGATCAACTAACTCCGGAACTGGGCATTGTGCAAAGTCCTAACGCGTTTCGCTTCTCTATGGACGCAGTGTTGTTAGCCAGGTTTTGTCGCGTTCCCCACAGGGGGCGCATCCTCGATTTGTGTACAGGCAACGGGGTCATTCCGATATTGCTGTCGACGAGGACATCGCTTCCCATTGACGGACTGGACATTCAGCCGCGTTTAGTGGACATGGGGCGGCGCAGTGTGGAAATGAACGGGTTGTCTACACAAATCAACTTGTTTGAGGGAGATTTGCGTGAGTGTTCCCCGGACTGGAACGGGCGGTACGATTTGGTGACGTGCAATCCGCCGTACATGCCTGTGAGTGAGAGCGAACGCAACCGCAATCAATCCGTCGCCATCGCCCGGCATGAAATATGCTGTACGCTGGAAGACGTCGTACGGGCCGCTAGCCGGCTGTTGAGATCGGGAGGCAGACTGGCCATGGTTCACCGGGCAAGTCGCTTTGCCGACATTGTGACGACCATGCGAAGATACCGTTTGGAACCGAAACGCGTGCGATGGGTGCATCCCCGCCGGGAAGCGGAAGCGAATATGGTCCTGGTGGAAGCGGCGAAGGACGGCGGAGTGGAGCTGCACGTGGAGAGCCCGTTGGTCGTGTACCAACAAGATGGTTCGTACACCGAGGACATCCACCGCCTTTACGGAGGAGTTTACTCGTGACGCCATCATCCAAAGGTCACTTCGTCTACATCGTCGAGTGTTCCGACAAAACGCTGTACACCGGCTACACTGTCGATGTGGAAAAACGGTTAACTGAGCACAACGCAGGGAGAGGCGCAAAGTACACCCGCGGTCGGACGCCTGTGACGCTTCGCTATGTGGAAGCGGGAGACAGCCGGTCGTGGGGACTGAAGCGGGAAATCGAAATTAAACGCCTCTCTCACGAGCAGAAGCGTGCACTTTTTCAGAAAGGGCGGTAAGGCGATGTTGCGCCAAAAGTCGTTCGCCCCCCGTGAAGAGGGGAGCGGAACTTTGTATTTAGTGGCCACCCCGATCGGAAATTTGGAGGATATGACGGTCAGAGCGATCAACACGTTAAAAAAAGCAGACGTCATTGCGGCAGAAGATACACGCCAAACCCGCAAGCTGACGACTCATTTTAACATCGACACACCCCTCGTGTCGTACCGTGAACACAACCGCGCCAAACAGGGAGAGGTACTGGTGAGGCGTTTGTTGCAGGGAGAATCCGTCGCTCTCGTCAGCGATGCGGGAATGCCCGCGGTGTCAGATCCAGGTGCCGAGCTTGTCCGGTCGGCCGTTGAGCAGAACATCCCCGTCGTCCCAGTTCCCGGTGCCAACGCTGCCTTGACGGCTTTAGTCGGGTCGGGGTTAGGGACGGAACGCTTTTTATTCCTCGGTTTTCTCCCCCGCGAGCGCAAAAAGTGTGTGGACGTGTTGCGAAAGTGGCGGCAGACCAAGGCGACCGTGTTGTTGTACGAGGCTCCCCACCGCCTGTTGTCGACTTTGCACCTTATTTACGAGGAGTGGGGCAATCGCCGCGGGGTCGTCGTACGGGAATTGACGAAACGCCATGAAGAGTGGTTGCGGGGAACGGTGGCCGAACTGGTGGATTGGTTTGAACGGGAATCTCCCCGGGGTGAATGCACCCTCGTGTTGGAAGGAGGGTCCGGACATAGAGAAGGGGGAGACGTACGTCCGTGGTGGGGCGACCTGTCTATAAAAGAACACGTCGATCACTTCGTACGGGAGGGAGAGTCCGTGCGAGACGCCATAAAACGGGTAGCAGAGGAGCGGAACATGAGCAAACGTGACGTGTACAACGACTATCACACGTAATGTCATAAAAAAATAGTCCCCTCGGAAGAGAACTATTCCTGTCGAAGCTACTGTTCTGCCATTTCAGCCATACAGTTTTTACAGACGACTTTATTCTTGAAGTGGGTGACATTTTCTGCACTGCCGCAAAAAATGCAGGCCGGTTCGTATTTTTTCAAGACAATGCGTTCCTCGTCTACGTAAATTTCCAAAGCGTCTTTCTCGCTGATTCCTAAAGTCCGGCGCAGTTCAATAGGGATAACGACTCGTCCCAACTCGTCGACTTTTCGCACGATGCCTGTTGACTTCATCATAAACTTCGCATCTCCTCGTTTTCCCAGTGTGTATGTACGCTTGCGATAATGTCCTCAGTGTAACAAGTTCATCATACCAGCGGTTCCTTTGGCAGTCAACAAGTATTACATGCTGAATGCGGAAGGTTCAATATATACAATGTTGACAGTGAGACGTTTGTTTCGTTAATATTTAGGAAACACTTGTGACAAATCCTGTGAAGGGAAGAGTAACTGGTGTGAGCCTATTGCTCAGAGAGCCGGGTGAGGTGAAAGCCGGCATAGGTGACCCAGTGAAGATGGCCCTGGAGGAGTTCACCTGAAGCAAGTTGAGACCAACTTTTGTGAGGGTGGGACGATTGCCTGCGTTAAAGGTCAAGTGTCACACTGGCAGAGAGTGCCTGACGTGAGTCGGCACTGAATTTGGGTGGTACCGCGTGAGGATATCCTCTCGTCCCAATGGATGAGAGGTTTATTTATATTCGAGATTATTCGAGGAGGAATGAGTTGTGGCAGGTGACAAACCAACCTTTTACGTGACAACGCCGATATATTACCCCAGCAACAACTTGCACATCGGCAATGCATATACGACGATCGCCGCCGACGCTCTCGCCCGTTACAAGCGGCTGCGCGGTTACGATGTGCACTTATTGACCGGAACCGACGAACACGGCCAGAAACTGCAGCGGCGTGCAGAGGCGGCTGGCAAAGAACCGCTGGAATTTATCGATCCGATCGTGGAGTGGATTCGCGATTTGTGGGAGAAGTTGGACATCTCTTACGACGATTTTATCCGCACGACGGAAAAGCGGCACGAAAAAGTGGTGCAACGCATTTTCGAGCGCTTGCTGGAGCAGGGTGACATTTATTTAGGAGAGTACAGCGGCTACTACTGTGTCGAGTGCGAGGCGTTTTGGACCGAGCGGCAAGCAAAAACTGACCACGGATTTGTCTGTCCCGACTGCAACCGCGAGATCAGTTACGTAACAGAACCGAGTTACTTTTTCCGCATGTCCAAATACCAGGACCGTCTGCTCAAGTACATTGAAGAACACCCGGAATTCATTCAGCCCGAATCCCGCAAAAATGAAATGATCAACAACTTTTTGAAACCCGGTCTGGACGACTTGTGTGTGTCGCGCACGGCGTTTGATTGGGGGATTAAAGTACCGAGCAACCCCGAGCATGTCGTCTACGTTTGGCTGGATGCGCTGAGCAACTACATCTCGGCGATCGGCTACCTTTCCGACGATGAGGCGGAACGGGAAAAGTACGCCCGCTACTGGCCGGCGGACATTCACATCATTGGCAAGGACATTCTCCGCTTCCACACGATCATTTGGCCGACGATTTTGATGGCCCTCGGCGAACCCCTGCCGAAGCAGGTGTTCGGCCACGGCTGGTTGCTCATGCCCGACGGGAAAATGTCAAAGTCCAAAGGAAATGTCATCGATCCCAAATTCCTCATCGACCGCTACGGTGCCGATGCTGTCCGCTACTTCGTCTTGAGGGAAATCCCGTTCGGAGCGGACGGAGTGTTTACACCTGAGGCGTTTATCCAGCGGTTAAATTTCGATTTAGCCAACGATTTGGGAAATCTGCTGCATCGCACGGTCACCATGGTGGAAAAGTACTTTGACGGTCGCATTCCCGCTGCCGGCCAAAGGGAGACTGTCGATGAAGATTTGCGCGCACTCGTGGTGAACACCGTAACCGACGTGGAAAAATACCTGGATGATCTGGAGTTCAGCAGTGCGCTGGAAAAGATTTGGCAGTTGGTCAATCGCTCGAACAAATACATCGACGAGACGATGCCCTGGTTGTTGGCGAGAGATGACAGCAAGAGGGACCGACTGGGGACAGTTCTGTACCACCTGGCTGAGAGCTTGCGCATTGTATCCGTGTTGTTGCGCCCGTTTTTGACTCAGACTCCGCAGGCCATTTGGCAGCAGCTTGGCGTGAAGGACGAAGCGCTGACAGAGTGGGATTCCACCCGCACGTTCGGTTTGATTCCGGACGGGCAGAAAGTGGCGAAAGGCGAACCGCTCTTTCCGCGCCTCGATTTGGAAAAGGAGATTGCCGTCATTGACGAGTCGACGGCGGCTGCGCGCAAGCGAGCGGAGGAAAACAAGCGCCGGCAAGAACAGAAGGAGCAGTCGGCCGCCAAAGGCGGGACACCAGAAGAATTGACGATTGACGACTTTTTCAAAACAGATCTGCGTGTCGCAGAAATTGTTCGTGCAGAGAAGGTCAAAAACGCCGACAAACTGCTAAAGCTGCAGCTTGACTTAGGATACGAACAGCGTCAAGTCGTTTCCGGCATTGCAGAATTTTACCGGCCGGACGAACTCGTCGGACAGAAGGTCATTTGCGTCACGAACTTAAAACCGATAAAATTGCGGGGAGAGGTGTCGAACGGCATGATTTTAGCAGCACAAGACGGAGACCGTCTTGTATTGTCCACAGTGTCCGGAGACATTGCCAACGGCACCCGCGTCAAGTAGTGTCAAAGCGGATGGTTGCACTGGTCGCCCACGGTGCAACCATCGTTTTCATGAACGCCGTGTAGAGATAGTGGGACATGTCCTGAACGTGTGAAAGACGGACGAGGTCACCCATCGCATGACGACAACCGATGGTGTTCTCAAGGCGATGAGACAGTCGACTTATACGTGTCGGAGGAGTTGAAGGCATTCATGTTGTTTGACACCCACGCACACTTGAACGACCCGAAGTTTGACGAAGACCGTGAGGACGTCATCAGCCGTGCTCAGCAGACGTACAACGTCAGTCGCATCGTCAACGTCGGGTACAACCGGGAGACGATCCCGACTTGCCTGGAACTGGCTGAGACGTACGACTTTGTGTTTGCGGCGGTAGGTTGGCACCCCCACGATGCGAAAGATCTGCGTGACGAGGATCTCGCTTGGATTGAAGACCTTGCATCCCATGAGAAAGTGGTAGCGCTGGGGGAGATGGGGCTCGATTACTACCGGGACCACTCGCCAAAGGACGTGCAGGCAGACGCCTTCAGAAGGCAAATTGCCCTCGCCAAAAAGGTTCAATTACCGATCATTGTTCACGACCGCGACGCACACGACGACGTCGTCCGCATCCTCCGGGAGGAGCACGCAGAAGACGTTGGAGGCGTCATGCATTGCTTTGGAGGAGATTGGGAAACAGCCAAGGCATGTCTCGACCTCGGATTTTACATCGGCATTGGCGGCCCGGTCACGTTCAAAAAAGCGGACGACGTTCGGGACATTGCGCGCAAAGTGCCGATTGACCGGTTGTTGGTCGAGACAGACTGCCCTTACTTGGCACCAGAGCCGAAACGCGGGAAGCGGAACGAGAGTGGGTACGTGTCTTACGTCGTGGCCAAAATAGCGGCAATCCGGCAGGTGGAGGAAGAGCAACTGGCCGCCCAGACGACGGAAAATGCCTGCCGTTTGTTCAGATTATCTTGACGGGAGGTATCTTTCATAGAACGCATGGTGGTAAAAGAAATGATCGTCGTAGAAGGGAGAGACGATACGGCGGCCGTTCGCCGTGCCGTGGATGCCGAGACGATTGAGACAGGCGGCTCGGCATTACGTGCAGAAGTAATGGAGCGCATTCGACTCGCCCAAGTGAAACGCGGCGTCATCGTATTGACAGACCCTGACTATCCAGGTGAGCGCATCCGACGCATCATCCGGGAAGCTGTGCCAGGTTGCAAACACGCCTTCATCCCCCGGGAACTCGCGTCGAAAGACGGTAAGGCAGGTGTAGAATACGCCCCACCTGACGTGATTCGTCATGCCCTGGCTGAAGCCAGGGCAGAAACGTTAGAAGTAAGACCGCGTGACTGTGTGACGTGGGAGAATATGATTGACTGCGGTTTGACCTTACACCCTCAGGCGCGCAAGCGGCGGGAAGCCGTCGGTCGAGCCCTCGGCGTCGGCTATGCCAATGCCCAAGGCCTGTACAAGCGGTTAAACGCTTTTCACATTACGCCGGATGAACTTCGTCGAGCAGTGCAAAAACTAAAGTGAGGGAGGACTTCAATGGGCGATCAGCGTTCCGTCACTGGGCGGACCTCACAAGTGTTGCGTGACTACCGGTTAAAACCGAAAAAATCACTGGGACAAAATTTTTTGACAGATTCCCGCGTTTTGGACAAAATGGTGCGAGCCGCTGACATTGACAAAGAGACGGGAGTATTGGAAGTCGGTCCCGGCATTGGATCGCTGACCGAGCGGCTGGCGAATGTTGCAGGCAAGGTGGTGGCCGTCGAAATAGATAAACGGCTCATCCCCATTTTGGAAAACACGTTCGCTTCTTACGACCACGTCCAGATCGTGTGTGGCGATATATTGGCTTTAGATGTCCCCAAAGTGTTGAAAGAGCACCTTTCCAGTTGCAAAAGGACGACAGTCGTCGCCAATTTGCCTTATTACATCACGTCAGCTGTGATTATGAAGCTGCTGGAACTCAATTGGTCGTTTTACCGCCTCGTCCTGATGATGCAGAAAGAAGTGGCTGAACGCGTGTTGGCTAAACCGGGCAGCAAAGATTACGGAGTGCTCAGTGTCGCCGTTCAATATTACGCCACCCCCGAGAAAGTCGCCCGCGTACCGGCCCATGTGTTTGTCCCCCGTCCGCATGTGGATTCTGCCGTCCTGTCCCTCACGCCCCACAAGACGTCACCTGCATTCGTTGCAAACCGAGAGTTGTTTTTTGTAGTGGTCAAGTCAAGTTTCAAAGAGAGGCGCAAAACGTTGGCCAACAACCTTAACGCCCACCTTTTTACGGACTGGAATAAATCGCAAGTGAACGAATGGTTGAACCGAGTGGGAATTGATCCGCGTCGGAGGGCGGAAACCCTGTCTCTCGCTGAATTTGCCCGCATCAGCAACGCATTGAGTGACAGTTGTCTCATTTAAAGCCAAATCAGGAGGCCAACCACCTTGGAGTTTGTACATCCGCGAAAAGGGCGCATGTCGCTAGAGGAAATGATGGAGGACATTCGGTCGTTTCTGCAAGAAGACACAAAAGCGTACTACAAAATCATTATCGGAACCGACTCGCAGACGTCTGAGAAACAGACAGTTTTTGTCACGGCGGTCATTATTCACCGCGTCGGCAAAGGGGCGCGGTTTTACACGCGGAAATGGCGGTCAGAGCCGATCCGAAATTTGCGTTATCGCCTTTACCGTGAAACAGGCTACAGTTTGGAGCTGATGGAACAGCTTAAGGAAGAAGGATTGTTAAACGACCTTTTAGAATGGCCGGTTGAAATTCACCTCGACGTCGGGCGACAAGGGGAATCGCGAAAAATAATTCAGGAAGTCATCGGATGGGTCACTGCGGTAGGATATACGGTGAAAATTAAGCCGGAGGCGTATGGAGCAAGTACTGTGGCAGACCGCTTTACAAAATCGTGACGCTTTTTTTAAAGAAAAAACAGTTATTTTGTCGATGCCATTGACAATTACCTCGTTTCACTGCTATAATTTATGATTTTGTTGACATAATAAAAACGTGGTGGTATAATGGCGATAAGTGAGGTGGTTGAGTCCGTGGCGAAAAATGCGTTAGCCGAAATTAAGAACAGTTTAGACTGCCATATCGGGGAGAAAATCAAGTTAGTGGCCAATGGCGGTCGGCGAAAAACGGTGGAGAGGTCGGGTGTGTTAGAGAAAACGTACCCGTCGGTTTTTATTGTCAAATTGGACAAAGATCAGCATGCTTTTGAACGTGTTTCATACAGCTATGCCGATATCCTCACCGAACAAGTGGAACTTACCGTTTACAACGACGATGGACAAATCCGGATTCAATACACGGCCCAGTAGAGTACGTCTCATACGTACTCTTTTCATTTCGGCAGAGATTGCCACGAGTTGCTCGGCATCTCGCTCCGCACACTAAGAGCAGTCTCACTACCGACAAGGAGGCTGTGTAATGGCTAGGCGAAGTGTCATGTCTCAGGCGTTCAAAGAGGAGTTGGCCAAAGATCTCGGATTTTACGATGTTGTCCAACGTGAAGGATGGGGTGGCATCAAAGCGCGTGACGCCGGAAATATGGTGAAACGGGCAATCGAGCTCGCCGAAGAAAGGTTGGCCGAGCGACAGCAGTAGGTGGTGAGACGGGCTGAGGGTTTTCCCTCAGCTTTTTTCTTTCCCCCTCTTGGGCAATAGTGGTAAAATGGGCGTGGGTATAAAGGAGGGACTCTGCGTGATCTCAGAAAAAGCGCCTGCCAAAATCAACTTGAGCTTAGACGTCATCAGGCGGAGGGAAGACGGGTATCACGAATTGGAAATGGTCATGACGATGATCGACTTAGCAGATCGCGTCGATTTGTACGAGGAGCGTTACCCGGTCATTCGCGTGGAGAGTTCCTCTGGTGTGGTCCCGTCGGATTCACAAAATTTGGCGTACCAGGCAGCTTCCCTTCTTCAAGAACGGTATCGGGTGTCCCGCGGTGCGAGCATCTACATTGACAAAAAAATTCCAGTGGCCGCCGGCCTCGCCGGAGGAAGTAGTGATGCAGCGGCGACGTTGCGCGGTTTGAACCGGTTGTGGGAGCTTCATTTAAGTTTGGACGAGCTCGCCCGAATAGGCGAAGAGATCGGATCTGATGTCCCTTTTTGCATATACGGGGGAACGGCTCTAGCAAAAGGGAGAGGGGAAGTGCTGACACACCTTCCGGCTCCTCCGTCTTGCTGGGTCGTTCTGGCAAAGCCGGCGTTTAGCGTGTCGACGAAGGAAGTGTACGGAGCTCTCCGCGTTGATCACATTACTCGCCGGCCCGACACGGACAAATTGGTACAGGTGATCAAGGCCCAAGATTATGAGGCGATGTGCCGGCTGATGTACAACGTTCTGGAAGAAGTGACGATGAAGATGTATCCAGAAGTTGGCACGTACAAACGGCTCATCACCCGTTTTGGCGCCGATGCCGTGCTCATGTCGGGGAGCGGGCCGACAGTATTTGCCCTCGTGAGACAGGAGAGCCGGGTGAGACGCCTCGTGAGCGCACTGCGCGGCTTTTGCCGGGACGTGTATGCCGTCAGACTGTTAGGGCACGGGTTGAACTTGCGGGAAAACGTACAAAAATGATATATTTAGCTCAAATATGCGGATTTTTGGAGGAACGCCATGAAGAAGAGAAAAAGAAGCGCACGGTTAGTCGATATGACCCGGCAACTGCTGGCGCAGCCGCAACAAGTCATTCCGCTCTCAACCTTTGCCGACCGATATCAAGCGGCCAAGTCGTCGATCAGCGAGGACTTAGCTATTATTGAAGAAGTGTTCCGCGAAGAAGGGTACGGTTTTCTCCAAACGGTGGCGGGGGCGGCAGGAGGCGTTCGCTACATTCCGCACATTTCGTTAGAAGAGGCAGAGAAGAGCATACACGAGATATGCGAGAGACTGGCCCAGCCGGAACGCATACTGCCCGGGGGCTATTTGTACATGTCGGACATATTAGGAGAACCGAACATCCTGCACCAGTTAGGCCTCATGTTCGCGTCTCGCTTTACGCGTGAGGTGGACTGTGTTCTAACAGTGGCAACGAAAGGAATCTCGCTCGCCTTTGCGACGGCAAGTTTTTTAAACGTACCCGTTGTCATCGCACGGAGGGACAGCCGGGTAACGGAAGGATCGGTTGTCAGCATCAACTATATTTCCGGATCGTCCAAAAGGATCCAGACGATGTCTCTCGCCCGACGCAACCTGCCGGAGGGTTCAAAAGTGTTGATTATTGACGATTTCATGAAAGCCGGCGGGACAGTTCAGGGCATGAAAGATTTACTGCACGAATTTAACGCAGAGGTTGTCGGAGTCGGCGTGTTTGCCGAATCACGAGTGGAGGAGCGCCTAGTCCACGACTACGTGTCGTTAGCAACTTTGACGGAGGTGGATTTGCACAAGAGACGGATAAAAGTGCAACCCGGAAATTACTTTAGTTCGGAAAGGCACGCTGCATTACGGGACTGACAAAAGGGATACGTGTAACAGTTTGCTTTTTGCCATCAGGGTAAAGTGTGTTTTCAGACGGTAACATTGGATAAGGAGGCTTACATATGGAATTTATTGCAACGGACAAAGCGCCGGCGGCCATCGGCCCGTATGCCCAGGCAGTGAAAGTGGGGGACTGGTTGTACACGTCGGGACAAATTCCGTTAACCCCGGAAGGGGAATTGGCGGGCGATGACATCGAGACGCAAACAAAACAAGTGTTCAAAAACTTGAAGGCGGTGTTGGAGGCGGCAGGGGCCCGTACGGATCAAGTAGTCAAAGCTACCGTGTTTTTGACGGATTTAAACCATTTTTCACGGGTGAACGAGCTGTATGCCGAGTTTTTCCAGTCACACACACCGGCGCGATCGTGTGTACAAGTGGCCGCACTGCCAAAAGGCGCTCAAATTGAAATAGAGCTTGTCGTGTCGCTGGCGTAGAAAAAGTTTATTTTTTTGGTATAATTTTGCAGGATTTTCACTGTCTGTGTTGAATAAGTGTATCAACACCGATCTATTCAGCAGCTAAAGGATGGTGAAAGGAATGCAAGTTACCGATGTCAGGCTACGCCGGGTCAAAACAGACGGCCGGATGAAAGCGATCGCATCCATTACGTTTGACGACGAGTTTGTGGTCCACGACATTCGGGTGATTGACGGCAATAACGGCATGTTCGTGGCCATGCCGAGCAAGCGGACTCCTGACGGGGAGTTTCGCGATATTGCCCATCCCATTTCTTCAGAAACACGTGCCAAAATACAAGATGCTGTGTTAGCAGAGTACGAGATAGCGGAACAGACAGAATCGGCTGGAGAACGCGAAGAGGAACTGGTCGAGGGTACGTAAAACAGCGGCCCGTGCGAGGCTGAAAAGGTAGTCCCCCTGATACGTCAGGGGGCTTTTTATGTGAAAGCGTTCTCCTTGCAATGATGCGGCGGTTAAGATATAGTCATTATGAAATAAAATTGAAAGGACGGAAGTGAGTGTCACAGACGTATGCCGTTATTTTGGCAGCCGGTCAAGGCACGCGCATGAAATCGAACAAACATAAGGTGTTGCATCCCATCGGCGGGAAGCCGATGATCGAACACATCGTGAGGTCGATGGAACAGCTCGGTGTGGACAAAATTGTCGTCGTCGTCGGTTACGGCGCCGAATCCGTCCGGCGCTATTTGGGCGACCGCGTGCACTACGCCATGCAACAGGAGCCGTTAGGGACCGGTCACGCTGTCCGCCAAGCCGAAGAGCATTTAAAGGGACTCCCTGGCTCAACTCTCGTCATCAACGGAGACAATCCGCTCATCACCGTCGAGACTTACCGCGATTTTGTGCGTGATTTTGCCGATAAAGGCGTTGCGGCCTCCATGTTGACAGCCGTTGTCGACAACCCGACGGGTTACGGCCGGGTGCTTCGTTCGCACGCTGGCGATGTGGAACGTGTCGTAGAGGAGAAAGATGCCAGCGAAGAAGAGCGAAAGGTGCGCGAAATTAATACCGGCACGTTTTGTTTTGACAACAGTAAGTTGTTCGACGCCCTGAAAAAAGTGAACAACGATAACGCACAAGGGGAGTACTACCTACCTGACACTCTCCGGGTACTTCGCAAACAGGGGCACAGAATCAGGGCGTACCGCGTCCGAGACGCCAGCGAAACGGTCGGCATCAACAACCGGATTCAGTTGGCGGAGGCGGAAGCCATTTGGAGAAAGCGCGTGTTGGAACGCCACATGTTGGAAGGCGTCACGATTGTCGATCCGAATCACACGTACATTGAAACAGATGTTGAGATCGGCCGAGATACGACGATCTTGCCCGGGACGGTACTGCGGGGGAATACTGTGATCGGAGAAAATTGTATCATCGGTCCGAATGCTGATATTCGTGACTGCCGCATAGCAGACGGAGTCACGGTGGAGCATTCGACATTGAGAGAGAGCCGCGTTGGCAGCCAGTCAACCGTCGGTCCATACGCGTACGTGCGGCCGAACAGTTCTATAGGTGAGCGGGTCAAAATCGGGGACTTCGTCGAAGTGAAAAACGCGGTCATCGGAACCGGAACGAAAGTGTCACATTTGAGCTACATTGGAGATGCCGATTTAGGGGAATCGGTGAATGTCGGATGTGGAGCGGTGACTGTGAACTACGACGGAGAACGGAAGTGGCGGACCGTTGTCGGCGACCGATCGTTCATCGGCTGTAACGCAAACTTGATTGCCCCCGTTCACATTGGCCGCGATACGTACATTGCGGCCGGTTCGACCATTACAGACGATATACCAGATGACGCGTTTGCCATTGCCCGGGAGCGACAGACGACAAAGCCCGAGTATGCCAAAAAATTAAGGGCTAAAAAAGCAAATGGCGGAGGGAAAAAATAGATGGCGGCATACCGCGATCCAAAATTGAAGATTTTCAGTTGCAACGCCAATCCGAAATTGGCGGCGGACATCGCCGAACATGTCGGTGTCACCCTGGGTGATGGGGATGTCTCCAGTTTCAGTGACGGGGAGACGCGCGTGACTCTCAATGAGAGTGTGCGGGGGGACGATGTGTACGTCATCCAGTCTACGTCGGAACCGGTCAACCACCACCTCATGGAACTCCTCGTCATGATTGATGCGTTGAAACGGGCGTCAGCCAAAACCATCAATGTCGTCACGCCTTATTACGGTTACGCCCGTCAGGACCGCAAGACGCGGGCGCGTGACCCGATTACGGCGAAACTCGTGGCCAACTTGATCGAGACTGCAGGCGCCGACCGGATGATTACGATGGATCTGCACGCCACACAAATTCAAGGCTTTTTTGACATTCCAGTCGACCACTTACTCGGCGTGCCGATTTTGGCCGAGTATTTTCAAAGCAAGCATTTGGGAGACGTCGTCGTCGTATCCCCTGACCACGGCGGTGTGACCCGGGCGCGAAAGTTGGCAGAGTTTCTGAAAGCGCCCCTCGCCATCATTGACAAACGGCGGACACAGCCGAATGTGGCGGAAGTGATGCATATCATCGGGAAAGTGGAACAGCGGACGGCGATTATTATTGACGACATTATTGACACCGCAGGCACGATGACACAGGCAGCGAATGCCCTCGTTGAACACGGTGCGCGGGACGTGTACGCTTGCGGCACCCATGCGGTTCTGTCCGGACCGGCGATTGAACGCATTCAACAGTCGCACATTCGCGAGTTAGTCGTCACCGATTCGATCCCCCTTGACAAGGAGAAACGGCTTGATAAAATAAAAGTTCTCTCGGTAGCGCCGTTAATCGGGGAAGCGATTATCCGAGTCCACGAAGAACAGTCCGTCAGCACGTTGTTCAGTTAAGGTGTCGCCGGTTGCAACGGTCAATAAAGGGAAATAGTAAAGAGAAAAGTAGAAAAAGGAGGAAAAACGATGGCCATCACCCTTCAGGCAGAAAAGCGCAACAAAAAACCGCGTTCAGTGTTACGACGTATTCGAAAAGCGGGAAAAGTCCCCGCTGTCGTGTACGGTAAAGATTTGGACAACGTCACCATCGCTGTCGATGAAGTTGAAATGACGAAGATACTGCGCGAAGAAGGCGACTACGCTGTCTTGGAACTAGAGGTAGAGGGTGATCAGTCGTATCACGTCATGGTGTACGACGTACAAAAAGATCCAATCAAAGACAATCTCGTTCACATAGACTTTAAGACGATACGAATGGACGAGCCGGTAAACAGTGAAGTGACGATTGAACTGACAGGTGAAGCCGCCGGAGTGAAGGAAGGCGGAGTTCTGCAACAGCTGCTTAGAGCCTTGGAAATTCGCTCACTGCCGGACCAACGTCCGGACGTCATTCAGTGCGACGTCACAGGACTGAACATCGGAGACAGTCTCTCTGTAGCCGATCTGCAGGTCCCTGAGGGAGTCGAAGTGCTGAATGACGCGGATGAAACGGTCGTGAGCGTCGTGCCGCCAGTCAAAGATGAGCCTGTCACAGCAGAAGACGGGAACGTCGAGGAACCGGAACTCGTCGAAAAGACGAAAGGTGACGGCGAAAGCGAAGATGCTTAACCGCCGTTGAACAGCACAAGCGCAACCTGTCCCAGGGTGCGCTTTTTTCACGAGATCCGTTTCCCCTTGCCAGACGAAATCGGCAGTCGCCGGAAAGAACGCGTTCTGGTAAGATGGGGCTGAGGTGAAGACGCATGAAGCTGATTGTCGGCTTGGGAAATCCAGGAACCCTATACGCTCGGACGCGCCACAACGTCGGATTTCGCGTCATTGACCGATTAGGCGATCAGTGGGGCGTTTCCGTCAATAGGCGCAAGTGGGATGCCCTTATAGGGGAAGGTCACATCCGCGGGGAAAAAGTCGTCTTGCTGAAGCCGCAAACCTACATGAACCGTTCGGGGATGGCTGTTCGGCCGGTGGTAGATTACTTTCAGCTCGATGTAGAAGACCTCGTCGTCGTTTACGACGACCTCGATTTGCCGCCGGGGCAGATCCGATTGCGGCTAAAAGGCAGTGCCGGCGGGCACAACGGCATGAAATCTGTCATCCAACACCTCGGGACGGAACAGTTTAAACGGGTGCGGATCGGGATCGGTCGCCCTGAGCCGCCTCAAGCTGTAACAGATTACGTCCTGGAGCCTTTCACACGAGATGAGGAGAAAATTGTAGACGAGGCGTTGGACCGTGCAGTGGACGCGATTCGCTGTTGGACGGAGTCTACTTTTCTCGAAGCGATGAACCGGTACAACGTCAAGGAGTAAAGTGATCGGCCTCCGTATAAAAGTGCGGCAGTTCCGGCGATACTACATGGTGATACTGTCGCATCAGGAGGCATATACATGGCAATAAATTACGTGTGCCGCTACTGTAAGACTCCTTTAGGGCAACTGAACCAAGTGGCCTTAAGCGAAGAGCGTTTAGGCTTTCACGTCTTGACCGCTGAGGAGCGCAAAGATATAATTACGTATGACGCGTTTGGCAACATGACCGTTCGCGTCATCTGTGACCACTGTAAAGAAGCGATTGAAGAACATCCTGAGTTGTCGTACACAAACTTACTGCAATAATTGGTGCGAACAGGCCTAGGTGTATGTCGCTAGGCCTCTTTTTGCTATGCCCTTTTTTGGAACGCTGTGAGAGGAGGACGACCTACCCGTGGATGCGATCATCGCCCGATTTAGTGAAGACAAAGACTTTCAATCGACAGTAGCCGGTGTCGAAAACGGTTTAAAAGAGCAGATTGTATCGGGGCTTGGCGGATCGTCACGTGCTCTGTTTACGGCGGCGCTTTACCGCAAGGTAAAGCGGCCCATCGCATTCGTCACCCACAATCTCAACCAAGCCCAGAAGTTTGCCGAGGACTTGTCCGAGTTTCTATCGAAAGAAGATGTGAAGTTGTACCCTGCCGACGAATGGATCTCGGCGGATATCGCCGTAAATGATCCGGCGTACGACAGTGAGCGGATTGCGGTTTTGAGTGCGCTGTTGCAGGGCTTTCGCGGCGTCCTCGTCATTCCTTACACCGGTTTAAGAAAAAAATTAGTTCCGTTCGATGTGTTCCGTTCGGCTCATATCACTCTGTCCGAGGGACATCAGATCGAGATGGAGGATGTAACCGGTAAGCTGGTCGAAACCGGCTACAGTCGGGTGGACATGGTTGAGAGAAAAGGAGAATTTAGTGTCCGCGGCGGGATCGTCGACGTTTTTCCGCCTTCCTTTGACAACCCATTGCGCATTGAGTGGTTTGACGATGAGATCGATACGATCCGGGCGTTTAACGTGAGTGATCAACGTTCGCTGAAACGGCAACGGGAGGTCGTTTTGCCGCCGGCTCGAGAGCTGTTTGCCTCTTTCGAACAACTGTACCAAAGCGGAGACCGGCTGGTAAATAAACTGAACGACCAGTTGCGACGGGTCAAAGACCCGAAAGTGAAAAACAAGTTGCACGAACAGATAGGCAACGACATTGAACAGTTCAAACAAGGCCAACTGTTTCCGGGAATACACAAGTACATCTCCCTCATCTACCCAGCGTGTGCTCATCTTACCGACTACATGCCGAAAGACACCGTCCTTCTGTATGACGATCCGTCGCGCATTCAAGAGACGGCCAAGCAGATGGATCGGGAAGAGGCGGAATGGCAGACGGAACGGCTGCAACGAGGGGAGGCCTTACCTGGCCTTGAAATGTCTGAACGTTACGATGATTTAATGAAACGGCTTTCACAACAAAAAGTGTACTTGACGATGTTCGTGCGGCAAGTGCCGAACACCCAACCGCAAAATATCGTCAACTTCATCACTCGGACCATGCAGCAGTTCCACGGGCAGATGCACGCTCTTAAAGCGGAGTGGGACCGCTGGTTGAAAACGAAAAACCGGGTGGTGTTCCTCGCCTCCAATGAAGAACGGGCGCGCCGGTTGAAACGGGTACTGGGAGATTACGGGATGGAAGTCGACTGGGTCGACCGCCACATTTCCCAGGTGCCGACACACCCTTCGGTACTCATCGGCAGCGTTCAAAACGGGTTTGAACTGCCAAATGTGAAACTCGTCGTCGTGACCGAAAGCGAGGTGTTTACACAGAAACAGCGCCGTCCCCGCCGTGTGGCCAAAATGTCGAACGCCGAGCGCATTAAGAGCTACCAGGACTTACAACCGGGAGATTACGTCGTCCACGTCAACCACGGCATCGGAAAATATTTGGGCATCGAAACGTTGAACGTCGGCGGCATGCACAAAGACTACTTAAATATTCACTACGCTGGAAACGACAAACTGTACGTGCCCATTGAGCAGATCGACTTGGTGCAAAAATACGTCGGGGGCGAAGAAAAAGCGCCTAAAGTGTACAGCTTGAGCGGGAGCGAGTGGAGTAAGGTTAAAAACAGGGTGAAATCGTCGGTCAAAGACTTAGCGGCGGACTTGATCAAACTGTACGCGAAGCGCCAGGCGACCAAAGGGTACAAGTTCTCCAAAAAGGTTCCCTACGAGCAGGAATTTAACGCTCTGTTTCCGTACGAAGAGACGCCGGATCAGCTGCGCGCCATTGAAGACGTGATGCGCGACATGGAGTCCGAAGTGCCGATGGACCGTTTGCTCTGTGGCGACGTCGGCTACGGCAAGACGGAAGTGGCCATTCGCGCGGCGTTCAAAGCGGTCATGGACGGGAAGCAGGTGGCGATTCTCGTGCCGACGACCATCCTCGCCCAGCAGCACTTCGAGACGTTTCGCGAGCGGTTTGCCGACTATCCCGTGAACATTCACGTCCTCAGCCGCTTTCGCACGAAGAAAGAACAGAGTGAAACGTTGAAAGGGTTGAAAAAAGGGACGGTCGACATCGTCATCGGCACCCATCGCCTGCTCTCCAAAGATGTGCAGTTTAAAGATCTGGGCTTGCTCGTCGTCGACGAAGAACAGCGGTTCGGCGTCGCTCACAAGGAAAAGATCAAAAAATTGCGCCACAATGTCGATGTATTGACGTTGACTGCGACACCGATTCCCCGCACACTGCACATGTCGATGTTGGGGGTACGCGATTTGTCGTTAATTGAAACCCCGCCTGAAAACCGCTTTCCGGTGCAGACGTACGTCGTGGAATACAGTCCCAGCCTCGTGAGGGAAGCCATTGAACGCGAGCTTGGACGGGGGGGACAAGTGTACTTTCTGTACAACCAAGTGCAGCACATCCAGACGATGGCGGATCAGTTACGGGCTTTAGTTCCAGACGCGCGGGTGGCCGTCGCCCACGGGCAAATGTCGGAAATGGAACTGGAGCGGGTGATGCTCGACTTTTTGGACGGAGAATACGACGTGTTGGTCAGTACGACGATTATCGAGACTGGCGTGGACATCCCCAATGTGAACACCCTCATCATCTATAACGCGGACAAGATGGGGTTGTCCCAGCTCTACCAATTGCGTGGCCGCGTCGGCCGCTCGAACCGCATCGCTTACGCCTATTTTACGTACCAGCGGGACAAAGTGCTGACCGAAGTGGCGGAGAAGCGGCTAGAGGCTATTCGCGAGTTTACCGAACTCGGGTCCGGATTTAAAATCGCCATGCGAGATCTCGCCATTCGCGGCGCGGGGAATTTACTTGGCGCAGAGCAGCACGGCCACATAGCGTCAGTCGGATTCGACATGTACAGCCAAATGTTGAAAGAGGCCATTGAAGACTTGAAAGGGGAGGAGGCGGAAGAGACGGCCGCGGACCCTGAAATCGAGTTGAAAACGGACGCCTATATTCCCAAGGACTTTATTCCCGATGAGCGCCAAAAAATTGAGATATACAAAAAAGTGCGGGGAACGGACAACATCGAAGAAGTCACCGAACTGGAAAACGAAATTGTGGACCGCTTCGGTGAGCCGCCGGCATCAGTGGCCAACTTGCTTTTCCTGGCCCGCTTGCGCATCTACGCAAAAAAGTGCGGAGTGAGTGCTGTGAAACAAAAAGGGCAAAAAGTGACCATCACATTTTTTGACGCAAAAACGGGAGGAACTTCTTTGATTAAAGCGGTGCAAGAATTGAGACACCGCGCCCGCCTCATTCCCGGAACGGACATCCGAGTCGAGCTCAACGTGAAAGGAATGGAAAACAAAGAAAAGCTGGAAATGATCGAACAGTTTTTGATACAATGTGACTCGGGTGAAAACCCGAAAGGAGAGGTTCAGCATGCGGCAAACTAAACGGCGCTTATTCGTGTTCTTCGCCGTCTTCGTGGTCGTCAGCTTGCTTGCGGCAGGTTGCGGCAACAGCGAGGAGGACACAGATCAAAAGGCGGACGAACAGGCCGGACAAGCCCCCGAGCCGTTAGACACCACGAGTGAAGAAGTGATTGCGTCTTATGACGGCTTGACGAGCGGTGAAGTGAAAGAAGGGGAATTTAACCGTTTTTTGAACATCGTGATGACGGTTAATCCACAAATGGCCATGTTCGTCGAACAAGAGGAATTGAAGGACCAAATGCTGTCGCAGTACATCGCGAGCAAGTCTATAGCTCCGAAAGTTGAGGCGACATCCGAAATGGAGGATGAGGCCAGCGAGTTAGTCGAGTCCGTTAAGCAGCAGTACGACGAGATGCAGGGCGAAGACAAACAGTTTGCCGCCTACTTGGAGGAACAAGGTTTCACTGAAGACGACTTGCACCGTTTCTTCGTAGACAATATAAAAGTAGAGCACTACTTTAACGAAGAAGTGACGGAAGATGACTTGCGGGACGGATACAACCGACTGAAGGAAGAGAAGGATTTGCGGTTGTACAAAGCGAAAGTGCGGCACATTCTCATTCAGGAGAATGAGGAACGGGATGACGCCGCTGCGAAGAAGCGGGCAGAAAAAGTTAAACAAAAGCTGGACAGCGGGGAGGACTTCGCGGAACTGGCGAAAGAGTACTCTGACGATCCGGGATCGAAGGAGAGCGGCGGTTCCCTCGGCGATGAGTTGACGCCCCTCGCAACGGCGGCAGGTCCGACTTACGTCCAGAGCTTTGGAGAAGCAGTGCGCGACTTGCCGTTAAACGAAGTGAGCGACCCAGTGAAATCTGACTTCGGATATCACATCATTGAAGTGTTGGAAAGGGAACAGTTGGAATTTGAAGCAGCTAAAGACTTAGTCCAAGCGGACGTATGGACGAAAGAATACCAGCATTATGTGGATAACGAACTCAAGATCGAGATGAAACAGTCATAACGTACCGCGATCGGTCCCCTGGGAGCATGAATCCCAGGGGACGTTCTGTCTCCGCGCATATTCTTCTGGAATAAGTTGAATACTATGGCTACAACTTATCATCCGAGACAAAAACTACATGTGAAAGCGGGGACTCATACATGAAAGCGACAGGTATTGTTCGGCGCATTGACGATTTGGGACGAGTCGTCATTCCGAAGGAAATACGCAGAACATTACGCATTCGCGAAGGAGATCCTTTAGAAATATTTGTGGACCGAGACGGTGAAGTGATCTTGAAGAAGTACTCTCCCATCGGCGAGTTAGGGGACTTCGCTCGGGAGTACGTCGAAGCTCTGTATGAAAGTCTTCAACATACGACGTTGATCAGTGATCGCGATACGTATATCGCGGTAGCCGGGGCCCCGAAAAAGGAGTACTTGGACAGACCCATCGGCCGAGTCATTGAGGGTGCGATGGACAATCGGCGAACCGTGGTAGAAATGAATCCGACCGAAACAGAACTCGTGCTCAACAGTGCAGAGAGTGTCCAATCTTATGTCGTCGCGCCGATTGTTGCCGGAGGAGATCCAGTCGGTGCCGTTGTGATCGTGGCAAAAGATGAGGGGGACAAAGTTGGAGACATTGAGACCAAAATGGCGGAAACGGCGGCAGGCTTTTTGGGTAAACAGTTGGAACAGTAGAGCCGCAAGGTGAACGGGATGAACGGAAGCAGGCAGGCTGGCCTGCTTTTTTCATGCCAGGTCGGTTGTGGTATAATGGGAATCTGTTAGGAGGAGCGCCATGGGCCAGTCATTCGTTAAGGGAGCGGCTATTCTCGGGGCGGCTGCCTTTATATCGAAACTGCTCGGTGTATTTTACCGCATCCCGTACCAAAACATGACCGGTGACGAAGGGTTGTACATTTACCAACAGGTGTACCCCCTGTATTCGACTCTGCTCGTCCTCGCGACGGCAGGTTTTCCCATTGCTGTGTCCAAACTCGTATCCGAGCGCCTCGCCCTGGGCGATACATATGGGGCCAAACGCGTGTTTCGTCTGTCGTCCACTGTCCTCACGGCGACGGGGGTCTTCTTTTTTGTATCCTCTTTTTTGGAGCAGAGATCATCGCCGAGTGGATGGGGAATCCGGATATGTTGACGCTGCCGATCAAAAGCGTGTCGTTCGCGCTCTTGATCGTGCCGACGATGTCCGTCATGCGCGGTTATTTTCAAGGGCATCAAAACATGGTGCCGACGGCCGTGTCACAAGTGACAGAGCAGTTCGTACGCGTCTTCACCATCATCGTCGCTGCCTACTGGGTCATGTCCAGGGGGATGGATCTCGTCTACGCCGGTGCCGGTGCCGTGTTCGGGGCAGTCACGGGCGCTTTGGCAGCTTTCGTGACTCTGCTCTTTTACTGGCGGCGCAATCAAAACATGCAGCGGGAGTTGGCCGCGACGGCGACTGTGGACCGCGCGGCGTATGAACGCGAATCGAACGCCACCGTCGTCAAACGCATTTTGTACTACGCCATTCCCATCTGCTTCGGCTCCCTCGTCCTCCCCTTGCTCGGACTCGTCGATTCGTTTACAGTGGCGAACCTATTGGAACGCATACAAGGGCTTAATAGTCTGGAGGCCGCGGCGTTAAAGGGAGTTTACGACCGCGGGCAACCGCTCATTCAGTTTTCCGCCTTCTTCGCCACTGCGCTGTCGCTGGCCATCGTCCCCGCTGTGTCAGAGGCGCTGGCAAAAGGCCAGCACGCCCTCGTGGCCCTGCGCGCTGAGATCGCACTGCGGATTACGTTTTTGTTCGGATTGCCGGCATCCGTAGGGTTGGCCGTCATTGCAGAACCGACGAACATTTTGCTTTACGAAAACGGGCGGGGTTCTTTCGCGTTGGCCGTACTTGCCTTTACGACCGTGTTTTCGACCCTTGGGGTCACGTCTTCCGGCATTTTGCAAGGCCTCGGGCTCGTCTTGTTGCCGGCGCGGAACTTGTTTGTCGGGGTGTTGGTCAAGCTCCTGTTCAATCTCGTCCTCATCGGGCCGTTGGGCATTGTCGGTGCCGCCATCGCGACCGTTGCCGCGTACACGGTGTCGACAGCTCTCAATTTGTGGGCCATCGTCCGCCGGATCAAGCCGAACATCTATTGGCGGGAATTTCTCCTTAAACCGATGCTGGCGGCCCTGTTAATGGCGGCGAGTGTTTTTGCTGTCATGGCGGGGGTGCGCTTTGCCCTGGAAGGGGCTCTTGGTTCGCTGCGCCTCGCCATGCTCGTGACAGTCATCACGTCCGTCGCAACGGGCGTCGTCGTGTACACATTGATTCTGTTCCGCTCCGGTGCCATCAGCCGGGAAGACTTACAGTCTGTTCCCCGTTTAAACCGGAAACTTTCCCCGTGGCTTGAAAAATTCCGGCTGCTCAAGTGATGGACGGGAACACTCCCGCCGCCCTTGCTCCAATGCAGCGAGCCAGCGGGCGATACCGCCTTAAAGCTGTGTATTAGAAGATACGTGAGGAGGGGAAAAGATGTCGTCTAACGGTCGCATTACCGTTGTCGGCCTCGGTAGCGGTGACGAAGCCGACTTGACGTTAGGGGTTGTCTCTACCCTGCAGGAAGCGGAACAGCTCTTTTTGCGGACAGAGAACCATCCGGTCGTGCCTTGGCTAAAGCAGCAAGGCCTGGCGTATGAAGCGTTTGACGATGTCTACGAGCGGTACGGCCGCTTTGAGCCAGTTTATGAAGACGTCACAGAGCGGTTGATTCGTGCGGCGGGAGGTAGACACATCGTATACGCTGTTCCCGGTCATCCGATGGTGGCAGAAAAGACGACAGAGATGCTGCTGCAAAAAGGCAGAACGAGGGGGGTCGACGTAGAGATCAAAGGCGGTCACAGTTTCCTGGACACGGTGTTTGCGAGGTTGCAAATTGATCCGATCGACGGGTTCATGCTGTTAAACGCCCTCGATTTTACTCCCGACCAATGCAACCCGCGCATGACGACTGTCATTGCCCAAGTGTACGACCAGTTGACGGCATCCGATGTCAAATTGACATTAATGGAACGGTATCCCGACGATGTTGACGTGATCGTGGCCCACTCACTCGGCGTGGACGGCGAGGAGTCCGTCCGCACCGTCCCCCTCTACGAACTCGATCACCGTTTCCCAGTCAGTTCCCTCAGCGTCGTCGTCGTTCCCCCTGTTCCGGAAGACGTGATGCTGACCCGTGACTTTTCGGAATTTGTGAACATCGTGGCGACGTTGCGCAGCCCGAACGGTTGTCCGTGGGACCGGAAACAGACCCATGAAAGCTTGCGCAAATACTTAGTGGAAGAGACGGCTGAATTCATTGAGGCGGTCAACAAAAAAGACCCGGAGCACATGTGTGATGAACTGGGGGACATCCTCCTCCAAATCGGGTTGCACGCCCAAATTGCCGCCGAAAACGAAACGTTTACCATTCGCGACGTCATACAGCGGATTAATGAAAAGCTCATCCGCCGCCACCCTCACGTATTCGGTGACGAAGAGGTGAAGGACGCGGCAGAAGTCTCCGAAAACTGGCGGAAGATAAAAGAAGTGGAAAAACGGGCGGAAGGAAAAAGGAATTCTAAATCGTTGGCAGACGGCATTCCTGCGACACTCCCCACTTTGTCTCGGGCGGTACAATTGCAACAACGGGCAGCCGAGCACGGATTCGACTGGACCGAAGTAGGACCCGTTGTGGACAAAGTCCGGGAAGAACTGACGGAATGCCTGGAAGCCAGTGGAGACGACGTGGAGAAAGAGCTCGGCGATCTGCTGTTTGCCGTGGTCAATTTAGCCCGCTTTTTGAACGTCGACCCGGAACAGGCCCTCAGGCGGGCTGAAAGCAAATTTACCGTGCGATTTGATCAAATGAAACAGAAGGCCGAACGGGAAGGACTCCTTTTCCATCATTTAACTCTAGAGCAGATGGAGGCATTGTGGCAGTCAGTTAAACAGAGCGAAGCGGTCGGACGCTGATTTTTTCAGGCGTTTAAGCAGGAATTACGCGACAAAGCACGAAGTAGTTATAAAGAATAACATAAGGAAGGTGTTAGAGTATGACTAAGCAGGAACTTATCCAAAAAATCGCGGCCAAGAGCGGCCTCACCAAAAAAGACGCCGAAAGTGTTCTGAATACGGTATTGGATGAGATTTCTCAAGCTTTAAAGTCCGGGGAAAAAGTACAGCTAATCGGTTTCGGCACGTTTGAAACGCGCAAGCGGTCCGGCAGAGTCGGGCGCAACCCGCAAACTGGGGAATCCATCGAAATTCCGGAAACGACAGTCCCCGCATTCCGCGCCGGGAGCAAACTTAAAGAAGCGGTGAAGTAGTGCGACTCGATAAATTTCTAAAAGTTTCCCGCCTGATTAAGCGCCGCACGCTGGCAAAAGAAGTGTGCGCCCAGGGGAGGGTCACCCGAAACGGAACGGTGGCCAAAGCGAGTACGTCAGTGGCTCCGGGGGATGAGCTGTCCATCCGCCTCGGACAGAAACGGATAACCGTTCGGGTGGAAAAGGTAAACGACACACCTCGCAAAGGGGAAGCAGCTGAACTGTACACACTGCTTTCGGAAGAGCGAATCGACGCTGACGTTTGAAAGCGAAAGAACTACCGCGGGCGGTAGTTCTTTCGCGCTTCGGCAGTTCTAATCCCGCATGGTCGTCATATCATGTACCAAAAGGAGGTACATGCTATGGTCGACGATCAATACCACGCGCAGCACGAGATTGTCATGGTGAACCGTCACACGTTAGACGTGAGCGGAGTCATCCATGTCGAAAGTTTCGACAGCGAGGAGTTTTTGCTCAATACCGAATGCGGCTATTTGGCCATTCGCGGCCGTGATTTACACATCAAAACGCTGAATTTGGAACAGGGTAAAGTCGCCATCGAAGGATCGCTCTTCGATGTCGGTTATTTGGACGAAGGGACACACACAGTGGAGAAGGCTAAAGGTTTCTTTAGCAGGTTGTTTCGGTGACGTTGCAAACCCAGTGGGTCGCTTTCGCCACGATGCTCGCGTCTGGAATCCTGCTCGGCGTTTTCCTCGACTTATACCGAGTGTTAAAAGGCCGGTGGCACCTAACCGGGTGGGTTGTGGCGTTAGTGGACCTGTGTTACTGGATACTAGCTGCAGGGTGGGTGTTCAGTGTACTGCTTTGGAGCACCTGGGGTGAGCTGAGGTTTTACATGCTGTTGATCCTCTTTGCCGGTATAGGGTTATACTATTGGTGGTTCAGCCGCCCGACAATCAAGGTGCTGTTAATTGCGATTGGCGTCGTACAAGCTCTCATTCACTTTTTCATTCAACTGTTGCGCACGTTTGTCTGGACTCCCCTCCAATACGGGTGGCGGTTGTGCCAGAAATTGGTTTTGTTAATGCTTCGGCTCTTATGGGCTGTTTTACGTACGGTCGCTTGGTTGTTGCAGCCGGTTTGGCGGCCGGTCCGCTCCGTTTTGGAGCCTCTATACTTGCCGCTCGTACATTTCGTGTTAAAAGTTTACCGATGGCTAGCAGGGATTTTGCGAAAGGTGAAGAAAGTACTACAGAAGTTGTTTCATCCGGAGTGAATGGCAATATGGAGAAAAGGTACCACAATCACAACCGTTATAGAGCAAAACAGGAGCCAGGTGCAAAGCGGCGCTTGACGATATGGCTTGCGGTTTGCGTCTTATTTTTCACGTGGGCGGCTGTTCAGTCGTTCCATCAACAGGGCAAAATTGCAGATAAACAGGCTGAGCTGGAGCGGGTGGAACAACAGTTGAAGGACGCCCAACGGAAAGAGAGAGAGCTTGAAACCCGCATTGAACTGCTTCACGACCCGGATTACGTGTCAGAATTGGCTCGCAAAGAATACTATATGACCAAAGAAGGGGAAATTATTATCGTGGACCCGCGCTGAGCAGTCGGCCTTTATTGACAAGCTTTTTGACAATCGCGTATAATGGTGCATACAATAGGCAATGAATACGCTCTGGCGTGCAAAGGGGTTCGCGCTCAGCGGCAAATGTTTAAGGAGGACTTTTTGTTTCATGACAATTGATGTGGGCAGCAAATATGAAGGAAAGGTGACAGGGATCACCCATTTCGGAGCATTCGTTGAGCTGCCAGGTGGTCGAACAGGACTTGTTCACATTTCCGAGGTCGCCGATCAATACGTGAAAGACGTCAATGAGCACTTATCTGTTGGCGATACTGTGACGGTGAAAGTGTTGAACATCGATGACAGCGGTAAAATCGGTCTGTCCATTCGGAAAGCGGTCGACCGGCCACAAGGACAAAGCCGCCGCGGCGGCAGAACGGACCGCTCTTTCGAAGATAAGCTGAGCCGTTTTATGAAAGACAGCGAAGACCGCTTGACTTCGTTGAAACGTCACGCGGAAGGCAAGCGAGGTGGCCGTGGAGCGCGGCGAGGCTAATGGTGACAGAATGGAATGGGGACACGATGGACGTGTCCTTTTTGGATACTGGCTCTAAATGGCACTTGACATCAAGTGCCTGGCTGATTTATAATCGAGATTGTGACTGACGCGGGGTGGAGCAGTCAGGTAGCTCGTCGGGCTCATAACCCGGAGGTCGCAGGTTCAAATCCTGCCCCCGCAACCATCCTAACAGAGTGAACTGTCGTGTAAAATGGCGGTGTAGCTCAGCTGGCTAGAGCGTACGGTTCATACCCGTGAGGTCGGGAGTTCGATTCTCCCTGCCGCCACCACAACGAAAATAGGATCGGACAGGCTGTTCTGTCCGGCATAAAACGCGCCCTAGGGGCGCGTTTTTATCTGTGGATATTCCGACTGACGTCATGGAATAACTGCGAGGTTTGATCAGTACATTAAAAGTTAAAGATGGAGTTGGGAGGTGCGACGATGGATGTGACGATTAAGAAAATTAAGTATACGACATTGAATAAAACATACACAGAAAAAGTGCGCGACTGGCGGGGAAACAACTGTTTTGCCACCCAATATCCAAATCCGGACGGGAAACGTATTTTTTTAACATTCTACATGGTGGACAAAGGGTATACGCTCTCGAAAGTTTTTAATAAAGAAGGGGAATTTATGTACTACTACTGCGACATCATGAAGATGAAGCAAGTCGGAAAATGGCGCTACGTCATGGTCGATTTACTGTTGGATCTCATTGTCTACGCCGACGGCAGTTATGACGTACTCGACATTGACGAGTTCGCCAATGCGATTGACAAAGGTGAATTAAAGCGAAACCGACAAGTGTACGCATTGCGAATATTGCACGAAATGATTCAACTGCAGAGGAAACGTCGCCTAATTCCGCCTTTTATCCACAAAGCGGAAATGTACGACACTACAATTGACGGATATTGATGAAGGCGTGTGGGGGGACTCGACAGAGACGGCGTAAGAGTATATCGATTCGACGATAAATTTAGTTTGCGAATAACCGAAATGTGGAGACTTGCTAAACAGAATGTGTGAAAGCTTGGGGTAAAAAATTGTCGGAAAGTTTTTGTGCACATTCAGTTTTTTTGACAAACTTCCTTACGGTACCACGGTATAATGGGAACCACTCACGAATTTAAAGGAGTGGACAAGATGAAAATCATCCCGTTACGTCAAAGTTTACACGAGCGATGGAGGCAGTTGGACTCACAGCTGTCCGTGAGGCGAACGTTCCGGCAGCTTCAGAACCTCGTCGTGGGGAGGTGGAATATTCTGCTGCTGTTGATGGGGTTTTTGCTGGGACGAGCTGTCTTGCTGGAGCAAGTGTCTCCGTTTGCGCTGCCTTTTTTGGCCGTCGTCTATCACTTAAAGCGAGATCGATGGGCAGCCGTCGCCGTTGCACTTCTAATCGGTCAGAGCACGACGCCCAACGGACAAGCTGTCTGGATGTTGGCGACCTTTCTCTTGTACATTGTATTGCAGAAAGGAGCGGATCGGTGGCTTAAACGTGATCTGAACTACACCCCCCTCATTGTGTTGACCACACTGCTCCTGACGCAAGGAATCCGTTTGGGAGCAGGGGGTTGGTCGCTGTACGGCGGCATGTTGGCCCTGATTGAAATGGTGCTCAGCGTATTGCTCACCTTCATATTCGTCCAGTCACTTCCTGTCTTTACAAGCCGCAAGCGGCGCAATGTCTCTCTCAAAGGGGAAGAATTAGTCTGTCTGGCCATTCTGCTGGCGTCGGTCATGACAGGAATGGTTGGATGGACGTACGGTGACATGTCGGTTGAGCACATTTTTTCCCGCTATGTTATTTTACTGTTTGCGCTGGTTGGGGGCGGGATGCTCGGAACGACCGTGGGGGTTGTAACCGGGATGATCCTCAGCCTGTCGAATCAGCAGGCAGTGTTGGAAATCAGTTTGCTCGCCTTTTCCGGACTGCTGGCAGGACTATTTCGAGAGGGGAAAAAATGGGGTGTTGCGACGGGATTCTTGATCGGAACGTCGATTCTCGCCCTCTACACCAGTCCTTCCGTCGGCCTGTGGACGTCACTGCAGGAATCGCTTGCGGCCGTTCTATTGTTACTGCTCACCCCTGCAGCGCTGACGACAGCCCTCGCCCGGTTTGTTCCAGGAACGAACGAAAATGAGCGCAGTCAGCAGGAGTATTCCCGGCGTGTCCGAGACATGACAGCGAAAAAAGTAGAGCAGTTTTCTCATGTGTTTTCTCAATTGTCCCGCAGTTTTTCTTCGCATTTTCAGCACCCGGAACAAGAGGAGGAGTACTTGCAGCGCTTTGTCACGGAACTGTCGGATTCGGTGTGTGCGGGCTGCCGAAAATATGAGGAGTGTTGGGGGACAAAGTTTTACCAGACGTACAACGGAATAACGGATTTGGTGGCTTTAGTGGAACTTGCCGACAACAAAGGAAAAATACAAACTCCCCGCTCGTGGAAGGACCACTGTGTCAAAAGTAAAGACATGGTGGCGCTCATTCGCGACAAGTATGAGACGTATCAGCGCGACTTAGCCTGGCAAGAGCGCCTCAGAGAGACGCAACAGATCGTCTCAGAACAGCTATCCGGCATGTCAAAAGTGATGATGGATTGGGCTTTCGACATCCGCCGGGAAACCCAAGTGTTAACGACGCAAGAAGAACAAATTCAACAGGCGTTGGAAGATCTCGGATTGTCAATTCACCGTGTAGACGTGATGAGTCTCGAGGAAGGGAATGTCGAAATAGAAGTGACGTTACCCCACGACGACGACTTGGAAAGCTGCCGCAAAATCATCGCCCCGCTCTTGACAGACATCGTCGGCGAGCACATAACCGTTTACGAGAAAGAAGGGCCGTTGAGTGAAAACGGCGGATTGACGACTATTACATTCGGTTCAGCTCAAAATTACGAAGTGAAGGCAGGGGTGGCCAAAGCTGCCAAAGGCGGGCGATGGTTGTCAGGAGACAGTTACAGTTACACGAATCTGGGAACGGGCAAGTACGCCGTTGCCATCAGTGACGGTATGGGAAATGGACCCCGGGCACAAGAAGAGAGTCAGGCGGCGTTAAAAATGTTGGAGCAGTTGTTGCTGGCGGGGATGGAAGAACTGACGGCGGTCAAGACGGTGAATGCCATTCTCGGCATGCGGAAGACCGATGAAGTGTACGCAACCGTCGACTTGGCGTTAGTCGACCTCGACACTGCGCGGACGACCTTTTTGAAAATAGGGTCGACTCCCAGCTTTATTAAACGTGGAAACGATGTGATCCCCGTGACAGCAAGCAATTTGCCCATCGGCATTTTGGAAGATATTGACGTCGACACTGTGACCGAACGCCTGATGCCAGGCGATATGTTAATCATGATGACAGATGGCGTGTTTGATGCGCCACGGCAGGCCGCAAATAAAGAAGCGTGGATGAAGCGGGCGATACACGAAATTCGCATACGGGATCCGCAAGCGTTCGCCGACCTTCTGTTAGAAAAAGTTGTCCGCGAACGGGGGGGTCACATTGATGACGACATGACTGTTGTCGTGACGAAAGTCGACCACTCCATTCCTAACTGGGCGACCATATCCATTCCTGGCATGCCACGGATCAGACGAAAGGAGGCGCTTTCAAATTGAGGGTGGACTAATCCCGCCGACAGTACCAGTCAAAAGAAAAAATCGAATGACCGACGTCATTCCAGTAAAGTGACCGTGTGAGGTCACTGTCCTGGCGCGACAGCACGTATTTCGAAATAGGAGTGTAGCGGAATGATTGGAGAAGTTAGATGGCAACGCTTTAAATTCGGACTGCGCATAAGGGAACCGTGTCGGACTCACGTCTTAGATACCGTCACTAAATGAACGCAGCGAGACGTGATATCACCTGGCCACAGTCCGCATCCCTGTCGCTCCGATATTGCGTCAGTTGGTTTGCGTGGCGGAGGCGGAGCGTTTGACACAATGGCGTGAGGCGAATGGTAAACGAGGGGCATAGTACCGACGGGCCTGGCTTATATCGCAGAGTGGGGTGGGAGGAGACGTACGATATCGTATCAGGGTGAGCGCATAGCGCTCTTCAAAAAGCTCTATTCCGCTTTATCAGGAGTATATGTAATGGCGTGGCGCCAAAATACCGGGGGGTGGAGTATGCCGTTATTTCCTCGGAAATAAAAATTGCCTAAATAGAACGAGTCAGGCTCAGGAGGGTTTTCCTGGGCCAAAGGTGTTTTACGAAAGAAGATGCAGTCATTGATGGGGAGCGTGTCGCTACATGTCTGAAATCAAACAACTCCTCTATATGATATAATTCGGAGGTAAAGATGCATTGTACGTATCTTTATCCTGTGGCGAGGCGTGTTACTCATTTAAGTGTCATTCGTAGTGGGAAAGGGACGTCTGAAGACAGGGAAACAGCTTCCTCAATAAGGGAAGAAAAACTCGAACGGGGGACTCATTTCAAGCCTTGAGCCCAGTCGGCATGAAGGATCTCGCGAGAGCTCGTGAATGCAGCACCTGCCAAAGGAGACGATAACGGATGACCGCGGCAGATGCAAGTTAAGCGAAGGTGATAGCCGTGATAGTCAAACAGATAGAAAAATCCGTCCGCGAATGTTCGCTGTTGGAACGAGGGGATCACATCATCGTCGGCTTTTCCGGCGGAGCTGATTCCCTGGCACTGTTAGACGGATTGCACCGTCTGTCCGATGAAGGTGGATGGGATTTAACGGCCGTTCACGTGCACCATCAGTTGCGGGGGAAAGAGGCGGATGAAGACGCGGCTTTTGCCGGGAGTTTTTGCCGCGAACGGGGTATTCCGTTTCATTTGCGCAAAGTCGACGTGCCCGGTCACATAGAGCGGTACGGCGGAAATGTGCAGGACGTGGCACGCGAGTTGCGGTATGAGGTTTTTCGGGAAGTGGCGAAGCAAGTCGGTGCGAACAAGCTGGCCCTCGGACACCATGCGGACGACCAGGCGGAAACGGTGTTGATGCGCTTTTTGAGGGGAACCGGTGCAGCTGGGTTGGCGGGCATTCCCGTGAAACGCGAATGGGATGGGCTCGTCGTCGTGCGGCCGCTGTGGCGGACATGGCGGCATGAAATTGAGGCGTACTGTCGCGCGCGGCAATTGACGCCACGATTTGACTCCAGTAACGTGTCGACCGATTATGTGCGGAACCGGGTCCGGTTAGAACTCATTCCCCAGTTAGAGGAGCAATACAACCCGCAGCTAAAGAGCGGACTGTTACAATTAAGTGAACAATTGGCCGCTGAGGAAGAAGTGTGGAAGAAGTGGACGGATGAAGCGTCGGAAAAAGTGTTGCTCAAGGGGAATGATGGAGAATGGGTGTTGTCGGTTCGCGAATTTCGCACGTTGTCCCTTGCTTTACAAAGGAGGGTGATTCAACTAATATTAAATTATCTTGCAATCCGTTCCTGGAAACATATTGAGAACGTTCGGCTTTTAGCGAATCACACTTCACCGTCGGCTCGCTGTTCACTTCCAGGAAACTGGGAAGCTGTACGAGATTACGACAAAATCAGGTTCAGTCGGACAAAACCCGCTCGTAAACCGCAAGGTTATGACGTCCAGCTCAATGTGCCCGGTTTGACGAAAC
The DNA here is from genome assembly GCF_002005165.1 of Novibacillus thermophilus. Lineage (NCBI taxonomy): Bacteria > Bacillati > Bacillota > Bacilli > Caryophanales > Thermoactinomycetaceae > Novibacillus > Novibacillus thermophilus. The sequence continues at coordinate 65,916 of NZ_CP019699.1, forward strand.
TTGAACCGTGTGGCGCAAGTTTTGAAGCCATCGTGACGGACGAGGCGTTGGAAGCCGACAAATGGGGGATGCGATGGGCTGTTTTTGATGCGGCTAAAGTAACGGGAACGTTGCGCGTGCGAACGCGAAAGCGCGGAGACCGTATACATATCATCGGCATGGACGGACACAAGAAAGTCAAGGACCTGTTTATAGATGAAAAGATCTCCAGAAAAGAGCGGGACATGTGGCCCCTTGTCACGGACGAGGCCGACATTTTATGGATTCCTGGCTTGAGACGTTCGGCGAAAGCTCTGATCACGGACGATACCCGTCAGCGAATTTATCTGTTTTACCGCCAGGAGGCATCTGTACATAACCGTGATAGTCGCAACGTTTGAGGTCAGTCGTCATAGAGAACTATTACGCAGAAGAATGAACAGCACACGTAGGAGGCATAGTATGCATGACGATATCCAGGAAATTCTGTTTTCTGAGGAAGACATCGCACGAATCGTCCGGGATTTAGGCGAAAGGCTCAGTGAGGATTACCGGGGGTTAAACCCATTAGTCGTATGTGTGTTAAAAGGCGCAGCACCTTTTATGAGCGATTTAGTGCGGAGGATGGATATTGCGTTAGAGATGGACTACATGGCCGTCTCCAGTTACGGGGCATCGAGTCAATCGTCAGGTGTTGTACGGATTATGAAAGACTTGGACATTCCCGTCGAAGGACGCCACGTATTGATCGTTGAAGACATTATTGATACGGGTCTGACACTGCAGTACTTAATGGACATTTTGAAACGGCGCAATCCGGCTTCGTTAAAAGTTGTCACTCTCTTGGACAAACCGGAACGGCGGACGGAAGGTTTGGTTCCAGACTATTGTGGTGTGAGAGTACCGAACGAATTTGTTGTCGGATACGGGCTCGATTACGCTGAAAAATACCGGAACCTTCCGTACATCGGTGTACTGAAACGCGAAGTGTATAACGCGTAATCGTGTTGTGACACGTTACACGGTATGGTAAAATAATGGATGTTGTGTTCGAGAGGAGGTAACAGATGAATCGCTTCTTCCGGAGCGCCGGAGTCTATATAGTTATTCTTCTTGTCACCGTGGGGATTGTCAATTTCATTGCAAACCAGGGACAAGAAACGGACCAAATTCAGTACAACGAATACAAGGAGCTGCTCAATAACGGCGAACTTGTAGATATCACCATCAAGCCTGACGGCGGAACGTACTTAATCGAAGGAAAGTACGCTGGTCAGGAAGGTACGTTCCAAACGCGCGGGCCGCTTTACGACGGCACGGTTATCCCGGACCTGGAACAAGCGGGGGTTAATGTTACGTTTGAAAAAGAAGAAGGACCATCGATTTGGTTAACGTTCTTTACCTCCATTATTCCGTTTGCGCTCATTTTTATTTTAATCTTCTTCTTGCTCAATCAAGCACAGGGCGGCGGCGGCAAAGTCATGAACTTTGGCAAGAGCAAAGCCAAACTGTACAATGAGGAGAAGAAAAAAGTGACGTTTGACGACGTCGCCGGGGCAGACGAAGAAAAAGCGGAACTCGTAGAAGTTGTCGACTTCTTGAAAGACCCGCGAAAATTCTCTACTGTTGGCGCTCGTATTCCAAAAGGGGTGCTGCTTGTCGGTCCTCCCGGTACGGGTAAAACGTTGTTGGCACGGGCTGTAGCGGGAGAAGCAGGTGTGCCCTTTTTCAGTATTAGCGGCTCTGATTTCGTGGAAATGTTCGTCGGTGTCGGAGCTTCACGCGTACGGGATCTCTTTGAGAACGCGAAAAAGAATTCTCCCTGTATCATTTTCATTGATGAAATCGACGCCGTCGGCCGCCAACGCGGCGCCGGTTTGGGAGGAGGTCACGACGAACGGGAGCAGACGTTAAACCAGTTGCTCGTGGAGATGGACGGGTTTGGCGCAAACGAAGGCATCATAATTATGGCTGCTACGAACCGCCCGGACATTCTCGACCCGGCCCTTTTACGGCCTGGGCGGTTTGACCGACAAATTACGGTCGACCGTCCCGACGTCAAGGGAAGAGAAGCGGTGTTAAAAGTTCACGCACGAAACAAGCCCCTTGACGACAGTGTGGACCTGGGCGTGATTGCCCGTCGGACGCCGGGGTTCACAGGGGCTGATTTGGAAAACTTACTCAATGAAGCGGCACTTCTGGCTGCCCGTCGCAACAAGAAAAAAGTTTCAAAGGACGAAATCGATGAAGCCATCGACCGGGTGATCGCCGGGCCAGAAAAGAAAAGCCGTGTCATCAGCGACTACGAGAAAAAAATTGTCGCCTACCACGAGGCCGGTCACACAGTCGTCGGCTATCACTTAAAGCATGCAGACGAAGTGCATAAAGTGACCGTCGTCCCGCGTGGCAGTGCCGGAGGCTATACGGTCATGTTGCCGAAGGAAGATCGCTACTTCATGACCAAGACGGAACTGTTAGAGAAAGTGATCGGTTTGCTGGGCGGTCGTGTCGCAGAGGAGATTGTGTTAGGCGAAATAAGTACGGGGGCTCACAATGACTTTGAGCGGGCGACGAATATTGTTCGCAGAATGATTACCGAGTTCGGCATGAGTGATCGTTTAGGGCCGTTGCAGTTTGGCCGATCGCAAGGGCAAGTGTTTTTGGGGCGGGACATTGGGCACGAGCAGAACTACAGTGACGCCATTGCGTACGAGATAGACAAAGAAATGCAACAAATTATACAGGATTGTTACCAGCGGTGTACTGATCTGTTGACGAAATACCGGGACGACCTCGAAGCGATCGCCCAAACACTGCTCGTCAAAGAGACGCTGGACGCCTCCGAAATTAAACAAATTATCGAGACGGGAAAACTGGAAGAATCAGATGAAGGCGACGAAGTGAAAGTCCAAATTCAAGGTAAAAAGGAAGAAAGACCAGAAGCCGACGCTGATCAAGAGGATAGGGACGAAAGTGAATCGACAGGTGCAGGTGACCGAGAGCAGCGGGAGGATGGAGACAACGGCGAAGACGGAAAAAAAGAGTAACGGATGGAATGACCGGCACGTGATAGGATCGCGCCGGTTTTTCCGTATCACGCCTCACAGTGGGCGGTCGACTGACCACGCGACGTACTCCCGCTCCATGTCCTCAGCGAATTTCGCTTGCCTTTTCGGCTTGTTGCGCGTGTGGGACGATGTCGCAGCGCGTTTGAGATGGATTTCCTTGTTGAGCAGGTGGACGTCATGCTACTCGTGATGGATGTCGGGAATACGAACATAACGTTCGGCGTATACGAACGGCGCCGTTTAATCCACCATTGGCGTGTGCACACGAATCGCAGCGCGACCGAAGACGAATATGCCATCAGCATTAAAAACTACCTTCGGGAAGCGGGTGTACCCGTGAAGCAAATTGACGGCGTCTCCATTGCTTCAGTCGTGCCGCCGTTAAAGCATGTGATGGAGAAAATGTGCCGCAAACACTTCAACGTTACCCCGTTAGTGGTGGGTCCCGGTGTAAAGACGGGGCTAAACATCAAATACGAAAATCCCCGGGAAGTGGGGGCAGATCGCATCGTGAATGCCGTTGCAGCTGTTCAGTTGTACGGCGCTCCGGCCATTGTCGTCGACTTTGGCACAGCGGCGACGTTTTGCCTGATCGATGATCGCGAACATTATGTAGGCGGGGTCATTGCCCCCGGCATTCACGTATCCGTTGAAGCCCTTGTCAGCCGGGCGGCACAGTTGCCTCGTATTGAAATTGTAAAACCTGAACACATTTTAGGGAAAAATACGATAAACGCGATGCAATCCGGCGTGTACTACGGGTATGTCGGGCAAGTGGACGGCATTGTCTCCCGCTTACAGCGCGAAGTGGACGGGCGGGCTTACGTGGTGGCGACGGGCGGATTGGCGGAGTTGATCGGTGAAGAGGCGGAGACGATTGACACGATCGACCCTTTCCTCACTTTAGAGGGCCTCCACATCGTGTACGAACGAAATCGTTCGAAATGAAAGAGGTGCGGAAATGAAAGACTACGCCATACGGGCGACAGCTTACGAAGGTGAGGCGCGGGCGTTTGCCGCCCGCACTACCCATTTAGTCAACACGTTGCAACAGCGTCACCACAGTTGGCCTATTGCCAGCGCTGCTCTAGGACGGACTGTGACGGTCGGCGCGATGATGGGGATGATGTTAAAAAACGAGACGGATCATCTGACGATCCAGATTCGAGGTGACGGTCCCCTCGGGAGTCTGGTCGTCGACGCTAATCCGCGGGGAGAAGTGCGGGGTTATGTCCAAAATCCCCACGTCCACTTGTCAGCAAATGCCGAGGGCAAACTCAACGTAGGCGGCGGTATTGGGAAAGGCACGTTAAATGTCGTAAAAGATCTGGGCTTAAAAGAGCCGTATCGCGGCAGTGTGGAACTCGTCTCAGGGGAGTTGGCCGAAGATTTTGCCTACTACTTTACCGTCTCTGAGCAGACTCCGTCGGCAGTGGCGGCGGGAGTGCTCGTTCAGCCGGATAACAGCGTGTCACACGCCGGAGGGTTTATCGTCCAAATGCTCCCAGGGGCTCGGGATGAAACGATTGAGAGAGTGGAAACAGGCGTCCGTCAAGTCGGGTCCGTCACGGATCAGTTGTTAAAGGGTAAGAGTCCAGAAGACATACTGGAGATTGTACTCGGCGAGCCTGTCAACGTACAGGAAGAGCTGCTCCTATCATTTCGCTGTCGGTGTTCCCGCGAGCGGATTGAGAACATGCTGAAAGCGTTAGGGAGAGATGAGATTCGGTCGCTGCTTGAAGAACAGGGGGAAGCTCGCGTTCAGTGTCACTTTTGTAACGAAACGTACACGTTGTCCAGAGATGAACTGGAGGCCCTGCTGTAATCGCCCATTGCCGCGCCCTCTTTTATTGACAGGTGACCCGAACATTGCTACTATAAACTTACTTTATAAAACCTACCAATTTAATAGGAATAGGAGGATTCAGGTATGCGCGTGGCGGACAACATAACGGAGTTGATCGGGGAAACACCGCTGGTTAAAGTGAACAAACTCGTCGGTCAAAACGATGCGGAACTGTACTTAAAACTTGAATTTTTCAATCCCGGGAGCAGTGTGAAAGACCGGATTGCGGTGAGCATGATTGAAGAGGCGGAAAAGCAAGGCAAACTGAAACCGGGTGACACGATTTTAGAGCCGACTAGCGGGAATACCGGCATCGGTTTGGCGATGGTCGCCGCGGCCAAAGGTTACCGCGCTATTTTGGTGATGCCCGAGACGATGAGCATCGAGCGGCGCAACCTTCTAAGGGCTTACGGAGCAGAACTGGTGTTGACACCAGGCTCTGAAGGGATCGGGGGATCCATTCGCAAAGCGGAAGAAATTGCGGCTGAGCACCCGGAGTACTTTGTGCCGCAGCAGTTCAAAAACGAGGCGAACGTAAAAATACACCGAGAGACGACGGGGAAAGAGATTGTCAAGCAGACGGAAGGGAAGTTAGATGCCTTCGTCGCCGGCATCGGCACCGGAGGGACGATTACCGGAGCCGGAGAAGTGATAAAGAAAGAGATTCCCGGCGTAACGATCGTCGGCGTGGAACCGGCGGCTTCTCCCGTGCTGTCAGGAGGAAAGCCCGGTCCGCACAAAATTCAAGGGATCGGCACCGGCTTTGTTCCTGACATACTGGATACAGACATTTACGATCGCATTATCACAGTGGAAAATGAAGAAGCTTACCATTGGTCGCGGCGCATGGCGCGGGAAGAGGGCATTCTCGTCGGCATTTCTTCCGGCGCTTCCATAGCAGCTGGAGTGAAAGTGGCGAAAGAGCTGGGCAAAGGAAAGAAAGTACTCGCCGTCGTCCCTGACAACGGGGAGCGTTACTTGAGCACGCCACTGTTTCAGTTCGAGGACCATTAAGGAAGCTTGGTCAATACAGCAGGAGAAGGAGCACTGGAAAAGTGCTTCTTTTTATGTAGACCAATATAGTGTAAACTAAAGCATATGCGATGAGTTGAGCTGAGACGAGACGGAGGCGAGGCAGATGATTGCAGTCATTGACAATTACGATTCTTTCACGTACAACCTCGTGCAGTATGTGGGGGAATGCAGACGTAGAGTGCAAGTGTTTCGGAATGACGACATATCGGTGGCGCGCTTGACAGAGTTGGAGCCTGAGGCCGTCATTCTCTCTCCGGGACCTTGTACACCAGACGAAGCGGGCATCGGACTCGCGCTCGTGCGGGCGTTGGCCGGCAAAGTTCCGATACTCGGGGTCTGTTTAGGGCATCAGACGATTGCCCAGGCCTTTGGCGGTAAAATCGTCCGTTCGCCAAAATTGATGCACGGGAAGACGTCGCCCATTTACCACGACGGAAAAGGCATGTTTGAACGCATTCCATCTCCTTTCACCGCGACGCGCTACCATTCGCTGAGCGTGGAAAGAGAGACGCTTCCCGCGTGCTTTACTGTATCCGCTTGGACAGAAGAAGGCGAAATCATGGGGATTCGGCACAAGGAGTACCCGGTAGAAGGTGTACAGTTTCACCCGGAGTCGGTTATGACGGACGAGGGAAAGGCCATGTTAGCACGTTTTTTGGCCCGGGAAAAACGGTAGACGGTGCAACCGGAACCGTCCATCACTCTCAATTCGGCTTGATAGCCTTACAGACTTCCGACGTGGGAACAGGATGTGGAAAATTGGTGAGGTACAGCCATAGGTATGGGCAGCGACTAGGGGTGAACCGCGACATGAAACCGAAAGTGTACATGTTGAAGTGTGTTCCTTTAGAAGCCGGCGCAAACGAAGCACATGTGACGTTGTCACTGGCAGGATTTCCGGACACGGACGAGGACACGCTGTTTTTCGACGAAAGGTTGAGTGTGACTTGGCGGCAGACAGGGCGTTCCCGTGACCTCGTGATCTCCGGGCGAAAGTGCGTCATCGAAAACGCCGTCGACCGGTGGCCGGCCCCCCTCGCCCCCTGGCGCTCGTCGGTGAAGGCGGCATTGAATCGAGCGGAACGCCGTGGCCCGGACAAGCCGTTCAAGGTAGGGAAGTGGTCGTTGCCGTGGCACGAGCGGACACTCGTCATGGGGATCCTGAATGTGACGCCTGACTCTTTTTCAGACGGAGGACAATACGACTCCACCGATGCGGCCATCGAACACGCGCGACGGCTTGTTGAAGATGGGGCGGACATCATCGACGTAGGAGGAGAGTCGACCAGACCGGCGGGCGTGTACGGAGAAGGCGCCGCCTATGTGAGCGCCGAAGAAGAAAAAAGACGGGTCCTCCCGGTCATCTCCCGTTTGGCGGAGGAGATAGACGCCCCGATATCCATCGATACGTACAAAGCAGAGGTGGCGGAAGCGGCCATCAGAAGCGGGGCTCACATCGTCAACGACGTGTGGGGACTGAAGCGAGATCCGAAAATGGCGGAAGTCGTGGCCCGCTACAACGTGCCGGTCGTAGTCATGCACAACAGGGAACAGACAGACTACGCTGGGCCCGTCGTGCAGGAAGTCTTGGACGATTTGCTGGAAAGTGTGGACATTGCGCACGCCGCCGGAGTAGAGGACCATCACATTATTCTCGATCCTGGGATCGGGTTTGCTAAGACGTATGAGCACAATTTACACGTTATGCACCATCTGGAGCAGATCGCGTATTTGGGGTACCCTGTTTTGCTCGGAACATCGCGGAAATCTATCGTCGGTCAGACGTTAGGGCTGCCGGTGGATCAACGTGTGGAAGGAACAGGTGCCACCCTGGCTTACGGCATTGTGAAAGGCTGTCACATCGTACGCGTTCACGACGTGAAAGAGATGGTACGGGTGTGCCGGATGACAGACGTCCTCGTCAGATTTCCGAAAGGGGTATCACGGGACGCATCTCCTGTGTAAAAGGGGGACACGACACGTGGATAAAGTGTTTTTCCACGAAATGATGTTTTACGCTTACCACGGCGTTTATCCAGAAGAGAGCCGGCTGGGCCAGCGTTTTACGGTCGATTTAGAACTGGGACTGGATTTGCGCCCGGCAGCGGAAAGTGACGATTTGGCGAAGACGGTCAACTACCAGGCCGTGTACGAGACGGTCCGTTCAACTGTTGAGGGCAAACCGGTGAAATTGGTGGAAACATTGGCGGAACGGGTGATCGAGCAACTGTTTGCCAAGTTTCCGGTGGAGTACGCGTGGGTCCGCATCACGAAGCCGGACCCGCCAATCCCCGGACACTACCGGGCCGTGGGAGTGGAAATGCGCAGGGAGCGGAACAGGCGAGATGAGTGAGCGTGCGTATATCGCATTAGGTTCCAATGTAGGTGACAGGCTGTCTTATTTGCGCCGTGCCCTTAAAGCCCTCAAGGAGCATCCGGAGATTCGCCTGTCCGCCCTTTCTTCTGTGTACGAAACGAAACCGGTTGGATTGACAGAACAAGCTGATTTTCTCAACATGGTGGCGGCCGTTGACACGGCCCTTTCACCGCACGCGCTGCTGGACGTCACCCAGGGCATCGAACAGGCACTGCACCGGCGGCGGGAGATCCGGTGGGGTCCGCGTACGCTGGACATCGACATTCTGCTGTACGGGAATGTCACGATGGAGGAGGACAGGCTGACGATTCCTCATCCGCGCATGACGGAAAGGGCCTTCGTCCTCGTACCGCTCGCAGAGTTGGGTCCCGATGTGGACATACCTGGGACAGGGAGAACCGTTCAACAGCAAGTCGAGCATGTAAAGGGGAAAGAGGGGATTCAGCGTTGTCCGACGATATCATTGGCCGCAGAATTCGGGCTTACCGCAAGTTAAAGGGCTACACCCAGCAGGGTCTCGCCGAGGCCCTCGGTGTTTCCGTCGCCGTGATCGGTTCGGTTGAACGCGGAACGCGCATGCCGAAGAAACAGCTGTTGCAAGACATTGCGGACGTACTCAACATCGAGGTCGAAGAGTTGCTCCCGAGTGATCGGGACCTTGACGATGGGTGACCGTTTTTTGCACACTTGCCAAAAGGATCAAGGAGGAAACGTATGGATCAACAATCATCGACTTTCAATGAACTGCTGCAAGTGAGACGCGACAAATTACACCATTTGCAAGAGAGGGGAATCGACCCGTTCGGCAGCCGGTACGAACGGACGCACTTGGCAGCGGACATTCACGAAGCTCACGGAGACAAAAGCAAAGAGGAGTTGGAGCGTGAACAGCATCGGGTGAAGGTTGCCGGTCGGCTCATGTCTATACGGGGACACGGGAAAGCAGGGTTTGCCCATATCCAGGACGTGTCCGGCCGCATCCAAATCTACGTGCGACAGGATACCGTCGGCGATGACGTTTACGACTTGTTTAAGACTCTCGACATCGGTGATTGGATCGGAGTAGAGGGGGACGTCTTTAAGACGAACCGCGGCGAGACGACAGTGAAGGCAGAGGTTCTCACGCTGCTGTCTAAATCGTTGCGCCCGCTGCCGGAGAAGTTCCACGGACTGCAAGACATCGAACAGCGGTACCGGAAGCGGTATTTGGATCTCATCGTGAACCCGGAAGTTCGAGAAACGTTTGTCACCCGGAGCAAGATCATTCAAGCGATTCGCCGTTACTTGGACGAGCAAGGCTTTCTCGAAGTGGAAACGCCGACGATGCACGCCATTGCCGGTGGTGCCGCTGCCCGGCCGTTCGTCACCCACCACAACGCTTTGGACATGCCGCTGTACATGCGCATCGCCATTGAGTTGCACTTGAAGCGCCTAATCGTCGGCGGGATGGAGAAAGTGTATGAAATCGGTCGCGTCTACCGCAATGAAGGAATTTCCACGCGGCACAACCCGGAATTTACGATGCTTGAACTGTACGAAGCGTACGCGGACTTCCGCGATATTATGGATCTGACAGAACACATTGTCACATTTGTGGCAGAGACCGTGTTGGGAACCCGTCAGCTGGAGTATCAAGGGCACGACGTCGATCTGTCTTCGCCGTGGCGGCGGCGCTCAATGGTCGATCTGATTCAAGAGCACGTCGGCGTCGATTTTTCCCAAGAGATGACAGATGAACAGGCACGTCGATTGGCGGAAGAGCACGGGGTTGACGTCAAACCGGAGATGACTTTTGGCCACATCGTCAACGAGTTTTTTGAACAGCGGGTTGAAGATAAACTGATCCAGCCGACATTCGTCTACGGACATCCTGTGGCCGTTTCGCCCCTGGCCAAGAAAAATGCCGACGATCCGCGCTTTACGGACAGATTCGAGCTGTTTATCGTCGGCCGTGAGCACGCCAACGCCTTTACAGAGCTAAACGACCCCATCGACCAGCGGCAGCGGTTTGAAGCGCAATTGAAGGAACGGGAAGCCGGTAACGAGGAAGCGCACATGATGGACGAAGACTTCCTCGAAGCGTTGGAGTACGGCATGCCGCCCACCGGCGGCCTCGGCATCGGCATCGACCGCTTAGTGATGCTGTTCACTGACGCCCCTTCCATCCGCGACGTGTTGCTGTTCCCGCTCATGCGGGACAGGGATGGAGGGAACCTGTAGCCCTTGGACGATTTTGTAACAGTTCAAGTGCTGGACGGAGAAAAGACTATACGAAAAAGCATGGAAGAACGGTTCTTTAGTCGAGAATCGTTCTTTTTTGTGTCTGTATGACTTTAGCGGTAAAGTTTTTGAGGACAAAGTCTCATTTATCGACCTCCAGAACATAGCTCCAAAAGACTATTGACCGGAATGATACAAACTGAACCGCGGATTTAAAGACAAAAAAGTTATGTAGGTTGAATGGTCTACTTCTTTTTAGGGATGCCGTTGAATAATAAAAAATCAAAACTATTTACCTATTATTTTAATTCGCCAATGCTGCTAATATATGTTTATGGTCAAATTGGCCGCACCAATTTACGAGTCAGGAGTCCCTGAAAAATGCTTGTTGTGCTAGACGAATGGTTCCACTTTGAGAACTTCCCGGCTGAACATTATGCCGTTAAACCACTAAAGATAGGAAGAAAGCATCAAAGTTTGCAACAGTCGTTGAAACAGGAAGGATCAGGCTGGTTGTCGAAGCGGCTGCCGCTCAAACCGTACAGTATAGCGGAGGAACTAGAGTTCTTTACGAAATTGGTAACAGAGCAAGAAACGATTTTGTATTTTTATGAGCCGCGTTACACCAGCACGGACAACCTGTACCGCGTTCGCAACTGGCTTTTACCGGACAAACGGCTGTATCCAGTTCCTGTTTACGGTAACCGTGCGGAAGTTCTTTATTTGATGCATCACCTCGTAGAAACGTTAGGGCAAAAACGTACCGTAACATACCAGGAGTTGCAAAAAGACATTAAGGGGTTGAAAGATCAAGCGACATGTTTAATCATTTCGCCTGAACCGACGAGATTGGTCGAGTGGAAAAAATTGAATTCTGTTTACAAAGGTGTCGGAAAAAAGCAGTACTGCTTAGTAAAGGTCGAGGAGCAGCAGAAGATAAAAACGAGTGAAATCGGAGAACTGGCTGTTTTGTGGCGAAAAGTGTTAAAGGAAGAAGCGTCAGGTGGGGACATTTGGGCAGTGTGTAAAGGTGTTGCAGAAGAGCTTGTTCCCTCAAAACACTTTTATCGTGTGGGAGAGCCAGCCCCTCCTGTCAACGTCCCGTTTGTGCACGCCGTCGTAGTACCGAAAGAGATTGAACAAGAGCGCCACCGATCCGCCTAGGGAGGAAGGAACATGGTCGATTCCAAGCGCAAGGCGATGATTTTTCTCACTTTGGCCTTTATTTTAGCTGTTTTAACGGCTTGGCTCATCATTAATCAAGTCAGCCAAGCACAAGAAACCCTTGGCCAAACGGTTAAAGTGGCAGTCGCCAAAACGGATATCCAAGCGTATACAGACATCTCCCCAGACATGATTGACTGGGTGGACATGCCCCAATCTGCTAATTTGTCTACGTTAATTCAGGATGAAAAAGAGTTGGAAGGACACGTGTCAATCGTCAATTTGGAAAAAGGCGATTTGTTCACAGCTAACTTAGTGAGGTCTCGCATCGACATACCTGCTGACCACCGGGTGGTTTGGCTAAACCCGACAGAGAACGTCATCCTGGATCAAAGTGTGGTGGAAGGTGACAAGGTCGATATTGTCGCTTCCTACAAATCAGGGTCAGGTATCGTCACCAAACGGATACTCCAAAACATCCCTGTTGTGCAGAGCCAAGATCTTAAGAGCGGCGATGATGAAACGAAACAAGCCCTTAAAGTGTCGTTACCTGTTTCCCAGGCTGAGTTGTTGATCCACATGCAAAATACTGCGGAACAAGTACGGGTACTTCGGCTTGACCAATTGCCTCAAGAACAAAAAACGGATGAGGCCCAGCAGACAGAAAACAGCGGAACCCAGGAACAGACGACGAAACAGCAACCCGAAAACCAAGCGAAGGAGCCCGCCTCAAAAAAAGAAGAACCCAAAGACGCGAAACAATCAAACGACAAAAATGACAAAGATGAAAACAAAGATAAAAAGAAAGACAGCTGATTCAAAGGGAGGCTGAAACCGTGAATGAAACAGAAGCACTAATTGTGACAAAGGACGAGGGGTTAGTACATGAGGTAGAGCGTTTGCTAGCGGGACAAGGCCTCCGAGTACATGTCAGTGAAGATTGGAAGCAGCCTTTTACCGAACGTGGGAAATACGCGTATTACTTGGTTGACGACAGGACCGTTAAAAAAGTCGATGACGTAAACGTGCCATCCGCCAGTTGGTTAATCGTACTCATAGGCCAGCGGTCATTTGACCGGGTAAGGGATTGGTTGAAACAAGGGGCTCATGATGTACTTGTCATTCCCGACGAATTAGAAAAGTTAAACGCATTAGCTCAACGTATGGCGGTGCGCGCTCCTATCGATGAGACAGCGGCAGCGCAAAGGAATGCCCTTGACGCCGGTGGGAGAGTGAGGGCATTTTACAGTGTGAAGGGCGGCAGCGGCAAAACTGTCATATCCGCAATGGTTGCCCAAAGTTTACAATTGCAGTTCGGCAAGCGTGTCATGTTAATTGATTTCAACGCGCAATTCGGCGGGCTGGAGGTGATCCTCGGCTTGGAGTCGCCCCGGTCGTATTTGGATTTACAGCCCGTTTTGCAAGAACTGTCGTTTAACCACATCCAGAATGTCGCGGTCAAAGAAGAGACGACGGGAATTCACGTGCTCCTCAGCCCGTTAAACCCGGAACAGGCCGAAAGTATTTCGGATGAATTAGTCACGCGCGTGCTTCAGACGTGCAAAGCCCACTTCGATGAAGTGATTTTGGACTTGCCGAGCACGCTGAATACCGTCAGCTTTACCGCTTTGACTGGAGCGGATGACATATACTACGTCGTGACACCGGACAGCATGGCGGTGCGGGGACTGAAACACGCTCTGGATTTGTTCCGCCGGTTTCAAATCGGAAACCACGGCAATGTGCATCTCATCGTGAACCGCAACAACAAAAAAAGCGAACTGTCGGAGAAAGACCTCACTCAATTGGTGGATTTGCCGCTGATAGGAAGCGTTCGGGCAGACTACTACGGCATTCAACCTTTTGTGAATATGGGACGTCCGTTTTACAGCAAAAAAGGGGATAAAGGGTCCTCCAAAGTGGCGCAAGACGTCCGTTTGCTGGTGGAGAAGGCATTGTTAAAAGGGGTGTAGAACATGTCCTGGCTTGAGCGCGTGAAGCAACAGACAAATTCACCGGCATCTAACGGAGAGGCGGACTGGAATGTCTCGGACACTCAACTTGAACAGCGGGCACGTCATTATAAAGCCCGCCTGATTAAAGAAGCGGATCTCGAGGCCATTACCAAGTTACCTCCGAATGAAATGAAGCAGACCATAGAGCGCCTCGTGTACCGCATGATAGAGGAAGAGCGCGCCATCATCCCGCGGCAGGAGATGGAAGCCCTCGTCAGGCAAATCATCCATGAATCGGTCGGGTACGGTCCCCTGGAAGTTTTGCTCAGAGAAGACGACATTACGGAGATCATGGTCAACGGCCCGAGGGAGGTCTACATCGAGCGCAGAGGGAGATTGGAAAAGACAGATGTCCGATTCAAGGATGAGCAGCACATCCGTCACATTATTGACCGTATCATCGCACCGTTAGGCAGGAGGATCGACGAGAGTTCCCCTATGGTGGACGCCCGGCTGCACGACGGAAGCCGCGTCAATGCGGTCATTCCCCCGATCAGTTTGAACGGGCCCGTCATGTCCATTCGCAAATTTAACAAAGATCCGTTTACCATCGACGACCTCATTTCATTTGGCTCATTTACGGAGGAAATGGCAGAATTTCTCCGCGCTGCCGTGAAGGCCAAGTGCAATATTCTCGTCTCTGGGGAACAGGGAGCGGAAAGACGACCCTGTTGAATGTGCTCTCGGCGTCTATTCCTTTTGGTGAACGCATTGTCATCATTGAGGACATGGCGGAACTCCGATTTGAGTACGACAATGTGGTCCGTTTAGAAGCGAGGCCTCCCAACATGGAGGGAGAAGGGGAAATTACGATTCGCCAACTGGTGCGCAACGCGTTGCGCATGCGGCCGGATCGCATCATTGTCGGAGAGGTCCGGGGTTCAGAGGCCATAGATATGCTGCAAGCGATGAACACCGGTCACGAGGGGTCCCTGACGACCGTTCACGCCAATTCACCGAAAGACGCCCTCGGGAGACTGGAAGCGATGGTGATCATGTCCGGATTGCCCCTGACAGTCGACGTCATCCGCGGATACTTTGTCAGTGCTCTGGACTTGATCGTCCAAAGTGAGCGGTTGCCGGACGGAAAACGCAAACTTGTCAGCATTGCCGAAATCGGCGAAGAAGCCGGGCACATCCAAGTGAGAGACATCTTCCGCTACGAGCAGCAGGGGGTTGCCGAAGACGGTACGGTACAAGGCCGGTTCGTCGCTACGGGCTACGTTCCGCGAGTTTACCACCGGATGAAAACTTTCGGCATCACACTGCCGGAAACGTTGTTCAGGGAGGAGGTTTTCTCGTGACTGTGGCGTGGATTAGCGCCAGCGCCGCTATCTTTTCGTTCTTCGTCTTTGTGTACTACGTCATCCAAAGTGTGGTGACGCGGAATACCCGTAAGCGCGTAGACGACTGGTTTGAGCGGGAACGGGAGCAGGAAAGGAAAAGTACCATCCTGTTAATCGGGGATAAATACGACAACTCCGAACTCGCGGAGGAGCTGAAGAAGAAGTTAATACAAGCCGATTTGCGTCTCAAGCCTTCTGAGTATGTCGGCATTTGCCTCTTCCTGTTCGGTGCGTTGCTGTTCGTCGGGCACTTTCTGTTCCAGCTCATTTTTATCGTGAATGTGACGGTCGCCTATTTCGTCGTTTGGCTCGGTTCTAAAATGTTTTTGAGATCCCGGCAAAACAGGCGAACGGAAAGTTTTAACAAGCAATTGCCAGAAATTTGTCGCATGATGAGCAATACAGTCAAGGCCGGCTTGACGATTCCGCAGGGCATTGAAATGGTAGCCCAAGAGATGAAAGAGCCAGCGGGCCCTGAATTTCAAGCGATGTCCCAACAACTAAAGCTCGGGGATGATTTTGACGAGGTAATGAACCGGTTCCGCGACCGCATTGCCAGTAAAGAATTGAACATTTTCGTGAGCACGGTACTCATTCAGCGGCGTGTAGGCGGGAACTTGGCGGAAGTGCTGAGTCTGATGGCCGATACGCTGGAAGAGCGAGCCCGGGTGAACAAAGAGGTGGACACTGTAACGGCGGAGGCGCGGTTTGTCGCCTTTATTCTGCCGATTATGCCGCTCGTGATGGCCTTGATGATGAACTTGTTTATCGAAGGGTTTCTCAACCCGCTGTTTTCGACGTGGGGATTGGTGTTGTTGTCCATTTTTTTAGCCATGCAGTTTCTCGCCTTCATCATCATTCGCCAAATCACGAAGATAAGGGTGTAAAGTTGCATGAGTCCGCATTTTAGTACGCTGGTCACCTTGTTGATCTTAATCATACTGGGGCTCTTGTTTGTGAGTTTTGTGTACGTGTGGCTGTTTATTGCCAAAAAACAGCGCCTCGTGTCGTACCTCAAGCCCCTAGATAAGAAAAAAGAGAAACGGAGAAAGTGGAGGGAACGGCTGTGGACTCCTGTCGTTAAAGCGGCAGACTACGTCGGGCCAACGGCAGTGAAGTACCCGCTCATGTTCGACCTCGAGCAGGACAGGCAACAGCTCGTCCGGGCGGGGAATCCGATGGGAATGGATGTGGAGACGTTTCACGGACTGCGCTTCGTTCTCGGATTCGGCAGCTTGCTGTTCAGTACCCTTTACACTTTTTTGGGGATGCCGTTTGCCCTTCTGTTGCTGGTGGTGTTACCGCTCAGCGGGTTCATGTTTCCCTCGGCTTGGCTGTGGTACCGCGTGAGAGAGCGGCAAGACATCATCAGTGCCACGATGCCGGACTTTTTAGATACAGTGAGCATTACGCTGCAGGCAGGGGTGTCCATGGATTCCGCATTGCGGCAAGTGACAGAACAAATGGACGGACCGCTAAGTGAGGAAATTCAGCGGTTTAACCGTGAAATTGATTTGGGTGTCCCCCGGCGGCAGGCGCTGCTCAATTTGTTGAACCGCAATACATCAAAAGAACTGGAAATGTTGGTGAACTCGCTGATGCAAGGGGCTGATCTGGGAGTGCCGGTGTCTACGACGTTTCGGGTACAGGCAGAAGATTTGCGGTCGATGCGCGGCTTTCGCGCCAAAGAGAAGGCGGCGAAGGCGAGTCCGCAAGTGACACTAGTGACGACGTTTCTCGTGGCGCCTGCCGTGTTTTTCCTCATTATCGGCCTCTTGTTTTTGAACATGTTATACAACCCTGAAGCATTCGGACTGGATGTCTGGTTCTGATGTTTCAGGGATCATATAAAATCAATCAAAATTTAAAAGGAGAGGATAGACGATGTTTAGACGGTGGTACGTTTCCTTGACGTCGCGTATCAACCAGGCTGTGCAAAACGAGCGGGGAGCTCAGGCTTTAGAATGGATTGCCCTCGGCATGCTCGTGTTGGCCATCATGGGAGCTATCGCCGCCACAATGGAGGGCGATACACAACTTGGACAAGCGGTGAAGAACTCGCTGTCTAACATGATTAACAGCCTCAGCGAAGGTGGGAATTAAGCCGAGAAGGTGTGAAAAAGTTGAAACGCTGGAGACGCTGGATTGGAAATGAGCGGGGATCACAGCTGATCGAATTTTTAGCTGTGTTCCCCATGATCGTCATGGCCCTGCTGTTTATTTGGCAGATGGCCCTCGTGGCGTATACCGTCGTAGTCGCGGAAGCAGCCGCCCGCGACGGCGCCCGGGTGGCAGCAGTAGGGGGAGATTATGAAGCGGCCGTTGAACGGGCGGCTTACGGGCTCGATGTGAGCAGTAACAGCTATTCGAGTTCGACAGACTACGGCGAAGAAGTGACTGTGACGGTGACAGCGTCAATTCCGTCTATTAAAATACCGTTTATCGGGAAAATAGAGGAAACGTTGACAGCCGACGCGTCCATGCCAAAGGAGGATGAGGACTGATGAAGATCCCGTATCTCAATAACGAGAGGGGCAACACGCTCATGGTGGTGCTCGGACTGTTGATCGCGGCCATCTTCATCAGCTTCATCTTTTTTGACTTTTTCACGACGTTTGCCAACAAGCGCGTCAGCCAGACGGGAGCAGATGCTGCCGCTCTGGGTGCAGCGCAAAAGATCAAAGAGATTTATGACGCAAAACTCGATGACGAGATAGAGGAACGAATGGACCAGTTGCGAGAAGAAGCGAACCATCTCGTCGACGAATTGCTGGGAAGACATGAGGACGAGGAAGGAAATACCGAAGACGACGAAGGCGAGGACGAGTCGGAAGAGCCAGAAGTGACAGAAGACGAGGCCTGGGAAGAAGTTCTGGACGAAATGGACATCCCAGATGAGCTTCGCGATGCGATCCGCTATCCGTGGGCAGATTTCGATGCAAACGAGGCGTTGAAATATCTCTTCCACAACCCGTGGTACAAGGACATTTTCTCATTTGATAACGACATTGAGGAAATAAACGACGTCGTCTGTGAGGAAATCGTGAACACCGAATCCGAGTGGCGGGAGGCCGCTCGTTACTACGCTGTCACCAACGGTGCAAAAGAAGACGTGGACATCGACTTTATCGGCGATGAGTTCCGCGTGTACGTTCGCGTCAAACGTGAGCCCTCATTCATTACGGTAGACGAATCACTGTTTGGTGAAGGTGAACGGGACATTTACGCGGAAGCGGAAGCCAGCATCAAAACACCGACAGGAATTGACATCATATGCGATTAGAAGGGGGGATAACATGCGTAGTACAGAAGGAAGTAAAATGCGATACATAATCAGTTTGGCGCTGCTGTTCACACTGCTGCTCCCATTTTCGCCCGTATACGGAGACAGTTCAATTGAGTACGACGACAACGGATTGACGCCCACCGAGCAGCAGGAAGGGAACAGCGGCGGGTTCGGTTGGAATCCGCTCGGTTGGGATTGGAGCGGTGTGGGTGATTTTTTTGGTGATTTGTGGGACGGATTTGTCGACGGCCTCTCCAGTGCCTGGGAGGGAACGGTAGACTTTTTTTCGAATCTGGGCGACATGATGGCCGATTTGTGGAATGCGCTCCCTGATTGGGCCCAAGACCTCATCATCACTGTTGGCCTGATTTTGGGGGTCGCTATCGCCGCGGTTCTCCTTGTCGTCGCCGGCGTGATTTCTGTCGCCGTCGCAGTGGTGGCGGTGGTGGCCGCAGCCATTGCCGGCATTATATACTATGCGCTGTACGGTGGTACCGATGCGTTCAACTGGATGCATGCGGCCGGATGGATTTTCGGATCGGCTCTCGTCGCTGGCCTTGCTACGTTTGCTGTGACGTCCATTGGACTCGGCACGATTTGGGCTGGAATCAAATCGTTTGGGGCTATGCTCGGCAGTTGGATCGCCCGTGGCCTCTCCGGCATTTGGAGCGGCTTGAGGTGGTTGGGAGGGAAAGCCTGGGGCGGCCTCAGATGGCTGGGCGGCAAGACCTGGGGCGGCCTCAAATGGCTGGGCAGCAAAATGTGGGGTGTCCTTAAACCAGCGGGAAGCTGGGTTTGGACGTTCATCAAGGCAAATGTGACCGCTGGATTGGTGAGCGCCCTCGCCAGTATGGCAATCGACGGATTTAAATACTTCGTCCTTGGCGAAAGCATGACTCTAGGCAACTTTGTCACGAATACGCTTTTGTCAGCACTGTTTGGTTTCGTCGGGGGACCGATTGCTGGAAATATTAAAGTCGCGTTTCAAGCGAGAAGTTGGGGCCAACTCGTTGGTTGGGCCGGCCTAACTGGTTTGTTGGCTGGAGCGAATAATTTACTAGGTGATCTTTTTAAAGGGGAAGCGTCATGGCACAGTTTTGTATCGGGTACTCTGGCTGGATTGTTCGGTGCTCCTTTTGCAAGTAGTCTTTCAGACGTGGGAGGAGGATTTTTGGCAAATCTAGGAGTTGATTTCGGTACAAAGGCGATCGAAGAGTTTGTGAAGGCAGGATACAATAATGCGGGAGAGATATTTTCGTTTTTTGCAGACACGGCTGTCGCTTACTACGACTTTTTTGTCAACATAGAATTTTACTTCAATTATTACTATAATCAGATATGGGAGTACCTCCTACAGCCGTTTCCGTATTTTCCTTTTTAAATCAGAGTGTTCGGAGTGAATGCGTTGAGTAATAAAGGGTGGACTGCGTTACAGATTTGCTCGGGTGCTGCAATTGTGGTGATTATGATATTGGGTTTTACGGTGTTCGGTGAACAGCAAAGCGACGGTTCATTTGTCGCAAAAAGGACACCTTTAACCGTATTTTTAGGATTACTGTTGCCGTTCTTTGGTTTATTCGTTATTTTGGCTGAAGTGCGGAAACGCACCGGTGAACTGAGTGTGAGAACATTTTTGCTCGCGGCCCTTTGGTTTGGAGGCATTGCCTTGCTCCTGACCCTTATGAGTCTTTTTCGAAATTAAACGTGGCCCTTATAACGAGAAGTACTCATAACAGAAGGTGGTTGTGTTGGATTACGTAAAAGCCGACAAGGCTGTTAAAAATGCAGTGATCGCGGCATTAGTTTCGGCAGGAGTTACGGCCGTTTTGTCGGTTTTCACCATTTTTACAAATGTGGAAGTGCTTCCCGTCAGTCCCGCATTTTTTGTAGATATTGTCGTTATGCTGGGACTGGCGTTCGGTGTGTACAAGAAGAGCCGCGTGTGTGCGGTGTTGCTGCTCCTGTACTACCTTATCGGACAAATCAGCGTCTGGCTGTCATTGGGGAATGTGTCTTCTCTCCCGATGGCCCTTGTCTTCTGCTACTTTTATGTGCAGGGGATACGGGGAACGTTTGCATACCACAGCATGACGTCTAACGTGTCTTTAGATGACGAACCCAAAAAAACCACTGAAGTGACCAAACGTTCCATTCCGGGAATCATATCTTTCACTTTAGGGGCCGGGCTTTTTGTGACCATCGTCGTCATCGTGCTCTTCGGCTCTGGTGCCTCTCAAGGCATTAAGATTGTGATCGGTTTGTTGATGATGACGAGCATTCTCGCAAGTGTGACGGGGCTCGTGTTCGGCATCGTCGGACTCATCCAAAAAAACCGGCGGCGTTTGTTTTCTGTATTGGGCGTTATTTTAAACGGGCTGTTTTCCTTTTTGTACGTTGCCGCTGCAGTTTCTTTTGCTCAGAATCTGGGATTTTAGGAGGGTCAAACAAGTTGTACAACGTTCGGCTGTGGCTTTACATCAGCGTTGTATTTCTGCTCATTGCAGCAGGATGCACGGGGGAAGCGGGTACTTCCGAAGAGGGGGACACTTCAGAAGTAGAACAGGAGGAGGCAGACAAGGAAGAAGATGGAGGAATAGCTAATTTAGCGGAAGCCCTTGAGGCACAGGACGTTCCGCAGACGACGGAAGAACTGATTGCGTATCCAGCGGGACCGCTGTCTGGGCAATATTTCGATGACAATCGTGAAGAGATTGAGGAGACGCTATCCAAGTTGCCCAAAATCGACGAAACGCCTGAACAAGAGACAGTGAAGGCCTACTGGGCGAAATTGCTGTCTTTGTTCGCGGAAGATTATCCGGACCCGGCGGACCTCCTCAGTGAGTGGAAAATGACGGAGTTCGGCAATCCCGAATGGAACGATCCGCGCTTGCAGTTTAAGGAGAATTACAACGTGGAAATTATTTTAGATGCAAGTGGCAGCATGGCTAACGTGATCGGGGATAAAACAATGATGGAATTGGCGAAAGAAGCCATTCGCGACTTTGCGGCTGCTCTCCCGGAAGAAGCGAACGTCGGTCTTCGCGTGTACGGGCACAAGGGAAGTAATGCCGATGCTGACAAAAAAGTGTCGTGCGAGAGTAGCGAACTCGTGTACGACATACAGCCTTACGATGAAGACAAGTTAAAGGAAGCCCTGGATCAATTTGAGCCGACCGGCTGGACTCCCATTGCCCGTTCTCTGGAAGGGGCACAGCAAGATCTCGCAGACTACGACGGTGAAAACAATACAAATATCATTTACCTCGTCAGTGATGGGGTTGAGACGTGTGACGGCGATCCTGTGAAAGTGGCGAAAGCACTGTCCGAGTCCGATGTGACGCCGCTAATTAACGTCATCGGATTCAACGTGGACGGAGAGGGGCAGGAGGAACTGCGAAAAATTGCTGAAGCAGCCGACGGGCATTACGCTACCGCCCAAAACCAGGAGCAGTTAAAACAGGAGCTGGACCGCTCACAAGAGATTGCCACGAAGTGGATACAGTGGAAGCTGGATGCAGATACAGAGAATATTAATACGCTCCAAGAGCGGGAAAGCTCGGTTCACGCCTTTAAGAACGAGTGGGGAGAAAAAAAGTCACGGGAATACCGGAACCTCGACGAAGCGATTCACTATTTGTCCGCTAACGGACACATACCGCACGGCATGAGAGAACCGTTGCGGGATTTGCGTGAAAAACATTACAACTTGGTCAACGACTCAGAGAATACAACGTATCAAGATTTAAAGTCCGTAGCGCGCAAAAGTTTTGAAGAAATGGAAGAGGAAATTAAGGAAAAGTACGGACAAAACGCCCCGTAGCTCATACGACAAGAGAACCTTCCTATCGTCGGTAACGGTCTGTTACCGTCTTTTTTTATGTTTCCTAAAGTAAAAATTAAAATGTGAAGACTATCTGTATCTCATGTAAAGGTCTCAGAAAGATGTTTTTAATAGCGCTCCAAATTTCACTACCGCCACATTTTTTGTACTTGTGGCCGCAATAGCCGACTGGCTTGTGACAACCGGTTCCCAGGTAAAAAACTAGCTATAGCGAGGTGATCGAACTGAATGATAAAAAATGGATGTGGGGCATTGCAGTGCTCTCAGCTTTTTACCAGTCAGTATGTTTCGGTGAAACACTTGAGATCAAGTTCAAGCGAGCTGCTGTTGAAAGAGCAGGTACAATCGACGTTGTTGGCGACGGTACCTGCAGAAGTTTTACGTCTGGCTATTCGTGGATTGGTCAAATTTTTTCATCAAGGTTTCGGCAATGTCGCTGGCGACGGGCAGTTTATACAGTTCCTTTTGGTAGGCTTTGATCATGAGCACAATCCACAATGCGAGGCCGAAGAGAGAAACAAGGGTTCGCAAAAACCAACCGACAAGCGGGATCACATCCAGTATGAGATAGGCGATCCACAAAGACAAAAAAGTGACGAGTGACTGCATGGCGTGAAACTTGACAAACGGACTTTTTTTCTCCAAAAGAATAAATATCAGACCGGTGACGAATGTCCCGAGGTAGCATAAAAGGCCTGCGATGTGTTCGTCGATCCCTGTCGACGATTTTTCGTTTTGATTCGAATCTTCCACATTTTTCACCTCTCTTTGCACCTATAATTGTCGATCATTGTATCAAAATGACCCTTTAATTACCATAAGATTACCCAAAATCATCCAAATCGCCTACAAAATCTGGAGTTCCGATAGGTATTTTGAATGATCGTTGAGAACCGTTGAGCAATCTTTCACATACTGGACAGGTTGCCGCATATTGCTTGACTTGCCTGTTTCACGATACCGAAAGGTTTGAAAATCACAACGTCTAAGCGTGCAATGGCGACACTGTCTGCAGGCTGCGGTACGTACAAATTTTTATTCCAAAGACAAGGGGTCTATCAAAAATTTCGGCACAATATCTCGGTTTCTCCCTTTTACTCTGGAACGAGATATTGTGTTTTCTTGTGTACTTTACCGGCACAGTACGGGAAAAGAATCGGTCCCTGAGGTAAAAATCATAGGTTTTTGTGCCGATGTAATAACTACTAGTCTATGAAGCGAAATAGTATACAGGGGGAGTCATAAGTCGTGGTCAATCCGACAAAAGTAAAGAAAGTCGTACTTTCGTCCACCGTCGCGGGTATGATGTTGACCGCTCCGATGACGGGTTATGCGGCGCTTGGCGACCAAACGTTAAGGCCAGGCATGTCACACAGTGACGTGAAAGAGTTGCAAGAGTTGTTGCGGGAAAAAGGGTATTTCACTTACCACACGTCGACCGGATACTTCGGCAGCATGACGAAACAAGCTGTGATGGATTTTCAACGACATGCGAAAATTCGAGTGGATGGCATTGTAGGACCGCAGACATTTCAAGCGTTAAAGGTGACGTACTCTCGAGGAAAACAGACTTCCAATGCAAGTGCGACACCACTGCTTCGCTTAGGATCCCGCGGACAAGCCGTGACGGAGTTGCAAAACATGTTGAAAAGGGAGGGCTTGTACCGTTATCAAATTGACGGCATTTTCGGTTCCAGAACCGAGCAGGCGGTTCGGCAGTTCCAGCAAAAAAACAAATTGCTCATAGACGGGATCGTCGGACCGCAAACGTGGGCTGCTCTGAACGGTGTGGAGTCTCAACCGGACAAACCGACCCAAGCATCCCCGCCCAAACATAGTTCCAATCCCGTTTTGCGCCTTGGCGCCCGCGGGGAGGCTGTGAAAGAACTGCAAAAAAAATTGAAGGAAGCGGGTGTCTACCCGTATGCCGTCGATGGCCTCTTCGGTCAGCAGACCCTGTCTGCTGTCAAAAGCTTTCAGCTGCAGCAAGGGCTCGCCGTTGACGGCGTCGTCGGCCCTAAAACGTGGGAAAAGTTGAAATCGCCGGACAAAAACAAGTCGGGAGGGAGCAATTCCGGCAGTACGCGTTTGAATGTCATTCAATTGGTGGCGGATGCCAGCAAACTGATGGGCGTGCCTTACGTGTGGGGTGGCACGACACCCAGCGGTTTCGACTGCAGCGGGTTTATCGTGTACGTGTTTAAAAAGCAAGGTGTCCACCTGCCCCGGACAGTGGCTGAACAGTGGAAGGTCGGAAAGAAAGTGAGTAAACCGAGTGTCGGAGATGTGGTCTTCTTTGAAACGTATAAACCGGGTCCGTCCCATAACGGCATATATGTGGGAAACAACCAGTTTATTCACGCCGGATCGTCAACGGGGGTCACAGTGAGCAATATGAACTCCAGTTATTGGAAGTCCCGTTATTTAGGAGCGCGACAACTGCATTGAATGATTTTTAAGCTGATACCATACAATGACATAGAGACGTCACGAAGCTTGGGATCTACAACGTCTTGCGAAGATGTGGACGTTCCCAAGCTTTATCTTTTTTAGCAAATGGAGCTGAGAATTGTGTGTGGCGGTATGAAGTGTACCGTGTTTAGGGGAATATAAGAATAAAGTTGAAAAAGCTCTTGTCAAACAGATGAGAACTTTATATAATATAGTCAAAGTTAGTCAAAGTCAACGGAGGTTGCCTATGGCTAATGTTTCTGATGTGATCGAACAGTATATCAAGCAAGTATTATCAGAATGTGACGATGGCGTTTTAGAAATTCAGCGCAGTGAGTTGGCGAAGCTCTTTCAGTGTGTGCCGTCTCAGATTAATTACGTCATCAGTACCCGCTTTACAGTGGAAAAAGGGTACAAAGTCGAGAGCAAGCGCGGCGGAGGCGGTTACATTCGCATTCAAAAAATTGAGTGGACGTGCCCCAAGTCTTGGTACGACAACGTGATGCGCTTGATTGGCAACCGCGTGACTCAAGTGGCGGCGGAAGGGATTATTGACCAGCTGGAAGAACAGAAACACGTGACAGAACGGGAAGGGCGCTTGATGCGCACTGTCGTTTCCCGGAATGTGTTGAACGTTCCGACGCCGTTACGCGATCAGTTGCGGGCAAACATTTTGCGGGCCCTCATTACGCAATTACTTATTCGCGAAGAAGGAGGTTAAACAGTATGGTTTGCCAAGAATGCGGTGAAAGGCCGGCATCTCTTCACTTTACGAAGATCGTCAACGGGGAGAAAACGGAATTCCACTTGTGCGAAGCGTGTGCCAGGGAGAAAGGTGAGATTCTGCCTGGAACTCAAAACGGCTTTTCCATCCACAATTTACTGTCTGGCATGCTCAATTTTGACTTTCCGAATCAAACGGCGTCCAAAGCGAAGACGTCGCCTAAAAGTTTGCGTTGCGGGACGTGCGGACTGACGTACCAACAGTTCAGCAAGATGGGCCGATTTGGTTGCAGCGACTGTTACCGGCACTTTGAGCCGGTGCTAGAGCCTTTGTTTCGGCGCGTACACGGTAATACGACCCACAGCGGCAAAGTGCCTGAACGGGCGGGAAGCCAGCTCAAACGCAAACGCGAACTGAGTGACCTGAAGGCGCTGCTCAACCAGCTCGTCGCCAGAGAGGAATTCGAAGAAGCGGCTCGCGTACGGGACCGCATTCGCGAATTGGAACAGAATCGTGAAGCTTAAGCGGGGTGAACGGTTAAATGGCATTACAACGGTTTATGAAAAACGCTGTAAGTGAATGGATGAAAGGGGAAGGACCCCATTCGGACATTATGATCAGCAGCCGCATCCGCATCGCGCGCAATTTCCGCGACATTCCTTTCCCGATGTTGGCTACATCTTCGCAAGCGAATGAAGTGATTAAGCGGGTGCACCGCGCATTTCAAAAGATAGGTACACATAGACAGCTGGCCGGTTCGGAACTCATTCGCATGGATGACTTGACCGAATTGCAGCGCCGCGTTTTAGTTGAAAAGCATTTGATCAGTCCGGCGCTGGCCGAGGAATCCCGGCAAGGTGCCGTCATCTTGAGTGGAAGCGAAGCTGTGAGCATCATGATTAACGAAGAAGACCACCTGCGCATACAGTGTTTGTTCCCAGGCTTGCAGCTACAGGAAGCGTGGACCCTCGCCAGCGAGTTGGACGATCAGTTTGAACAGGAGCTCGACTTCGCTTTTGACGAAAAGCGCGGTTACTTGACGAGTTGTCCGACGAATGTCGGGACTGGAGTTCGGGCTTCGGTCATGGTCCATCTCCCTGCCCTGACGATGACACAGCAGATCAAGCGCATTTTGCCTGCTGTCACACAAGTAGGGCTTGCTGTCCGGGGCATCTACGGCGAGGGAAGTGAGGCGGTCGGGAGCCTGTTTCAAATTTCCAACCAAATTACACTGGGTCAGTCGGAACGGGAGATTGTCGATAAAATATCGAGTGTCGCCCTGCAAATCATGCATCACGAGAAAAAAGCGCGTGAACAATTAATGAATGAAGCCCGTTTAAAATTAGAAGACCGCGTACAGCGCTCCCTTGGCATTTTGTCGCACGCCCGGGTCATAGACAGTAAGGAAGCGACGGAGCGACTGTCCGATTTACGGCTGGGGATCGACCTCGGATTGATCAAGGGCGTGTCCAGTACGATTTTGAACGAACTGATGGTCATGACGCAACCCGGTTTTTTGCAGCAAATAGCGGAACGAGGCCTCGGTTCTGGAGAGCGCGATGTGCGCAGGGCTCAACTTATACGGGAACGCCTCGCCGGTGAGCGGGGAGCAGCCGAAAAGTGACGGGCGGGTATGGCGGAAACGGTAAGTGACGAACAATAAGCATGGCGCAATTTTCATGAGGAAAAGGAGTGTTCGATGATGATGTTTGGTCGTTTTACAGAGCGAGCGCAAAAAGTGTTGGCTCTTTCGCAAGAAGAGGCGGCACGACTAGGTCACAACAATATCGGGACGGAACATATCTTGCTCGGTCTCGTGCGGGAAGGTGAAGGCATTGCGGCAAAAGCGTTGATCGGTCTCGGTCTCAATTTGGAAAAAATCCAAAACGAAGTGGAAGCCTTAATCGGACGGGGACAAGAACAGCTGGGAACGCCGGCGTACACACCGCGAGCGAAAAAAGTCATCGAGCTGTCCATGGACGAAGCGCGGAAACTCGGCCACACTTACGTCGGAACAGAACATATTTTGCTCGGACTCATCCGCGAGGGTGAAGGGGTCGCGGCCCGCGTCTTGAACAACTTGGGCGTCAGCTTAAATAAAGCACGGCAGCAAGTGCTGCAGTTGTTAGGTTCAAACGAAGCGGTCTCGTCCAGTCAGACGGGGAGAAGTGGGGGAGCCAACACGCCGACCCTCGACAGTTTGGCCCGCGATTTAACGGCCATCGCCCGGGAAGGAAAGATTGATCCGGTGATCGGGCGTAACAAAGAAATCGAGCGCGTCATTCAAGTGCTCAGCCGACGAACGAAAAACAACCCGGTGCTAATCGGTGAACCAGGTGTCGGGAAAACGGCGATTGCAGAAGGTCTCGCTCAGCGAATCGTGGACAATGAAATTCCAGAAATCCTGCGCGACAAACGGGTGATGACCCTTGACATGGGCACGGTCGTCGCTGGGACGAAATACCGCGGCGAGTTTGAAGACCGTCTGAAGAAAATTATGGATGAGATTCGCCAAGCGGGCAACATCATCCTATTTATTGACGAATTGCACACGCTGATCGGTGCCGGCGGTGCAGAAGGTGCCATCGATGCGTCCAACATCCTCAAACCGGCGTTGGCCCGGGGGGAACTCCAGTGTATCGGAGCGACGACACTCGACGAGTACCGCAAGCACATTGAAAAAGATGCCGCCTTAGAGCGCCGCTTCCAGCCGATCACCGTCGACCAGCCGTCGCCAGAAGAGGCGATCCAAATTTTGGAAGGGTTGCGTGACCGCTACGAAGCCCACCACCGGGTGAAAATTACCGACGAGGCTATCCGCCAGGCGGTCAAACTGTCGGACCGATATATTACGGATCGGTTTCTGCCGGACAAGGCGATCGATTTGATCGACGAAGCAGCGTCTAAAGTGCGGCTCAGATCTTACACAGTTCCGCCGAATTTGAAAGAACTGGAACAGAAGCTGGAGGAAGTTCGCAAAGAGAAGGATGCCGCTGTTCAAAGCCAAGAATTCGAAAAGGCTGCTGCCCTTCGCGATGACGAACAAAAATTGCGTGAACAGCTGGAGGAATCGCGCAAACAGTGGAAGGAAGACCAAGGGCGCGATGACTCCGAAGTGACGGAAGAGGACATAGCGGAAGTGGTGGCCAGCTGGACGGGAATACCCGTGAAGAAGATTGCCGAAGAAGAATCCGAACGCCTGTTAAAAATGGAAGACATTTTACATGAACGCGTCATCGGACAGGACGAAGCTGTCAAAGCCGTTTCCCGTGCGATTCGCCGTGCCCGTGCCGGCCTGAAAGATCCAAAGCGGCCGATTGGGTCGTTCATTTTCCTCGGACCGACTGGTGTCGGGAAAACAGAGCTGAGCCGTGCCCTGGCCGAGGCGCTGTTCGGTGACGAAGATGCGATGATTCGCATTGATATGTCCGAGTACATGGAACGGCACTCCACTTCGCGGCTCGTGGGGGCCCCTCCGGGATACGTCGGTTACGACGAGGGGGGGCAGCTGACGGAACGAGTGCGGCGCAAACCGTATTCGGTCATACTGCTGGACGAAGTGGAGAAGGCGCACCCTGAAGTGTTTAACATCTTGCTGCAAGTGTTGGAAGATGGGCGTTTAACCGACGGAAAGGGGCGGACTGTCGATTTTCGCAACACGGTATTGATTATGACGTCCAACGTCGGAGCGAATACGATTAAGAAAAATTCGACTCTCGGTTTCGCCGTCAACAAGGACGACGGTTACGACGACATGAAGAGCAAAGTGATGGAGGAGTTGCGCAACAGCTTTCGGCCGGAATTTTTGAACCGGATAGACGAAGTCATCGTCTTCCATTCGCTGAACGAAGCGCACATTCGGGAAATTGTTTCCCTCATGTCGGAAGACGTGCGCAAGCGCCTGGCCGAACAAGATATCCACTTTGTGTTGACGGAGGAGGCGAAAGACTGGCTGTCCAAAACCGGCTTTGACCCGACTTACGGAGCAAGGCCGCTCAGGCGGGCCATTCAGAAGCACATTGAAGACCGTCTGTCAGAAGAACTGCTGAAGGGGAATTTCGAGAAGGGAGATACGGTAGAAATCGACGTACAGGGCGATGAGCTGACGGTGAAAAAAACAGATGAAGTCAAAGCGAACGCCTAAATCTTGCACTTTCATAAAACCCCCCTCTGAAGTTGAAGAGGGGGTTTCTCTTTGTTGGCTCTGTGTAGTGGCGTCATGTTCTGTGATATAATATAAACCAATGAAATTGATGGGAGAGCGGTGAATGGGGAAGGAAAAGACGAGGTTTGTCTGTCAGGCGTGCGGTTTTGTCGCTCCCAAGTGGCTGGGGAAGTGTCCTGGCTGCGGGAAGTGGAATGCGTTGGTGGAAGAGCGGGAAACGCCTGCGCGGGGAGCCCGCTACGCAACGGGTACAATGGCGAGAGCTCAGCCGATTACCTCTCTGACGGTGACATCGGAAGTCCGCCAGGATACCGGGTTGAAAGAACTGAACCGGGTTCTTGGCGGCGGGCTCGTTCCCGGTTCACTCATTCTCGTCGGTGGCGATCCGGGGATCGGGAAATCGACTCTGCTGCTGCAAGCCTCCCATCAAGTCGCCCTCGACGGGCAGAAAGTCTTGTACGTTTCAGGCGAGGAGTCGGTCCAACAGACGAAAATGCGGGCTGATCGGCTGGGGGCGTTACACGAAAGGCTTTTGGTTGCAACGGAGACGAGTGTGCCCCATGTTGAACAGATCGTCGCAGACGTGAACCCTGCCCTCTTGGTTGTTGATTCGATCCAGACTGTCTTTCACCCTGATGTGACGTCGGCCCCGGGAAGCGTGGCCCAAGTGCGAGAGTGTACCGCCCACCTGATGCGCATGGCTAAGGCGCGCGGGACAGCCGTGATTATTGTCGGACATGTCACGAAGGAGGGCGCGATAGCTGGACCGCGCCTTTTAGAACACATGGTGGACTGCGTGCTCTACTTTGAGGGAGAGCGGTCTTCCACTTATCGCATAGTTCGGGCCGTGAAAAACCGTTTCGGTTCGACCAACGAAATTGGCCTGTTCGAAATGAAATCTGACGGTTTGGCAGAAGTGGCAAATCCGTCAGAATTGTTCCTTTCAGAAAGGCCTGTCGCATCTTCTGGTTCAGTCGTCGTGGCCAGTTTAGAAGGGACGCGTCCGATTCTCGTCGAGTTGCAAGCACTTGTCACCCCGACGTCGTTCGCGGCTCCGAGGCGAATGGCGACAGGTGTGGACCACAACCGCGTCTCGCTCCTGATCGCCGTACTGGAGAAACGGCTGGGCATGTTTTTGCAAAATCAGGACGCCTACGTCAATGTAGCTGGCGGCGTCCGTTTGGACGAACCTGCTGTTGACTTGGCCATTGCCGTCAGTATCGCCTCGAGCTTCCGAGACCAAATGTGTTCGCCGCAAGACGTGCTCATCGGCGAAATAGGCTTGACCGGCGAAGTGCGCAGTGTCTCCCGCGTGGAGCAGCGCGTGCAGGAAGCAGCGAAACTCGGTTTTCGCCGTATCGTGTTGCCGCGCCAAAATGTAGACGGCTGGTCGCCGCCTCAAGGGATTGAACTCGTCGGAATTAACACAGTACAAGAAGCGCTAGAAGTCGTGTTAGGGGGGTAGCCAATGGGAGAAGACGTGAAAGACGAAGACGTCAAGGAGGAAGTTTTGCGTTTGGTGGCGCCGGGGACGGAACTGCGGGAAGGACTGGAAAACGTATTGCGGGCTAAGACGGGAGCTTTAATTGTACTCGGTTATGAGGAAGAGATGGAGGATTTGGTGGACGGTGGGTTTCGCATCGATTCGCCTTTTTCACCAGCCCATTTGTATGAACTAGCGAAGATGGATGGCGCCATTCTACTGTCGGGGGACGGCAAGCGCATCTTGTATGCCAACACTCACTTAAATCCCGATTCGAGTATACAGTCTTCCGAAACCGGCATCCGCCATCGCACAGCGCAGCGCGTGGCGAAGCAAACGAAGAAGCTAGTGATCGCGATCTCGCAGCGCCGCAACGTCATTACGCTGTACAAAGGGGCCTTCCGCTATTCGCTGAAGGACATCGGAGTCATATTGACGAAAGCGAACCAGGCGCTGCAGACACTGGAAAAATACAAATCGGTGCTGGATCAGTCGATGACCAACTTGTCCGCCTTGGAATTCGAAGACTTGGTGACGCTGCAAGACGTCACTGAAGTGGTCCAGCGCATAGAACAAGTCTTGCGAATTAAACATGAAATTCAGGCGTACATCCACGAGCTAGGAACTGAAGGGCGTCTCATACGGATGCAACTCGAAGAACTCGTTGCTGGCATTGAGAAAGAAGAGTACTGGCTCGTCAAAGATTACATTCCCCAACTAGATGAAAAGTCGGCGGAAAAAGCACTGGCCGAACTTCAACAACTGTCGTCTGAAGGACTGTTGGATCGTCAGAACATTGCGCGCATTATCGGCTACACAGACGTTGAAAATGCGGAAGAAAACGCGGTTATGCCGCGGGGGTACCGCATCATACACAAAATACCTCGTTTACCGGCTTCCGTCGTCGAAAACCTCGTGCGGGAATTTTCCCATTTGTCCAAAACGATGATGGCGACCATCGAGGAATTAGACGAAGTCGACGGTATTGGTGAAGTGCGGGCGCGCATTATTAAAGACGGTCTCAAACGAATTCAAGAGCAAGTGTTTGTAGATCGCCACATTTAAGGCGAGGCATGAGACGGACTTCGCGAACATAGTGATGGAAGATGGGGAGGTGACTGTGTTTGCTGGCAAAAGTACTTCCCAATGTGATTACGATCGGTAACCTTTTTTTTGGCTTGTTGGCGTTAAAACTCGTACATGACGGCTTGTGGGAATTTGCAGCCATTACAGTCATTGCCGGCATGTTGTGTGACGGGTTAGACGGGATTGTGGCGCGGATGCTGAAGACGGAAAGTGCTTTTGGCAAAGAGCTGGACTCATTATCGGATATGGTGACATTTGGCGTTGCACCGGCTTTCATCATGTATGTGGCAGTGCTGCATGAAATCGGTGTGATCGGCTGGGTCGTTTCAGTCGTCTTTCCCGTTTGCGGCGCATTGCGGTTGGCCAGGTTCAATGTGAGAAAAGGGATTCCCGGGTATTTCGTCGGTTTGCCGATCACAATTGCCGGGGGAGTACTTGCGACAATGGCGCTGTACAGTGAGGTCATGACCTCTCCATCTGTCCTCGTTTTGGCGATGCTAGGGCTGTCCTTTCTCATGGTCAGTTCGATTAAATATCCGAACGTGAAAAAAGTGGGGCTCCCGAAGCAGACGTATTGGTTGGGTCCCGCATTGGGAGTCGTCGCCGTCGTTCTCGCGGTGCGTTTTCCTAACGATCTTCCGCGCATCGTGTTTCTTCCGCTCATTCTATACGCATTGTGGGGACTTGGCGGACATTTTAGACGGAAGGGATACGAAGACTCTCCTTTAGAGTCGGACGTACATCTTTAAAAAGCGATAGACCGGAATGAATTCCGGTCTATAAGTTTTTTTCGAAAAAAGTGTGTAACTTTTATAAAATTATATCGTTTATTATCGTTAGAAGGGAGTCAACTCATATTGAACAAACCGAGAGTCGACAGTTTTTCTGACTCTTTTTCGATGACATCGCGCATGTGAATATCGAGCAGATTGCAGGCTGACGCTAAGTAGAACAAGTGCTTGCCCATCTCGGAAACGACCACGTCACGACAATGTTCACAAAGGTCTCCAGACAGGTGTGTGTCTACTGCGTCTTTTGCTGTGTCGAAGTTTGAGGCCGAAGTAAAGGGCTGTTTGCCGGCCTGAACCTTTAGGCAACCGCAGTTGGTGACTGCCTTTGTGATGGATCGGTTCGTACGAGCGCTTGTTTCCTGTAGTTTTGACAACACATCCAGTACACTTCGGTGTCTGAGCAACAACTCGGCGACTTGCGTTTGGAACCGGTCTAATTGGTGGTCGCGCATGTAGGTGTCCTCCCTGGGAATTGTGGGAAATTTACAGTTTTATTATAGAGCCTGGAAGTTTTAAGAGTCAATTTTTATGTAGCCGGTATGGAAGAGATTTTTATTCGCCGAAAGGGGTTGACTGCTATTATATGAATGTGCTAATATAATTGGTTTAAAAATTGACCTCCGCCTCCAATTGTGATATATTGGAAGAAGGTCCTTGGAGGTGGTGTATGTGTTTAAAGTTGGCGATAAAGTGGTGTACCCGATGCACGGCGCCGGCGTGATTGAAGCGATCGAGGAGAAAGAAATACTCGGAAAAAAGCGAGAATATTACGTCATGCACCTGCCTGTCGGAAATATAAAAGTGATGGTGCCAATGAAAAGCGCAGACGATATCGGGATACGGGAAGTTGTGGACGAACAAGGGGCCAACCGGGTTATAGAAATTTTGAAAGACGAAGCGAACGTCGATTTGACCAATTGGAATCATCGCTACCGCGCCAATTTAGAGAAGATGAGGAGCGGTGACATTTATGAATTGGCAGATGTCGTTCGTTCACTTATGCAGAGGGAAAGCGACAAAGGGTTGTCGACAGGGGAGCGGAAAATGCTGGACAATGCGAAGCAAATGTTAGTCAGCGAACTCGTCCTGGCCAAAGAGATGGATGAGGAACAGGCCCTCTCCCTTTTGGACAGCACGGTGCAACGCAATGGAACGAGCACTGTCTAGCGTGTTGAACTTTTGGGAAAAATTTTTTATTTTCGGTCTTATCGGTCGGATGTTTAGTTATGCGTGAATTGTCTATAATGAGTAAAAGGGGGTGACATATGTTGTTAAAGAGAATCGTACAGCTGTTCTTTGCCATTCTCGGCGGGACGGTTGGCTTTTACGTCGGGCCGATGTTGTTTGCGTTACTGGAACGTCCACCTGTCAACTTCGGCCAAGTTCCGATACCGGATTATATAGGCGCTGTTTTGGGTGCGATTTTGCTCATATTTGTAACAGGGAAGCTGTCAGACGCCGCTTGCAGTTGGATACGCTGGAGCGAAGAACGCCTGGCGAAAGTACCGGCAGCAGATTTTATTTTCGGAGTTATGGGCTTAACGGTCGGTCTCATTGTCGCTTATTTATTGGTTCCGTCCATATCCACCTTGCCGGTTCCAGTACTGTCCGATATACTGCCCATTGCCATTTCCACTCTTTTCGGTTATCTCGGCTTTCGCGTCGGATACAAGAAGCGGGATGAACTGGTGTCTATTTTTTCAATCGGGCGCTTGAGTCGCGATAAAGACAAGTTGAAGAAAGACAATCAGAATGCGGCTTACAAAATTTTGGATACGAGCGTCATCATTGACGGGCGCATCGCGGATATTTGCCGCACGGGCTTTGTGGAAGGAACGTTAGTCATCCCAGGATTTGTGTTGGAAGAACTACAACACATCGCCGATTCGTCGGACGTATTAAAGCGGAACCGGGGTCGACGCGGTCTGGACATACTGAACAAGATCCAAAAAGAGTTAAAAGTGAAGGTGTTGATTTACGAGGGCGACTTCGAAGACATTCATGAAGTTGACAGTAAGCTGGTTAAACTGGCGAAAGTGCTCTCGGGAAAAGTGGTCACTAACGACTACAACTTGAACAAAGTGTGTGAACTGCAAAATGTGCCGGTTCTGAACATTAACGATTTGGCCAACGCAGTGAAACCGGTCGTTCTCCCAGGTGAGGAAATTAATGTACAAGTGATTAAGGATGGCAAGGAACACGGACAAGGTGTCGCTTATTTAGATGACGGGACGATGATCGTCGTTGAAGGTGGTCGCGACTACATCGGTAAAAATATAGAGGTGTTGGTGACGAGCGTACTGCAAACTTCCGCCGGACGCATGATTTTTGCTAAGCCGAAATTGTTGGAAAAGGCTCTATAGTCTCGGCTGCGCAGAGGAATTCCGCTGAAGCGGCGGGATTCCTTTTTTCTTGCTCCGCTGGCGAGAGGAGAACACTTTGTGTACAATAGGATGTTAGAATGACGGGTTCAGGGAGGGCGGTCGTGTCCTTTTCCGCCTATTGGACGACCTTAAAGGGGAAGTGGTTGTGACAGTTGGAGTGGTTGTGGCGGCCGCCGGTCAAGGAAAGCGGATGCGAAAAGGGTTTAACAAGCAGTTTATCCAACTTGGCGACCGGCCGATTTTGATGCATACGTTGCAAGCATTTGAGCACATGTCGTTCGTCGAGCAAATCGTTGTCGTCACGAGCGCAGGGGATATCGCAAAGTGTGAGGCGTTGTGTCGTTCGTATAATGTGAGGAAAGTGACGGATGTTGTAGCAGGTGGAAAAACGCGCCAAGACAGTGTCCGTATCGGCTTAAACAAGGTGCGGACGGACTGGGTACTCGTCCATGACGGTGCCCGGCCTTTCGTATCTGAAGAAATGGTGAATGAACTCTTGGAAAGCGCGCAAAGACACGGCGCAGCTGTCCTCGGCGTTCCCGTTAAAGACACGATCAAAAAAGTGAATGTAGACGGGATCATCGAGGAAACACCGGAACGTCAAAGCATGTGGGCGGTTCAGACTCCGCAAGCATTCCGCCTGACCGAATTAAAAAGAGCCCACGCGCAGGCGAGGGAGGAAGAGCTGGCGGCTACTGATGACGCGATGTTGATGGAGCACTTAGGCTTCGACGTGCGTATCGTGCGCGGCGATTATTACAATATCAAGATCACGACACCGGAAGACTTGTGGTTTGCGGAGTCTATCTTGCAACACATGCGCAAAATGGGAGATCGAACATCATGCGAGTAGGACAAGGATTTGATGTACACCGTTTGACAGAAGGGCGTCCCCTCATCGTCGGCGGCGTCCACATCCCGTATGCAAAGGGGTTGGACGGACACTCTGACGCTGACGTCCTGTTGCACGCCGTTACGGATGCCGTGTTAGGTGCCATGGGTCGAGGAGACATCGGCAAGCACTTTCCCGATACAGACCCGGCGTACAAGGACGCAGACAGTGTAGAGCTGTTGCGGAAAGTGTGGGAACAGGGAGTCCGCTCCGGATTCAGCGTGGGCAATGTAGACGCTACGATCATCGCTCAAAAGCCCAAGATGTCTCCGTATATCGAGGACATGAAAGGCGTAATGGCGAAAATTTTTAACTGTCCCCTCGACAGGGTGAACGTCAAGGCGACGACGACGGAATGGCTCGGTTTTACAGGGCGCGGTGAAGGCATTGCAGCCCTGGCCGTCGTCTGTTTGATCGAAAAGGCGTAAGGGGCTGTTGAATGTCGATCGACGAACGGGTACTGGCAGCGTGTATAGACGATGATATGGATACAGGAAGGAGTTATACCATGGTGGAAACAGTCAAGGTGCGGACGCGTTATGCGCCGAGTCCGACTGGTCACTTGCATATAGGTGGAGCGCGGACGGCTTTATTTTGTTATTTGCTCGCCCGCAAGACGGGAGGCCAATTTATTGTCAGAATTGAAGACACCGATCAAGAGCGGAATGTGGCACAGGCGGAACAGGGGCTGTTGGACAGCCTGAAGTGGCTCGGACTCCATTGGGACGAAAGCGTCGATGTGGGAGGGCCCTTCGCCCCGTACCGTTCCATGGAACGCTTGGACACGTATGAGAAATATATACATCAATTACTGCAAGAAGGGAAAGCCTACTACTGCTACTGTACGAAAGAAGAGTTAGAGGAGGAGCGAAAGGCGCAGCAGGCGAGGGGCGAGATGCCGCGGTACTCCGGCAGGTGTCGCCAACTAAGTGAGGACGACATACGGCGGTTCCAGGCCGAGGGGCGAAAGCCGACTGTACGCTTTCGAGTTCCGGAAGACCGGACGATTGTCGTCGACGATATCGTGCGCGGAAAGGTCACGTTTGAATCCAACGGAATCGGGGATTTTGTCATTGCTCGTCCCGACGGTCGCCCGACGTACAATTTTGCCGTAACGGTCGACGATGCGCTGATGAAGATTTCGCATGTGATACGGGCGGAAGAGCACTTGTCCAACACTCCCCTCCAGGTGTTGCTTTACGAAGCACTCGGATTTCAGACGCCCCGCTTTGCCCACGCTTCGCTCATCCTCAACAAGGACCGGAAAAAAATGAGCAAGCGTGATGAGACGATTATTCAGTTTGTCGACCAATACGAGAAATTGGGTTACTTGCCAGAGGCTTTGGTGAACTTTTTCGCCCTACTCGGTTGGGCTCCGCCCGAACCGCGTGCAGAAGATGAGATCTTCTCTCTGGATGAATTAGTGGAGTTGTTTTCCCTGGAGCGGTTGTCCAAAGCGCCGGCTGTTTTTGATCCGGAAAAGTTGAAGTGGATGAACAACCACTACATAAAGGAGTCCGATTTAGATCGCATTGTGAACTTGTGTGTGCCCCACTTAGAGCAAGCTGGGCGAATCCCGAAAGAACGCACCCCCGAACAAAACGCGTGGGTTGAACGCCTCATCGGTTTGTACCAGGAGCAGTTGAGGTACGGGGCTGAAATTGTCGAACTGACGGACCTGTTTTTCCGCAATCAGCTCTCTTACAGCGATGACGCGAAGGCGGTACTGGCGGAAGATCACGTTTTAGACGTTTTGAAGGCATTTCAGAAGCAGGTGGAGGCGTTGGAAGCGTTCCGCCCCGATACGCTGCAACAGGCGTTCAAAGGGACGCAAAAGGAGAGCGGGAAGAAGGGCAAGCAACTGTTTATGCCTGTGCGGGCAGCGTTGACGGGACAAGTTCACGGCCCCGATTTGAAGGAAACGATCTCTTTGATCGGACGCGAAAAAGTGGAGCAACGGCTAAAGTACGTTATTGACAACTATCACCGCCTTGTTTCACAATAAGGGAAAGTTGAATAAAAGAAAGGCGATGAACAGGAGAAGGAGCTGGAGATCCGCGCATTCACCAGAGAAGATGGCCGCTGGCTGAGAGCCATCTGAAGCGCGCCAGCCCATGTGCCCCTGGGAGTTACAGGCTGAAAGCGAGTAAGCCTGAAAGAGACGTTCGAGATGGCGTATGCCGTTTGGAACGCGTCTCATTCGGTCCCCGCCGTTACCGGGACCTAAGGGGAGTCCTACTGGGCTCAAACAGAGTGGAACCGCGGCAATTACCCGTCTCTGTAGCCATAGCTACTGAGGCGGTTTTTTATAGAAGGATGGCGTTTTGTGCGGTGCCAAGGACTGTTGTACGTGTGAAGTTCGACAGCACTTTATAAGGAGGGGTGACATCAGTGGGCATGTGGCAAACGATGAAAGCCGACATAGACGCCGTGTTTGAGCGTGATCCAGCGGCGAGGAGCGTCTTCGAAGTCGTGTTGACTTACTCAGGGTTGCACGCGATCTGGGCTCATCGAATCGCTCACGCCTTGTACAAGCGCAAACACTTTTTGATCGCCCGCATCATCTCCCAATTGAGCCGTTTCTTTACCGGCATAGAGATCCATCCCGGTGCGCGCATCGGTAAAGGTGTGTTCATCGATCACGGGATGGGGGTTGTCATTGGCGAAACGTGTGAAATCGGGGACAACGTCACGCTGTTTCAAGGGGTCACGTTAGGTGGAACGGGAAAAGAAAAGGGCAAGCGTCATCCGACGATAGAAGATAACGTCATGATTGCATCGGGAGCGAAAGTGTTGGGCTCCATGCGGATTGGGCGCGGCTCAAAAATTGGGGCTGGTTCGGTCGTGCTGCAAGAAGTTCCCCCCAACTCAACCGTCGTCGGAGTTCCCGGGAGAGTCGTCCGCCAAGACGGCGAGCGCGTTCCAAACGACCTTGACCACATTAACTTGCCTGATCCCGTTGCCGACAAACTGAAGACGATGGAACAAGAAATAGATTCGTTGAAGCGCGAATTGGCACTTCTGAAAAAAGAGAGGGAAGAATGTTATGGGCGTGAAACTGTTCAACACGTTGACTAGAGAGAAAGAGACATTCAAGACGATTGA
The DNA here is from genome assembly GCF_002005165.1 of Novibacillus thermophilus. NCBI lineage: Bacteria > Bacillati > Bacillota > Bacilli > Caryophanales > Thermoactinomycetaceae > Novibacillus > Novibacillus thermophilus. The sequence goes on from NZ_CP019699.1 coordinate 105,174, forward strand.
ACCGGGAAAAGTTCGCATGTACGTCTGCGGTCCGACTGTGTACAACCATATTCACATCGGGAACGCACGGCCGTTCGTCGTATTCGACGTTGTACGGCGGTATTTGAAATACAAAGGGTATGACGTCAAGTACGTGCAAAACTTTACCGATGTCGATGACAAGCTGATCCGCGCCGCCCGTGAAGAAGGAAGTACGGTTCCGGAGATCGCAGAGCGGTACATTGACGCCTACTTTGATGCGGTCGACAAACTCGGCGTGCACCGTGCCGACGTTCATCCGCGCGTGACGGAAAATATGCCGGACATCATCGAGAGCATCCGACAACTTTTGGACAAAGGAGTCGCTTATGAATCGGAACAGCACGTCTACTTTCGCGCCCGAAGTCAGAAGGATTACGGCAAACTGTCACACCAGTCACCGGACGAGTTAAAGGCGGGAGCTCGTGTCGAAGTGAACGAGGCGAAGGAAGACCCGCTGGACTTTGTACTGTGGAAACCGGCCAAGCCGGGAGAAATTGCGTGGGACAGTCCGTGGGGGAAGGGGCGCCCGGGATGGCACATTGAGTGTTCCGTCATGAGTCGGAAATTTCTGGGAGACACGATTGACATCCACGCGGGCGGCAGTGATTTAACGTTTCCGCACCACGAAAATGAAATCGCCCAGAGTGAAGCCCTCACCGGCCAAAAGCCGTTCGCCCGCTACTGGCTGCATAACGGGTTTATTAACATGGACAACGAAAAAATGTCTAAGTCCCTCGGGAACGTCGTGCGGGTCAACGAGTTGCTGGAGCAGTTTTCGCCGCTTCCCATTCGCTATGTCTTGTTGTCAGCACACTACCGTCAGCCCCTTAATTTCAGCCAGGCGCTCATTGAACAAGCGGAAAATGCTGTTGAACGCATTCACACCTGCGCTGCCAATTTGAAACACCGTCTGTCCGCTTCGCGTTCTGAAAAGGTAGAACCAGATGTGGAACGCACTTTACAGGCGCTGTCAGAGAAGTTTGAACAAGCGATGGACGACGACTTCAACACTCCCAACGCCATGTCCGTCGTGTTTAAAGCGGTGCGCGAAGCGAATGAGTTTTTAAACCGTCCCGTCGTTTACCGCGAATCGGTAGAAGCGTACCTGGCGTGGTTTGACACGTATGCAGAAGAGATACTCGGGCTGCTCCCGCAAGATGAATCGCTTTTGGACAGCGACATCGAACGGTTGATTGCGGAGCGCGATCGGGCGCGCAAAGAGCGAGATTTTGCAAAAGCGGACAGCATACGCGATCACTTGAGGCAGAAGGGCATCATTCTCGAAGACACACCGCAAGGTGTACGGTGGCGTCGCAAATGACGTTCAGTTTTGACAAAGTCGGTGTGGTGCCTGGCGACGACGTTCGGCCCGTCCGGGTCGATCACCCCCTTTCCCTCGCCTACATCGGGGATGCCGTGTGGGAGTTGTACGTACGGTACCATTTACTCGCGTGCGGCATTGTCAAGCCGGGCGACTTGCAGAAGGAATCGATCCGTTTTGTTTCGGCTAAAGCGCAAGCGGAGGCGTTGAAACGGCTCATGCCGGAGTTGACGGAAAAAGAGCGGGACATCGTCCGTCGCGGTCGCAATGCAAAGTCGAAAACGACGCCGAAACACGCGGGCGTGCACGAGTACCGCCACAGTACGGCGGTGGAAGCCCTCGTAGGGTACCTGTACTTGACCGACCAAGTGAAGAGGTTGTCTCAAATAATGGAACAGGTCATCGACACCGTGGAAAAAGAGAGGAAACGAACGGATGAGTGAGTGGCTGGCAGGCAAAAATCCGGTGACAGAAGCGTTAAAGGCCAACCGGCCGATTGACAAGCTGCTCGTCGCCAAAGGAGTAAAACCGGCGAGTGTGGCTCCAATCTTGCAGTTAGCCAAAAGACGGGGCATCGTCGTTCAATACGTCAAGCGGCACAAGCTTGATCACGTGACGGGAGGCGTGCCACACCAAGGCGTTGTGGCCATGGCGGCTCCCCGGCATTATTCGGACTTGGCGGAAGTGCTGAACCTTGCTCAAAAGAGGGGAGACCTTCCGCTTTTGCTCGTTCTGGACGGGATTGAAGACCCGCACAATTTAGGTTCCATCATCCGGACAGCTGATGCGGCCGGTGTACACGGTGTCATCATCCCGAAACGCCGAGCCGCCGGTTTAACGCCTACAGTGGCCAAAACGTCTGCCGGCGCTGTGGAGTACGTACCGGTCGTTCGCGTGACGAATCTCGTACACACACTGAAAGAATTGAAGCAAGAAGGATTTTGGGTGACAGGCGCCGAAGCGGCGGGGGACCGTTCTTACACAGAAGTGGATTTTACTGAACCTACTGTCATCGTCATCGGGAGTGAAGGGAAAGGGATCAGCCGTCTCGTTCGAGAAAATTGCGATTACGTTGTTCGCCTTCCGATGAGAGGCACCGTCAATTCCTTGAATGCTTCCGTAGCAGCAGGGATCATGCTGTACGAAGTCATGCGTCAACGGACCGTGTGAATGCGAGGCGAACGAATGGAAGAATGGTTAGTCGTCGACGGATACAATGTGATCGGTGCGTGGCCTGAGTTGCGCCAACTGAAACGATTCAATTTAGCTGCGGCTCGGGACAGGTTAACCGACATCTTGTCAGAGTACGCGGCGTACACAGCCCAGCGCGTCGTAGTGGTATTTGATGCCCAACACGTACCGGGAAGAGGCGAACACGAGTCTTCTGAATACCTTTCTGTCATATTTACGGATGCAGAAGAAACGGCTGACGAATGTATCGAACGGCTCGTCGGTAAGTTGAGAGATCCGTACCGACGGCGGCTGTTCGTCGCGACGTCTGACTACGTAGAACAGCGCATTACATTCGGCCGCGGTGCCCTGCGCATTTCTGCGAGGGAGTTGTTGCAAGCTGTGCAAAGGGCTGAAACGTCTGTCTCCAGGAAAGTGGAGGACATGAAATTGGAACGGACGACGTTGGGGCAAGGGCTAAGCGAGGAGGTGAAACGACGTTTGGAGCAGTTGAGGAGGCGGCAGCAGTCGTGATATTTGACGATTTTGTTACAATCCAGGTATAATAATGAGACTACTGCGCTATCGCGATGGAACCGCTATATCCTGTCATCGGGGGGATGAGAGTGAGTGTAGATTTGAAAGAGAAAAAGCAGCAGACCGACTGGCACCTGTTGACGGATGAAGAGCTGGTGGAACGCGTGCACGTGTCTGACGGGACAGCGCTGGAGTACTTGATCAACAAGTATAAAAACTTTGTGCGCGCTAAAGCGAGGTCTTATTTTTTAATCGGAGCGGACCGGGAGGACATCGTGCAAGAGGGGATGATTGGTCTGTACAAAGCCATCCGCGATTTTCGCGGGGACAAGCTGTCTTCCTTTAAGGCGTTTGCGGAACTGTGTATTACCCGTCAAATAATTACCGCCATCAAAACCGCAACCCGTCAAAAACACATTCCTCTCAACTCTTACGTTTCACTGGACAAGCCTATCTACGATGAAGATTCGGACCGCACGCTGTTGGATGTCTTGTGCGCCACGAAGGTGTCAGATCCAGAAGAACTCATGATTAATCAGGAAGAGTTTGACGACATCGAAATCCGACTGTCTGAAATATTGAGCGAGTTGGAGCGTAAAGTCTTGCGGCTTTATTTGGACGGCCAATCATATCAGGAAATCGCCCTCGATTTAAACCGACACGTGAAGTCCATTGACAATGCCTTGCAGCGGGTAAAGCGAAAGTTAGAGCGATATTTGGAAGTGCGTGACGACCTCTCTCAACCTGTATCGTGACGATGTTTTGACGGGGTCTTTGTTGTCAATAATAGTCCAATAAGCAAGGAAGGCGGAGGCTGGCAGCACTGGGATCAGTTGACACGTTTTGTCCTGCTGTGATACAGTATTTTAGTGATTTGTTTTCATGCTCACCGAATTAGTAGGTTCTACGCGCTGATGCACGTGTTTGTCAACGGGCGTCAGTTTCACATAAAAGGAGGTACGCATCGTGCGTGTAACGGTTACGTTGGCGTGTACGGAATGTGGCGAACGCAACTACACAACGACAAAAAACAAACAGAAGCATCCTGATCGCATTGAATTCAGAAAGTACTGCCCGCGAGACAATCGTCACACCCTTCACCGTGAAACGAGGTAACGGAACTGTTATGAGATAGAGGGCATTAGAGGGGTGGCCAGGTAGTGGGCTTTTTGGCGAGATTGGGGAACGGCGTGAAAAATGGAGTGACGGGAACCTTCCGTTTCATACGGGACAGTGTTAACGAATTAAAGCGCGTCCGCTGGCCCAATCGCAAAGAGTTGACAAGTTACACGATCGTCGTTCTCGTAACGGTCATCATTGTTGCCATTTATTTTACGCTCTTGGATTTAGGGATTTCGAATCTTGTACAGTTGATTGTCGGATAACTTTACCCAATAAGGGGGCATAGGGGCGTTTTAGCCCTGGTCGAGCGATGGAAAAGATGTGGTATGTCGTCCATACGTACTCCGGGTACGAAAACAAAGTCAAGGCGAACCTGGAGAAACGCGTGGAATCGATGGAAATGCAAGACAAAATTTTCAGAGTTATGGTGCCGACAGAAGAGGAAGTGGAAAACAAAGACGGTCAGAAAAAGACGGTACAGCGCAAAGTTTTTCCTGGGTATGTGCTCGTCGAGATGATTATGACCGACGACTCGTGGTACGTCGTGCGCAATACACCGGGTGTGACCGGTTTCGTCGGCTCATCTGGCGCTGGCTCTAAACCGACTCCCCTCATGCCCGATGAAGTGCAGGCCATTCTGAAGAAAATGGGTGTGGAGGACGCGGTTCCAAAGATCGATTTCGACATTAACGAATCGGTCAAAGTGAAAGAGGGGCCGTTTACTGACTTCATCGGATCGATAGAGGAAATTGATGCGCAGCGGCAGAAGTTGAAAGTGCTGGTTAATATGTTCGGCCGAGAGACGCCCATCGAACTGGATTTTTCTCAAGTGGAGAAAGTTTAACAGTCTTTGTGACCGCAGTGAGACTTGTGGCTGAATCGCACCCCGCCTTAAGGTGGTGTCAAGCGTCAGTGAAAATGTCCTATTAACTCGTCAGTGATTCTGTCCTATTTTAGTTATTCCCCCATCCCGTTCAGGAGCGTAGCTTGTAGTGGGCATTTTATCAAGGGTAAAGGCGTATGCCCGAGTTTCACTCGCCCTTGATAAAATGCCCACTACAAGCTCCCTGGCTAAAAGGGATGAAGGGATCATTGTCCGTATTCTAACGGCACAGTCTAGATTTTTTAAGCCCGTTGTCGTATCCTAGATTTAGATTGGGTGCGCCCATATTGGCGCCAAGGATGATTGAGTGCGGGCTTGTGAGGTTGTTTCTCCGAGCTCGCCTTTTGTTTTTGCAGCGACTGGCGTTTTGGTTTTACTGTTTCCTTTAGGGGTAATCCACCCCTTTGTGCCGGACAAATAGTCTTCCGTCTAATGTTTCTCGCACTTCGACACGGGTTTTGCGCGGGATGGTTTGTTGGTGATCCGAGCGATCTATTGTGTAGGTTTTTCCTTTGTAAGCAATTGTTTCTCCGGTTCCCAGAGTACGCTTTTCACGGTAGCAAAGAATTAGATCCAACGCTTGTCCTTGTTCCAAAGGGACAAACGCACTTTCTGGGTCACGCGGTTCAACCGCAAACTGTTCGTTATGCGCTTTGATCAACTCCGGCAGCACCGTGTTGGCCTCCTCAATGGTGTCGATGCCCCGGAGGCGCAACTCGACAATCCAACGGTCTTGTAGCGTTTGGAACAGCCGTTCAATCCGTCCCTTGGCTTGTGGTGTTAAGGCTTTGATATGAGTCACACCTAACTCTTCAAGGGCTTGTCCGAATTGCGACAAAGGAACGGGTTCTCCCGCCAATTCCTGCTCGATCGTTTGCTTCTCGTTAGGGGAACGGAAAATCATATGGCGATCCGAATACACACTCATCGGAATGCCAGTTTGCTCAATCATCTGTCGTGTCAGCCTAAAATAGCCCTCGGTGTCCTCCTGTGGCCGGAAAAGAGCAGCCACGACTTTTCCAGTGGCATCATCAATGGCGGCAAGAAGGGACATCGGTTCCGCTCGATCTTCCAACCAAGGGTGAGGGCTCCCGTCCATTTGGACTAACATGCCGGCTTGTGGCTTTCGCTCACGTGGCCGGTGCACGTTAGCCGGACGCCGTTTGCGTTTCGGTTTGATGCCGGCCTCAGAGCGAATGCGACGCACGGTTGACGGACTGACGTGAATTCCTTCGTACTTGGCCAACAATTCGGCAAAATGCACATCATTACACCCTTGATACGCATCGCTTTGGTGGAGCTCCAGAATTCTTTGACGTGTATTGTCAGACAGTGCGTGTGCCGGTTTGCGTCCTTTGTTTTTGTGGATAATCCCCGTTTCCCCCTCCTCAAGCACCCGTTTTTTGAGACGACAAACCTGGCGGTAACTTAACCCAAGGAGTTCAGCGGCTTCACCTCCTGTGATCAAACCTTGAATCCAGCGATCAATGACGGTGTAACGCTTCAGCTCTTGTCTGCTCATGAATATGTTCTCTCCCATATGTGACATTTTCACTGACGCGTTACAATATGACAATATCACTGACGAACAACACCCCGCCTTAAGGTGGTTGCGATTTTCGTGTTTGTATGATAAATTTGGTTTTGTTTTGACAGTGGGAGGACTCACCATCCGCTCTAACCACATTATGGACGAAGGAGGTGGACGGCGTGGCAAAGAAAGTGTTTAAAGTGATTAAACTGCAAATTCCGGCCGGTAAAGCGAATCCGGCACCGCCGGTAGGGACGGCGTTGGGGCCTGCGGGCATTAACATTATGGCCTTTTGTAAAGACTTCAACGCCCAGACACAGGATCAAGCGGGACTGATTATACCGGTAGAAATTACGGTGTATGAAGACCGTTCGTTTACATTTGTCACCAAAACACCGCCGGCAGCCGTACTCTTGAAAAAGGCGTGCGGCATAGAGACGGGTTCTGGTGAACCGAACAAGAACAAAGTGGCGACGATCAAGCGGGATAAAATCCGCGAAATCGCAGAAACGAAAATGGCGGACCTGAACGCTGCCGACGTCGAAGCGGCGATGCGCATGGTGGAAGGAACCGCCAGAAGTATGGGGATTGCGGTAGAAGACTAATCGGTTCGGAAAGTGTGGGAGGAAGTCCTTCCGTTTGACCACAAAGGAGGATCGTAAGATGGCGAAACACGGCAAGAAATATAAACAGGCCTTGGAACAAGTGGACCGAGACAAGGCGTACGGCCCGACCGAAGCCCTTGATCTGGTCAAAAAAATCGCTCCGGCCAAATTTGATGAGACGGTGGAAGCCGCGATTCGGCTCAACGTGGATCCAAAGCGGTCTGACCAACAAGTGCGGGGAGCCGTCGTGCTGCCCCACGGAACCGGGAAAACGAAACGCGTTCTCGTGTTCGCCAAAGGCGAGAAAGCGAAAGAGGCAGAGGCGGCCGGCGCAGATTACGTCGGGGACGAAGACTTGATCGAAAAAGTGAGTCAAGGGTGGCTCGATTTTGACGTCGTCGTGGCCACGCCGGACATGATGGGTCAAGTGGGCAAACTCGGGCGCATTCTCGGTCCGAAAGGGTTAATGCCGAACCCGAAAACGGGGACGGTGACGTTTGAAGTCGAGAAAGCCGTCAGCGAGAGCAAAGCTGGTAAAATCGAGTACCGGGTCGATAAGGCGGGGAACGTTCACGCGCCGATCGGCAAAGTGTCGTTTGAAACGAGACAGCTGGCGGAAAACCTGGAAACGCTGATTGAGACACTAATTAAGGCCAAACCGCCGGCAGCTAAAGGCCAGTACATTCGCAATGTCTCCGTCTCTTCGTCTATGGGCCCAGGGATTCGCGTCGACATTTCGGCTGTTGCCAGCTGAAATCCTTGACGCGCGTGAAGTCGTGTGATAAGGTAAACACTGTCATTCATACATCACCCCATATACCGTCAATGCCGTAGACTGCAGGGGCGCTAAGCTTAAACCTCTACCCTGCCGAGGCGTGTGGAGCAGTTTGAACGTTTGCTTTCTGCAGCCTCCGTATGTCTTACGGAGGCTTTTCATATGCCGTGTCGAGAAGGAGGTGTTTAGAACACATGTCCTCTGCAACCATCGAGGAAAAGAAAAAAATTGTCGAGGAAATCACGGAAAAGCTGAAAAAGAGTAAAACGACCGTTCTGACTGATTACCGCGGACTAAATGTGGCCGAAGTGACGGAACTTCGAAAACAGCTTCGCGAAGCCGGTGTCGAGTTTAAAGTGTTAAAGAACACGATGTCGCGCCGGGCCGCAGAAGCTGCCGGTTTTACGGAACTCGAACAGCACCTCGTGGGTCCGACGGCATTTGCGTTTAGCTACGAAGACGTTGTGGCTCCGGCAAAAGTGTTGTACAAGTTCGCGAAAGATCACGAAGCATTAGAGATTAAAGCTGGCCTGTTGGAAGGTGAGTACGTCACCGTTGAACAGCTGAAGGAATTGGCTGATCTCCCGTCTTACGAAGGTCTGTTGTCCATGCTGTTGAGTGTTCTCCAGGCCCCGATGCGCAACATGGCTCTGGCGGTCAAGGCTGTGGCAGACCAACAAGGTGAAGGCGAAGGGCAAGAAGCGTAGACGAAAAAAGATGGAATGAATGGAGGTTATCTCATTGAGTAAGGAAGAAATTATTGAAGCGATTAAAGGCATGAGCGTTCTCGAACTGAATGACTTGGTAAAGGCGATTGAAGAAGAGTTTGGTGTAACGGCAGCTGCCCCCGTTGCAGTAGCAGGCGCTGCCGCACCGGCCGAAGCTGCTGAGGAGCAGACGGAGTTCGATGTCATTCTGGCTGAAGCTGGAGCTTCTAAAATTAACGTCATTAAAGCCGTTCGCACCATTACGGGTCTGGGCTTAAAAGAAGCGAAAGCTCTCGTCGACGAAGCGCCGAAGCCGATTAAAGAAGGGGTTTCCAAAGAAGAAGCCGAAGAAATTAAAGGCAAGTTGGAAGAAGCAGGTGCAAAAGTCGAGCTGAAGTAGTTTTAGTTCCGGTATAACCCGCTGAGTGTTCTCGGCGGGTTATCTGTCTAGGGGGCGATTTCCATCGGGGACCACTATTACTCTCGCAATCCGATCAGTGAAAGGGACAAACGGGAATTTTCGACAGACATTCGTGGCCGGACGTTGACATTTTCGACGGACGCGTCCGTATTCTCGAAAAAAGGGGTCGATTACGGAACGCGCCTGTTAATTGAAGCGCTGCCCCTGCCGCTGGAAGGAGACGTACTCGATCTCGGTTGCGGGTACGGTCCGATCGGAATCGCGGTCGCGTCGTGGTCTCCCCGTTCCCGCGTCGTGATGGCCGACGTCAATCGCCGGGCACTCGAACTGTGTCGTCACAATGCGAAACGGAATGGGGTTGAGCAGGTCACTGTCTTAGAAAGTGATGGACTGTCGGCGTTAAAACACCTTTCCTTTGACTGGGTTTTGACGAACCCTCCTATTCGCGCGGGCAAACGAGTCGTATACCGTTTATTCGAAGAAACGCGTACCCATTTGCGGGAAAACGGACAGTTTTGGCTCGTCATACAGAAAAAGCAAGGGGCTCCTTCTGCCATAAAAAAACTCCAGTCTCTCTTTTCCGACGTGACGGTCGCTGTAAGGAGTAAAGGGTATGCTGTTATACGCTGCCGTAACTAGACAGGAAAATCTGTCTGCAGAAACATTTTGACTTCGCCTATCGGCTATGATAAAATCTTAGAATGCCACCAAACCATCACAATGAATCTGTCATTTAGGGCAGGTGAATGAATAAACGATTTGAATTAGGCAAAGATGGGGATATGCACTTTTTGAATGAAAGGTAGTCACCCATTTTCTTTTTTTGTGGGGTCAAAGATTCCAATTATCGGGCATGAGGGGTGAAAGTGTTGACAGGTAAACTTGTACAGTACGGTCGGCGCCAGCGGAGAAGTTATGCGAGGATCGAAGAAGTCCTGGAACTGCCCAATTTAATTGAAGTACAGCTCAGCTCGTACCAGTGGTTTTTAGAACAAGGTTTGCGCGAAATGTTTCAAGAGATTTCCCCCATTGAAGACTTCACGGGGAATTTAGTGTTGGAATTTATCGATTACAGCTTGGGTGAACCGAAATACTCTATTGAAGAGGCGAAAGAGCGCGATGTTACGTACGCTGCGCCGCTGCGCGTCAAAGTGCGTTTGATCAATCAAGAAACGGGAGAAGTCAAGGAACAGGAAGTGTTCATGGGTGACTTCCCGCTTATGACCGATACCGGAACGTTTATCATTAACGGCGCGGAGCGAGTCATTGTCAGCCAGTTGGTCCGTTCACCTAGTGTTTATTTTAACACAAAAGTCGACAAAAACGGAAAGACAACTTACACGGGGACGGTCATCCCGAACCGCGGAGCTTGGCTAGAATTAGAGACAGACGCAAAGGACATCGTCTACGTGCGGATTGACCGTACGCGGAAGCTGCCCGTCACCGCCCTGTTGAGGGCACTCGGATTCAGTACGGACGCCGAGATCATCGAGGTGTTGGGCGATGAGGAGTACGTGCGCTACACACTGGACAAAGACAATACCGACTCGACCGAAAAAGCGTTAATTGAAATATACGAGCGTCTTCGCCCCGGCGAACCGCCGACGGTGGAAAACGCCAAGAGCCTGTTAAATTCGCGTTTCTTCGATCCGAAACGTTACGATTTGGCGAGTGTGGGCCGCTACAAGATCAACAAAAAGCTCAACGTCAAAAACCGTTTGCTCAACAAAAAGTTGGCCGAGCCGATTGTCGATGCCGAGAGCGGGGAAATCATCGCGGAGGCCGGACAAATTGTAGACCGTCGGCTGTTAGATAAGTTGATCCCCCATTTGGAAAAGGGATCCGGGAAGGAAACGTACAACATCACGGAAGGCCTGTCAGAAGAGACCAGTATCACTGTGCAGAGCGTGAAAGTGTACTCTCCGCTCGAAGACGGCAAAGTGATCAAAGTCATCGGAAACGGCGATATTTCCAACCAGACGAAGTGCATAACGGCGGCTGACATCGTCGCCTCCATCAACTACTTTATCAATCTATTGCACGGCATTGGGGACACAGACGACATTGACCACTTAGGCAACCGCCGTCTGCGTTCAGTCGGCGAACTGTTGCAAAATCAGTTTCGCATCGGCTTGTCGCGCATGGAACGCGTCGTGCGCGAGCGCATGTCCATCCAGGACGCCAACGCCATTACACCGCAGGCACTGATCAACATCCGCCCGGTCATCGCGTCCATCAAGGAGTTTTTCGGGTCCAGCCAGTTGTCGCAGTTTATGGACCAAACGAATCCACTTGCAGAGTTGACGCACAAAAGGCGTTTAAGCGCGTTGGGACCTGGCGGTCTGACGCGGGAGCGAGCCGGTTTCGAAGTGCGCGACGTCCACAACTCTCACTACGGACGCATGTGCCCCATTGAGACGCCGGAAGGTCCGAATATCGGGTTGATCAACTCCCTTTCCACTTATGCCCGGGTGAACGAATTCGGCTTTATCGAGACGCCGTACCGGAAAGTCGATCCCGAAACGGGCCGCGTCACTGATGAAATTGTCTATTTGACGGCAGATGAAGAGGACAACTACATTATCGGGCAGGCAAACGCGCCTTTAAACGAAGACGGTTCGTTTGTGAAAGACGAAGTCCTCGCCCGCTACCGGGACGACGTGATGACAGTTCCGAAGGAGCGCGTCGATTTTATGGACGTCTCCCCGAAACAAGTCGTCTCTGTCGCAACGGCGTGCATCCCGTTTTTGGAAAACAACGACTCGAACCGAGCGTTAATGGGATCGAACATGCAGCGTCAAGCGGTGCCACTCCTCGTCCCTGAGGCGCCGATCATCGGAACCGGCATGGAGTACAAAGCCGCCAAAGATTCCGGTGTGTGCGTCATTGCCAAGCGCCCCGGAACGGTGGAGCGCGTCACAGCAGATGAAATATGGGTGCGCCACGAAGGAGAAGTGGACGGTCAGCGTGTCGCAGGCGACTTAGATAAATATAAGCTGTACAAATTTGTGCGTTCCAACCAGGGAACGTGTATCAACCAGCGTCCCATCGTGAAAAAAGGCGACCGCGTGGAAAAAGGGGACGTCATCGCCGACGGCCCGTCCACGGAGATGGGAGAGCTGGCGCTCGGAAAGAATGTGATCGCCGCCTTTATGACGTGGGAAGGGTACAACTACGAAGACGCCATTCTCTTGAGCGAAAAGCTCGTCAAAGAAGACGTGTACACGTCGATTCACATCGAAGAGTACGAATCGGAAGCCCGTGACACGAAGCTCGGGCCGGAAGAAATTACCCGCGACATCCCCAACGTCGGAGAAGATGCTTTGCGCAACTTGGACGAACGCGGGATTATACGCATCGGTGCGGAAGTGAAGTCCGGGGATATTCTCGTCGGCAAAGTGACGCCGAAAGGGGTCACGGAACTGACGGCGGAAGAGCGGTTGCTGCACGCCATATTCGGTGAGAAGGCGCGGGAAGTGCGCGATACGTCTCTGAGGGTCCCGCACGGAACGAGCGGCATCGTTGTCGATGTCAAAGTGTTTACACGGGAAAACGGCGATGAGTTGCCCCCGGGTGTCAACCAGCTCGTGCGGGTGTACATCGCCCAGAAGAGAAAAATTTCCGAAGGTGACAAAATGGCCGGACGACACGGGAACAAAGGGGTGATCGCCCGCATTTTGCCGGAAGAAGATATGCCCTTTCTCCCAGACGGAACGCCGGTTGACATCGTACTGAACCCTCTCGGGGTTCCGTCGCGGATGAACATTGGACAGGTGCTGGAAACACACCTGGGCATGGCGGCAAAAGCGATGAACATTTACGTCGCTTCCCCGGTGTTTGACGGCGCAACGGAAGATGACACGATTGAAGCGTTGAAAGAAGCTGGTCTCGATGAAGACGGCAAAACTGTGCTGTACGACGGGCGCAGTGGTGAACCGTTTGAAAATCGCGTCACCGTCGGCGTCTTGTATATGCTGAAGTTGGCACACATGGTAGACGACAAAATTCACGCCCGGTCCACCGGTCCGTACTCCCTCGTCACCCAGCAACCGCTGGGCGGAAAAGCCCAGTTCGGTGGTCAGCGCTTTGGCGAAATGGAAGTATGGGCGCTGGAAGCGTACGGTGCGGCTTATACGCTGCAAGAAATTTTGACTGTCAAGTCAGATGACGTCGTCGGTCGCGTGAAGACGTACGAAGCGATTGTCAAAGGGGAAAACGTTCCGGAACCCGGTGTGCCGGAATCGTTTAAAGTGCTGATCAAAGAGTTGCAGAGTCTCGGAATGGACGTGAAAATTCTCGCCGAAGACGAGGAGGAAATCGAAATTCGCGAAATTGACGATGATGAAGATCAGTCCGGGGATAAACAGTTGAACCTGAACTTGGAGACAGCGGAAAAGTAGTGCCCACACTTGCCACCACTCATGAGGAGGGTTGACCTTTGTTAGATGTCAACAACTTTCAGTTTATGAAAATCGGCCTGGCCTCTCCCAACAAGATTCGGTCCTGGTCGCGCGGTGAGGTGAAAAAGCCGGAGACGATCAACTACCGGACGCTTAAGCCAGAAAAAGAAGGTCTTTTTTGCGAAAAGATTTTCGGTCCGACCAAAGACTGGGAGTGCCATTGCGGGAAATATAAGCGCGTCCGCTACAAGGGCGTTGTCTGTGACCGCTGTGGCGTGGAAGTGACACGGGCAAAAGTGCGCCGCGAGCGGATGGGGCACATCGAATTGGCGGCGCCGGTTTCCCACATTTGGTACTTTAAAGGCATCCCGAGCCGCATGGGGCTCGTACTGGATATGTCCCCTAGGGCTTTGGAGGAAGTGATTTACTTTGCTTCCTACGTCGTAACCGATCCCGGCGACACACCGTTGGAGAAGAAACAGCTGCTCTCGGAAAAAGAATACCGCAGTTACCGGGAAAAATACGGTCAGGCGTTCCAAGCGATGATGGGAGCGGAGGCGATTAAGAAACTGCTTTCGGAAATTGATCTGAACCAAGAGGTTGCGGCGCTGAAAGAAGAACTGAACACCGCGCAGGGACAGCGACGCAACCGCGTCATTAAGCGCCTGGAAGTGTTAGAGGCCTTCCGTCACTCGGGCAACGAGCCGGAATGGATGATTTTAGAGGTTCTGCCGGTCATTCCGCCGGAACTCCGCCCGATGGTGCAACTTGACGGTGGACGCTTTGCTACCTCCGATTTGAACGACCTGTACCGTCGCGTCATTAACCGTAACAACCGGCTTAAACGACTGCTGGATCTCGGGGCGCCGGACATTATCGTCCAAAACGAGAAACGGATGTTGCAGGAAGCAGTTGACGCTCTCATCGACAACGGTCGCCGCGGCCGCCCAGTGACAGGTCCAGGCAACCGCCCGCTCAAGTCCCTCAGCCACATGCTGAAAGGGAAACAGGGACGGTTCCGTCAAAACCTCCTCGGCAAACGCGTCGACTACTCGGGCCGTTCCGTCATCGTCGTCGGACCAGAACTGAAAATGTACCAGTGCGGACTGCCGAAAGAAATGGCCCTCGAGCTGTTTAAGCCGTTTGTGATGAAAGAGTTGGTCAGCAAGGGGCTGGCGCACAACATTAAGAGCGCCAAGCGCAAAGTGGAACGGGTACATCCCGAAGTGTGGGACGTTCTGGAAGAAGTGATCAAGGAGCACCCCGTTTTGCTCAACCGGGCCCCGACACTGCACCGGTTGGGAATTCAGGCGTTTGAACCCGTTTTGGTTGAAGGGCGTGCGATCAAACTGCACCCCCTTGTCTGTACAGCGTACAACGCCGACTTTGACGGGGACCAGATGGCCGTTCACGTCCCTCTGTCAGCGGAAGCTCAGGCAGAAGCGCGCATTTTGATGTTGGCCGCACAAAATATTTTGAACCCGAAAGACGGCAAACCCGTCGTGACCCCGTCTCAAGACATGGTGCTCGGCAGTTACTACTTGACACTGGAGCGGGAAGGCGCACTGGGAGAAGGCGGCGTGTACTCCTCGCCTGGTGAGGTGATTAACGCCTATCAGCAGGGGTACGTCGCGCTGCACGCGCGCATCGCCATTCCAGCTCGTACACTCGGCAAAACGTCGTTTAGCGACAAACAGCAAAAGGCGCTCATGGTGACGACGCCAGGAAAAATTATTTTCAACGAAATTTTCCCGGCCGATTACCCGTACATCAACTCTCCAGAAGAGCAGAAAACGATCGATCAGACGCCGGATAAGTATTTCATCTATGAGAAAGGGAAAGATGTGCGGGAATTCATTCGCGGCCTGGAGCCGACGGAAGCCGTTGCCAAAAAGTACCTCGGACTCATGATCGCTGAATGTTTCCGCCGGTACGGGACGACGGCGACGTCGGTCATTATGGACCGGGTCAAAGCGCATGGGTTTAATTACTCGACAAAAGCGGGGATCACGATTTCAGTCTCTGACGTTATCGTGCCCAACAACAAAAAGCAGCTCCTCCGAGAGGCCGAAGAGAAAGTTCAGACGGTGATGAAACAATTCCGGCGCGGCTTGATTACAGAAGATGAGCGTTACGAACGAGTGATCTCCATTTGGAGCAAGGCGAAAGACGACATTACCGACATATTGATGAAATCCCTTGACGCGTTCAACCCGATTTACATGATGGCCCATTCCGGTGCAAGGGGAAACGTTGCACAAATAACGCAATTAGCCGGGATGCGCGGACTCATGTCGGCACCTTCTGGGAAGATCATCGAAATGCCGATCAAATCCAATTTCCGCGAAGGGCTGACTGTGTTGGAATACTTCATTTCCACACACGGTGCGCGAAAAGGGTTGGCCGATACGGCATTGAGAACAGCCGACTCCGGATACTTGACCCGGCGGCTGGTCGATGTGGCGCAGGATGTCATCGTCCGCGAAGAGGACTGTGGGACAGATAAAGGGGTCCGCATTCGCGCTCTTCGGGACGGTCGAGAAGTCATCGAAAGCCTGTACGACCGCATTGTGGGCAGGCTCGCTTTCCGAACAGTTCGCCATCCGGATACGGGCGACGTCATCGTTGAACGCAACGAAATGATCGATGAAGACAAAGCGAAGCGCATTGTGGACGCCGGAATAAAGGAAGTTGACATTCGCTCTGTGCTCAGTTGCCGTACGCGGCACGGCGTGTGCAAGAAGTGTTACGGCCGCAATTTGGCCCTCGGAACACAAGTGGAAATCGGAGAGGCCGTCGGCATTATCGCCGCCCAGTCTATCGGGGAGCCCGGCACGCAGCTGACGATGCGCACGTTCCACACAGGCGGTGTCGCAGGAGACGACATTACGCAAGGTTTGCCGCGGATTCAGGAACTTTTTGAAGCGCGCAATCCGAAAGGGCAGGCGGTCATTACAGAAATTTCCGGTACAGTGACAGACATACGCGAAACGAAAGACCGCCGCGAGGTAGAAGTGAAAGGCGAGGCGGAAACGAAAGTTTACGCGATACCGTACGGGGCTCGCCTGAGCGTGGCCGTTGACGACCGAGTAGCAGCAGGAGACCTTCTGACCGAAGGCTCTGTGGATCCGAAGGAACTCCTGTTAGTGAAAGGAGTGCGCGGCGTACAAGAGTACATTTTGCAAGAAGTGCAAAAAGTGTACCGCATGCAAGGCGTGGAAATTAACGACAAGCACATCGAAGTGATGATTCGGCAGATGATGCGAAAAGTGCGCATTACCGATGCAGGGGATACCGATTTGTTGCCTGGTTCTGCTGTCGATGTCCACGAATTCGAAGAGGCCAACGAAAAAGTGTTTGAAAATGGAGGAGACCCGGCTGTCGCAAGGCCGATCCTGCTCGGAATCACAAAGGCGTCGCTGGAGACGGATTCGTTCCTGTCAGCCGCTTCGTTCCAAGAAACGACGCGGGTACTGACCGATGCGGCGATCAAGGGCAAGGTCGACGAACTGCTCGGCTTGAAGGAAAACGTCATTATTGGAAAGCTCGTACCGGCCGGGACGGGTATGAACCGTTACCGAAACGTGAAGGTCGACGACGGCCGAGCTGGCGAAGAACGAGCGGAAGCTGGCCAAGAAGCGGTCGCGGTCGATTAAAGGTTTGGCGTGTTGACATTCCGAAAACGGGATGGTACTATATTCGAGTATGTCAATGATCCTGTCAGCTTTGGAGGGCTGTCATGTCTTATGATAAAGTGAAGCAGGCGAACAAAATTTGTGTCGGCGTCAAGCAGACAAAAAAGGCACTAGAACAACAAAAACTGAAAGAAGTCGTCGTGGCACGAGACGCTGACCCGAATGTAACGGCACCGGTTGTAGAGCTGTGTGAACAACACGGGGTGCCGGTCAGTTACGTTGAATCTATGAAACAACTGGGGGCTGCAAGCAACATTGATGTCGGAGCTTCAACGGTCGGTATTTTGAATGAAGAGACCTCGTGACGGAGGCTGTCCCATGCGTCAATGTGTGTGGCAGCCGTGTCACTACATCGACGGTCTCCCTTCTTTTTTGTCCGAAAATGAACCGCCTGGATCTGTGGGCTTGAAGCGTGCGGCCGGCTTAGGCCGATGTTTTAAGCCCCTCAACGCAAGGCGTAGGTGACCAGGTGACGATAGATTTCCACAGTTTGCAGTCCGAATGTGTGGATCAAATGTTGAGGAAGGAGGTGGCAACAGGATGCCGACGATTAACCAACTCGTGCGCAAAGGGAGAAAACGCAAAGTCAGCCAATCTGACTCACCGGCTCTGCAATTTGGTTACAACAGCTTTCGCAAAGAGCATACGCATCTAAATTCGCCCCAAAAGCGCGGTGTGTGCACGCGTGTGGGGACGATGACACCGAAGAAGCCGAACTCTGCCTTGCGCAAGTACGCGCGGGTTCGCTTGTCCAACCAGATTGAGGTGACGGCTTACATTCCCGGAATCGGGCACAACCTGCAAGAACACAGTGTCGTCTTAGTGCGCGGCGGTCGGGTGAAAGATCTGCCGGGTGTCCGCTACCACATCGTGAGAGGGGCTCTGGACACCGCGGGCGTACAAGATCGTAAACAAGGTCGCTCCAAATACGGGACGAAGCGCCCGAAATAGTGCGTGAAACGAATGAAGTAGTGAAGGAGGAGTGGAAGTGCCGCGTAAGGGACCTGTCCCGCGCCGGGACGTATTACCGGATCCTATATACAACAGCAAGCTTGTGACTCGCCTAATCAATCGGATCATGATTGACGGTAAGAAAGGCGTTGCACAAAGAATTTTGTATGAGGCGTTTGAAATCATTCGCGAACGTACGGGAAAAGATCCGTTGGAAGTGTTTGAGCAAGCACTCAAAAACGTTATGCCCGTACTGGAAGTGCGCGCGCGCCGTGTCGGGGGTGCCAACTATCAAGTGCCGGTCGAGGTGCGACCGGAACGCCGAAAAAGTTTGGCCCTCAGATGGATCGTGAACTACGCACGGTTGCGGAGCGAAAAAACGATGCAAGAGCGTTTAGCTGCTGAAATTATGGATGCGGCGAACAACAACGGTGCATCGGTGAAGAAGAAAGAAGATACCCACCGGATGGCAGAAGCCAACAAGGCGTTTGCTCACTACCGCTGGTAATGAAAGGCCGGTAGGGTACGGAACTCATCACGAAAGGAGAAAAACAGAATGGCTCGCGAATTCTCCTTAAAAGACACACGTAACATCGGGATCATGGCACATATTGATGCGGGCAAAACGACCACGACAGAGCGCATTTTGTTCTACACCGGTCGAGTGCACAAGATAGGGGAGACCCATGAAGGTGCCGCGACGATGGACTGGATGGAGCAGGAACAGGAGCGCGGAATCACCATCACGTCTGCTGCGACCACTGCCCAGTGGAAAGGACACCGCATTAATATTATCGATACCCCGGGGCACGTCGACTTCACAGTCGAAGTGGAACGTTCGCTGCGTGTGTTGGACGGAGCAGTCGGCGTATTTTGCGCCAAAGGCGGGGTAGAGCCGCAATCGGAAACGGTCTGGCGCCAGGCAGACAAGTACCGGGTGCCGCGCATAGCGTACGTGAACAAAATGGACATTGTCGGGGCCGATTTCTTCGGTGCAGTCGAGCAAATGCGCGAACGCCTGCAGGCAAACGCAGTTCCGATTCAGCTGCCGATCGGAAAAGAGGACACGTTCGAAGGGATCATCGACTTAATCGAAAATGTCGCCTACTATTACTTGGACGAACTGGGGACGCGTTCTGAAGCGCGTGAGATTCCAGACGAATACAAAGAGCAAGCGGAAGAGTACCGTACCGCTTTGCTCGAAGCTGTCGCGGAGTTGGACGAAACGCTCATGGAGAAATACTTGGAAGGAGAAGAGCTGACGGAAGACGAAATCAAGTCAGCGCTGCGCAAGGGAACGTGTAACGTAGAAATTACGCCTGTGCTTTGCGGTTCCTCCTATAAAAACAAGGGCGTGCAACTGTTGTTGGATGCAGTTGTCAACTACTTGCCGTCGCCCCTCGACGTCCCGGCGATCAAAGGGCATTTGCCGGACGGCGAGGAAGCAGAGCGGCATTCGGGAGACGACGAGCCGCTCGCGGCCTTGGCGTTTAAGATCATGTCCGATCCTTACGTCGGGAAGCTGACGTTCTTCCGCGTGTACTCGGGAATGCTCAACTCCGGTTCGTACGTGTTGAATTCGACGAAGCAAAAGCGGGAACGCATCGGGCGCATTTTGCAGATGCATGCGAACCACCGGGAAGAAGTGAGCACAGTGTATGCCGGTGACATCGCCGCTGCCGTCGGGTTGAAAGACACGACGACAGGTGATACGCTATGTGACGAAAAGAGCCCCATCGTTCTTGAGTCGATGGTTTTCCCAGAGCCGGTCATTGACCTGGCGATTGAGCCGAAGACGAAAGCTGACCAGGAAAAGATGGCGACAGCCCTAGCCAAACTGGCAGAAGAAGACCCGACGTTCCGGACGAAAGCAGACGAGGAAACGGGGCAGACCATCATCTCAGGAATGGGCGAACTGCACCTTGACGTCATCGTCGACCGGTTGTTGCGGGAATACAAAGTGGAAGCGAACATCGGGCAACCGCAGGTGGCCTACAGGGAGACATTCCGCACTTCCGCTGAAGTGGAAGGAAAGTACATCCGCCAGTCCGGTGGACGCGGACAGTACGGCCACGTGTGGATTCGCTTTGAACCGTTAGAGGAAGGCAGCGGCTTCGAATTCGAAAACAATATCGTCGGCGGTGTCGTGCCGCGGGAGTACATCCCCGCTGTACAAAGCGGCATCGAAGAAGCGATGCAAAACGGCGTGTTGGCCGGCTACCCGCTGGTGGATATCAAAGCGACGTTGTACGACGGTTCTTACCACGATGTCGACTCGTCGGAAATGGCGTTTAAAATAGCCGCGTCCATCGCCCTCAAAGAAGCGAAAAAACACTGTAACCCGGTTCTGTTGGAGCCGATTATGAAAGTCGAAGTCGACATACCGGAAGAGTACCTGGGTGACATTATGGGCGACATTAACTCCCGCCGCGGGCGCATTGAAGGCATGGATGACCGGTCTGGCGCAAAAGTAATCCGGGCTTTCGTACCCCTCGCTGAAATGTTCGGCTATGCCACGACTTTGCGTTCGCGCACCCAGGGGCGCGGAAATTACAGCATGTACTTTGACCATTACGAAGAAGTGCCGAAGAATATCGCCGATGACATTATCAAAAAAGCGTCCGGTGAGTGAAACGAGTTTTAGCTGTCTGCGAGGCGGGATAACCGTTTCGCAGCTTCATCCATAAAAAATAACAGCATATTAAGGTATGAAGGAGGATTTCTTCAACATGTCAAAAGAAAAGTTTGAGCGTTCAAAACCACACGTTAACGTTGGCACGATCGGTCACGTTGACCACGGAAAAACGACGCTGACCGCTGCGATTACGACAGTGCTGGCTTCAAAGGGAAGCGGTGAAGCCCGCGGCTACGATCAGATCGACAACGCTCCGGAAGAGCGCGAACGCGGCATTACCATTGCGACGTCTCACGTGGAGTACGAAACAGAAAACCGTCACTACGCCCACGTAGACTGCCCGGGTCACGCTGACTACGTCAAAAACATGATCACCGGTGCAGCCCAAATGGACGGCGCCATCCTTGTCGTATCCGCTGCAGACGGTCCGATGCCGCAAACGCGGGAACACATCTTGTTGTCCCAACAAGTCGGCGTCTCCCACATCGTCGTGTTCTTGAACAAGTGCGACATGGTTGACGACGAAGAGCTGTTGGAACTCGTCGAAATGGAAGTGCGCGACCTGCTCTCGGAGTACGACTTCCCCGGCGACGACATTCCAGTCATTCGCGGTTCGGCACTGAAAGCTTTAGAAGACCCGAACGGGGAATGGGCTAAAAGCATTCACGAATTAATGGAGCAAGTCGACTCCTACATTCCGACACCGGAACGCGCCGTAGACAAAGACTTCCTCATGCCCGTGGAAGACGTGTTCTCCATTACCGGCCGCGGTACCGTTGCAACCGGCCGTGTTGAACGGGGAACGATCAAAGTGGGCGACGAAGTTGAAATCGTCGGAATTAAACCCGAAACGAACAAAACAGTCGTAACCGGTGTGGAAATGTTCCGCAAACTGTTGGATCAAGCAGAAGCCGGTGACAACATCGGGGCTCTTCTGCGCGGTGTGGACCGGGATGAAGTCGAACGCGGTCAAGTACTGGCAAAACCTGGTTCCGTGAATCCCCACACGAAATTTTCCGGCGAAGTGTACATTTTGACGAAGGAAGAAGGTGGGCGTCACACCCCGTTCTTTAACGGATACCGTCCCCAATTCTACTTCCGCACAACAGACGTCACAGGTGTCATCACTCTGCCTGAGGGGACGGAAATGGTGATGCCTGGTGACAACGTCACGATGGATGTCGAGCTGATCGCTCCGATCGCCATCGAAGACGGAACGCGCTTCGCTATTCGTGAAGGTGGGCGCACTGTCGGTGCCGGCGTTGTCACAAAAATTAACGAGTAGTCTGTAGATCCCCAAGCCCCTGGGTGTCTCTCACCCGGGGGTTTTGTGTACTATGCGTATATTCCGATTTTTTTCTTGCATCGTCTGGATGTTTTTTATATAATAGGGAACGTTGCCATGGACTTGCGATGAAGCGGGAGGTTGCTGACACACCCGGCTGCTTTGTCTTGGTGTGTGAGGATAATTTCCGCGGAGAATTGTCTGTTGGTCAAATAGGCGTACAAGGAGGGAAAGTCATGGCAAAGCAAAAAATTCGCATTCGTTTAAAGGCTTATGATCATCGCATTTTAGATCAATCTGCTGACAAGATCGTTGAAACGGCTAAACGGTCGGGCGCTGACGTGTCCGGACCCGTCCCGCTTCCGACGGAGAGAAGCGTGTATACGATTCTTCGAGCCGTGCACAAGTACAAAGATTCCCGTGAGCAGTTCGAGATGCGTACACATAAGCGCCTCATCGACATTGTCAATCCGACGCCCCAGACCGTCGACTCGCTGATGCGTCTGGATTTGCCGTCCGGTGTTGATATCGAAATCAAACTGTGACATTAAGCGTTGACGTGTAGATGGAACCACGTTGCAACAGGAGGTGTGCGAAAATGAGGAAAGGTATCTTGGGAAAAAAACTCGGGATGACTCAAGTGTTTAACGAAGAGGGCGAAGCGGTACCCGTCACTGTCATCGAAGCGGGGCCGTGCGTCGTCTTGCAAGTGAAGCGCGAGGAACACGAAGGGTACAACGCCATCCAGCTCGGGTTTGACGATCAGAAAGAACACCGGGCCAACAAACCGATGCTCGGCCACGCCAAAAAAGCCGGAACGGCGCCCAAGCGCTACATTAGAGAGATACGCGACGTCAATCTTGACGACTACGAAGTAGGAAAAGAAGTGAAAGTTGACATTTTCGCCAAGGGAGAGAAAGTAGACATCGTCGGAACGTCGAAAGGAAAAGGGTTTGCCGGTTCGATCAAGCGGCACAAACAGAGGCGCGGCCCGATGTCTCACGGTTCACACTACCATCGCGGTCCCGGCTCTCTCGGAGCGATAGACCCGATGCGCGTGTTCAAAGGGCGTAAACTTCCGGGCCGCATGGGCGGGGAGCGCGTCACCATACAGAACCTGGAAGTGGTGGATGTCGATGCCGATCGAAACTTGCTTCTCGTAAAAGGGGCCATCCCAGGGACGAAAAACAGCTACATCACCATTAAATCGGCCGTTAAAAGTCGTTAATGGATCTTTTGGCGAAAGGAGGAACACACATGCCTAAAGTAACGATACGCAATATGGACGGTTCCGAAGTCGGTGAATTGGAACTGTCAGATGCCGTATTCGGCATTGAACCGAACGAATCCGTCCTGCACGAAGCAGTTGTCATGCAACAGGCGTCGATGCGACGTGGAACCCACGCTGTCAAAAACCGTTCCGCCGTACGCGGCGGCGGGCGCAAACCGTGGCGGCAAAAAGGGACAGGTCGCGCACGCCATGGCAGTATTCGCTCTCCCCAGTGGGTCGGCGGAGGTGTCGTTTTCGGGCCGACTCCGCGCAGTTATCGCTATAAATTGCCGAAAAAAGTGCGTCGGCTAGCGATAAAGTCCGCCCTTTCTTCCAAAGTGAAGGACAATGAGCTCATCGTGTTGGAGAGCCTCACGTTCGACGAGCCGAAAACGAAAGAGATGGTGCGTGTTCTGTCAAACTTGGACGCCAAAGAGGCGCTCATCGTCGTCAAGGACCGCAACGAAAACGCAGAGCTCTCTGCGCGTAACATTCAGGGCGTGACGTTAATACCGTCTAGCAAAATCAACGTGTTGGACGTGTTAAAGCACGACAAGCTGATTATGACGGTCGATGCCGTTTCTCAAGTGGAGGAGGTGCTCAGCTCGTGAAAAATCCCCACGACGTCATCATACGACCGATCATTACTGAAAAAAGCACCGACTTGATGGAAAAGAAGAAGTACGCGTTTGAAGTCGACAGGAAAGCCAACAAGACGGAAATCAAGCAAGCGGTAGAAAGTATTTTTGACGTGAAAGTCGTCAAAGTGAACACGATGAAAATGCCGCGCAAACCGAAAACGTTCGGTCGGTATTCCGGCTACACGGCACTGCGCAAAAAAGCGATTGTCACGTTGAGCGAAGACAGCAAGCCGCTGGAATTCTTTGAAGGTGTGTAGAGCTTAATGCGAAGGAGGGACGAATTCCATGGCCATCAAACACTTTAAGCCGACCTCTCCGGGCCGGCGTCAAATGACGGTCTCCACATTTGAGGAAATTACAACGGACAAACCTGAAAAATCCCTGCTGGCGCCACTGCCGAAAAAGGCGGGACGCAACAATCAGGGGCGGATCACGGTACGCCACCAGGGGGGCGGGCACAAGCGCAAATACCGCATCATCGACTTTAAGCGGAATAAAGACGGCGTTCCCGGGCGCGTGGCGACTATTGAATACGACCCGAACCGTACGGCGAACATCGCACTCATCCACTACGCTGACGGGGAAAAACGTTACATTATCGCGCCTAAAGGTTTGAAAGTCGGGGATACCGTCGAATCGGGACCGTCCGCCGACATTAAACCGGGCAATGCGTTGCCTCTTGCCAACATTCCGGTCGGAACCGTGATTCACAACATCGAGCTTAAGCCCGGCAAAGGTGGACAGCTGGTGCGTGCAGCCGGAGCAGAGGCCCAGTTGCTCGGAAAGGAAAAAGGGTACGCCATCATCCGCCTGGCTTCGGGAGAGATGCGCATGGTACGTGAAGAGTGCCGGGCGACCGTCGGTCAAGTGGGGAACGTCGACCACGAAAACATCACGATCGGAAAAGCAGGGCGGTCTCGCTGGCTCGGTCGAAGACCGGCCGTGCGCGGATCCGTGATGAACCCGAGCGACCACCCGCACGGCGGTGGAGAAGGTAAGGCTCCCATCGGATTGAAGTCGCCGGTGACTCCTTGGGGGAAACCGACGATCGGATACAAGACGAGAAGGAAGCGGAATCCGTCTGACAAATATATTGTCCGCCGGCGTAGAAAGTAACGAGACGCTGACAGTTCGTTTTTAGCGGCTTCATAAACGGCTTGGCGAGAAAGGAGGGTAAACCGTATGGGTCGCAGTCTGAAAAAAGGCCCTTTTGTTGACGACCATTTAATGAAAAAAGTGGAGGCTCTAAACAAAAAAGGCGAAAAACGCGTCATCAAGACGTGGTCGCGGCGCTCGACCATTTTCCCTGAATTTGTCGGACACACGATTGCCGTTCACGATGGGCGGAAGCACGTTCCGGTTTACATTACAGAGGACATGGTCGGCCATAAACTGGGCGAGTTTGCCCCGACGCGTACCTTCAGAGGGCACGCCGGTGAGGATCGGCGGACAAAGCGGTGACGTTGCTCGAAGTGTCAGCTGACTGAATGCGAAGAGAACGGAAGGAGGTTGTGGAGATGGCACAAGCGAACAAAGTGAGGAGAGGGAGGTACTCCCAGGAAATTGTCGAAGGGAATGTGGGGACGACCTTCCGCGTGAACAACGGGCACGGATACACGAAAGTGACAGTGGAACAAGATATGGTCGGCAAGACGTTCGGCGACGTCATCGGAGCGAAACCGTCAAGTGTCGCGCGCTACGTGCGGATAGCGCCGCGGAAAGCCCGTCTCGTCGCTGATCTGATCCGTGGAAAACAGGTTGAGGAAGCACTGTCCATCTTGCATCACACGCCGCGAGCTGCTTCGCCCATCTTGGAGAAAGTGTTGAGATCGGCGATGGCGAATGCAGAACACAACTTTAACATGAACGCACAGGACTTGTATATTGGTGAGATACGCGTAGACGAAGGGCCGACGTTGAAACGGTTCCGTCCGCGCGCTCAAGGGCGTGCCAGTCGAATTGATAAACGTACGAGTCATATTACGATCGTGTTAACTGAACGCAAGGAGGGATAGCATGGGCCAAAAAGTCAATCCGGTCGGTTTGCGCGTCGGCATTATCCGCGATTGGGAATCGAAGTGGTATGCCGATAAAGACTACGCGAACCTCTTGCACGAGGACATTAAAGTGCGCGAATACATTATGAAACGGTTAAAAGATGCTGCTGTTTCCCACGTCGAAATCGAGCGGGCAGCCAACCGGGTAAACATTAACATTCACACCGCCAAACCAGGGATGGTCATCGGGAAAGGTGGTTCACAAGTCGAAGCGTTGAGGGAAGAACTGAGCCAGTTGACTGGCAAGCGCGTACACATCAACATCAACGAAATTAAAACTCCCGAACTGGACGCCAACCTCGTGGCACAGAACATTGCCCAGCAGCTGGAGCGTCGTGTGGCGTTTCGCCGTGCTCTCAAACAGGCGATCCAACGCACCTTGCGCTTCGGTGCCAAAGGGATTCGCGCTCAAGTGAGCGGGCGCCTTGGCGGCGCGGACATCGCCCGGACTGAAGGGTACAACGAAGGAACCGTACCGTTGCACACGCTGCGTGCCGACATTGACTACGGAACAGCTGAAGCCCACACGACTTACGGTCGCATCGGAGTCAAAGTGTGGATTTACCGTGGCGACGTCTTACCGCCCAAGAAAGAAGCGAAGGAAGGAGGGCGATAGGGATGTTAATGCCCAGGCGCGTGAAATACCGCAGAGAACATCGAGGACGTATGCGCGGTCGTGCCAAAGGTGGAACGGACATTGCCTTCGGAGAATACGGCTTGCAGGCACTGGAGCCGTCGTGGGTGACCAACCGCCAAATTGAAGCGGCACGGATTGCCATGACCCGTTACATGAAGCGGGGCGGAAAAGTGTGGATTAAGATTTTCCCTTCAAAACCCGTGACGCAGAAGCCTCTTGAAGTGCGGATGGGGAGCGGTAAAGGCGCACCCGAGCATTGGGTCGCCGTCGTCAAGCCGGGGAAAATCATGTTCGAAATTGGCGGAGTTTCAGAAGAAGTCGCCCGCGAAGCGCTACGTCTGGCTTCCCACAAACTTCCGATTAAAACGAAGTTTGTCAAACGAGATGAAGTGGGTGGTGACACGGATGAAAGCTAAACAGACGGCGAAAGAATTTCGCAATATGACGACAGCTGAAATTGAGCAGAAGTTGTCGTCTTTAAAGGAAGAATTGTTTAACTTGCGCTTTCAAATGGCCACCGGACAATTGGAAAATCCGACACGAATCAAACGGGTGCGCAAAGACATCGCCAGAGCGAAAACGATCTTGCGCGAACGCGAACTTGGAATCAGTTGAGAGAGGAGGCAGACATCTTCATGGCAGAACGCGGAAACCGCAAAGTGAGGATCGGGCGGGTCGTCAGTGACAAAATGGACAAAACGATTGTCGTCAGCGTCGAAACGTACAAGCGGCACAAATTGTACGGAAAACGCGTGAAGTATTCGAAGAAGTTCAAAGTCCACGACGAGCACAACGAAGCGAAAGTGAACGACATCGTCAAAATTATGGAAACACGGCCGCTGTCAAAAGACAAAAGATGGCGTTTGGTTGAGATCGTCGAAAAATCTGTCGTGATCTAGTCAAAGAACTTCTGGAAGGAGGGACGGTGGAGCATGATTCAGCCGCAAACGCGTTTAAAAGTTGCTGACAACTCCGGGGCGCAAGAACTGATGTGCATCAAAGTGCTCGGAGGATCCCGGCGGAAGTCAGCGAATATCGGAGACATGATCGTAGCATCGGTCAAACAGGCAACACCCGGAGGCGTTGTCAAGAAAGGGGACGTCGTCAAAGCCGTTGTCGTCCGCTCTGTCCGCGGATCGCGCCGCCGAGACGGTTCTTACATTCGGTTTGATGAAAATGCCGCAGTCATTGTACGTGACGATAAAACACCGCGGGGGACTCGCATATTTGGGCCCGTTGCCAGAGAGTTGCGCGAGAGGGACTTTATGAAAATCGTTTCTCTAGCTCCTGAAGTGCTTTAGGACACTGAGTGAAGGAGGTGCCATGGGTGACACACAAGTTACACGTCAAAAAAGAGGATACGGTGATGGTGATTAGCGGTAAGGACAAGGGAAAAAAGGGCCGCGTGCTCAAGACGTATCCGCGTGAAAATCGTGTACTCGTCGAAGGTGTGAACATGGTGAAAAAGCATGTGCGCCCGTCGCAGCAAAACCCGCAGGGCGGCATTGTGGAGCAAGAGGCGCCGATCCACGCTTCTAACGTGATGCTGATCGATCCGAAGTCAGGTGAACCGACGCGGATTGGATACAAAGTGTTGGATAACGGCAAAAAAGTGCGCATTGCCCGAAAATCTGGTGAACCGATTGACAAGTAACCAGGTGAATGAAAGGAGGCACGTCACATGACAGCTCGATTGAAAGAACAGTACGTCAACGACGTAGTACCGGCATTAGTCAAAAAATTTTCCTACAAGTCCGTGATGCAGGCGCCCCGGCTGGAGAAAGTTGTCATTAACATGGGTGTAGGAGACGCTGTCCAAAATGTGAAATTCTTGGACAGTGCCGTTGAGGACTTGGCCAAAATAACGGGGCAAAAACCGATCGTCACTAGAGCGAAAAAGTCGGTGGCCGGTTTTAAAGTGCGGGAAGGAATGCCCATCGGTTGCAAAGTGACCTTGCGCGGCGAACGGATGTACCACTTTGTGGATAAATTGTTTAACGTCGCCTTGCCGCGGGTTCGGGACTTCCGCGGTGTGTCGCCGAAGTCGTTTGACGGACGGGGGAATTACACGTTAGGTATCAAAGAGCAACTCATTTTTCCGGAGATCGAGTACGATAAAGTAGAAAAAGTGCGTGGGATGGACATCGTCTTCGTCACGACAGCCGACACCGATGAAGAGGCACGAGAACTGCTTGAGCAACTCGGTATGCCGTTTCGGAAATCATAAAACCCGGGATAAGGAGGGAAGTCCGTGGCCAAAAAGTCGATGATTGCGAAAGCAAAAAAGAAACAAAAGTTTAAAGTGCGCGAGTACACCCGCTGCGAGCGTTGCGGTCGTCCGCACTCTGTCTTGAGGAAATTTAAATTGTGCCGCATTTGTTTTCGCGAACTGGCTTACAAAGGGCAACTGCCCGGCGTGAAAAAAGCCAGTTGGTGAAGCAGGAATTTGAAATGGTATGGCACGAGTATGTTGCGCGCCTTGAATAGAGGGAAGGAGGTATTGAGATGTCCGTATCAGACCCAATTGCCGATATGTTGACCCGCATTCGCAACGCCAACATCGCGCGGCACGAAAGCGTGGAAATTCCGGCCTCCAACATTAAGCGCGAGATAGCGGAAATTCTCAAGCGGGAAGGATTTATACGCGATGCGGAGTATATAGAAGACAACAAACAAGGGATTATTCGCATCTTCCTGAAGTACACGCAAGACAATCAGCGGGTCATTACAGGATTAAAACGCATTAGTAAGCCGGGTTTGCGCGTGTATGCTAAAAGTCACGAAGTTCCCCGCGTCTTAGGTGGACTCGGCATAGCCCTTGTGTCAACGTCACAAGGTGTCATGACAGATAAAGAAGCACGCAAAAACAACGTAGGGGGAGAAATTCTCGCTTACGTTTGGTAACATAACGGTCTTGGAGAAAGAGAGGTGTGACACGATGTCCCGTATCGGACGCAAGCCTATACCCGTACCTGACGGTGTAGATGTGAAAATTGACGGGAAACAGATTACCGTAAAAGGTCCGAAAGGAACGCTGACCCGTTCGTTTCATCCGGAAATGGACGTGAAAGTCGTTGACAAAGAATTACGCGTAGAGCGCCCGAGTGACGCAAAAAGACACCGTGCACTGCACGGCACGACCCGCAGTATCATCGCCAACATGATTGAAGGTGTGGCGAATGGGTTTTCCAAAGAGCTGGAGCTTGTCGGTGTAGGGTATCGAGCGCAGAAGAAAGGCAAGAATTTGTCGTTAAACGTCGGGTATTCGCACCCTGTCGACATAGAACCGGAAGAAGGCATCGAATTTGAAGTCCCGTCGCAAACGTCTGTCATCGTCAAAGGGATTGACAAAGAACGCGTCGGAGCTGTGGCCTCCCGGATTCGCTCTGTACGCAAACCTGAACCTTACAAAGGAAAAGGGATTAAATACAAGGGCGAACGCATTGTGCGCAAGGAAGGGAAAGCCGGTAAATAACGGTACACGGACAGCCATCACAGCGTAGAAAGGAGTGCAGTCACGTGATAGATCGCGGAAACCGAAAAACAGCGCGCAAAAGGCGCCACTTGCGTGTGCGCAAAAAAGTACACGGGACGCCAGAACGTCCGCGTTTAAACGTATTCCGTTCATCGAAACACATGTACGCCCAGATTATCGATGACACAAAGGGTCACACACTCGTCTCTGCCTCAACGGTAGATCCCGATCTCAAACAGTTGGAAAACGGGGCTAACGTAGAGGCAGCAAAAAAAGTCGGCGAACTTATTGCCAAAAGGGCGAAAGATAAAGGGATAGACAAGGTTGTCTTTGACCGGAGCGGCTATGTTTACCACGGGCGCGTCAAAGCACTGGCAGAAGCTGCCCGCGAGGCAGGCTTAAACTTTTAATCTGTTGAGAAGGAGGGACGACTTACATGGCTAAAGGCAAGGACGGGAAAGAAAAAGAATTCGAAGAGCGGGTTGTGAGTATCAACCGCGTGGCGAAAGTTGTCAAAGGCGGCCGGCGTTTCAGTTTTAGCGCACTCGTCGTCGTCGGTGACGGAAAAGGCCGTGTCGGAGCCGGGATCGGCAAAGCAGCGGAAGTTCCCGAAGCGATCCGCAAAGGGATCGACGCTGCAACGAAAAACATTATCCGCGTCCCAATCGTGAACACGACCATCCCCCACGAAATCATCGGACATTTCGGGGCTGGAAAAGTGTTGTTGAAACCGGCAGTAGAAGGGACGGGAGTGATTGCCGGAGGTCCGGTTCGCGATGTGTTGACCGTTGCCGGCATCGGCGATATTTTGACGAAATCCATCGGATCGAACAACCCGATTAACATGGTGAACGCAACACTCGAAGGACTTAAAAATTTGAAGCACCCGCAAGAGGTTGCGAAATTGCGTGGAAAAACTGTGGAAGAACTGTTAGGATAGGAGGGGATACACATGTCTAAAGAACTGCACATCACCCTCAAACGCAGTATGATCGGGCGGCCGGAAACTCAGCGGAAAACCCTTCGGGCGCTCGGGTTGAAGAAGCGGGAACAAACGGTCATACATCCAGATAACCCCGCCGTACGCGGGGCGATAAAAAAAGTCGGTCACTTACTGGAAGTCAAAGAAGTCGACGCGTAACAGTGAATGAGGAGGTGCAACCATGAAACTGCACGAGTTGAAACCTGCACCGGGATCTCGCCAAAAACGGAATCGGGTCGGACGCGGTATCGGTTCAGGGAGCGGCAAAACGTCTGGACGCGGTCAGAAAGGGCAGAAAGCCCGCTCGGGCGGAGGGGTACGTCCCGGGTTTGAAGGGGGACAAAACCCGATCATCAGACGTTTGCCGAAGCGCGGTTTCCACAATCGCAACCGAAAAGAGTACGCGATCATCAACTTGGACGCATTGAATCAGTTTAGTGAAGGAACAGAAATCACTCCGAGTTTACTCTTAGAAAAGAGGGTCATCCGAAACTTAAAAGACGGATTAAAGGTGTTAGGAGAGGGCGATTTGAACGTCAAACTGACGGTCAAAGCCCACAAATTTTCCAAAACCGCTGAGGAAAAGATACAAGCAGCTGGTGGCACTACCGAGGTGATTTAATGTGTTCAAGACACTTCAAAACATCATGAGAGTGGATGATCTGCGGAGGCGGATCATCTTTACCCTTTTGATGCTTCTCGTGTTTCGGATTGGCAGTTTCATTCCGGTCCCGAACATTAACGTGGAGCTCTTGGAAGAGGTCGCTCAAAACAATAACGTGTTTGGCATTTTAAACACGTTTACGGGTGGCGCCCTGGCGAACTTCTCTATATTTGCCATGGGGATCATGCCCTATATTACAGCTTCCATTATCGTCCAGCTGTTGTCGATGGACGTCATTCCGAAGTTTGCCCAATGGGCAAAAGAGGGAGAGGCTGGACGGCGCAAGCTGACGCAAGTGACACGGTACGGCACCGTGGTGCTGGCGCTCATTCAGTCCTTCGGATTGGCCATCGGCTTTGACAACCTGTTTGGAACGCCGAATGTGGAATTTGTCGAGGATAAAGGTGTTTTCACATTTATTTTAATTGCGTTGACCTTGACGGCAGGGACGACGTTTCTCATGTGGCTCGGCGAGCAGATCACGGAAAAAGGGATTGGAAACGGCATATCTATCATCATTTTCGCCGGGATTGTCGCCGGCATTCCGAACTCGGCTAGACAAATATACGCCACCCAGTTCGTGGACGCCGGAGATCAGCTGTTTCTCAATATAGTGAAAGTGATCGTGATCTTGTTACTGCTTGTGCTCATCACGGCCGGCGTTATTTACATTCAACAGGGAATTCGTCGCATTCCAGTTCAGTACGCCAAACGAGTTGTGGGACGGAGGATGTTCGGCGGGCAGTCGACACACATCCCGCTGAAGGTAAACGCGTCGGGGATGATCCCGGTCATCTTTGCCATTGCGCTGATCTCGTTTCCTTCGCAGATAGCGAGTTTTTGGGCCGGAAACCCGATTGCCAACTGGATTATCAACCATTTTAACTACACTGCGCCGTTTGGGATGTTCTTGTACGTCTTGCTCATCATCGGATTTACGTACTTTTACACATTTGTCCAGATTAATCCGGTGCAAATGGCGGACCAAATGAAGAAAAACGGCGGGTACATTCCCGGCATACGCCCAGGCAAGACGACGGCAACCTATTTGACACGTATTTTAAACCGTATTACGTTAGCTGGAGCGCTGTTTTTGGCAGTCGTTTCAATTATGCCGATCTTTTTTACGAATCTAGCCGGCTTACCGCCATCAGTGCAAATTGGCGGGGTATCCCTGTTGATCGTCTCGGGGGTCGCATTGGAGACGATGAAACAAATTGAGAGTCAGTTAATCAAACGTCATTACAAAGGGTTCATCAACAAGTGACAAAATTCGATGGAGGGATACGCGGTTTGAACATCGTGTTAATGGGATTGCCAGGGGCCGGTAAGGGAACGCAGGCGGAACGCATAAAAGAAACGTACCACATTCCGCACATTTCGACGGGAGACATGTTTCGGGAAGCGGTGAAAAATGAAACGGCGCTCGGCCAAGAAGCCAAAAAGTACATGGATAGAGGGGATCTCGTTCCCGATGAGATTACCGTAGGGATTGTGCGCGAACGCCTTAGCCAAGACGACTGTACCCAAGGATTTTTGCTAGACGGGTTTCCGCGCACAGTGGCTCAAGCCGAAAACCTCGATGAGACGCTGGCGGATCTGTCCCGCGAGCTAGATATCGTCTTGTATATACACGTATCGCGTGATGAGCTGATGAAACGTTTGACGGGGCGGCGCATCTGTCAGGACTGCGGTGCGACGTACCACGTGACGTTTCATCCCCCGGAAAATGAAGGCGTCTGTGACAAGTGTGGCGGTCCCCTTTACCAGCGGTCTGACGATCGAGAAGAAACGGTCGGCAACCGCCTGGATGTGAATATGAAACAGACCCAGCCACTCCTCGACTATTATGCAAGCAAAAAACGGCTCGTCAAAATTAACGGTGAACAGTCAATCGATCAGGTGTTTGCCGACATTGACGCCAATTTGCGGAGAGAGTCGCCATGATCATCCGCAAATCTCCGTACGAGTTGGAATTTATGCGGGAAGCTGGTAGGATCGTGGCCCTGGCACACCAGCAATTGCGGCAAGCGATTGAACCGGGTGTGACGACGCGGGAATTGGACCGCATGGCCGAAGAAATCATTCGCAAGCATGGGGCAACCCCCTCTTTCAAGGGTTACGGAGGCTTTCCCGGCAACGTGTGCACCTCTGTGAACGAAGAACTTGTTCACGGAATCCCCGGGGATCGAAAGCTGAAAGAAGGAGACATCATCAGCTTGGACATTGGAGCAGAGTACCGCGGTTACCACGGTGATTCGGCTTGGACGTACCCGGTGGGAGCAGTCAGCGAAGAAGTAAAGCGGCTCTTAGACGTGACGGAAAAGTCTTTGTACGTTGGTTTACAAAAAGCGAGCCCGGACCATCGGCTTTCCGACATCTCCCACGCCATTCAAACGTACGTTGAAGGAGAGGGATTTTCCATCGTCCGCGAGTATGTTGGGCACGGAATTGGGCAAAACTTGCACGAAGACCCACAAATCCCCAACTTTGGCCCTCCCGGAATGGGCCCCCGCCTGAAGTCGGGAATGGTCCTCGCCATTGAACCTATGGTCAATGCGGGTTCACGTTACGTCAAAACACTGGACGACAACTGGACTGTCGTCACGCAAGACGGCGCGATGTGTGCCCACTTCGAACACACCGTCGTCATTACAGAAGAAGGCTGCGAGATTTTAACTCAGTTGTAGTTAAAGGTGATGGGGGAAATGGCTGACAAGAGTCAACCGGATCCCCGTCTCGGGCAGGTGGTGTATGTATTGCGCGGACGGGATGCCGGCCAGTATGCGGTTGTGGTGGGTAAAATCGATCCAAAGTTTGTTCTGTTGGCAGACGGGTATAAACGCAAGTTTGACACTGCCAAAAAGAAAAATATACGCCACGTTCGTTTTCAGGACTTTGTCAGTGAAGAAGTGGAGCGCAGTCTGCACGAACAGGGTCGTGTCACCAATGCCAAGCTAAGGTATGCTTTACAACAATTTTTATCAACACATCCCCGAGCGGAAGAGAAAGGAGAGTGAACCGTGGCCAAGGAGGACGTCATCGAGGTGGAGGGGACCGTGATCGAACCACTGCCGAACGCCATGTTTCGTGTCGAATTGGAAAATGGACACAAAGTGTTGGCTCACGTCTCCGGCAAGATTCGGATGCACTTTATCCGCATTTTGCCCGGTGACAAAGTAACGGTTGAACTGTCACCCTACGACTTGTCGAGAGGCCGTATTATCTATCGATATAGATGATGACACTCTCCGAATTAAGGAGGTTAGCGATTGTGAAAGTACGTCCATCGGTTAAACCGATTTGTGAAAAGTGCAAAGTCATCCGACGTAAAGGAAAAGTGATGGTCATTTGCGAAAACCCGAAACACAAGCAAAGACAAGGATAACCTTCAGGAGGTGAATGAATTGGCACGTATTGCCGGAGTGGATTTACCGCGTGACAAGCGAGTGGAAGTGGCGTTGACATACATTTACGGTATCGGACGTTCAACATCGCGGAAACTGTTAGCCGACACCGGAATTAATCCGGATACGAGAGTTCGCGATTTGACAGAGGAAGAAACAAGCTTGTTGCGCAACAAGATTGACAAGGAGCTCACGGTGGAAGGCGACCTTCGCCGTGAAACAGCCCTGAACATCAAACGTCTGATCGAGATCGGGTCTTACAGAGGCATTCGCCACCGTCGCGGTTTGCCCGTCCGCGGTCAGCGCACGAAAACGAACGCGCGCACGCGCAAAGGCCCCCGCCGTACCGTCGCGAACAAGAAAAAATAAGGTAGGAGGGATTGTATTTGGCTAGACAGAAACAGTCTACACGCGTTAAGCGGAAAACGCGCAAAAACATTGAGAGCGGCATTGCTCACATTAAATCGACGTTTAACAACACGATCGTAACGATTACCGACCCCCGCGGTAACAGCATATCATGGGCGAGTTCAGGTAACTTAGGGTTTAAAGGTTCTCGTAAGAGTACGCCTTATGCGGCCCAGATGGCTGCAGAAGCGGCAGCGAAAGCAGCGATGGAACACGGGATGAAAACCGTCGAAGTGATGGTGAAAGGGCCGGGTGCAGGCCGTGAAGCGGCGATTCGTTCGTTACAGGCTGCCGGTTTGGAAGTCAGTGTCATCCGGGACGTCACACCGATCCCGCACAACGGGTGCCGCCCGCCAAAACGTCGCCGCGTGTAACTGGTATAGCATTCCAAATACACGTCAATACTGGAGCGGATAGGGTTTTATCCAGTTATAACCAGAAATTGTGCCGTTCCGTTCACTAATAGGCTGATGTGAATACCCTCAAGTAAGGTGAGAGTGAACCGGAATGCGACGTCTGAAGGAGGGTAACCCGTAAATGATTGAGATCGAAAAACCGAAAATTGAAATTGTGGAGATCAGTGAAGACTCAAAGTACGGTAAATTCGTTGTAGAACCTTTGGAACGTGGCTACGGAACGACATTGGGGAATTCACTGCGCCGTATTTTGCTGTCCTCTTTACCGGGTGCTGCTGTAACGTCCGTCCAAATTGACGGTGTGCTGCATGAGTTCTCGACCGTTCCCGGTGTAGTGGAGGATACGACCGAAATTATTCTCAATCTGAAAAAGTTGGCCCTGAAAATCCACTCGGATGAAGAGAAAGTACTGGAGATAGACGTCGAAGGAGAAGGCCCTGTTACGGCAGGAGACATCCGTGCCGACAGCGATGTCGAAATTCTCAATCCCGAGTTGCACATTGCATCACTCGCGGACGATGCCCGTTTGCACATGCGCATTACGGCAAACCGCGGTCGTGGCTATGTACAGGCTGATCGGAATAAATCTGAAGACCAGCCCATTGGCGTCATCCCGGTCGATTCCATTTACACCCCGGTAACACGTGTGAATTTCAATGTGGAAAATACACGGGTCGGCCAAGTGACCAACTACGACAAGCTGACATTAGAAGTGTGGACGGATGGCAGCATCCGCCCAGACGATGCCGTGAGTCTCGGTGCAAAGGTGATGACGGAGCACCTGATGCTGTTCGTCGGCCTGACCGACGAAGCGAAAGACGCCGAGATCATGGTTGAAAAAGAAGAAGATAAAAAAGAAAAAGTCCTCGAAATGACAATAGAAGAGCTCGATCTCTCAGTTCGCTCCTACAACTGCTTGAAGCGTGCCGGAATCAACACGGTTCAAGAGTTAACTCAGAAGACGGAAGAAGACATGATGAAAGTCCGTAACCTGGGGCGAAAATCGCTGGAAGAAGTGCAGCAGAAACTGGGTGAACTCGGGTTGAGCCTGCGCAAAGACGAATAGTAGTCTAAAGGAGGGAATACATCCGATGGCGAAAAAATTGGGACGACCGTCTTCCGCCCGTCAGGCCCTTTTCCGTGACCTCGTCACAGACCTCATTATTAATGAACGCATTGAGACAACAGAAGCGAAGGCAAAGGAAGTGCGCCGACTGGCGGAAAAAATGATTACACTTGCCAAGCGTGGCGACTTACATGCGCGCCGTCAAGTGGCCGCGTTCGTCCGTAAAGAGCAAGTGGACCCACACGATGAAGACAGTAAACAGGACGCAATTCAGAAGTTGTTTGACGACATCGCACCTCGCTATAAAGAGCGTTCAGGTGGCTACACTCGTATATTAAAACTCGGACCCCGCCAAGGAGATTCAGCCTCCATGGTCTATTTAGAACTGGTTCAATAACGAGCAACAGATGGAGACTGCCCCTTTCTGGTGGGGGATTCAGTGGGTGCGCAACGGTATCCTGGTTGTCAAAGGGTGGGTCGGAATCTGAGCATCGGATTCTGGAACCACCTTTTTTATTGAGCTGAGAGAACGAGTCGTCGATCAGCACTGTGCTTGCAAAGGTTGAGAATACCCGTCACATGAGCAGAGGAGAAGAGCGATGGGAGAAAAGATGCCCTATCTACGTGTAAAGGATGTCTCGTTTCACTACCGTTCCGAACAACCGAAAGTTGAATGGGCAGTTCGGCGTGTTAATCTGACCGTACAATCAGGAGAGACCGTAGCGATTATCGGGCCAAACGGATCCGGAAAATCGACTCTGGCCAAATTGATCATCGGCTTACTTAAACCTCTGTCCGGGGAGATATCCGTGGACGACTTAAACCCTGCAGACGATCGAGAAGTGTGGTCGGTCAGACAGCAGGTGGGTATCGTCTTCCAAAATCCGGACAACCAGATTGTCGCCCCGACGGTACAGGACGATGTGGCCTTCGGTCTGGAAAATCTCGGACTGCCCCGAGAGATCATTTTGGATCGTGTGCACGACGCTCTAGAGCGCGTGGGATTAGCCGGGATGGAAAATGTAGCGCCGAGCCGTTTGTCGGGCGGACAAAAACAACGTCTTGCCATCGCCGGGGTTTTAGCTATGCGCCCGAAAATGATCGTCATGGATGAGGCGACGTCCATGCTCGATCCCCGCGGCCGAAAGGAAGTGGCCGACGTTGTTCAAAAGGTGAAAGAGGAAGGGGTCGCCGTCATCACGGTCACCCACGCGATGGACGAAGCGTGGCAAGCGGACCGCGTCGTCGTGATGGCGGGGGAACGGTGCAGTTGACCGGTTCCCCGCAGGACGTGTTTCGTCGAAGGGAAGAATTGACTGCGTTAGGATTGGACGTGCCTTTTTCAGTTAAAGTGCAATATGAATTGATTCAACGGGAGTTTCCGTTGACAGAGAAAGCGATGGACGATCAGAGCTTGGTGAACACGCTATGGACATTGTGGCAAAAAACGTAAGCTATACGTACAGCGAAGGAACGCCTTTTGAAAAGCGGGCACTCAACAATGTCAATTTTCGGATTCCTTCGGCCAGTTTTACGGGGATTATCGGCCATACCGGATCCGGAAAATCTACGCTCATTCAACATTTTAACGGGTTGTTGCGTCCGATGAGCGGTATGCTCAAAGTCGGTGACGTGACCGTCAGCGCCTCTCTGAAAAATGTGAGCGAGTTGCGCCGACAAGTGGGAATGGTGTTTCAATACCCGGAGCACCAACTGTTTGAAGAGACAGTTGCGAAAGATGTAGCCTTTGGCCCCCGCCAGTTCGCACTGGCCGAAAGGGAAGTAGAGGAACGCGTACGCGATGCCCTGTCCCTTGTCGGACTGGAATACGACCAAGTGGCCGAAATGTCCCCATTTCAGTTGAGCGGCGGACAGATGCGGCGCGTGGCCATTGCCGGTGTCTTGGCGATGCGTCCAAAAGTGCTCGTACTGGATGAACCGACAGCGGGGCTAGACCCGCAGGGGAAAGAGGACATTTTGCAAACGATCGTCGATTTGAAGCGCACCGAATCTCTCACCGTCATATGCGTGTCTCACAGTATGGAGGACGTGGCCCGCTACGCGGATCACTTACTTGTCATGCATCAGGGAACTGTCGTCATGGAAGGTGATCCGATAGCCGTTTTTCAAAAAAGAGATCAACTTCAGTCTTACGGTTTGGATTTGCCACCGGTGCTCGATTGGGTCCATCGCTTGAATGCGTTTGTTGAGCCACAGATCCCCTATGCCCTGTACACAGCGGAACAACTCGCCGAAGAAATTGCCATTCGCTGGCGCAAAAGGACAGAGCCGGTATGAACCTGTCGAAGTACGTGATTGTCGGTCAATACGTGCCGGGCGATTCTCCGGTCTACCGTCTAGATCCGAGGGCAAAACTTTTGGGGATCGCATGTTTCGTCGCCCTTGTATTCTTGGCGAACAATGCAGCTTCTTACGCACTTTTAATCGGGTTTACGATACTTTCCATAGCCGTGTCACGGGTGCCGCTTCGATTTTTGTGGAACGGGATGAAGCCAGTCCTCGTATTAATCGCGTTTACCGCGGTGTTGCACCTCACGTTTACAGAAGGTGGGGCCGTCGTGACCGAATGGGGATGGTTCGCCATTCACGAAGAAGGCGTACGTCAGGCTGTATTCATCGCTCTGCGTTTGCTCATTATTATCGTTTTGACATCT
Organism: Novibacillus thermophilus; assembly: GCF_002005165.1. Lineage (NCBI taxonomy): Bacteria > Bacillati > Bacillota > Bacilli > Caryophanales > Thermoactinomycetaceae > Novibacillus > Novibacillus thermophilus. The sequence goes on from NZ_CP019699.1 coordinate 144,931, forward strand.
TTGCTCACGTTGACGACCTCTCCGTTGCAACTGACGGACGGGCTGGAGCAGATTTTGTCTCCTTTGAAAGCGATCGGCGTCCCGACCCACGAGTTGGCTCTCATGATGTCCATCGCCCTGCGGTTTATCCCGACTTTGCTTGAGGAGACAGAAAAAATTGTGAAAGCCCAAATGTCGCGGGGAGCGAAACTTGACAGCGGCCCTGTCTGGCAACGGATGAAGAACCTCATCCCTGTTTTAATTCCGCTCTTTATATCGGCCTTCCGCCGCGCTGAAGACTTGGCGACGGCGATGGAAGCTCGCGGTTACCGGGGAGGGATAGGGAGGACGAAGCTGAGGGCCCTGCGCTACACGTGGCGCGACCTCGCATTGGCAGGGGTCCTGTTGTGCCTGTTGACAGGACTGTTGTTTCTGAGGAGCTAGATGGACGGGATGGGAAGAAGGTGAGTGTTTGTGCAGAAGATCAAGTTGACGATCGCTTACGACGGAACGGATTTCCACGGCTTTCAGGCACAAACGAGGCGAGACGCGACCATCCGCACTGTACAAAGCGTCTTGGAGGAGTCGCTGGAGAGAGTAACAGGGCATCCAGTTCCCGTGACGGGAGCCGGGCGGACAGATGCTGGTGTGCACGCAAAAGCACAAGTCGTCACGTTTGAATCTGCCGGTGCCGTTCCTGTGGAACGGTGGCCGCGTGTCCTCAACCACCGTCTGCCGCGGGACGTAGTCGTGATCTCGGCCCGATCTGTCCCCCCTTCTTTCCACCCCCGTTACGATGCCGTGGCGAAAGTATACCGTTACACTATTGACACGGCGCCCGTCCCCGACATTTTCACTCGCCGGTTTTGTACGCACTTTACTGAAGCGCTAGACGTGGAACGGATGCAGCAAGCCGCACGGTACTTGATCGGAAAACATGATTTTACGTCTTTTTCAGCTGCCCGGGCCCAAGTGTCCAACCGCATTCGCACCTTGAGAAAGGTAGACGTGTGGACAGACGGGACATACGTTCACTTCCTGTACGAAGGGAACGGCTTTTTGCAGCACATGGTACGGATTTTAACGGGAACGCTGGTCGAAGTCGGTATAACGGAGCGTCAGCCGGACGATATTCCACACATTCTCAAAGCAAAGGATCGGCGTGAAGCCGGCCGCACCATGCCGCCAGAGGGGCTGACGTTGTGGAAAGTGAAATATTCGTAGCAGTGGGTCGGAGGGTGGGATGTGCTGGAGGTCGGCATTTATGGTTATGTCACTCGACCAATCTGAAAAGATAACATAGCTAATCAATTGTCGAATCACCATTAGTTTTGTCGAAATGGGTCAGTCTACAAGGAAAATAGTGGTTCCGGAGCGAATGTCTTCATTCCAGATAAAAATCGGAATGAGGGATGATTGATGAGTAACTTCGCCCACATCTTAAACGACCGTTTTTCCATTGTGGCCGCTACAAGGGATGATGAATACGTCGCCCAGGTGATCAGCACCACGAAAACGATGGACAGCGTACACAACCTGGAAGATGAAGCTATCTTGGATGATTTTATGGGCTACTTGTCAGAAACCGGTGTCCTCCATTCTTTTTCCACCTTTCAAGCTAGCCAGTATCAACGGGTGATGATTCCGTTTTATTACTTCTTGATCACGTATTTGGCCAAAACATTGCTGGGCATTAAGGCGATGAAAAGTTTGCCTGCTCTGTTGTTTAGTGATCAGGGTGTGATGCGAACCTTGGGCTTTTCGGCTATGGTGTTGGAAGAAGGGTACTGTAATCGGGGTGCCGGTAAACGGCATAACGACACCCCACCCGCCAGCCCGTTTACCCCTCAGACACTGGCAGAATTCATGAATAAGGCGACACCACAGGAGATTGAACAACTGTTTAACACCAATATCGCCAACTTAGCGGCATCTGGTGCTTTCTACCAACAAGTGACGGGCATCATCGATGGCACCGATATCGAAACGACGCCGAACTACGAAGGTGCCGGAAAAGTGATGCGCAAAAAGAAAATCCACAACAAAAAGGGCGTCCGGGAGATCGAGTGTGTCGTTTACGGATGGAAAGCGATTGTGTTGTTTGACCAGCACACGGAAATTCCCCTTGCTCTAAAAGTCGTCCCCATTCATGAACACGAGTCCAAATATACGCGTGTGCTCATCGAGCAGGCTCAGCGCAATCTGGGCAAGCACAGCCGGATCACCCAAGTGTTGATGGATCGGGGCTTTCTGGACGGCACCACCTTATATTGGCTCGACCAACAAAAGATCACATTTGTGATTCCCGCACGCTCCAACATGGACGTCGCCCAGGATGCACGGGACTTGGCTCAAGCGTCCATGGGGGTGACGGATACACGCCAAGAAAAACAGACGTCCGGTCGTGGCAAAAGCAAAACCGAGCACATCCTCGAGACCCAAGTTACTGGTGTCAAGGCGTTAACCAGTTATGTCGATTATCGGGACCCGGCAAAGCCCGCAAAGCAATACAGTAAGACGGGCGGCGGCGGTTGCCCAATCAACGCCGTGGTCATTCAACGCTACCGAAACGAGGAGATCCCGGCAGACAAATGCCCTGTTTTTTTGACCAACAGTCCCGTTGACCGCCCTTTTGTTCCGTATGATGCTTATGATGGGCGCAGCCTTATTGAGAATTTACTTTTTCGTGAAGGCAAACAGGGCTGGAATCTGGAACATGCGCCAACCAAAACGGCCAATGGCATGGTATCGCACGTCTATTTCACGTTTTTGACCATTGCCCTGACAACGGCTTATCGAACTTGGTGTGCCGAGCAAACGGAAGAAGGCGAAGAGAGTGAATCCTCTAATCAGCCGTCGAAAGGGATTCGCAATTGGCGTCGTCGCCTTATGCAAGAAAATCAAGATCAGATCATTGTGTTCAGTGGCCCTTATTATGGTATCTTCCATCTCATGACCTTTGTTCAGCTTATGGGAGGTCAAGTTAAAGACCAGTCTCCCCGTGAGACTGCCGTTTTTCGACAAAATCATCATTTTTCGCCTTAAGTTATCTTTTCAGTACTCGACCAATGGTGACGCTTGACTTGCAGTTTGCAGTGTTATAATATGAACTTTGGTATTTTTTAAACCCACGAGCCCCGGGTTTAGTGATAAACGAGATTATACGTGGTGATACATGTTAACCGCAAGGTGAGTTGGATACGTAAGGAGGGACGGCCATGCGCACCACATATATGGCAAAGCCAAACGAAGTAGAGCGGAAGTGGTATGTCGTCGACGCGGCCGGTCAGACGCTCGGCCGTTTGGCATCGGAAGTGGCGAGCATTTTGCGAGGCAAAATGAAGCCGACGTACACACCTCATGTCGATACCGGCGATTACGTCATCGTTATCAATGCCGATCAGATTCAGCTGACCGGGAAAAAGTGGCAGAAGAAGAAATACTATCGCCACTCTGGGTATCCCGGCGGCCTGAAAGAAACGACGGCTCAAGAGCTGATGGCGAAAAAACCGGAAAAGCTGATCGAACTCGCGGTTAAAGGGATGCTCCCGCGGAACAGTTTGGGGCGGGCCCAGTTGAAAAAGTTGAAAGTGTATGCGGGTTCTGAACATCCCCATCAGGCTCAACAGCCGGAAACGTGGGAACTTCGCGGTTAAAACGCATAAATGGAAAATGTGCGGTGAAAAGGAGGTAAGACGATTTGGCGGAAGTGCAATATTACGGAACGGGACGCCGGAAAGAGTCCGTCGCCCGCGTATGGCTCGTGCCGGGGGAAGGCCGAATCACAGTTAACAAGCGGGACCTGGATGATTACTTCGGCTTGGAGACACTAAAGGCCATTGTGAAACAACCGCTCGTGTTGACTGATACCCTTGACCGTTACGATGTGAAGGTGAACGTGAGCGGCGGCGGATTTACCGGTCAAGCCGGAGCGATTCGCCACGGCATTGCCCGCGCTCTGTTGAAGGTGGACCCTGATTTGCGCCCGGTACTAAAAAAAGCCGGTTTCCTCACCCGAGATCCGAGAATGAAAGAACGGAAGAAATACGGTCTTAAAGCAGCACGTCGCGCACCGCAATTCTCGAAACGGTAAAACGTTCGGTACAACGCAACTGGCTGACAGCCTTTCTCACATTGGATGAGGAGGGCTGTTTTGTTTTCACGTCATCATCACTTATGTTGATCAACCGTGTGGCGCCGTTCGTTTCATTTGCGATAAATGCTACCACCGGCCTGGTGGTAAACGTGGAAGGAAGCAATGCTACGCGGCTAGACTGGATACCTTCACAGAAAAGCTGTAGGGATAGGGCTCGCTTTGGACTGGGACGAGGAATGGCTTGGATGTGTTTGTCGTGACTCCATATGGTGATCGGGAAAATGGGGTTTTTCATTCGAAAGTACTCCAATGGGGGATGGCGAGCTTGTAAAAATGGAAAAGGGAAAAGAATGTTTACGTCTTTTTGGCAAAAAAGTGTCCTTCTCCTCGGGGCGGAAGTGTGCATTTCGCTGTACCCGGAAAAAAGTCTTCTTAAACGTAACATAATGGCTGCCCTTGTCCCATATGTTGAACTAGGAGGGACAGGGGATGCCGCACACGAAAAAAAGCAGCGATGACAAGATGTTAATCGAAAAAAAGTGGGGAAAGAAAAAAAGGTGGGTGTTCCTCGCTTTGCTCGGGCTGGCTCTGGCAGTCTTGCTGTCACAGCCGACCTTTGAAGACAATTGGACGGTGTGGAAAATGCCGTTGGCTGGCCAAGTCATTGTGTTGGACCCAGGGCACGGGGGGATGACCCCGGCGCCATTAGCAGGAGTGGGGTAAAGGAGAAGGAGGTGGCGCTGAACATCGCGTTGGCATTAAGGGATTACTTGCAGCAGGCGGGCGCTTATGTCGTCATGACCCGGGAAAGCGATACGGACCTTGCCAACGAAAGGACAAAAGGCCACCGTAAGCGCAAAGTGGAAGATTTGAAGGCCCGTGTTAAACTCATTCGGGAGACGGAACCGAATTTCGTTGTCAGCATTCATGTGAACAGTATCGGTTCCTCCCGTTGGTATGGGGCCCAAACTTTTTACCATCCGGCGTTTGAAGAAAGCAAGCGCCTGGCTCACCTCATTCAACATCAATTTATTCAACATTTAAGGAATACGACACGTGTTGCAAAACAGGAGAGCAACATTTTTTTGCTCAAGTCGTCGCATGTCCCTGCGGTACTCGTCGAAGTCGGATTTTTGTCAAACCCGAGGGAGGCCGAATTGTTAGGACGGGAGTCATACCAGGATCGCGTTGCTTCCAGCATTTATAAAGGAATTCTCTCGTATTTTGCCGGTGAAACGCTCCCGGAAGTGCAATGAGTGAGTTTGGGTTGAGTCCAAATGTGTTATAATGGCAATGAACACGATATCAATATTGGGGTGTTTCACTATGTTGACGGAAGACAAAATTCTCGAGGCCTTAAAAGACGTAAAAGACCCGGAAATCAACCAAAGCCTCGTGGAATTAAATATGATTCGCGATGTTCAAGTAAACGGAGACATCGTCTCTTTAACCGTTGTCTTGACCATCCCCGGATGTCCGTTGAAAGCCAAAATTGAAGAAGACGTCGTAAACAAAGTGAAAGCGTTGGGGGCGAAGGAAGTTCACGTCACATTCGGCTCCATGACGGATGAAGAACGGGCCAAACTGTCGGCGAAGCTTCGCGGCCAAAGGCGAGGAGACGCGCCCAAATCCCAAAAACTTCTTTCCCCGATGCTGGCAGAAGATTCACCGACCCAATTTATTGCTGTGGCGAGCGGCAAGGGCGGGGTTGGTAAGTCGACCATTACCGTCAATCTGGCCGTTGCCCTGGCACGCAAAGGAAAAAGGGTCGGAATTATTGATGCTGACATTTACGGGTTCAGTGTTCCGGATATGATGGGAGTCGACCAGCGCCCCACCGTTATAGACAAAACAATTTTACCCGTCGAACGGTACGGTGTGAAAATCATTTCGATGGGATTCTTTGTCCAAGAGAACGCCCCTGTTATATGGCGCGGGCCGATGCTCGGCAAAATGTTGCGCAATTTCTTTACTGAAGTGCACTGGGATGAAATGGACTACATGCTCATCGACTTGCCCCCGGGAACCGGAGATATGGCGCTGGATGTCCACCAGTTAATCCCCAAGAGTAAGGAAATCATCGTCACGACACCCCATCCGACTGCCGCATTTGTGGCAGCGCGGGCAGGCGCCATGGCGTTGCACACGAATCACGAAATACTCGGCGTCGTGGAAAACATGGCGTATTACGAATGTTCCGACTGCGGTCACAAAGATTACATCTTTGGACAGGGCGGCGGTGAGAAGTTGGCCAAAGAGTTGAAAACGACGCTGCTAGCACAAATACCGCTCGGTGTACCAGATCACGACATTTCCGATCCGGACGCGTCCCCTTCGGTTTATGCAGCAGACTCCCGAACAGGAAAAATTTACGATCACTTGGCAGACGAAGTGCTGGATCGCTGTCCCCAACCGGTTATGGGTTAATGCGTGCCCCAGGGTCAACCTGGGGCTGTTTTACGTCGGTTGCGCGAGAGTGAGAGGCGTGTCCTTGTCTCCTCGCGCATGGTCCTCCTTTTTCCAAAAACGTGCCCGTGTTGGTACCGTTCCAGTGTAAGACCTTTGCGTTACGATCCGCTACCCCCTCCGCTTTGTCCACTGTCACCTCCTTGTCCTCCTTGATCCTCTTTCTTTAACGCTTCCTCGTTCGCCTTTATCATCAGCTGCATGTACTTTTCTTTAAACACGGGGTTATCGAGGGCTTCCGTCATGATCACCATGAGCTGTTTGCGGTAAGGTTCGGTTTTCATTAAGTCTGTCATCTGTTTCTCAAAGTCCGGGTTTTTCATGACGTCTGTCAACATTTTCTGGTATTCCGGGTCTTTCATTAATTGCTTGATCATTTCTTCGTGTTGTTTCTGAGTGGCTTTGGCAAAATTGGCGGCAACCTTTGGATCTTGAAACATTTTTTGTAGGTTCTTTTCATTTTTTGGGTCACTGATCGCCTTATTGACCGCTTGTGCCATATCCGTGTCCGTCATCATAATTTTCTCTTTGAATTCCGGATCCTTCATCATGTCTTGTATCGTCTTTTTGCCGTCTTCCGTCTTTAAAATGTCGATGACCATTTGTTTAGTTTCCTGGTAATCGGGCGAGCTTTGTGGACGTTCCTGGGGTGTACACGACACGATGAGAAACGTCAAACAGATGGCTACCAGCCACTTCTTCATTGCGATCACCTTTTGCACTGGGTCTTTTGGGATTACTGTTTAATATGACATTGTCAAGGAAAGATCATACTTATTAGAGGGGATTGGGTAGTATTGGCAGGGGGATTTTTGGTAAGATGATTAAAATGGCCGAATAAGGATTGTCAAAGGAGATTCACCAATCATGACCGTCAGAAAATGGGTTTTCCTCTTTTGGACGACCTTGCTCATCGGGGGTGTGGCAGCCCTCGTTACCGGATTCGTTCAGGAGTTCATTTCAGGGGTTAACTACGGAGCAGATTGGGGAACTGAACTGATCTTTAGCGTTTTTGGGAAGCTTTGGGCAGGTGCCATGTTTAGCGTCGTCGCACAATTAGGCTTTTTTGCATTTGTTGTGTTGAACTACCTTTTACTCAGTACATTTAGGCACAGCCGTTTGTACCAAGGTGTGTTGTGGGTGTTGCTGGTGTTTGTATTCGCGGACATGGTATACTTGCGCTACGCCTTTTTTGCCCAAGAAGGCGATACTGTGTTGACGTTTATGTGGTTCCCGTTGTTTATCCTCGCTGTGTCTGCACTCGTGGCCTGGTGGAAATCCCGGGAGACCAATTTCAAGGCGTTTGCCTCTACGATTTTCTTTATGTTTGTGTTTACGGTCATTGAGTTAATCCCTGCCCTGCGGGAAAACAACGTCAACTCTCTATGGTTTATGGTGATTCCATTGCTCGTATGCAATACGTGGCAAATTATGCAGTTACACCGTCTATTGCCGAAAAAACAGAAGTAGGAAGATGGACCTCCCATATGGAGGGATAAAAATAAGGCGGCGATTGGAGATATAGACTTCGCCGCTCACGCTTTCATCACTTACTCGGATTTGGCGTCTTCAACCGGATCCGTCTCAACCGTACTTCCCGCAATAAGTTCAGAAACGGTCACCAGTTTGTACCCTTTGGCGCGCATTTCTTTGACGACACGGGGCAGGGCTTCTGCCGTGTTTTTAGCTGAATCGCTGGCGTGGAATAAAATAATGTCCCCAGGATGGACTTTAGAGACGACGCGATCGACGATTTCATCTGCGCTCTTCCGCATCCAATCAAGGGAGTCGGTGTCCCACTGGATCACCCGGTACCCCATGCTGTCGGCGACTTCCAGGGTACGTTTGTCGAAATCGCCGTTGGGGAGCCTAATCAAGTTGATTTTCTGACCGGTTAACTCGGTCAGAATTTGGTGGGACTTCGTAATTTGGTCCCGCATCCACTTTTCGTCCTGCTCGCTGTAATTTTTGTGTTCATGACCGTGGTTGCCCACTTCGTATCCCATGTCCACAATGCGCTGAACAATGTCGGGATGATTTTCTGCCCACGGTGAAGAGAGGAAGAACGTTGCTTTATCGACGTCGCTTTCCTCTAAGGCGTCCAAGACCGGGCCAGGGATCTCCTCTCCCCAGCTGATGTCAAACGTTAAAGCGGCGACCTTTTGATCGGTTTCAACCGAGTAGTACGCTTGCGGCCCTTCTTCTTGAAGAGAGAAGACGTTGATTTGTTGTTGGTTGGCGTAGTACAGACCGAGTGCGAACAACAGCGCCGTACCGATCACGGCAAACCGCTTGATTTTTTTTCCAGACAGTACCCAAAACACAACTGTCACCTCCCCTTATAGGCTTATCCGCTCCATAGTACAATCTATGCCTGTCTTAAACGGATATGAATCGGGGAATAAGAAGGTGAAGGGGGATGACTCATGCGATCATTTGTCAACATTTTGAAGCAAAACCGGGTATTCCTGTGGATGGCGGCAATACTGCTGTTTGGAAGCAGTGTGTTAGGGTATGTCTTTCACAACGAGGTTCAACCGTTTGTTCAACTTGCGCTGGAACAATTGGAGGAGCTCGCACAATCGCTTCAAATGGAGCCCGGGTATTGGAATGCGTTTAGCACTATTTTTCTCAACAACTTACAGGCGTCGATCGCCATGTTGGCGGCAGGGTTTTTCTTTGGCATTTTTCCTGTCTTCGCGTTAGTATTAAACGGGTTTATGCTCGGCTATGTCTTGTACGAAGCGGCTGAACAGTATGGCATACATCCACTCCTTGTGTTCGTCCAACAAATTCTGCCCCACGGCGTATTGGAATTTCCGGCGATCATTATTGCTGCTGGGTTTGGCCTGAAATTCGGGTGGCTGATTGTGCGCGGAATCGGTTCTATCTGGAGTGAAAAAGCGCGCATCCGTGTCGGTCGGCAGTTCCGCCAGTCGTTTCGTCACATGCCTGTCGTGCTACTCGGGATTGTAGTCTTGCTGTTTTTTGCTGCAGTCATCGAAGCCGGTCTCATCATGTTGGCACAGGTTCACTTTTAAAGCCAGGCACACTTACCCTTAAATGTGGAAAACATTAAGCGGCATCTTTGCATTTCCTTCGACAAGGTGGACTTGCAAAATTTGTGCTGCTGTGTATAATAGATTTTGTTAGCAGCCGTTAAATGTGAGTGCTAATTAATTTACTGAATTATTATACGCGCGTTGTTTGGAAGGGGCTCTTTATTTCTTGTTTCGTTACATGATTTAGGGAGCGTCTTTCTTGTTAGAAATGTGAATAAGCCTTGTGTTCACAATCGCTCCCTTTTCTCAGATGGGAGCTTTTTTAATGCAAAATACAGAAATCACGATAAGGAGGTGATGAGTGTTCTAACGGGAACGTTTACCACTCATTAAGCATCGGAGGTCAAACATCAAAACGAGGAGGAGGTATGAAAATTTGGGTAAAATTAACATCGCGATAGCAGGTGTCGGTAACTGTGCGAGTGCTCTATTACAAGGAATCGAAATGTACAAAGAGATGTCTGACGACCCCATCGGTTTGATGCACTATGATCTAGGGGGGTACAAACCAGGCGACATCAACGTCGTGGCTGCCTTTGACATCGATAAGCGCAAAGTCGGGCGGAAATTAAAAGATGCCCTCTTGGCTCAGCCCAACTGCGCGAAAATGTTTTACGACAACTTGCCCGATTATCCTGTCGAAGTCAAAATGGGACCGGTGTTGGACGGTGTCTCAGAGAAGATGGACGAATACGACGATGAGTACAAGTTTATCGCCGCTGACGAAGAACCTTGCGATGTCGTTCAAGTGTTGAAAGAGAGCGGCGCCGATCTGTTGATCTCTTATTTGCCTGTAGGGTCTGAAGAAGCGGTTCGCTTTTACGCGCAAGCGTGCCTGGATGCCGGAGTGGGCTTTATCAACGCGATGCCGGTTTTCATCGCCTCCGATGAGACATGGGCAAACAAGTTTAAGGAGAAAAACATTCCGATTATCGGAGACGATGTCAAGAGCCAGGTAGGGGCCACGATCGTTCACCGAACGCTGACGAAATTGTTCGAAAACCGAGGCGTTGCGTTGGATCGCACGTATCAATTGAATTTTGGCGGAAACACTGACTTCTTGAACATGCTCAATCAAAACAGACTGAAGTCCAAGAAAAAATCCAAAACGCAGGCTGTACAAGCCGAGCTGAATACGCCGTTGGATGAACATAATATCCACATCGGACCGAGCGACTACATTCCCTGGCTTGAAGACAACAAAATCGCATATATTCGCATGGAAGGTCGGGGCTTCGGTCACGTGCCACTGACGTTGGAAGTCAAACTGTCGGTGCAAGATTCGCCCAACAGTGCCGGGGTTATCATTGATGCTGTCCGCTGTATGAAACTCGCTTTAGATCGGAAGATCGGCGGTCTGTTAACATCGATTTCCGCTTATACGATGAAATCTCCACCAGTCCAATACACAGATACGGAAAGCAAAAAAATGGTGGAAGAATTTATCGAAGGCAGGAGAGAGCGGTAATGCGGGCTGCTATTTTAGCAGCCGGCAGTGGGAGCAGGTTCAGGCGCCACTTCGATGGCCCTAAACCGCTCTTCCCTTTATTGGGGGTCCCTTTGATTGTGCGAAATATCCTCGGTTTACGTGAAGCCGGAGTCCATGAGTTTGTCGTTGTCACGGGGTGCTATGACCGCGAATTGCGTGACTATTTGGGCGACGGCAGCCAGTGGGGAGTCTCCATCCGCTATGTGCACAACTCTCGCTGGCAGTTGGGCAATGGCACGTCAGCCCATACTTTTCAGGAAGTGTATCGTCCTGAAGAAAAATTTGTATTGCTGATGGCAGACCATCTTTACGAACCCGAGGTCTTTCAAGATGTCATCGCCGAGGCTGAACAGCTTGACGAGGGAGACGTGCTGTTGGCTGCGGACCGTAGAGTGAACGACGCGTATCGTCTGGAAGAAAGAACGAAAATTGTGGCGGACGGCGACGTGGCGCGACAGCTTGGGAAAGAGTTGGGTCAATTCGATGCTGTGGACTGTGGTCTGTTACTTTGCACTGGAGCGTTGCTTGAAGCCCTGTCCCAGGCCATCGACCAAGGGCGCTACACACTGACAGACGGAGTTAATATTTTGACCCGCGAAGGTCGTGTGAAACTGCTCTTTGTAGATCGGAACTGGGTGGATGTGGACGATCTGGAAAGTTGCCGGCGCGGCGAAAACATCTTGCTAAAATCGTTAATTCCAGAAAAAGACGGATTTGTGTCCAAACACCTTAACCGCAAAATCTCCCTCAGGATAACCCGTTGGCTTGCCCCGACTCGAGTAACGCCGAATCAGATCAGTTTCTTTTCCTTTCTCATTTGCCTTTTTTCTGCGTTGTGTTTCGGTTTAGGACATCCCTTCGCTGGCGGGATTCTAGCCCAGCTCGGCTGCATACTGGATGGTGTCGACGGAGAAATCGCCCGCCTAAATTACAAGAAGAGCTCCTACGGAGCCCTGTTCGATTCTATTTTGGACCGCTACGCCGACTATTTTATGATCATCGGAATGGGTTACTGGTGGTTCCAGCACAGCGATTACCCGGGATTTGCTTTAATTGTCAGTATGCTCGCTTTAAGTGGACAACCGATGTCTATGCTCATCAAAGAAAAGTACAAAAGTTCAACGGGACAAACTTTTATTCCCGAACGGGACGACGGCATATTTCGCTACGTGCCCGCGAACCGTGACGGTCGGTTGTTTCTCATAATGCTGGGAGGCATTTTCCACTTAATACCCGCCACTTTGATCATACTCGCTATAATTTCCCACGGGCAAACTATCGTTCGGCTCGTATCGCTGAGACGGAAGATGTAATCCAAAGTGGACGTTATCCGACGGCCGTGACTTCAAGGTAACGGTGGTTGCCGCAGTCGCCGGCACCCCGAACACTTTTTTTATGTCATAGCGCAATGACAAAACCTTAATGTAGGTGTTGACTTTAGGCAAAGACTTTGCTAAATTAATTCTTGCCGTTGTCAGAACAACGGCGGTTTCATACGCGAAGACAAATAAAAAAAGTTATTGACATATCGCGCCCTGCGTGATAAGATGTAGGATGTCGCCTTTCAGGCGAGAGCGCGAATGTTCCTTGAAAACTGAACGAACAAGCCAACGCCCCAAGAGCTTGGAACAGCTTGTTTCGTACAAGGAGCCTGTTTGGCTTCTGAAGAAAGTGTTACGCAGCCGAGCTGCGGACAGACCATAATTAATGGAGAGTTTGATCCTGGCTCAGGACGAACGCTGGCGGCGTGCCTAATACATGCAAGTCGTGCGGGTGAAGCCGACCACCCCTTTGGGGGCGGATGGCGGAACCAGCGGCGGACGGGTGAGTAACACGTGGGCAACCTGCCTGCAAGACCGGGATAACTGCGGGAAACCGGAGCTAATACCGGATAAGAGGCTTTTCCGCATGGGGGAGCCTTAAAAGGCGGCGGAAGTCGCCGCTTGCAGATGGGCCCGCGGCGCATTAGCTAGTTGGTGAGGTAAGGGCTCACCAAGGCGACGATGCGTAGCCGACCTGAGAGGGTGACCGGCCACACTGGGACTGAGACACGGCCCAGACTCCTACGGGAGGCAGCAGTAGGGAATTTTCGGCAATGGGGGGAACCCTGACCGAGCAACGCCGCGTGAGCGAGGACGGCCTTCGGGTTGTAAAGCTCTGTCATGTGGGAAGAACGGCTAGGAGAGGGCATGCTCTTAGCGTGACGGTACCACAGGAGGAAGCCCCGGCTAACTACGTGCCAGCAGCCGCGGTAACACGTAGGGGGCGAGCGTTGTCCGGAATTATTGGGCGTAAAGGGCGCGCAGGCGGTCTCTTAAGTCTGATGTGAAAGGCCACGGCTCAACCGTGGGATGGCATTGGAAACTGGGGGACTTGAGTGCAGGAGAGGGGAGCGGAATTCCCGGTGTAGCGGTGAAATGCGTAGAGATCGGGAGGAACACCAGTGGCGAAGGCGGCTCTCTGGCCTGTAACTGACGCTGAGGCGCGAAAGCGTGGGGAGCGAACAGGATTAGATACCCTGGTAGTCCACGCCGTAAACGATGAGTGCTAGGTGTTAGGGGCGTCACGCCCTTAGTGCCGAAGTAAACACATTAAGCACTCCGCCTGGGGAGTACGGCCGCAAGGCTGAAACTCAAAGGAATTGACGGGGGCCCGCACAAGCGGTGGAGCATGTGGTTTAATTCGAAGCAACGCGAAGAACCTTACCAGGGCTTGACATCCTCTGACCCCTCTAGAGATAGAGGTTTCCCTTCGGGGACAGAGAGACAGGTGGTGCATGGTTGTCGTCAGCTCGTGTCGTGAGATGTTGGGTTAAGTCCCGCAACGAGCGCAACCCTTGAGCTTAGTTGCCAGCATTGAGTTGGGCACTCTAAGCTGACTGCCAGTGACAAGCTGGAGGAAGGTGGGGATGACGTCAAATCATCATGCCCCTTATGTCCTGGGCGACACACGTGCTACAATGGCTGGTACAGAGGGCAGCGAAGCGGTGACGCGGAGCCAATCCCTAAAAAGCCAGTCTCAGTTCGGATCGCAGGCTGCAACTCGCCTGCGTGAAGGAGGAATCGCTAGTAATCGCGGATCAGCATGCCGCGGTGAATACGTTCCCGGGCCTTGTACACACCGCCCGTCACACCACGAGAGTCTGTAACACCCGAAGTCGGTGAGGCAACCGTAAGGAGCCAGCCGCCGAAGGTGGGACAGATGATTGGGGTGAAGTCGTAACAAGGTAGCCGTATCGGAAGGTGCGGCTGGATCACCTCCTTTCTACGGAGTAAAAAAAGGCGTTCGGCTTGTTCGTTTAGTTTTGAGGGAGACATTTGTTCCTTCGCATTGGGCCTATAGCTCAGTTGGTTAGAGCGCACGCCTGATAAGCGTGAGGTCGGTGGTTCAAGTCCACCTAGGCCCACCATCACAATACTAGATTGTGGGGCTATAGCTCAGCTGGGAGAGCGCCTGCCTTGCAAGCAGGAGGTCAGCGGTTCGATTCCGCTTAGCTCCACCATTGTTCCTTGAAAACTGGATCGGAAGCATTCACCGGGATGACGAGAGTCATGTCGAGAACGATTAAGCAAGAAAGGGCGCACGGTGGATGCCTAGGCGCCAGGAGCCGACGAAGGACGGGGCGAACACCGAAATGCCTCGGGGAGCCGTAAGCAGGCGTAGATCCGGGGATGTCCGAATGGGGGAACCCGCTCTCTTTCATAGGAGAGCATCCGTTGCTGAATGCATAGGCAGCGGAGGGCAACCAGGGGAACTGAAACATCTTAGTACCCTGAGGAAAAGAAAGCAAGGCGGGCCCTGCGAAAGGGAACCTTTCGTGGGTGCTCAAAGCGATTTCCTGAGTAGCGGCGAGCGAAACGGAAACAGCCCAAACCCGGCACTCAACTGAGATCCACAAGACGCATTTATCATATGCGTAGTGGGTTTGAGTTGAGTGTCGGGGGTTGTGGGGCGTCTCATAAGGAGTGAGAAACGGACGGGATAGCCGAAGCGGCCTGGAACGGCCCATCAGAGAAGGTAAGAATCCTGTAGGCGAAATTCTGTCCGCTCCGAGACGGACCCCGAGTACCGCGGGGCACGGGGAACCCCGTGGGAAGCAGGGAGGCCCACCTCCCAAGGCTAAATACTCCCTGGCGACCGATAGCGCACCAGTACCGTGAGGGAAAGGTGAAAAGCACCCCGGGAGGGGAGTGAAAGAGAACCTGAAACCGTGTGCCTACAAGCAGTCGGAGTCCGGGTAATCTGGATGACGGCGTACCTTTTGTAGAATGGACCGGCGAGTGACGATGCGTAGCGAGGTTAAGCGGGAGACGCGGAGCCGTAGCGAAAGCGAGTCTGAAGAGGGCGATTTTAGTTGCGCGTCGTCGACCCGAAACCGAGTGATCTACCCATGTCCAGGGTGAAGGTCGGGTAACACCGACTGGAGGCCCGCACCCACGTCTGTTGAAAAAGGCGGGGATGAGGGGTGGGTAGGGGTGAAATGCCAATCGAACTCGGAGATAGCTGGTTCTCCCCGAAATAGCTTTAGGGCTAGCCTCAGGGGAAGAATCGCGGAGGTAGAGCACTGATTGCGTGAGGGGCCCTCGACGGGTTACCGATCGCAGTCAAACTCCGAATGCCGTTGATTCGGTTCCTGGGAGTCAGACGTCGGGTGCTAAGATTCGACGTCGAGAGGGGAACAACCCAGACCATCAGCTAAGGTCCCGAAGTATCCGTTAAGTGGGAAAGGATGTGGCGTTGCCGAGACAACCAGGATGTTGGCTTAGAAGCAGCCATCATTGAAAGAGTGCGTAAAAGCTCACTGGTCAAGTGACGTCGCGCCGAAAATGTACCGGGGCTAAACGGATCACCGAAGCTATGGGCGGGACACCGTGGTAGGGGAGCGTACCCAGTGCAGCGAAGGATTTCCGGGAGGGAATGTGGAGCGCTGGGTAGTGAGAATGCCGGTATGAGTAACGATAAGAGGGGTGAGAATCCCCTCCGCCGAAAGCCTAAGGGTTCCTGAGGAAGGTTCGTCCGCTCAGGGTAAGTCGGGACCTAAGCCGAGGCTGAAGAGCGTAGGCGATGGAGAACAGGTGGAGATTCCTGTACCACCGCGTTCCGATTGAGCGAAGGGGGGACGCAGGAGGGCAGGGGAGCAGGCGGATGGATGTGCCTGTCCAAGCGGTGAGAGAGCAGCGCGAGGCAAATCCCGCGTTGCGAGGATCTTGAGCCGTGATGGGGAGTGAAACTTAGAGTAGCGAAGTCCCTGCACCCACACTGACAAGAAAAGCCTCTAGCGAGGAGCGCGGTGCCCGTACCGCAAACCGACACAGGTAGGCGAGGAGAGGATCCTAAGGCGCACGGGAGAACTCTCGTTAAGGAACTCGGCAAAATGGCCCCGTAACTTTGGGAGAAGGGGTGCCCCGTTAGGGTGGCCGAGAGGTTGCCTGAGGGGGCCGCAGTGAAGAGGTCCAAGCGACTGTTTAGCAAAAACACAGGTCTCTGCGAAGCCGCAAGGCGACGTATAGGGGCTGACGCCTGCCCGGTGCTGGAAGGTTAAGGGGAGGACTTAGCGGAAGCGAAGGTCTGAACCGAAGCCCCAGTAAACGGCGGCCGTAACTATAACGGTCCTAAGGTAGCGAAATTCCTTGTCGGGTAAGTTCCGACCCGCACGAAAGGCGTAACGACTTGGACACTGTCTCAACGAGAGGCCCGGTGAAATTGTAGTATGCGTGAAGATGCGCATTACCCACGACAAGACGGAAAGACCCCGTGGAGCTTGACTGCAGCCTGATAGTGGGTTTGGCGATGATGTGTACAGGATAGGTGGGAGCCAGAGAAATCGGTTCGCCAGGATCGAGGGAGGCGCCGGTGGGATACCACCCTCATCATGGTTAAATCCTAACCGACCGCCGTGAGCCGGTGGCGGGACATTGTCAGGTGGGCAGTTTGACTGGGGCGGTCGCCTCCTAAAAGGTAACGGAGGCGCTCGAAGGTTCCCTCAGCGCGGTTGGACATCGCGTGAGGAGTGTAAAGGCAGAAGGGAGCTTGACTGCGAGACTGACAGGTCGAGCAGGGACGAAAGTCGGACTTAGTGATCCGGTGGTTCTGAGTGGAAGGGCCATCGCTCAACGGATAAAAGCTACCCCGGGGATAACAGGCTTATCTCCCCCAAGAGTCCACATCGACGGGGAGGTTTGGCACCTCGATGTCGGCTCATCGCATCCTGGGGCTGAAGCAGGTCCCAAGGGTTGGGCTGTTCGCCCATTAAAGCGGTACGCGAGCTGGGTTCAGAACGTCGTGAGACAGTTCGGTCCCTATCTGTCGTGGGCGCAGGAAATCTGAAGAGGAGCCGTCCTTAGTACGAGAGGACCGGGACGGACACACCGCTGGTGGACCAGTTGTTCTGCCAAGGGCATCGCTGGGTAGCCACGTGTGGCCGGGATAAGCGCTGAAAGCATCTAAGCGTGAAGCCCCCCTCAAGATGAGATTTCCCACCAGGCACTCAGGTGCTTGGGTAAGACCCCTTGGAGAAGACGAGGTGGATCGGTCCGAGGTGTAAGCGTGGTAACACGTTGAGCTGACGGATACGAATCGGTCGAGGGCTTAATCGAGGGAATGCTTCCGACCAGTTTTGAGGG
This sequence comes from Novibacillus thermophilus, assembly GCF_002005165.1. Taxonomy (NCBI): domain Bacteria; kingdom Bacillati; phylum Bacillota; class Bacilli; order Caryophanales; family Thermoactinomycetaceae; genus Novibacillus; species Novibacillus thermophilus. The sequence continues at coordinate 162,646 of NZ_CP019699.1, forward strand.
AATGCTGTCTGGTGGCCATAGCGGAGGGGACACACGCGTACCCATGCCGAACACGACCGTTAAGCCCTCCAGCGCCGATGGTACTCGGGGCGAGAGCCCCTGGGAGAGTAGGTCGCTGCCAGGCATAAATTTTATTCCTCCGTAGCTCAATGGTAGAGCGGTCGGCTGTTAACCGATAGGTTGTAGGTTCGAGTCCTACCGGAGGAGCCATGCTCCCATAGCTCAGCCGGTAGAGCGCTTCCATGGTAAGGAAGAGGTCACCAGTTCGAGTCTGGTTGGGAGCTCCACTCATAAAGCCTGTAACGGCGGGGGTTTTGGCCGATGTGTCCGCCCGCCGTTTTTGCATTCTACCCTACATTTTTATTGCATTTGGGTTTCGGCAGCTTCACATTACATTTCAGGTAAAAGATGGACATAAGTGTCATATGTGAACCAAACAGATGAATGTCCAAGAATTTGACTGACAGTAGGCCGAAGAAGTCCTACAGGTACGGATTCTTTTTGATCTGTTCGACGGTTTTCCGATCGTATGATCAAGGCACCGAGTGCCATGCGTACAGGCACGGTAGGACGGCCTTTGATCCGTTTCTCAAAACGCCTGGCATAAACTGTTCCACCTTCCACCACGGGATGATGGCAGCCAACTTGACCCAGCGGTTGTCCTTGTTCAATTTGCCACCAAACGGCAAGAAAACGTCGTCCGGCATGATCATCTGTTGCTCAGTTTGACAGTACATCTATGCCTCACTCCATGTGCAAAGTTATTTTAGCCATATTGATAAAATCCTTGCACATATCTTCGACATCACATGCTCTAAACCCTTGTAGACACTGGATTTATTCATCTTTCAGCAAGCTCTAATTACGTATGTGTAAAATTTCACTCGGAGAATTTTAGCAAGAATTCAGAGAATAAATAAAGAAAAGGAGTTTCTGTGTCGTTTAACATGGACTACACTGTTTTGACCTTTCCAACCAATACAATTATAGCTTCTCAAAGTAGTTTGCCAGCCATCTCAGTACCTGTAGGATTTAAGGATCAGGGGATACCTGTCGGAATGGAGTTAATCGGGAAGCCTTATGGAACCGGATGCGCCTTATCAATATTGCCAGTACCACTACCTAAAAGACATCACAAAGCCAGTGGAGGAAAAAGATCGCAAACTGAAAACAAGTGTAAAGAAATCCCTACGTGGCATCCGTCAAATTGAACGTCAAGTGGCAGAACAGGAATCCTTGGAAGCAGAGGTGGATCAGGATTATGCTGCTGCCATTCGTTCGGTCCTGTTGGAAGACGGCAAACCCCCGCTTGATTTGTCCGGAGTACGAACGGGACACAAGCGATTCGCCAGTCCCTTGAAAAAAAAGGCCTGGGTAAAAAGGGGACTTCTCTTCTTAAACGTTTGTTCAGAATTGTCAGCAAAGTAGAGGCGTTTGAACCATTATACCGACAGGTAGTACGTTGGCAATCACGTATTAAAAGAGTTGTGAGCATTCTTGAGCCCAACGACAGCAAAACAAGCAAAAGTGTCGAAGATGAACTAGCCGAATACCTTCAACAAACTCAAGCTGAACTGGATACAAAGGAGGATTTCCTTTCATCGACAATCTCGTACGTTATTCCAACGGATTTTGGAAAGGGTTATTTGCCTGTTATGATCACCCCATTTTACCTAGAACAAACAATGTAGAGTTGTTTTTCAAACGGCTGAAAAGTACGCATCGGCGTATTACTAGATTAAAAAGAAACTGGAATCGGTATATTATTCGACACGGTGAACTCATTGTGTTTACACCTGAAGCTGTTGACGATGCAATACATTGCGACGGATTGCTTCTGTTTCGTACAAACAATACAAAAAAGGAGATGCGTTGCTGGAAGGAGAGAACTTCCGAGCAAGTGAAGCGTCTTCGCTTTAAGTGAAACCCACAAAAGTATTTTCATGAAGTGGAGCAAAAGTGGTTTAATCATTAGTTGCGTTAGTTATTCCGTCTAAGAAAAAAAGAGGACGATCCTCCCTCGTCTCCCAAAATCTTCATAACGCGAACTTTAAAGATGAGAATTAAGTGATGTTCATTGTATCTCCCAATCTATGATTTTTGCCCCGGTCTTTGAGGAAATCCCGTGGTCATCCACTATTTCGATCCACACCTTAACTGTTTCACCTTCGATCTCATAAGAAAGGGTCAGTTGATTGCCGTCTTTTAAGGTTTCCCAATCTTTGTCCTCATAGTCGGCAAAAAGACTTTTGCCCTCGTCGCTCGTCACTGTTAGGTGAGTGTCCAAACTCTCCAAGTCCATTTCCTTCCCTTTCATTCCTTCCAATTCCCATATAAATTGCCCTATTTTGGTTTCGGGACGAGATCCCGATGGTTTCTGGCGGTTTTCCTTAAATAAATCGAGATTGCTTTTTTCTGTGATCGTATCGTCAAGTCGAATCAGCATTCCCATTGCTTTGAGGAAAGAGCGATAATCGTTGTCTGCTTTAGCTGTATTCAAATACTCCCTTACCTGGTTCATATATTCGATAAATGCAGGGTCGAGATTATCGATCCCTTTCGCGACCTCCAGCGCTTGGTCTGTTCTTTCATTCGCTTCACCTAACCCGTACCATTCTTTCCCGCTGATTTCATTCTCATAATCGGGAGACTCCATTTTTTTACAACTTCATCTGACGGATTTAAAAATCCGTCCAAATCACCAATATCCTGTCCCATTAAAAAGTCATGAGACGCTGCACCGACAAGGGTTTTTAAATATTCTCTTGACGGATCTGGATGTTCCACTTCGAGTTTCCCATCGACGACGCTACCACTCGAAATTATATCTAGAGGAGGCCCGGAACCTTCAAAGTCTTTTTCAATCTTTTCTAACCACTTAGCCTCTTGATCGTTGATGGGCTGTTCCGATGGACTGCCACTTACACGTTCGTCCGAAGTTTGTTCAAAAGTTGCGGCGCAGACGCTTCTCTTTTCTCAGAATGTCGTGCCCGGTGTAAAGTCGTTTTAACTTTCGCTTCACTCCAATTTAGTATTTCCGCTACCTGAGCAGTCGATAACCCTTCAATGCCCCGGAGGATAATCGCTAATCTGTATTGCGGACGAAGGGAGTTAATGGCTTGTATAATGCGCTCTACACTTTCTTTATCTAATCCTGAATTTCGAAAGTAAAGTTGCTTGATCCAGTAATAAAGGTGCTCCAATCCTTGGTATAATGGTGTTTGAACGAACAACAAAACCCAAAGAGAGGGGCACCCGTTAGGTGAAGTCTACCACAAACATCGCCAAAATGAAAACAGAATTCACGCTAAAGAATGCAACCTCACACGCAGGGAGTAAACCCTTGCTTGCGTACCTTGAAAAAATCAAACTGGAAGACGCTTTTCGTCAGATAGGTTGCGGGAAAGGCCGGAATACGCTTTTTCCGTTCTTCAAGATCTTGATGTACCTTTTAGTCGGATGGCTACTGGGTTGCGAACGTATATTCCATTTCCGCTCATTGCGAGACGATTCGCTGGTACGTCGATTTTTAGGTGGACGTTGTCCCCATCACACTCTTTTGTATAAAGAACTGTGCCGCGCTGCTGTCTCCATGCCCACGATCCGTCGGGACTTGAAGGCATTAAACCTTGATCTCATCACTCCCTGCCTATCCGACGAATGCATTCTCGACCTCGATTCCACCGTTGAGACGGTGTACGGGAATCAGGAAGGGGCCGAAGTTGGGACAAACGCTCAAAAGCCCGGACGTAAAAGCTTCCAACCACTCATCGCCTTTGAAGGAAAGTCCCGTCTTTACCTTAATGCCGAACTGCGTTCAGGCAATACGCATTGTTCCCGCAATGCCCATACTTTCGCGAAGGAAACCCTTCAACGTCTTCCTAAATCGTGTAAAGTCAAGTATGCCCGATTCGACAAAGGATTCGGCGGCGAAACCTTCTATAGTTTTTGGGAAGGCAAACAGATCGGCTACGTTGGCAAACTCAAATGGACGCATCGGTTAGCCAAAGAAGTCGCCAAATGTCCTCATTGGAAACGCTATGTGGACGGAGACGTCATCATCGAAGGCCTTTGTTTAGTGTACAAAGCCACTTCTTGGAAAAAGGCTCGAATGGTGGTCGTCATCAGGAAAGCCGAACGCTACGATGGTGATCAACTCCAATTCGACTTTCTTTGGGATTACGAAGCAATCGTGACCAATTTGGATTGGGAGCCCATCGACATTTGGCGTTTTTACAATCAGCGCGCGTGCATGGAGAACTACATCAAAGAAGTGAAGCACGGCTTTTCGATTCACCGTATTCCGACAGATTCGTTTAAAGCCAATGAAATCGATCTGTTGCTGAAGCTGTTGGCCTACAATGTATTCGAGCGTTTTAAGATGGACTGCTGTGAACCGGTTCATCGCCGCTATACCATTGCACGATTTCGTAAGGAGTTTTTCCATGTCCCTGGTACGATCATCTATCGCAGTCGCCAAGTCATTCTAAAAATCGCGGCAGCCTTCCAAAATGAGTACAGTTGGCGGCGCATGGAAGAACGGGTGGTTCTCCTACAATAATGCCTATCCAAACTTTTACATGGAAATAACCGAGCCCGCTTGTGTGGGGAGGGGGAAAGTGTATCCCAAGAACAAGAAACCCCATCGAAAGGACAAGTTTAGTTTCCACTTTTACTGTTTGTTTCCATGTGGGTAATGCTAGAAATAGCTGATGTTATCCACATTCGAAATTCGGGCTAATACTTCTTCTTCAGTGTTTGTCAAAGATTGCAACTGATCGAACCGGTCTGTTTCGTATGGAGAGTTGAAGATGGGAAGACGTCTTCGACGTTCATAATCGATTACCACATTTTTTGCAATCTTTAAAATCCACGTTTTGGGGTGTGAACGCCCCTCAAAGTTGGCGTAATACTGCATAACCCGTAAAAACGTTTCTTGAACCAAGTCCTCAGATGCATGTCGATTACCTGTATGTCATCAGTATCATACCGTTTGAACATATTGATGATGCTTTTCATCAAGCAAATGATTCGAATCTAGGTTTGCAAGTTGGATTTTTCACGTCTGACCTCAATTTGGCAATGCGTGCAGCGTAAGAACTTAAATTTGGCGGCGTGATTATTAACGATGTATCGACGTATCGTGCTGATGTCATGCCTTACGGTGGCGTGAAAGATAGCGGGATAAAAACCCCGTAAGAGATACAGTCCTGACGTCATGATACTGGGGGTGGAGTTAGCGACCGCTCCGGGGATGACTGACCGATTGGCGTCAGAGGCGACAAAGCGACTCGCCGGTATCCCCATCAGCCATATGACCTTTCAACGTCTCGTCAAAGATGCAGGTCAAGCTCAGGCAGCGATGGATACGCGGAAACGGGATCAGATATTTGAAGACATCACCATCCCTGAAGCGCCATCTACCCAGCATTTGTACTGTGAAGCCGATGGCTTGTACTTTGGGAGAAGGGTTTTGCTGTTATCCGACATCGCTGGGATCTAACAGGATCCCATATCGCCATCAACGCGGATGCAGCGTCGTGGATCTCGACAGAACGCGTGGCGGAAATATTCTCGGAGGCGGCGTCCATCACCCATCAACTGGATCGCTTTCATGTAAAGCGGAGTATTCGCCGTGGATTAAGCCGTCAGCCTAAGCTGATCCCTTTACTGGAAGAGGCGATCACACAACAGAATCAAGATCGCTTTAAAGCGGCCATCGATACCGCCTTAGGGAATGCGGAAACCGAGGGCGAAGAAAAGCGAATCGAAGACATGAGAAAGTATCTGGAAGGGCATTGGGACTTACTGCGTGATTGGCGCGAGGTGAGCCCGAATAAGCCGGAAAACGCCCGAGGGATGGGCTGTATGGAATCGAATCAGAGGCGTTTGGCGTACCGGATGAAACGGAGAGGGATGTACTGGAGTGAAGCAGGAGCCGAAGCGGTGGCGAAAGTGCAACAGGGAATCGCCAATAGGACGTTGAAAGAGGCGGTGCTCACGGTGTGGCCCAATCGTCCGGTGACAAAAGCTACGGCGTCAGGCAAAAAAAGCAAGCAAACGAGATGCGATGGGCATTCACCACGGAAGGATTGAGGTTGGAGCCGCCTCGTCATCAAGTGCGATTGGACAGTTGAACAAGGTGATCAATCGTCTGTCTTCCGTCATCGCATAAAAGATATGACATCCCTAGTGGAGGTCAAAATGCATTTTGCCCTCCACTAGGGATCAAACAAGCGAAGCGCGTTAGGGGTCTGGCGACAAAAAATTAAGGCTTCTGATCCTTTTTCCTATAAGGTCGTCGAGTAAAACTTTACACATACATTCTACATTTTGGACTTGATACATTACATTTTTTAATGTTATTATAAAAATAAATTTAAATTTAGCTTATTGATCGACAACATAGCTATACCAAATTCCCTATATCGTGCTTTTCTACATACCTATACGTACTGTAATTAGGGTCTGCTGAATCATTCCTAAATAGCTATAGGGCGATTTAAGGTCCTTACAAGCCATCCGAAAAATGGGTAAAAAAGAACTCGTAATCCGTGTTCCAGGTTCATCACCAGGAATTGAAGGGCAATCACGGTCTCACTGGTTTGTTGAAGGCGTGCTTGAATGAGCCTCAGCCCATACTGGCGCTCACCTTCACCTAGTTTGCCTTCGATTGCGTTTCGTTCGGAGGCAGCGATCTTTTGTCATACATCTTGCTTTGTTGTCTGTACAACTCTTGGATGACCAGAAGTTGTTTGTATTGTGGCTTGGTAAGCAGACGGAGGCTGCTTTGCTCCGCCAGTTTGGCGATATGTTTCAAATTCCGCTCAAATGTAGCGAAGTTGCTGACCAATGGCTTTGCGAACGTTGCGTGTCCCCGGACGCTTTTGTTTGGCTACTTTCAGGTAATCCCGCCGAGCCTTCTGGCGGTACGTGCGGGACTTCTGCTTTTGACCACGGAAAGGGGCGTGCAGGGTATCGATGATGCCTTCCAGCTTTTCGCGCGCTTCGTTGAGCAGGGGCAGGTCCCCTATTTATGGTAACTTGCGATCTTAAAATACAAATAATTAAAGGAAACTGTGGACGAGGTGAATGTTTTGCTTAAAGAATGGAATATTTTGGTGTATGAGAGACCAAAGTATTTTTCGAGGATTTTCTTTGCAATATTATTTCTGTTAATTCTTATAAATATAAATTTAGGTATAGATTATACTGGTACTGATTTTAACGATGTGTTTTGGCTTTTATTTGGCTTAATGCTTGTGATTACTGCTTTAATCGTATGGATCAGTGTTTTTGTAGTATCGCTGTTTGTAACATTTTTAGTTAAAGCAATTTCAAAAAAAAATGTTGTGAACTTTCGTCACTTTTTCTGTTTAATTAGTTTAGCAAGTATTTTTCTTACTATTGGTGATATATGTGTAGTTTTATTAATAGGCGATATAAATTATCCTTATATTTTTAGAATTTTTAACCCGTTTTTTTTCCTTAGTTATTTAGTCATCTATCAATTCTTTATTAAAGCTTATAAATTAGTTCAAAAACAAGCTCTTCTGATCATATCTATTTTGGTGTTATTTCATGTCACCATAATAATTTTAGGAGGATGATCTAAATGTCAACTATAATCAAAAACAATCTAATGACAATTGTATATCTCTTTATGGGATCAATGTCTTTAGTGCTGTTAAATGTTTTTTCAGGAACGTTAGACTTTGAAATATCAAGAATATTAGGCGTCCCGATGGGTGTTGCACTAGGGTATGTTGGAGCTGCTTATGCAGCTTGGAAAGCAGGTAAAAGCATAAGGAGAGCATTAACCATAGCTGTTGGAGCTGTCGGGGCTTCCTTGATTTTGTCCGTCCTGGCTGATGCTGCCATTGAATGGGCCTTGAAAAACAATCAAGAATGGCTCGCTAACTGGTAATAACTTAACGACTAAGGCTATAAGATCAGAAGAGCTTGTTTTTTACTAGCTTATAATTATCAAGTCTAAATTAGGGTGTGAGTGTTGCTCAGCACTGTACTAAGTGTCAATTGCGATATTGGACCCACCTGACCAAAAGGAAAAAAAGAAAGCGGAGGCGAGCGACACTCCAAATTCATCACCATGAATTGGACAGCGATGACCGTTTCACTGGTGTTTGCAAGCCGCGCCCGAATGCTTGCGTTCCGCTGCATCTTGCCGTTTTTGCTTCTGGTCAGCTTTTCGTCCCTCTTTCGGTGGCCTGCCAAGTTTCGGACCGCTTAGCCGGATCCCACGTTCTTGGCAATACCTACGATTTTCCCGGTTTCGGTAAAGTTTATCTGCAAGAACGGCTTCAGGGTAATAGCCGAACCGCTGTATAAAGGATTCGACGGATGCTTGTAGTGTCTTGGCTTCATTGAAGTTGTCCCATTGCATGTTTTCGATACGGACATAACCATCGATCAAACTGGCAGCAATCTTGGCACCGAATTCCACTTGCGCACCGGCTTTGCCACGGACAATGGGGGGACATGGGGTTGGTCAATATTCACGATGCGGTCTTCAATCCGGTGTTGCCTCTGTTGGTACATTTCCCACTGTTGACGGCACAGCTCTTGGACCACCATCAAACGACGATATTGACGATGGCTCCACACGGTAAGCGGGGTGTCTCAACCATCTGCTTTTCAATGGTTTTGAGGTTTCGCTGCACATAGGACAGTTGCTTTCGAATCGCTTTTCGCGTCGCCTTGCCACGCGATTTTCGTTGCTTGGCCACGCTCAAATAGGCCTTACGAGCTTGGTTGCGATAGGTGCGTGGTTTTTTCTTTAACCCGATGTGGGGTTCATGCAAGGTATCGATGACGTCTCCGTGATCTCGCGGCATGGTTCAGCAAGCCAAGATCTGTCGGATATTTAAAAAATCCTCCTGTAAAGAGGAGGAAGATTCATGGGGTGGAATAAGGAAACACTTGTCCCGCCTGCCTCGGCGAATGCCGAGAGGCTATCTAATTTATAAGAGGTGCTAAGAATGGGGTTATGGTTAAATGAGTTCATTATAATGACAAATATAAAGTATAAATTGTTTTTAAATAAAATTTATTATGTAATTAGAAATTTTGGATTCACATCTGAGAAAAAGGATGTATTCTATAAAGAAATTTATAAATTAATCTTCATAGGTTATGTGTTATGGTTTATTTTTACAACTGCCGTACAAATCATTTTTTTGGACCCTTTATTTTTTGATGCAGCAATATTCATCTCTATATTATTATTTGTTATAGCCATAATGTTTTTAGGAACACAACTGTACTCAGAAGAAGTTAGATCATTTATTAAAAATTGTCCTTTACAACCTGAAGTTAAGGTTAAGTTATTTATCTCCAATGAACTAAGTAGTAGTTTATTCAGTTGGTTTATAGTTCTTCTACTAGCGGTACCTTTAATACTATTTCAATCATTAAAAAACGGAATTGTAGGGTTAAGCTACTTAAGCTACTATTTGTTTATTCTTTTAGTGATTTCATTTATATTTTTCCTTTTTCGCTATCTTCATTTCTTAATATTCTATTTATATAATAAAAACATTCTGAACCCTATAAAGGTTATATTTATAATTTTGTTTTTTTTACTCGCCCCCCCTGTGTTAAGTTATGTTATCCATTTTATTAAATCTTATTATACTAAGGACAATAGGCTGCAATTTTTAAGTAATTTCTTAAGAGAGTTAAATATTAAACATTACATAACTTACTTTTCTCCAAATATTTCCTACACAGTGATTGGAATTATAATAATAATCATAGTAATGTGTATTTGCATACTCTTAACAAAAAGAATACATGTCTATGAAAAAAAATTATATATCCTGAATTATTCATAACCGCGTCTCAAATGTTTTAAAAACCAGTTTCAAGCCTGATTTTTGTAAGTTTTTGGTTTCCCTAGATGTTTTCTCATAATATATTACCTAATCTACTGGAAAAACAGCAGGAAGTCATACGCTAGCTTTCAAAATCGGCTGTAAAAGGGCACACTGATCCTGTGGTTAATGTGAATGCTATGAGATTGACTTTTCTAATATCATCTCATTCAACCAAACCGTGGGAGGTGATGGATGGTTCGTAAAGTCTGCCAATAAGCCTTTTGATACAGACAACTGCTGCACAGTTTAAATGTCAGATATCTGCCTGAACGAACCAGCTTTCCCGCGATCTTAAGCAACTTCAAACGGATGTTGTCGATACGATTTTTGTTCATCGTTCTGGGTAGACACAGTCGACGAAACCAGTTGTTGAAGTTATAGGCGAGCACCATGAGTTGCAGCTTTGTGGCGTTGCTGTAAAACGATGGACTGCTCATCTGATCGAAAGCAAAGCCGTTCTTGGCTTCTTTGATAAAGTTTTCCATCGTGCCACGGTTCGCATAAAGCTTGACGATGTTTTTGGGTGAGAGCCCCATGTTGGTCACGATGAAGGTGTAGGTGAAGAAAAGCTCACCTTCCGGTTTCTCCATCTTGACCACCACACGACGCGGCTTATCCCAAGCACGTGCCTGGTAGTCAAATGATGTGTAAAACACCTTGGCTTCTGTCGTGTTCAGATCAAACTGTTTCCAGAGTTCATCTTCAAATGGCTGTGCTTTTTGTTTCAACACGTTGTTTGCTTTTAAGCGGATCACATAGTGGACATCATGTGTTTCCGCCAATTGATAGAGAGCCGGGATGGCAAAACCGCTGTCCCCGCGTATGCATAGCGTTGCCCATGGACTTTGCTTCCGATATCGCTTGATTTCAGGGCCGACAAAGCGGACGACTTGCCGGGATGTGTACACATGACCAGCGCGCAGTTCTGCTTTGAGACAATCTCCAGTCAGTCCATCAAACATCATCAGGGGATGGTAACCCTGGGCTTGATAATGCGTGTTAAAGGCGGATCCATGCTGTTCACCATAGGTGGCCAAGTTGGTCGAGTCCAGATCCATCATGATGTTTTCCTTGGGTTGGATGATATCGACTCGTTTTTGCATCAGTGAATTGACCGATTGCAACTGCTTCATCGTTTCCTTATCCAATTTCTGATTTAGCCGGGAAATGGTCGGTTGAGAAGCCAGGACTTCTTTACCCAAAATGGTGGTCAACACAGGTTCATGACGTAATTCATCGGCATGATCATCCGCATGATACCCGGCAATGTGCTGATAGATCTTTTGGATGATGACGTCATCGTTAAAATGGATGTGATGACGGTTTGGATCATTCACATTGAGGTGATCCGTGATCGCTTGACTGAGCCCGATTTTTTCATCAAATTCTTTATACAGTAACCAACCGGCATCTGAGGTCAGGTTTCCACCTTCAAAATTGACTTTCACACTTTTGTTGAAATGCATGGTCTGCTCGTTTACACTATGCATAAGGGAGCCTCCTTGGTTTGTATTGGTTTTGGTCACTTTTACAATACCAAAGGTTGGGCTCCATTTCTATTTTTCACCCATTGGGTGAAAAGGTGGAATGCTTTTAATGGCCTGGTATGACGCGCTTTTTGATATTTTAAGTTCAGCTATATGAATAATTCAGGTATATGGATTATAAGAAAATTGCATTATTAAAAATTGATAACAAATGGTTCTATGTATTGAACAACTATTTACGAGAAAACAATTTAATAGATAACAGCTTATTCATTACATACTTTATATTTTTAATTATTTATGAATTTATGGAGGAAATTAGTACTAATACCTACTGGAGTATCTCAGTAATATTGTTGGCTTTCATTATGCTTCCTAATTACATAAATTCAGATTACGATAACAAATTATTATTTTTAAAAAGAAATGGCGTTTCATTGATGCAAAGTACATTTTTTTATTCTACATATCCCTTGCTTCAGCTTTTGATTTGGTTTTCTATATTATACTTGCTCAAAATTTTATTTCTAAATTCAGATGCGATCTCAACTATAATGAGCGGAATTATGTTTTTTATATTCGGGTCTATTATGAACATTTCATGTATTCTGTTCTACAATGCAATTACATACATTTTGGAAAGATACATCGATGTCAGTTTGTTTAAGGATTTGAAACGGTTTTTTATAGCCTTTATTTTAACCCTTGTAATATTTGTTTATCATCTATTTAATGTTCTACTTAAAGAAAATATATTTCTCTCTAATATAATAATATCCATTTTATTAATAGCAATAGCTATGTTATTGAATAAACTGTGTAAATTAAATTAACAACGAGGGGTTATTCCCCTGTAAGAAAAAACCCTCTTGGTATCGTACGGGAATGTAGATTGCGATCGACTAATTCCAAAACCAAGGAGAACTCAAAATATAACCGTAAGGTAACAGGAACCAGAAGACAACTCCCCCAAGATGAATGCGGAAGATGCCTACGTTATCTGCCGATCAAAGAAAAAGGCACGCAAACCAACTTGCAGAAAGGAGTTTACGCCGGAACTAAGTGAAGGCTTGAATTCGCCATCAGCTGTCTAATAATGTACAAATCACCACTGCGTATTGACAACTGACTCAGCTATACCGTCTTTTAAAGACTAGGATGGAAAACTACCGTATACGCCTTTGCCGGATAAAAAAATCAAGCGATGTACGGCTCAAACGATCTTGAACCAGTGGAAAATCGTCGTCCAAAAGGGCCGTTCACGTTGACATCGACAAAAGCTTTTGGAACAAGACGTCAGAACGAGGAAAATACAGAAAATCATTAATTAGTGGAGGGATTAGAGGAAATTGATTGATCTTATTAGTAGAATTATTTTTAGAAATAGCCGAATATTCCTTTTGGCGTTTTTCATATGGTTCACCATAACGGTGTTCCCCTATCTCATAGTTTTATTTAACATCGAATTGGATATACCAGAACAGCTACGATCATTTGACAATTATTTAACTAATGATATTACATGGCATGAAATTTTTATTCATAATTTTATTTCGGCTACAGCTATGATAATTTTGGGTAATTTATCTGGTGGTCTCATTGCTGTTCTTTTATTAGTTTATAATGCATCAATTGTTGCAATTGCTGCATACATAGCGTTTCTCAAAGGGGATTCTATTGGTTATTCTATTATGATTTTTTTACCACATGGTATATTTGAAGTCCCAGCAATTTTTTGTTCTTTTTTACTGGGAATGAGTACTTTTAAAGCTCTAATAAACAAAATTTATTCAGAGGAGGTTATTCCAAATGATTCAACGAAAGATAAAATTGCAATATTGATATTCATGCTGCTTTCCCTTCTGGTAGCTTCAATTATAGAATCAACTGTAACACCAAAATTTTCAGCTGTGTTTATTAATAATTAGAGGCAACGAGTAATTTACCAACAAGAAGGTCACTTTTTGTGTTTTTAAAACAAACATTTGCCATCTTTTATTTTCAGCTTCTTCGCTATGTGAGTATGATACACGCCTATGGCGTATATTTCGCCATTACGTACAGAAGGCGATGGATCAACTTGACCTGTCCAATGTAAGGCGAATCGCGATAGACGAAACCTCCTCCCGCAGAGGCCATCAGTATATCACGCTCTTCGTGACGCCGATCGCGATTGATGTTATTTGCGGCAGAAGGCAAGGGCACAGAAACCTTGCCGGGATCACTTATCCAGTAAAGGTGTGGATGCGGATCAAATTACTGGTCACCAGGTTTTTATTAGCGGTATCCCAGACACTTTTCCAAACGCACAGATCACCTTTGACAGGTTTCATGTGATCAAAATGGTCAATGAGGCTGTCGATAATGTCCACAAAGAAGAGCAAAAGCAGGCGCAAGAGTTACACAAAACCAAATATATTTGGCTTATAACAAGTTAACAAGTGATCAAAAGCAAACATTAGAGCAGTTAAAAGATGGCAAGCTTAAAACGGGACGCGCCTATCGCACGAAACTGGCCCTGCAGGATTTATGGCACGTTAACCAGCTTTTTGCCGACTTCGAATGGTTAGGTTGGGTGGCACGCTCACAATTACAGCCCTTGATGCGTGTTGTTAAAACAATTAAGAAGCATAAAGAAGGCATACGCTGGTTTACGTCCCGTATGACAAATGGGCTTTTAGAAGAGCTCAACAGCCTCATGCAGGTAGCAAAACGAAAGGCGCGTGGTTACCGTAATACCCAAAACCTCATTCACATGGTGTATATGACGGCAAACAAATTGTACATTCAAGCGCGGGCGATGAGTGGCGCATAATGAGCCTTTCCGCTTAGCTGACCAATCTCATAGTCAAAAGGCAAGGGTCAAGCGGTTTTCTTGACGGCTGCTTTTGGCTATGAGAACCTTTTAAAAAGCGGAAAAGCTGTCATAATTTTATACCCACGCGATAGAGAGAAGAGCCTATTTTCACTGATTCATAAAAGCGAAATCGATTAAAAATCTTTTCTAGGAGGATTACATGTATTTAGAAGTTAAGGGTCTGAAGAAAAAATACGAAACATTAGTTTTAAAAAATGTTTCATTTAAATTAGAGTCGGGTAAGGTTTATTCACTACTTGGACAAAATGGCGCTGGCAAAACAACCTTAATGAAAATTCTTTCCGGTATTATAGGATATGATGAGGGAGAGATATTGCATTCGGCAAAAGATTTGAAGAAAATAACGTATTATGTACCGGATAACCCTGTTTTTTTTGAATATTTAACGGGAAGGGAACACCTGACATTCATTTGTAGATTACATCGAATCCAAATTAACAATAAAAAAATGGAGATGTTTTTAGAGGAATACAATTTATCCGATATATCCGATAAATTTGTTGTAGATTATTCCTATGGTATGAGAAATAAGCTTGCTGTTGCGATGGCTATTATTACTTCGCCAAAAATATTGTTGCTCGATGAACCATTAGCATCATTGGATCCCCTTGTATTTAATTCATTTAAAAAACAGTTGATTCAATATTCAAGGAAAAATAATATTGTTGTAGTTTCGACCCACATTCTTTCAATAGCTCATAACATTAGTGATGAGATATTGATCTTAAATAATGGCACCATTGATCAAAAAATTAATGATTTTACTGAAAAAGAATTTAAAGATTATGTATTAAATAATATTTGAACCTAGTTTTCGCAAGTAAATCTCAAAAATCATTCTAAAAAATTGAAAAGGTGCACCAAATCAAGGAAAATGGAAGTTGCATAACAACCAAAATACCTTGAAAGGAGCACCCATAAGGTGAATGATAAACGAAACTTATCCACAAGTAAAGAACTACATGTAGAATTTTCGCTTCCCAACGCCACATTATTTGGCGGGGTATGCTCGATTACATCAAGAAACAGGATCTTGAGAATCAATTTTCCGCTGCACTTGAAATGACCAAGCCCCTCACTCTACGTACTCACTACCTCAAATATGTGTTACTCAGATCGTAGGGCGATTGCTTGGCAAAGAGCGAATTTGTCACTTTGAAGAAATCGAACAGGTTCTGGCCAGAGAACTGGGACTTGTGGGCGGAAAGTTACCCGACACCACGATCCTTTATAAAGACCTGGATCGATTCGACTCTCAAGAAAAAATCCATGGCCTTAAGCAAGTCAATGATCAGGTGAATGCTAGACAACTAAAAGATCAAAAAACGGTCATTCTTGATTTTGATTCATCTGTAGAAACTCTTTATGGCCAACAAGAAGAAGAAGGCGCTGCCAACGGCTGGAGCATTCCACGACGCATTGTCACTGTTCGTACCAAGGAAGTCATCGATGAAGAACAAATGGAGCTCTGTCCCGAGTACGGTTGGGCATACGAATGGATTGTGACCAACCTGTTATGGGAAGGAGAAGACATATGGCGTTTCTATAACCACCGCTGTGGAATGGAAAACTACATTAAGGAAGCTAAAAACGGTTTTGCTCTGGATGCCATCAGTAATGACGGGTTTTACCCGAATGCCGCTGATGCTCTACTTAAACTGATTGCTTACAATGTGTACCAGGGTTTCACGAAAGAAGTGACACCTCAAGAAGCCAAAACGTTCACAGTTTCCCGTATGAGACGTATCTTCTGGATGATTCCAGCCGTCCTCGTTTCACATGCCAGGCAATGGACACTTAAGCTGTGGAACGGTTTTGCGAAACAAGACCTGTGGATAAGTATGCTCCACCGTTCCCACCAAATTGAATGACAGAGATCTAACAACTGGAAATCCTCTTCTTACCCAGTATGTGGAGGGGGAAATTGTGTCTTCCGAGCGTAAAACAATAAGATTGTACTTCCATAAATGGATTATTATGGAATAAACCCTGTGGATAACCGTTTGGCTTTTAAAAGTTATTCACAGTGCGAAATCTAGGGTAAATAGACATTTTTGGTTCATAATTTCAGCATTATTGGTTTTCTTATATTAATTGTTGGGGTGGCTTTTAGCTACATGGTTATCAAAAGATTGTTAAGACATTTTCAACAACAGAAACCAAACAGAAAAAATAACTAATTTTTAAATAATCTTTAGGGGAGAGAACCGTTGAGACAGTATCGTATTCATCAAATTCGAGTCCGTTTCGCGACGGCCCCGCCAACGCTGTCTGGCTTTTTAACGGATTGAACACAACTCCACAATCTAAACTGTTGTCCTTTTTCCCCACGGCTTCAGGTACGAAATTCCAACCAAGAAAAGTAAAATGACGAGACAAATAGTAATGCCTACAAATAACAATTATTCGATTATTGAGATATGCTTGGTTTTGTAACGGATACAGATCAAGGGAAAGGATTTTCGGAATCGAGTTGTGGATGCGAAGGCCAATAATTGCTGAACCCAATAGAATAGCCACAATGTTCCCAATCCACTTTGCAATAATCCAGTAGTATTTTGCGAATCCCCAATTTGTTCGGACCGCAATCCAAATTCCCGTTATTAAACAGCCAAAGCCGCCGGGTATAATCAGGAAATTGTCAAAGAACAAGATATACAAATGGGCCGCGTATATGTGCTCTTCAAAATTGGAAAGAGTCGTAGAAACGGCCATCACAAGTTCTCCTAATAATCCAGCAAAGTACATAATGACAAATATAACGTGAGCAATGACCCACCACTTTTTTTATTGCCACTTAAATTTTTCGACATCCGATTTCCGACAAAAACCAATAAAGTGGTCAAAGCCAAAATGGTTAACGCGATTGAACCTACTATAATAATGCCCATAAAGTATAATACTCCTCTCAAGCTTTTTATTGTGGATTAAACCGTTTTTTTCAACTTTCTCAGTTCACGTAATAACCAATCCAGCCACTCTCTCTCCATTTCGTAATACGATTTTAAAAATCTCACATTAGCCCTTCGGCCTATATAAATATCCGTGTCCTCTACATCTTCTTGCGAAAATTGGTGAATAATTTTTTCTACAAAGCTTTTCCTTTGGATAACTTGATCTATGACTAATTGTGTAGGCAAAACCTCCAACCATCCGATCGCGATCGAATAGTCAAAAGTGACAATTTCTTGTGAAGCAAGGCCAGCGAACACCATTTCTTGTAAAGCCTTTTTTCCTTTAGGCGTCAGTGTATAAATTTTTCTTCTCGGCATATTTCCTACGACTTCTGTGTCACTCGTTACCCAGCCTTTCCTTTCGATCCTCTGAAGAGTTTGATAAATTGTGGCTCGATTGGTTTTAGTCCAATATCTAATTTTCATTTGTTCCATGTATTTATCTATTTCGTGACCGTATCGTGCACCAGAATGCAACAACCCCATCACAAGACATTCAGCGGGTGAAAAGTTCATCTCAAAACCACCTTTATGCAGTTAATTAACTAGTATGTATAACACTAGTATTAAACATACTAAATAAATTAACCTTTTTCTTTTCATTTGTAAAGTGCTTTTTCAAAACTGCTAGTGTTTACTGGAGCGTTGCCGATTCTGCGCCCTGAACGGAATACACGATACAGGACAACCCACTGGTGCAGATGTGATCGTTGTCCTCCATTCAGGTAAGGTTTTTTTGTAAAGTGGATCCGGAGCAGAAGAAGATTGAGCGGATACCATATAGGCGTCGAAAGATTTATGCAGAAGGATAAACTGTAAAAGCTCTTTAAAATAAGGACTTACAGATGATTTAGAATGGGGGAGCATCGTTTACATACTACTCTTTACAAGGTAAGGAAGAGGTCACCAGTTCGAGTCTGGTTGGGAGCTTCAGTAAAACCCTTGTTGTTACAACAAGGGTTTTGTATTTAAAGGAAATGTATGATTGGGGGCGAATTGGGATCATCTTAAGGAGACAGATTTTTAAGATTGCTGAAGGAATAGGCAGATCCCACAACAAGTTGCTTGACAAAATGGGGGTGCAGTGTTGTCATTGAGTGTTGGAAAGTAGACAGTCAGGCGAAACACGTGGTCCATCCACCAATGATGTTAGGTCCACCGAAAAGAATAGATCTGCCTTTTCTTGAGCATTAATTTGTTAATGCCGTTCGCTATTTTTTGAATGCCACGATCGATCAGTTCTTCTTCCACTTGAGAAATACTCAGCCTTAGGACGTTATCTTTTGCAAATTCGGGTAGGAACATTTTGGATGCATCGTCGATGTACACATTTTCCTGTTCTAAAAGTTGAATGAGCTGCTTGGCCTTTAGCGGTTCAGGTAATGCGATCGTGGAGTAGAATCCGGATAGCGATTTTGAAAAGGAAACGATAGAAGGCAAATGGTCCCTATACGCTTGTTGTAGCAGCGCGGCCTTTTTGCTGTACATCAGTCTCATCTTATGGATATGGGCATCAAACATTCCACTTTTCAGATAAATTTCAAGTGCTCCTTGGGTGAGTACCGGAGAGTGCAAATCTTGCGCGAACTTGGCCTGCAAAAACCTCTCTCTTATGGCATCAGGAATGACGGCGAGTCCCAGGCGCAAGCCAGGCAGCATCACCTTTGAGAAGCTTTTCGTATAGATGACTCTCCCAGAAGGATCATAAGCAAACATAGGGTCGTGTTTCAAATTCAGATCCAGATCCCCCATATAGTCGTCTTCGATAATGTAGACGTCGTATTTTTGAGCCAATTCGACAATTTTTCGCTTCTGTGTATTCGTGTAGCTGTACCCCGTAGGGTTGTGGAACCGTGAAACAGTATAGAAAAACTTGACATCACCGCGCTTAAAAATCTCCTCCAGACGTTTCAAGTCGATTCCCTTGCCTGTGATCTCAATACCGATGGATGCTGTTTGATGTACTTGAATGGATTCGATAAAACTGGCATGGGTTGGCTGTTCCACGCATATTTTATGTTTCCCGTTGGGAAACGGCAGTGAAACGAAGAGATTTAAGGCCTGCTGGGAACCGGAAACGACACATATCCGCTCCGGAGTGGTAAAAACTTGATTGTTTCGCAAATACTGGACCAGTTGCTCCCGCAGGGAGTACAACCCTTGGGGCTCCGAGTACACAAACATCTCATGCTTATATGTTTCAATAGCCTGGTTGATGCAGTGTTGAAAATCACGAAAAGGCATTACGTGTCGATCTGGACCGGCAGATAGAAAATCAATCTTTTTGTTCTCTGTCGAATGGCTTAGTCGGAAACGATGGTTGTCTACAACGTAGTAACCGCTTTTAGGCACCGAATAGATTAAGTGCTTGCTCTCCAACTCCTGATAAGCTCTGATAACCGTATTTTTACTGCACGCAAACTCCTTGGATAGAGCGCGAATGGAAGGCAACTTATGGCCGGGCTTTAAAAGACCTTCTTCGATTTGTCGAATAATTTCATCCACAATGTGTACGTATTTCATTTCCTGATCCTCTCCCATCTGTACGGGTACAAAGCGAAAAAAAGCGCATTTCAATGTGACCTCAACACCAGTATACTGACTTTACATAATAGAGAGAAAGGAGGTAAGAAAAAGTCCAGCCGCGTTTTTGCTACATTTTATAATGATTAGGAGGTATCCTACGTGAAAAAAATGAAAAAGTTAGTGATCGTGCTTCTTACCTTGTTCATGGTTGGAGCAACGGTTGGTATCCTGACTGGAGCCAATACAGCTGACAACAAAATAAAGGAACTTCAGGCCGATCGCCTTTTTGCTGACACATCAGGGACGATCGTTATGAAAAACCTAAAGAATAACAAAATGTACGCTTACAATTTTAAGCGAAGCAAGGAGAGATTTACGCCGGAATCCACGTTCAAGGTGCCTAACGCGCTGATCGGTTTAGAAGAAAAGGCCGTAGAGGATGAATACGATGTCAAACGCTGGGATGGGACCGTTCGGCAATTCGAAGAATGGAACAGAGACCATACTCTAGGTTCAGGAATGCGGCATTCGGTTATATGGTATTACCAGGCAATGGCTCGAGATATTGGGGCAGAGAAGATGCAAGATCACCTGAATCGCATAAATTACGGCAATCGCGACATTTCAGGCGGCATCGATACGTTCTGGCTTGACAGCAGTTTAAAAATATCCGCTCTAGAACAGATCGCGTTCATGGAGCGGCTTGTAAAAGAAACATTGCCGTTTCATAAGCAAACGATGAAAATCGTCAAAAGGATCATGATCGAAGATGAACAGGATACTTACACGATTCACGGCAAAACGGGCACCAGGTTATCCGATACAGGTCTTGGGTGGTATGTCGGGTTTGTGGAGACGAAGAAGGACATTTGGGTATTTGCCACAAACGTTGACGGGAGTGGCTCCACCGCGAAAGACATTACACTTAAGTGTTTAAATAAACTGCGGATTATTAAAAGTCACGTGGATTGAAAAACGTTTTTTCGGGAGCTTTCGTTCATCCGTCGCAAAGCTCCCTTCGCATCCAGATTTCATGTACAACAGGGTATCCCCTTTGTGCACACGAGAGCAAACTATTGGACCTATTTGGCAGAAAGGCCCACGTCACACGATTGCGAAATAAGGGGCCTTGTTGTATTTATTTTTTATAAACTAAGTGTCGCATGAGGGATTCAAGTGGTCCATTCATGTGGTACCTTTCCAGTACATAAGCAATAGCGACGGCTAAAACCCATATGGAAATTGCAACAAACGTGGCTCCAGTGTTGTCTAATACTCCGCCTAAACCTAATGCAACAGGTGAAAATAGAAGGACTAATAAGGTTTCATTGAGAACAAAAAATGTGAGTGAACGTTTTCCTAAAGAAGTTAATGATTTAATGAACCAACCAGGATTTTTAAGAAGGTTGCCAAGAATTCCAAATAACGCTGCATATCCTATTCCGCCAGCAATGCCGGTTATGATGTGAATTCCATAAACGATGCCAGCTAAAAACAAACTTGGCTCCCACAGTTCACCGATCAGTACTAATGGAAGGGCACCTAGGATGGAGATGGCAATACCAATCGCAGCCACCGTTTTTAATCTTCTACTTGGTTGAAGCACTTTCGTAAACAGTTGTTTTCTTCCAAACCACATCCCTGCCAGAACAGAGGGGAGAACGGGGAAAAGGAAATGAATGAGGAGAGGGATCATGGGAAAATAGAACATTGCTTCCATTACCGACTGCATATAATCATGATTCGTGGAAAAGACAGTGCTAAAGCCATAACGGCCGTTTTGATACAAAAGGAACCCCCACACAAATGGGAGATATGATACAACGATTAGTGTGACAAACACTGTAACCGTGATTAAGACTTTATTCTGGCGTAATAACAACCAACTCACTAAGAGGCCGGCAACACCGTAAGTCATTAAAATATCTTGGCCGCCAATAAATACGGTTAATATAAATCCGAACAAGATTAGATATAGAGAACGACGCCTAATTGTTTTCTTTGCTTCTTTTTTTGAGCAACCCTTTGAAAGTTGGTTTTCGAACATCATCACTAATCCGTATCCGAATAGAACTGAAAATAAAGACCGTGCACGATTATCTATAAAAAGTTCACCAATGGAATTAAGAAGTTTATCCAAAAAGGTAACACTTTCTGGCCGGCTCATGATCCCTGGGCCAGATCCGTACAGCAATAGTGGGGCATGTGCCATTACGATGAGCAGAAGCATAAAGCCTCTCGCTAAATCAAGTGAAATAGCCCGTTTTTTAGAAAATGATCCGTTCATGTTGCCTTTCTCCCTCAGTGGATGAACTACTGGTTTTTTCTTTTTCCGCCAGATGGTATGCGAAAATGACCGCATCAACTCAATGACCTTCTTCTAACCTTTCTGCATAAACGTCCATGATATCGTCGATATACTGAATGACATCTTGGTCCAAAACAATTAAGGCAGATTCCTCGGGTGAGCGCTTTTGCAGCTCCCAATACTTGTTAATCAGAGTGTCATCTCCGTGAAAGGCGTCATTTAAAAAGCGCGTCAAGCGTTCAGCCAATGCCTGAGACTTTGGGGCGTACGGGTCTTCGTGCTTTTGTTCATGTGCTGTTTTTAATAAATCTACCAACGCCATCGCTTTCTCTTCGCCAATATCAAACAAAGGGTTATTTAAAATTTCCAATTCCCTTTCGTCAAAGTATTCGTTTAAAAATTTCGTTTTCTGTCTTTGCCCCTCTCGGGACTGTCGAACATAGCGAAAAATGTTGTCCCAGCTTATGTCCTGTTCCACAATGGAAAGTTGTAAACAAAGGCGAGACAATTTCTCCAGATAGCTCAGCCGTTCCCTTTCCTTTGCGATATACGCTAAATGTTCTTCAAAAACATTTTTCCATTGATTTTGATCGAGAATCTCCTTAATTTGATTCAAATTAAAGCCAAGTTCCTTCAATGCAAGAATTCTGTGCAATTTCAGAACATCTTTTTTCGAGTAGTAGCGGTAGCCTGATTCTGCAACATGGGATGGCCGCAACAAATTTATTTCGTCGTAATACCTGAGTGTGCGAACGGTCAAGTTCGTTTCGGATGCGACTTTACCAATACCGTACATACAACGCAATCCTCCAACACTTTTGCTAATCTCATTATAAACTCTAACGTCAACGTGAGAGTCAATACCCGTTTTCTCTTCTTTCGCATATGCGAATCCCGTCACGGTTCGTCTCTAACAGATGATCTCTTTTTAGTTGATTGAGCGTACGGCTAATCGATTCGCGCGAAGTGCTGATCATGTTGGCGAAGTCCCGGTTGGTGATGGGGAACGGGACGAAAACGCCGTCATCCCTTTTTTGGTCCGCATTTTTTCTCCCCAGCGATTTGAATGATTGAGTAAACATGTCCGTATTGCCAAGGATTGTAAGACCAGTAGACCTGATATCCGATCAGGGGATGACATCAGCAGCTATCCGTGCTCAAGCCCCATGACCCTTTTTTCATTTCGGCCCGGCTTTTGTTACAATGGGCACCAATGTGTATAACTTGGGGAGGCATTGTTTGATGGGTTTAAGGAAATTAGTTGTTGTGTTGTTTGTAGGGGTTGTTCTCGCACTCGCCGCGTGCGGAGGAGAGGGCGCATCTGATGGCTCTTCTGACGCTGACAGCACGGAAGGGGACGGCGGAGAAGAAGCCGTCAGTGAAGAGAAAGGGACGATTACGATTGGCATGAACAATTGGGCTGAGAACATAGCGGTTTCGAATATGTGGAAAATTGTGCTAGAAGAGCGGGGTTACGACGTGGAATTGATGCCGGTAGAAAAGGCGGCTTTGTACGAAGGATTGGCAAGTGGAGAATTAGATATTGGAATGGAGATTTGGCTGCCGAATACAGACAAAGCCCATTATGAACGGTACGAAGAAGAGATCGACTTGCGCGACACGTGGTATGAGGGCACTGACCTGGCGCTCGTCGTCCCTTCTTACGTAGAGAATGTGACGAGCATTGAAGATCTCGAAGCGAACAAGGACCAGTTTCATTCACAGATCGTCGGGATTGAACCTGGCGCCAGCATCATGGGGCTCACTGAAGAAGTTATCGCCGAATACGGTCTCAGTTACGAGCTGGTCGGTTCGTCAGAGCCGGCAATGTTAGCCGAACTGCAAAAAAGCGTCGAGAGTGAAGAACCGATCGTTGTAACCTTGTGGAAGCCTCACTGGGCGTTTGCGGAGATGGATTTGAGACTGTTGGAAGACCCGAAAAATATTTACGGTGACGCAGAGAACATCTACTATGCAGCACGTCAAGGCCTAGAAGAAGAACAGCCTGAGATTGTAGAATGGTTTGACAACTTCATGTTAGACGACGAGCAGTTAGGAAGTCTGATGGCGGCCATCGAAGAAGCGGATTCTGAAGCAGAAGGCGCGCAAAGCTGGATAGATGAAAACCGGGAACTCATTGATGAGTGGACGAACACGTCAAAATAAAATAAACAAAGTCGACCCCACAGCAAGGAATAAATTGACACAGCGAGACGGCATGGCCGATCTCGTTTTTTTTATCTCTGAGTGGATCACCAGTATTTTAGAGGGATTCAGACGCCACTTGTCGAAGTGAGTTGGTACATGAACGAAAAAATGGAAGGGAGACTGACAGGCTATGCTGAAGGCGGCCGGGATACAATTTTGTTCCGAACCAGGGAATGTCAAAAGCAACGTCAGACGGGCCGTGTCGATGGTGAACGCCGCTGTGGAACAAGGAGCTCGATTGGTTGTCCTCCCGGAGTTGTGGCCGTACGGGTACAATTTGTCCCCAGACCAGTTTGCCCAGTTGGCGGAAACAGTGGAAGGGAACGTCATGGTGACGTTCCGTGCCCTTGCGCAGAAACTGGAGGTCGTGATGGTGGTGCCATTTGCGGAGAGAGCGAATCACCGTTTGTACATTGCGGCGGCCGTCATTGAACAGAACGGTGCTTTAATTGGCGTTTACCGCAAATCTTTTCTGTGGGGGCGAGAAAAGCACATTTTCACCCCAGGAGAAAGAGAGTATCCCGTCTTTCAGACATCGGTTGGCAAGCTGGGGGTGCTGATGTGCTATGATGCAGAATTTCCCGAATCGAGCCGCCTCATCTCACTGCAGCAGGCCGACCTCATTGTTGTGCCCGCTGTTTGGAGTGTGCAGGCAGAAAGGAGATGGGACATACAACTTCCGGCACGGGCGCTGGACAATACGGTGTTCGTCATGGGTGTCAACGCAGTCGGCGGGAACAGTTGTGGAAAGAGCAAATTCGTCAGACCCGACGGCATCGTCCTCACTGAGGCGCCTCGGTCGAAAGAGGCAGTTTTGATCTGTGAAATGGATAGCGCCGTCACAACAGAAGTGCGCGGGTCCATCCCGTACTTAAAAGATTACGATTTTACTGTCATTCCAGGACGTAATGGGGAAGCTGGAATTCATAAGGAAAATGATGAACAGTTACATGAGGGAAAGGGACACTCACGAAAACGGTGGGAGTGAAAAAGAAGTAATAAGAAAATAAAAAAATCGCGCGAAATCTTTACAAAGCCCGTTACTTTGTTATAAAATAATGATTGTCGATTTAGACAGGTACTGTTTCTGGCCCGTTGGTGAAGCGGTCAACACACCAGCCTTTCACGCTGGCATTCAGGGGTTCGAATCCCCTACGGGTCACCATGGACGGTTAGCTCAGTTGGGAGAGCATCTGCCTTACAAGCAGGGGGTCGGCGGTTCGAGCCCGTCACCGTCCACCACATCTGACAGTATCTTGAGCCATTAGCTCAGTCGGTAGAGCACCTGACTTTTAATCAGGGTGTCGCAGGTTCGATTCCTGCATGGCTCACCATCGTCTTCTTATAATGAATGGTCGTACGGGTACCCAACATGTTAATGGGTACATTGTTATTTAATCAGCTCATTGGCGGGTGTGGCGGAATTGGCAGACGCGCTAGATTTAGGATCTAGTGCCTTTGGCGTGGAGGTTCGAGTCCTCTCACCCGCACCAATCCAGGCATAAAACGACAAACACCCGTGCGGAAGTGGCTCAGGGGTAGAGCATCGCCTTGCCAAGGCGAGGGTCGCGGGTTCGAATCCCGTCTTCCGCTCCACGTAACCGAAAGCCGCTCGATTGAATCGAGCGGCTTCAGTTTAGGGAAATTTGATCGCCTTAGGTTGTGCGCGCATTGTTCTGTGGCTAAACAAATGACTTGCAGTTTGGCGAAACCATTTCCCTAAGCCTTCTTCCCGAGGGACTCTTCTCCCAGCTGAATCAGCTTTCTCACTATTTGCCCTCCGACAGCACCGTTATTCCGGGCGGTTTGGTCGGCTCCCGTTTCAATGTCGAGTTCTCGAGCCGTTTCCTCTTTCAAACGATCCAACGCGTCTTGAGCCCTGGGCGCTAACCGTTCACGTCGGTTACGGCGTGTCACTGGGATTCACCTCGGTAAAGAGGAATTGACGCGGCTTAACCGCGCCAACTATAATGTGTGATGGTTCGGTTAACCCCATACAAGGAAATCTTTCCGCTGTGTATGTTATTTTGTAAACAAGAAAAAATGAAACTGAGTTGGAAAAAGGTGAAGGTATGTTACGGCAAATAACAGTCATCGGCGTACCGATGGATTTGGGCGCCGACCGGCGCGGAGTCGACATGGGACCGAGCGCGATACGCTATGCGAACCTTCAGGGCAAATTGCAGCAAATCGGGTTTGAAGTGGAAGATATAGGAAACCTGCAAGTGCCGACGCCGGAGACGTACGAGATAGGCGACACGAAGCTGAAGTACTTGCGTGAAATTGTTCGTGTCAACGAAGAGCTGGCCCAAACAGTCACGAGTGTGATGGAGAAAGGGGGCTTTCCCCTCGTATTGGGTGGTGACCACAGTATTGCCATCGGGACCATTGCCGGCGTATCTCGCCTCCAGAAGAGGACGGGTGTCATTTGGTTTGACGCCCACGGTGATCTGAACACCGCAGAGACCTCGCCGTCCGGTAATATTCACGGTATGCCCTTGGCCGCAAGTTTGGGGTGGGGCCATCCGGACCTGACGAATTGCGCCGGTGATGGGCCTAAAATTTCACCGGAACACGTGGCGCTCATCGGAGTCCGTTCCTTAGACGAAGGAGAAAAAAGGGCGATACAGGAGAACGGAATTCACGTCTTTACGATGCATGAAATCGATCGAATGGGGATGGCCAAAGTTGTCGAGGAAGCTCTCCACATTGTCACGAATGGGACAGACGGCGTACACCTCAGTCTCGATCTGGACGGGATCGATCCGAACGAAGCGCCGGGTGTCGGGACCCCAGTAGCCGGGGGAGTAACCTACCGCGAATCCCACTTGGCTTTGGAAATCATTTCTCAGGCTGACGTGTTGACATCTGCCGAATTCGTAGAAGTGAATCCGATTCTCGATGTAGAAAATAAAACGGCGAAAGTGGCGGTCGCTTTAATAGGGTCTGTTTTTGGGGAACGCGTGTTGTAATGGCAGTGCTCTTGAATTATTTTTAAGATGAAGGGAGAATGTGTCGATATTTAAAGTGACAGGTAACGTTTGTGGAGGATGTAGTTAGCATGAATATTGCCCGTACCTTAGCTAAACCGACCGTCTCCCGCAGTAAAAAAAATCGCCGCAGGCGCAGAATCAGACGGGCGTTCAACGTCGCCGTTTTGATACTCCTTTTGAGCAGTGCAGCGTTTGCTGCCTATTGGACCGTTATCGGCATTGGCATCGTGTGGCGCACTTTAGGTTCTCCCGCTTTAGCTACAACGTGGGCGTGGTTACAGGGGATGACGTCAGCTGAGAGGTTCATGTGGCTGAACTACGTCGGCTGGGGAGCCGCCGGCATAGGGCTGTTGTCCAGTTTCTGGTTGTGTGCGCACGGTACCCGGTGGGTCAAATGGCTAATGTTAATAAGTTTTACGTACTGCTATGGTTTTATGTGGTATATCGTGTGGCTGGCGATCGAGTCGTTCATCGGCATGAACGGTTGGACGGCCAACGGACTTTTGGGGTTCGCTGTCATAAGTTACGTCTGGATCGTCAGCCACACCGGCATGTCCAAATCCTCACCCAAGCCTAAACAGGAGATAGAGGGCGAATCGTCAGGGAAGTGACTGAAGCTCTTGTCAAGTCATTTTTCTGACGATTTTTTTTGTACTAGTGAAACGCAACTTTTTTTGTTTCGTATATAATAAAGATCGTAGAATCACGACGGCCAAGTCGCTACGATCCTGCAACATGCGGAGGTTTTTGTGCAGTATGCAAGAAGAGCAATTGGAACCCCGGCTGGTAGAGCAAGCGAAAGAAGGCAACCAGTCGGCTTTTATTCAGCTAGTCGAGCGGTACAAGGATAAAATATACTCCTTATGTTTACGCATGTTGCGTTCTGCCGAAGATGCTGAGGACGCTGCACAAGAAACGTTTTTACGCGTCTACACGAACTTACACCGCTTTGATCCAAAGCACCAGTTTTCGACGTGGATCTACCGCATAGCGTCTAACTTGTGCATCGACCGCATTCGCAAAAAAAAGCCGAACCACTCGTTAGATGAGCCCATAAGGGGAGACGAAGGGGGACGGGATCGGTTAAGCCAGCAGGCGGGCGATGAACCGACGCCGGAAGAATCCCTTATAGCATTAGAGACGCGAAAGCGCGTGGTCGATGCGTTAGAGCAGTTGCCGGCTCACTATCGAGCGGTCATCGTTTTACGTTATTTTCATGATTTGTCGTTGGCAGAAATCGGGGAAATTCTTTCCTTGCCGGTGACCACGGTGAAGACTCGTGTCCACAGGGGACGGGAAGCGCTGCGTCGCCTCCTCTCACCGCTGGAATGAAACCGTATGGCTGTCAACCGTTAACTGATAAAAGTTGCAGGATGGAGGAAGGAGTGGCCGATGTGGACTGTCGAACGAGTCGCTTGATGATGCACCGCTATTTGGACGGTGATCTATCAGAAGACGAGCAGCAGGAATTGCGGCAACATTTTAATGTCTGTTCGGCCTGTTTAAAACATTTCCGCGAGCTGGACTACACGGTTACAGCGCTTCAAGCAGATGCGATCGTCGACGCACCGTCCGATTTTACTGAAAAGTTGTTTCAGCAGCTTCCCAAAAAAACTTCTGGGCGACGGTCTGCCTGGGGGAAAGGTTGCGGCGACACCCCTTTATCTTTGCGGCATCCATTTTTCTCATCTTGATGAGCACCAGTTTTGTAGCCGCTTGGAACAAGCCGACTGAATTCTCGATGACGACGGACCCTGAGAATTTAGATGCTATCGTCATCGATGCAGAGACACAATCAGTCCGCATTCCGGAAGGGCACACGGTCGAAGGGGATTTAATCGTACGCGGCGGTAAGGTGGATGTGCGAGGAGAAGTGACGGGTAACGTGGTGGCGGTTGACGGTGAAGTCGTGTTAGCTTCCACAGCACACATATACGGTAAAAAAGAAGAAATCGATCAAGTATTTGATTGGATTTGGTTTGAGTCCCGGCGGTTGTTGGAAAAACTTTGGCCGGGGGGACGTGACGAGGGAGATTGACGAAGGACCCAATGCCATAAGGGATTCATTGCGTCAACAGTGCGTCTTTAGTACTCTATAGGTATAGATAGAACAGAGAGGCAGTCGGTTGTGTGCCAGGGGGTTTTTTCATGGACTGGTTGTTGGGGCTCACCGAGTATGTCAACGACGTCGTCGACATACTCATCGTCAGTTACGTCATCTATAAATTGTTAATGCTGATTCGGGGGACACGTGCGGTTCAACTCTTGAAAGGGATTATCGTCGTCATCCTCGCCTGGGTGCTCAGCACCTTTTTGAATCTGCAAACGTTGCGCTGGATGATGGAACAAGTGTTTACATTCGGTGTCCTCGTGGTGCTGATCATTTTCCAGCCTGAACTGAGGCGAGCCCTGGAACAACTGGGACGAGGACGTTTCTTTGGCCGCAGTCAGACCCTTGAGGAGCAGCGGGTCACGAAACTGGTCGGCGATGTCGTCAAAGGCGTCAGCTACTTAGCCCGACAACGGATTGGGGCCCTGATCGTGATTGAACGAGAAACCGGCATCATGGACTATATCGAGACGGGTATTACGATGAATGCCGACACCAGCTCGGAACTCCTCATCAACATCTTTGTTCCTAACACCCCCCTCCACGACGGCGCCGTGATCATCCGCGAAGACAAGATTATGGCTGCGGGATGTTATCTGCCGTTGACTGATAACCCCTTTATAAGCAAGGAACTGGGGACACGTCACCGGGCAGGAATCGGTATGAGTGAAATTTCCGACTGCATTTCCGTGATGGTGTCGGAGGAAACGGGGCAAATTTCCGTGGCGGTCAACGGAGAAATTACGCGCGGTTTAACGGAGGAAACGTTGCTCGACAAGCTGTACAGTGAACTGAAACCCTCCCGCAACAGTCAGTTCTGGCAGTGGAAAGGGGGGGACCGCCACAGTGGATAAGTGGCTGAAGAGCAATACCTTCGTCAAAATCATGTCGGTCGGTTTGGCGATTTTGTTGTACATCGCCGTGAACGACACGCCGTTGGGCAGACAGCCGGCGAATCAAACGACGGCGACGGTCATTCGCAATGTGGCGCTGGATGCCCACATAGACGGGGATCGGTATGTCGTGGTGGATATGCCGCAAACGGTGAATTTGACGTTGCGGGGGAGTTCATTTTTGTTAAACCGAGTTGTCGTCGGAAATTACCGCGCTTATGTTGATTTGACCCCATACGGCACTGGCGTTCACCGAAATGTACCGGTGAAGGTGGAAGGGTTGCCCGAAGGGATAGATTACGTGACAGAGCCGTCGAGCGTCAGAGTCGTCATCGAAGAGAAACAACAGAAAGAAGTGGACGTCCAGATCGAAACAGTCGGTCAACCTGCCGAAGGGTACACATTGGGCACACCCCGCGTCTCCCCGGACAGAGTGCTCGTCCGGGCCAGTGAAGCGCGGCTGGAGGACGTTGAACTTGTCAAAGCCGTTGTCAACATTAGCGGTCAAACGGAGACGATACGCGAGACTGTTGAGCTTAAAGCTTACAGCGGGGCGGGAGACGTGTTGGAAGACGTCGAAGTGGTGGAACCGGAGGCCGATGTCAAAGTGCCGATTGTGAGTCCGTCAACTGAAGTTCCGCTTCGTCCTCAAGTGAAGGAATTTCCGGCTGACGGCTACAGTATTCACAACTTGGCCGTTAAGGACAATCGCTTTACCGTCTATGGGAACAAAGACGTCATCGATCAACTGGACGTGTATCCCGGCCCCGCCCTCGACCTTTCCGGCGTGTCCAAAGATAGAACGTTTGAGGTGAAAATCCCGTTAATAGAAGGGGTAAACCGCGTAGAACCGGAGACGGTGACGATAGACGTTGACGTACGTCGAGCGGAGCGGAAAGTGCTTGAGAACATACCTGTAAAAGTGCGCGGTTTACCGGACGATAAGCAGGCAAATGTGGTGTCAGACGAAGATGGCACCGTGTCCGTCACACTGGAAGGCTCACCGGAACGCTTAAATGAGGTAGACAGACGTGATGTCGAGGCGTATGTCAACGTTTCCGACTTAAAGTCAGGCGTTCATGAAGTGGAGGTCCAATTCGACTTACCCCCCTTTATACAAGCGGTGGAAACCGCGAGCATACAAATAGAACTGAAGAACGATACATAGAGAGGAGAAAAACGAGTGGGAAAATACTTTGGGACAGACGGTGTCCGCGGCATTGCCAATGCAGAACTGACGCCTGAATTGGCATATCAACTGGGGAGGGCTGGGGCCTACATCCTGACGGAGAATGCAGAGCGGCCGAAAATCGTCGTCGGCCGAGACCCCCGCATTTCCGGCCACATGTTGCAAGCGGCACTCGTCTCCGGGATGCTTTCCATCGGAGCCGACGTCATGTTGCTCGGCGTGGTGACGACGCCAGGAGTCGCTTTTTTGACGCGGCATGTTGGCGCCGACGCAGGGGTGATGATTTCGGCGTCCCATAACCCGGTCGAAGATAACGGCATCAAGTTTTTCGGCCGGGACGGATTTAAGCTGCTGGATGAGAAGGAGCAGGAAATTGAAGAGCTGTTGGACGAGGAAATCGACCGCCTCCCCCGTCCGGTAGGGGGGGACGTCGGCAGACTGGCAGAACGTCCGGAACTCAAACAGGCTTACTTGGCCCATCTGAATCAGACGATTGAGCACCGCTTGGACGGAATGAAGATCGTACTGGACTGTGCACACGGTGCTGCCTCACATTTGGCGCCCGAACTGTTTCGCCAGTTGGGAGCTGACGTGGTCGTCATTGGCGGAAATCCCGACGGTATCAACATTAATGTCAATTGCGGATCGACTCATCCGGAAGGGCTGCAGAAAGCGGTTGTCCGGGAGAAGGCGGATCTCGGCCTTGCCTTTGACGGCGATGCCGACCGCCTCATCGCTGTAGACGAGAAGGGGAAGGTCATAGACGGCGATGGCATCATGTGCATTCTCGCCACACATTTACAAGCACAAGGCAAACTCGCCCGCGATACCCTCGTCACCACAGTCATGAGTAACATCGGCCTGCACAAAGCGGCAGCTGCCCGTCAGATCAAAACCGTCCAGACGAAAGTCGGAGACCGCTATGTCATGGAGGAAATGCGCAAAGGCGGATTTAACTTGGGCGGCGAACAGTCCGGGCACATCATCTTTCTCGACCACGGCACGACAGGCGACGGGATGTTGACTGCCGTTCAGCTGGTGAACGTCTTGACGGAAAGACAAGAGCCCTTGTCCGAGTTGGCGCGTATCATGCAAAAGTATCCGCAGCACATGGTTAACGTGCGAGTGAAAGAAAAGAACGGCTGGGACAGAAACAGCGCTATTCGCGCTGCCGTTGACAAAGTTGAGGAGGCCCTCGGCAGTAACGGGCGGGTGTTAGTACGTCCTTCTGGTACGGAACCGGTCATCCGAGTTATGGCGGAAGGACCCGACGAACATGAGCTGAAGTCGCACGTTGCGTACATTGCCGACGTCATTCAAAGGGAGTTGAGCTGAGACGCACCCGCTCGCGACGTAGGCACGGGTTTCAATGTTCCGCATATGTTGTGGTATGTTCCTCTATTTTGGCTAAACGATAAGCCAATTTTAGAGGAACTTCTTTACAGGTGGAACGCTTTTTAGTAAGATTTTATTGTTCATTCTAGAAGAGAAAGTGAGGGTAGCAAGTATTAAATTTTGAAGCGCCTGAACTGCCATGGACGTTAAAGTGGCAGTTGACGAGGAGGGGGACATTCGAGTCATTCGGCGGGTACCCCCCGGCTTGACCGGAAGTCGAAGTTCGCGGACAAACCGGTAAGGCGACTTACCGAACAAAACCGCCAACATCCGGCAACACCAAAAGACAGCGATGGAAGTGACGGGGCGTTGGAGCCCCGTGCCACGGGGTTTCTGCGCCCTTTTTCGGAAGGGAGACATGAAACTTGTGTGTGGCATAGTCGGATATATTGGAAACAAGGAAGCCCAAGACATTTTGACGGCAGGGCTGAAGAAATTGGAGTACCGCGGCTACGATTCAGCCGGAGTGGCCGTTTACAACGGGGAACGCATCCAAGTGAAGAAGACAGAAGGGCGTCTCGCTGCGCTGGAGGGAATGTTGGAAAGGCAGCGCCTGCCCGGAAAGGTCGGTGTCGGCCACACGCGCTGGGCGACCCACGGCAAGCCGTCTGACCACAATGCACACCCGCACGTGGACAATACCGAGAAGATTGCTGTCGTCCACAACGGGATTATCGAAAACTACTTGCCCTTAAAAGAGGAGTTGACGTCTAAAGGGCACACGTTCGTCTCAGATACAGACACGGAAGTCATTGCCCACTTGCTGGCCGATCTGTATGACGGGGATATGGTCACCGCTGTCCAGCAGGCTGTCAAACGACTGGAAGGGGCTTTCGCGCTGGCGATTGTGACGGAGTATGAACCGGATCGCGTGATTGCCGTGCGCCAGGCCAGTCCCCTTGTCGTCGGCGTGGGAAATGGTGAACACTATGTTGCTTCTGACATACCGGCCTTGCTTCCTTACACGCGTCATGTGTACGTCCTGGAAGACGGTGAAATGGCCGTTCTCACGAAGGACAACGTCCAGCTTTTGACGACGGACGGCACCCCGATTCGGCGAAATGTCCAAGGAGTTAAGTGGGATGTCGCCCAAGCGGAACGGGGCGGCTTCGATCATTTCATGCAAAAAGAAATCTACGAGCAACCCCAGGCCATTCGAGACACGCTAGGAGGTCGCATAGACGAAAACGGCAACGTCGACATCCGGGCCGAGCTGACGTTTAGTGACCGGAACGTATGCGACATTGACCGCGTTCACATCGTGGCATGCGGGACGGCATCGTATGCGGGGATGGTCGGGAAAGGGCTGTTGGAACAGCTTGTTCGTGTACCTGTGGAGTGGGACATCGCGTCTGAGTACCGGTACAAAGGCCCCATCTTCACGGAGAACACCCTTGTCATCGTCGTCAGCCAGTCCGGGGAAACCGCCGATACGTTGGCTGCCTTGCGCGAAGCCCAGCGAAACGGTGCTCGCGTTTTGGCCATTACGAACGTCGTCGGCAGTTCCATCGCCCGGGAAGCCGACGACGTCCTGTACACGTGGGCCGGACCGGAGATCGCCGTCGCTTCGACCAAAGCGTACACGTCCCAGCTGATCGCCTTTTACCTGATAGCCCTTCACTTTGCCCGGGTGAGGGGAGCGCTGCCCCAGGAACAGCTGAGGGCACTGGCTGTCCAACTGCGGCAATTGCCGGAACAGGCCGAGAGACTCCTCGCACAAGCGGGAAAACTTCGGGAGATGGCACGGAAGATTGCGCGCCACGCGCACGTGTTCTACATCGGCCGCGGTCTCGACTACGCCGTCAGTTTGGAAGGCTCGTTGAAACTGAAGGAAATCTCGTATATCCACTCCGAGGCTTACGCGGCCGGAGAACTGAAACACGGCACCCTTGCCCTGATCGAAGAAGGTACCCCGGTGATCGCCCTGGCCACTCAACGGGCGTTGTTCGGGAAAACATTGAGTAACGTGAAAGAAGTGAAAGCGCGCGGCGCCTACGTCATCGGGCTGCGGACGGAGGGGAATGGCGAACTCGATTCGTCTGTTGACGACCTACTGGAAATTCCGGATGTCCACCCGCTGTTGACCCCGCCGCTGTCCGTCGTTCTCCTGCAACTCCTCGCGTACTACACTGCCGTCCTTCGCGGCAACGACGTAGATAAGCCGAGAAATCTGGCCAAAAGTGTGACAGTGGAGTAAGAGGAAGGGAGAAAAACGCTGTCCTGCGACATGTGGATTCACGATGCGCCGACATGTTTTAAAAATTGCGAATTTTTCCCTTTTGGATGTGTTTGGTCCAAAGGGGATTTTGTTTGAAAACATATTGATCTACTTTTGATGACACCATTGATTCTTACTGCAGATGACTGCCTGTTCAGCATCTGATCCGTTTCACCCACCTTTGTCTTCCAACCTTAAGTTCAGCCTTTAAAAGTTACGTGCTGGTGACGAACGCATTGACTTGTTGCAGCACTTCTCCAGCTTTCCCTTTAATAACAAGGTCAAAGCGGGTGTTCGGATGATCTACTTCAGCATTGATGTAGACAGTCTTACCTTCTGTCATATTGGGGAGTTCGCTTGCAGGGTAGACTTTGAGACTGGTGCCAATGACGATGACGAGATCTGATCGACGAATGTGCGCGAGTGACGCCTTCCAGCTGTCTTCGGGGAGCGTCTCACCAAACAGGACGACTCCCGGACGCAGGTGACCACCACAGTGTTGACAGTTCTCTTTGTTTAAAAATTGTTTTTCACTGCTTGGTCTGGCGCAGTGGGCACACCGGAATTGATGGAGGGAGCCGTGCAGTTCGTAAACGTGTTCGTTACCGGCTCTGGTGTGAAACCCGTCGACATTTTGTGTTGAAATGGCTTGAATAAGGCCGTTTTTCTCCCAATCCGCCAGTATGTTGTAACCAGTGTGAGGTGTACAGGATTTTATTCTTTTGATGCGCATGGCATAAAATTCGTGGAATAAATCGTAATGATTTTGCAGAGCTTCGGGTGTGGCAACCGTCCTCGGGTCGACTCTGTTCCACCATCCCTCTTTGGACCGGAAGTCCGGGATGTCAGATTCGGTCGACATTCCCGCTCCTGTCAGGATCGTCGCATGAGTGGCGTGTTGGAGCCAGTCAGCTAAAGTGCCCGTTTCTTTGGAATCATCCGCGTCGGCTTTGAATGACACCGCATCTCCATCCTTTCCCATACCGGAACACTCACCATTTCCTCTATATCACTTTTCGGTCAATGACGGCAAAATCGGGAGAAATTTGAAGAACGAATCCGAAGCTGTTAAATGACAGGTACGGTCTGTTGAGGGGATGTCACGAGTCTTCCGTCTTGTTCTCCGTCAAGCTTGAGCTGCATTCACTCTGTCTCGAGAAGCGGTTCCAAAAATCCGTCTCTCCCCATTCTGTCATAAAAGAAGTCGATCCCGTAATAAGAGGCAACCCCGATGATAGCGGACCATGCTAGAATGCTGACCGTCATCCAAAACGTTATCTGTTGTTTCGTTCCCCCAAATCCCATGGCTAATACGGCACCGAGGTGACTGCCTATCAAGATCGGGGAAAGGAGCGCTAACCCGGGCAGACCGTATTTTTTCCATATTTTCTCTGCACGTGCTTGTCGCTTCTGTGGAGACGTTTTGCCTTGCCTTTCCTTGCGTTGTTTCCGCCATGTTTGGATGTGGTCGATGAAAAGAATTAAGAGGTAAATCGTGACCATGTTCCCCCAAAATGCCACAAGGGTTACGGTTAAAGGGTTTAAACCGGCGGCAATTCCCAATGGAATCACGGCTAATACTTCAAAAAACGGAATCGCGGCAACTAGAAAAATGATGAGATGGGCCACATAGACGCTCAATAGAGTTCCTCCTCGCGTTGCCTTATGCATTCACAAAAACAGTGTAAGTGGTCCCTTTGACGGTGGCCATTGACAACGTGTGAACAAATACTGAAGGTTGCTGCTTCATTTGGGGGAGATTTTGACCACCTGTGTTTTGGCTATCAGGTCGTACAGAGATTGCTTCCTTTTCGTGAAAATGGCTGACAGTATATAAACAAGGATGAGGATGTAGATGAGTCCGCCAGTTAAGACGTGGTGCAGTGGCATTTCGCCATCCTCAACATGTGTGATTCGGTAAACGAAGTAATGCGACAGCTCCCACGGCAAAAACTTTAAGATTGTCCGAAGGGTACTGTGTCCCAGCGAAAGGGCAGCCCCGTTTTTGTCCACAACTTGAATACCCACCCTCTTTTTCCCGAAGGACTGCCGGCCTATAGCCGAGTCGCTGATCATGAAATAGAGCGATACGGGCAATGTGACGACGATAAACCCAGCAAACTGAGCGACGATGAGTGACTGTTTGAACCATTCCTGCACGGAAGGCAAGAGAAACAGACTCAGCACTAAAAGCAGGGCTAAATAGGCGAGAATGAGCACATAATCGATGACGAAAGCTTTAAATCGAAGCCAAAAGGTCGCATTCATGACGGTATCCACAACCTTACGTCTGTCTTCCTTCAATCTCAACGGGAACGGCTTGATCCAGTATAACCGAATGGCGTGTGACTTGGCAGCGGCGAGCGATCAAGCGCACGCCGGCCTGGTAGGCTTCTGCCAGTGTGTCTGCAAACACCGGGTCGATGTCGGCTGCCGGACGGATGCGCTCAATATCCTTCCGCTGACCGACAAAGAGAACCGCCGCTTCCCAGCTCGTCTTTCGGCACAGGTCCGCCAACTCCCGGACGTGCCGGGCGCCTCGCGCTGTTACCGCGTCGGGGAACAGTCCGATTCCGCCTTGCACCAAGGTGACACTTTTTACTTCCAGCGCCATTTTTCGTCCATCGGCATCTTCCAGCAGAAAATCAAAGCGGGAATCTCCTATTTTGGCTTCCTGGCGATCCAGTTTCCATCCGGTTAACTCGGACAGACTCTCCTTGGCCAGCGCATCGGCGATGAGGCGATTGGGCAGAGTGGCGTCAATGGAAACGAGCGTCCTGGATTCAGGTACTTCCGTCAACACGGCGGTCCACTTCGTTTTTCGGG
The DNA here is from genome assembly GCF_002005165.1 of Novibacillus thermophilus. NCBI lineage: Bacteria > Bacillati > Bacillota > Bacilli > Caryophanales > Thermoactinomycetaceae > Novibacillus > Novibacillus thermophilus. The sequence continues at coordinate 200,527 of NZ_CP019699.1, forward strand.
CGGGGTTTTTGGAAGGCTTGAGCCAGATGTGCCTCCCGGGTACCAGCAGTTCGTTCATCCGCCCTGGGTCCGGGAGGTGGGCCTCCACTACTGGACCGTTTGCGTACCCGTCATTGGCGCTCTCTCCTTCCAATTGACAGAGGATGAGAAAGCGGTTTGGCCGTTCGATGAAACGCGCTTTTCTGAGATCATGATCTCGTGACAACCTGATTTCGGATGTGTACAATCGAATCACCTTAAATTTTATGAACGGTGCGGCGATGTGTTGCCGATGCTGATCGGTCTCGATACCTCAAATAACCCCGTCATGACACCGGGGAAGTTGCCCTTAAAGGTGTTATGTCTGATGCAACACTTGTTGCAAAATGTCCCTTTCAATCTGCTGGTTCAGCCGGCTGACAATCCCGTGGAGCAAGAAAGCATCGATGATCAGCCAGATGCCTACCGGAATGAGGAAAATAAGACCGAGTCCGAAAATCCAAACGGTGGCCCATCCCAAAAGGTCGAGGATGAGGATTGTCACGGCCGTTCCAAATTTGCGGACGTAGAAGCGGTGTGCGCCTAGTGACCCAAGGAAGAACCACAACAAATAGGCGATCACCGTCGACTTTTTTCTGTGTTCCATTTCGCTCTGTACGATCGCTAACTGCTTTTCATCCAACTGCTGTTTCAATTCGACGTTCGACACGGTTCCTCTCCTTTGACATCATACGCCATTATTATCGAGGGATACTGTATGAAAGTCAAGGTACACTACCGGATGACAGCGTGTTAGCAAACAGCGGCATTGCCAGTCGGCAGATGCCACGCATTCGTTTGGTTTCGTTACAGTTTAATCGTGACCCTCTGTGTCAGTAACCGGATCAGCCATAAAATGCCTCCGATCAACACAATCGTTCCAGCGACAGATCCGTAAAGGGGCAGTTCCAAAATGGCAGGCGGCACCCAGTCGGCGGCCAACTCCCTCGCCACATCTCCTCCCCACACGAGACCGCGAATAAGGAAAAAGAGCGTCGCAAGCACGATAGACCCGAGCCCCATCGTCCAACCGTACCGGTAGAACACAGCACTGATGAACCACCCGATGACGTAAGAAGTGAAGATGTTCGTCATGTAAACGAACAGTGACAGGAGCCCGTGACTGCTGAAGTCGACAAGAGGGCCCAGAACAATTAGCAGTACAAGATTTCCTATGACGTCGTCGTCCACGCCTTCTGTAAATTCGAGCGTACTGTTTAAATGAAGGGGGAGGTTCGCGATGTTCACGACAGAGTACTCTGCCGCCGTTATCACCGCCGCTGTCAGAACGATTGCGGCTGAAAGTAAACCTGCAGCCAACACCCCGCCTCTAAAGACATCTTTTCGCGTAACGCCGTGTTTGACAAAAAACGGATAAAATCCGTAACCTATAATAATCCCGATCACCAGCATGTAAATGTCGGCGGCATAATAGGACGAAAGAAAGAAATGTTCAAGGTCTTTTCCGGCATAGATGGAATTAAAGATTCTCACGACATGAATGATGAGTAAAATCCCGAGAAACCATAACGTCCATCCCATTTGTTCTAAAAACAGATCTATTGCTACTTTCAAGGCGTTTGATTTCGACTTCAACTTAATTTTCCTCCCCTGTCAAATAGATAAACAAATCTTGAAGAGACACGGGACCGACTTCTAATCCTTTTTGCTGTGCATCTTTTTTCTGTTCCTCGCTTAACTCTCCGTACACGGTTACGCTTTTCGTGTTCCCTAAACGTTGTTCGTTCAGCTTCTTTAAACCCCCGACAAAATGGTCGACTTCGTCAGCGGGTCCCGTAATGGAGGCTCCCCTGGAAACTAACGTTTCATACGCTTCATGCAGAATAAGAGACCCCCGGTGAATGATCAAGATTTCATCAAATAAATAATCCATTTCCGATACGAGATGGGTGGATACAATCACGGTCCTAGGGTAACGTCCTTGATCTTCAAGCAATTCTTGATATAAAATGTCCCTTGTCGGTGCATCCATACCGAGATACGCTTCATCAAAAATCGTTAAAGGAGACCGGCTGGCCAATCCAATTGTGGCATTAAATGCCGACTGCATCCCTTTGGAAAGCTTGTTAACAGCTTTGTCTAAAGGGAGATTGAAACGCTTTGCGAGATGGAGGGCGTAGTCCCTGTCAAAGTGTGGGCGGTATCTTTCGACGAATTTCAGCATCGAATTGACTTTTTCTGTTTCGTCGCTGTAGTCCATCTGGTAAATGAAGGACACATTTTGCATCACACGCGTGTTTTCAAAAGGATTTTCCCCATCGATGCGGATCGACCCTTCCGTCGGTTCCCGAAAGGAGGCTAACAGCGACAGCAGGGACGTTTTTCCGGCCCCGTTTCTTCCGAGGAGGCCGTATATTTTCCCGCCTTCCAGTTGAAATGATACATGTTTGAGTGCTTCGACACGTCTGTATTTTAGAGAAACGTCGTTCACTTCGACCTCAAGCGTCATTTGGCATCACGCCCTTTCACCTGTTTAATCAGCTCGATGATTTCGTTGTCCGATAACCCTAATTTGTTGGCTTCCCTTACGAAACCGACGACGTAGTCTTCCACGAACGTCTTTTTTCTTTTTTGGATCACTCTTTCTTTTGCCCCTTCTGCTACAAACATGCCGATTCCCCGCTTTTTGAACAAAATGCCTTCCTCGACCAGTTGGTGGACCCCTTTCGACACTGTGGCGTGGTTGACTTTGTAAAAATGGACGAGTTGATTGGTCGAAGGAGCCTGATCGCCTTCCTGCAGCTGGTCGTTCAAAATTTGATCTTCAATTTTTTCCCGTATTTGCAAGTAAATCGGTTTATGCTTGTCAAAATGGTGGTTCAACGGGGGATCCCCCTTTGGTCAGTTCCACACTTAACTGGTTATATACTCATGTATATAACCGTACAGGAAAGGGGCTGCTTTGTCAAGGACATTTTTAATGATTTCACAACACGGGTTCATTTTTTCGTTGTGTTCCTCATGTGCGGGACGTTGTGTGTAGTTATTCGTTCAGTAGAGGAACAAATTATTGACCAGTATGGTCGGCCGTGTTACACTGGAATCGACCATACTGGTCTAATCGGTGGACAGTGGAGGATATTCACCTAATGGAGGAAGTAGCGGAAATGGCGACGGAAAAATTTGAGAGTCTGGACGAAGGGAAGAAAAAAAGGATTTTAAATGCGGCGCTGCAAGAATTTGCCGAGAACGGATTCGCTCAAGCTTCCACCAACCGGATTGTCAAAGAGGCCGGGATCGGGAAGGGAATGCTCTTTTACTACTTCAACAACAAAAAAGGACTGTACCAATATTTGTTCGACTACAGTGTGAAGGTGATACAGAATGATTTTCTAGCGCGCATTGACATGCATGAAACCGATTTTATTGAACGCATGAGGCAGATGGCCCGATTAAAGTTGCAGGTGATGAAGGACAAACCCGGCGTGTTCAATTTTATGGGGACTGTCATGCTGACGCGGGAATCGGAACTCCCCGACGATATAAAAACGCGGATTGAAGCGTTGGAAAAACTGGGGTACGAGAAAATGTACGCCAACGTCGACACGGGGTTATTCCGCGATGATGTCGGTGTGGAAAAGGCGTACAAGTTGATTCAGTGGGCCATCGACGGTTATCAGAACGAGGTCAAGGCACGGCTCAAAGGGCAGAAGATGACGTCCATCGACCTGGAGCCCCTTTGGAAGGAGTTTTACGGCTACATGGATGTGATGAAAACTATTTTTTACAAACAAGGGGTGGATGAGGCGTGACGGTGCTAAAGACGACGAACTTGACTAAAAAGTTCGGGAAGTTGACGGCGTTGGACGGTGTCGACATGGACGTGGACGAAGGAGAAATTTTCGGTTTTATCGGCCCGAACGGAGCGGGGAAGTCGACGACGATCCGCATCTTGCTCGGCTTGTTAAAGCCGACGGCAGGGGAGGCGAACATTTTCGGCAAAGACGCGTGGAAAGACGCGGTAGAGATTCACAAGCGCATCGCCTACGTGCCGGGAGACGTGAATTTGTGGCCGAACTTGACGGGCGGAGAAGTGATCGACCTGTTTCTCTCCTTGCGGGGGGAAAAGCACAGGAACCGACGAGAGGAATTGATCGAGCGTTTCCAGCTGGACCCGTCAAAAAAATGCGGCACGTATTCCAAAGGAAACCGGCAAAAGGTGGCATTAGTGGCGGCGTTCTCCTCTAATGCCGATCTGTACATTTTGGATGAACCGACTTCTGGCCTCGATCCTTTGATGGAACGGGTTTTCCAGGAATGCGTCATGGAAGCGAAAGCAGAAGGGAAAAGCGTCCTTCTTTCCAGCCACATTTTGTCGGAAGTGGAGAAAGTGTGTGACCGTGTCGGCATTATTCGCCAGGGCCGAATCATTGAATCGGGAACGTTAAGTGAGTTGCGCCATTTAACGCGGACCTACGTGCTCGTCGAGACGAAGCAGCCGGTTCCGGAGTTAAACGCGTTAAGCGGCGTGCATCACGTTGAACGGAAGGATCGCGTCATGCGTTTTCAGGTGGATACGGAAGAACTGGATCGTGTGATGAAATATGTCAGCCAATACGGAATTGTAAAGTTGGAGAGTGCGCCGCCGACGTTGGAAGATTTATTTATGCGCCACTATGAAGGAGCAAGTGGGGTGAGGCGGGATGGCTGACGCGGTATTTGCCAAAAGTAGCAGGCTCTCCCGTTTCATTTTGAGGAAAGAGCGTGTGCGCATTCCGTTGTGGCTCGCAGGCCTCACGTTTTTTACGCTCATCGTGCCTATTGCGTTCAAAGATTTATATCCTACCCAAGAAGAGCGGGATGCGATGGCGGAAGGGATGCGCAATCCAGCGATGACGGCCATGGTCGGCCCCGGGGATTTGGATCACTATACGATCGGCGCGATGACAGCCCATCAAATGCTGTTGTTCACCGCCGTTGTGGTCGGATTGATGAACATCTTGCTCGTGACTCGCCACACCCGGGGAGAAGAGGAAGACGGATCAGCCGAGTTGGTCCGTTCATTGCCGGTCGGACGCCTGTCTTATGTGCATGCCGCATTGTCGGTCATGATTTTGACCAATGTGGTGTTGGCTTTGTTGACCGGTTTTGGCTTATACGCCTTGCGCCTCGACAGCATGGATCTGGAAGGGTCGCTGCTTTACGGTGCGGTTATCGGTGCGATCGGTCTCTTCTTCGCCGCAGTGACGGTCTTGTTTGCTCAGTTTTCGGCAAGTTCCCGGGCAACGATAGGGTATGCTGTCACCTTACTCGTCTTGTCCTATCTCGTCCGGGCCATCGGTGACGTGGTGAATGACGCCATCTCGTGGCTTTCGCCTCTGGGCTGGGTGACGAAGGCCGAAGTGTACACGAACAACCGTTGGGGGGCGGTTTGGTTAACCCTTGGAGCGTCAGCGCTTCTGCTTGCTGCTGCCTATTACTTGCAGGCGTTGCGTGATTTCGGAGCCGGATTTCTCCCGCCGCGGCCGGGCCGGAAACACGCGTCTTCTCTGTTGCGACGTCCGACGGGGCTCGCTTTGCGGCTGCAGCGAACGGGTATGATCGCATGGGCTGTCGGCATGCTGCTCATCGGACTGTCCTACGGATCGGTGTTAGGCGATTTGGAGCTGTTTTTTAGCGACAATGAGATGATGCGGCAGTTTCTCTCGCCTGCTCCCGGCGTATCCTTGACAGAACAGTTTATCCCGATGTTGATGGCGGTGATGGCCATTCTCGGCACAATCCCCCCTGTCATGACTGTGAACAAGCTGTACAGTGAAGAGAAAAAGGGCCGGATGGGACACGTGCTGGGAGGGGCAGTATCACGTACGCGGCTGATGACAGGCTATGTGACCCTGGCCGCTGTAAACGGGTTCGTCATGCTGTCCCTGGCGGCTTTAGGACTGTGGTCGGCAGGAACAACCGTCATGGAAGAGCCGTTTGCATTCGGCACTGTTTTCGGCGCCGCCATCGCTTACTATCCGGCTGTCCTCGTCATGATTGGCGCTGCTGCGTCGCTTATCGGCACAGTGCCGAGACTGACGAGTGTGGTCTGGCTCTACCTGTTTTTCTCCTTTGTTGTCGTATATCTCGGCGGGTTGTTCCAGTTTCCGGACTGGGTTGAAACCCTTACGCCATACGGTCACATTCCGGAGATTCCCGGTGAAGGTGTGGATTACAAAATTGGTTTTGTTCTTGTTGCCGTCGCTATCCTGCTCGTGGCGGTGGGATTGACTGGTTACAGGAGGCGGGATGTTGACGGTTAATCCATGCTGTTCTTTTTGAGACTTTTTGAGATAATAGTTCGTAAGGAATATGGCAGTAAGCCTAGATGTTTTTTGTCAGAAGGGAGGATCGGCTGGATGAAGGTTGTGGTAGTCGGAGCGGGCATCGTGGGAACGAGCACGGCCTACCACCTCGCCTGTAAAGGAGCAGACGTTTTTCTCGTAGACCGAAAGGACGAGGGACAGGCGACGGCGGCAGGGGCCGGGATCGTGTGTCCGTGGCTGTCCAAAAGGCGGAGTGTCAATTGGTACCGCCTGGCCCGGACCGGGACACGTTACTATGCAACGCTCATCTCCCAGTTGGAAGAAGACGGTGAGACGGCCGTCGGTTATGCTCGCATCGGAGCATTGGCGGTCAGTCGAGATTCAGATGAGCTGGATGCGATTGAAGAGCGGGCCCGACAGAAGCGAAAAGACGCTCCTGAAATGGGAGAGATTTCACGGTTAGACGCTCAAGAGGTGCAAAAACTTTTCCCGCCTTTGCACGAGGAGCTTTCAGCCGTACACATTACCGGGGCGGCCAGGGTTGACGGCCGTTTGCTCTCTCAAGCCTTAAAGCGATCCGCGCGAAAACGCGGGGTAAAAGAGTGTACAGGAGAGGCTCAGTTAGAAGTGAGTGGCGTTGGCGTCACTGGTGTTCGGGTAAACGGTGAGAAAATTAGAGCGGACGCCGTCGTCGTGGCAGCCGGAGCCTGGTCAGCAGAATTGTTGCACCCGTTCCAGCTGAAACTGCCTGTGGAGCCGCAACGGGGTCAGATTGTGCACCTCCGGCTGCCAGGGACAGACACGTCGCGTTGGCCGGTTGTGCTTCCTGAGAGCAGCCATTACTTGCTTGCGTTTGATGATTCCCGCATTGTAGTCGGAGCTACCCGGGAAGACGGTTCCGGCTTCGACTACCGGGTGACGGCGGGAGGGCTAGAGGAAGTGTTCCGCGAGGCTTTATCCGTTGCGCCCGGACTGGCTGACGGTACGGTACACGACATTAGAGTGGGGTTTCGGCCGATGAGTTTGAGGCGTCTCCCGTTGATCGGTGCGCATCCACACATTCCTGGGTTGGTCGTGGCGACTGGCATGGGACCGACTGGATTGACGATCGGGCCTTACGCGGGGAAACTGGCGGCGGGCCTCGCGCTAGGCGAAGAGCCAGAGGTGGATTTGGAGCCTTTCAATCCGTTCCGAACTGGGGGGCAGTGATGTCGATGGGGGAAAAGCTTCAGAACACATAAGCGCGGACATTCACACCTACTAGAAGCGACGCGGGAAATGATTTCGAGAGGGAGGAAAGGCTTCAAAACTTTTAGTAGGGTCCGGTCCTAGATAAACCGTGACTATGTGCAGACGTTGGAGCTCGAAGGAAACAAAAGCATCGGTGGGGACATTGCCATACAGGTGCCTCAAATGAGCCGCGCTTTGACTTTTTGGTTGAGAAAAACTTGTAACGCGAGAGGATAATTAAACGTGACGTTTGTCATTCTCCAAGTACTCGTCATCAACTTGATTCTGCCCGCCGTATTTATTTACTCCTTGTGGAGGGGGTCATTTGAGAGCAAGCTCGAATGGCTAATACAACTACTCGCAACGACCCTGTTAACTGTGTGGGTATTTCTGGCCGGACGATGGGATTGGACCGGGTATTACATGCGTTATGCCTGGTTGGTGTTTCTGGCTGCTGCCATTTACTTGTCATGGAGGAAAACCCGTTCTCGGCCCTTTCGGATTGCCTTCGACCACAAGCAAAAGTGGTCGATGGGCGTGTGCGTCGTCGTTTTGCTCGTGTTTGGCCTGTACAATGTGTTTGTTATCAGCAGTTTGACCACTCAAGATGACGCCATCGCCTTGTCCTTCCCGCTGAAGAGCGGCACATACTACGTCGGTCAGGGCGGGAACCACGTGCAGATGAATTATCACCAGGCCTATTCACCGCAGGAGTACGCGTTGGACATCGTGAAGATAAACACGTTAGGCCTACGAGCCCACGGCCTGTACCCGAAAGACCTTCATCAGTACGAGATCTACGGCGACCGACTGTTCAGTCCGTGTGACGGCGAAGTGTTGGAAACGAGAGGAGACCTGCCGGATTTGACGCCACCTGATACCGATCCTGATCAACCCGAAGGCAATTATGTAGCTCTCACATGTGACGATGAGGAGGCTGTCATCTATATTTGCCACATGCAGCAGGGAAGCGTCGCGGTAGCGGAAGGGGACGTTGTCCGGGAAGGCCAATTGCTCGGGACTGTGGGCAATTCTGGCAATACTTCCGAACCGCACCTGCACATTCATGCGGAGAAGGACGGGGAAGGTGTTCCGATACGATTCGGTGGCCGGTTTCTCGTCAGAAACAACCTCATGCGCAAGTAGAGCGGGGACACGGTGCCGTCTGCAACGGTGTCAAATTCAGACTATCCCTATTGTTTTTGTGTTCGACCGTTAATTTCCTCAGCTCATTTACCCCTCAATACTACCGTAAACGGGGGAACTTTACGAATACATTTATTGTGTGGTGATGGTTCGAATGACGGACTGATGCCGTAGTTCTTTTTGGGGGTGTCAGGTACTCTGTCTGTATGGTAACATATGAAAAGGGAAAAGCCGTGATGGCCCCAAGTCTGTGGGTAAACAAACGCAGATAAGTGGTGCCGAGGCTTTCAAGCAAAGCGGTCCTTGAGGGGCAAGTTAAACAACATGGATCACAGTGTAAACCGCTGAATCCAGCACACTATAATATTAAAAAAAGGAGTGTTGGTAGTTGAATTTCGTCACGTTGAACAACGGGATCAAAATGCCTCAACTCGGGTTTGGCGTATGGAAAGTCGACAATGAAGTCGTCACATCTGCGGTGGCAAAAGCGCTTGAAGTGGGCTACCGGTCCATTGATACGGCCATGATTTACCGCAATGAGGAAGGGGTTGGAAAGGCTATCAAGGAATCGGGTATTCCACGGGAAGACCTCTTCATCACGACAAAGGTTTGGAACAGCGACCAAGGATATGACAAGACGTTGAAGGCGTACGACGAAAGTTTAAAGCGACTAGGACTAGATTACGTCGACCTTTACTTAATTCACTGGCCGACGCCGGAATATGACGAGTACGTCGATACATACAAGGCGATGGAAAAGCTTTATAAGGACGGACGGGTAAGGGCAATCGGTGTGTGCAACTTTGAGATCGAGCACTTACAGCGCCTTTTGGACGAATGTGAAGTCACACCTGTCCTCAACCAGGTGGAATGTCATCCGTACTTCGCACAGGACGAGATCAAAGACTTCTGTGCTAAGCACGACATTTTTGTCGAAGCGTGGAGTCCGCTGGATAATGGAGGAGAGGTGCTTCAAGACGAAAAGATTAGGCAAATAGCTGACGCCCACGGCAAAACGAATGCACAAGTCATCTTGCGCTGGCACTTGCAAAACAACACGATTACGATTCCCAAGTCGGTCACGCCGTCGCGTATAGAAGAGAACTTCAACGTATTTGACTTTGAACTCAGTGAAGAAGAAATGCGAATCATCGATTCCCTCGACCGCGGTGCTCGCCGAGGAGCCCACCCTAATGAAATGAACGTGCGTTAGGACCGTTTGTACCGCGGTCCTTTTTTATCTGACGTCGAAGTGGTAAGCGGAACCGGGCTGTTACATTTTGGTGTCAAGCGTCAGTGAAAATGTCCTATTAACTCGTCAGTGATTCTGTCCTATTTTAGTTATTCCCCCATCCCGTTCAGGAGCGTAGCTTGTAGTGGGCATTTTATCAAGGGTAAAGGCGTATGCCCGAGTTTCACTCGCCCTTGATAAAATGCCCACTACAAGCTCCCTGGCTAAAAGGGATGAAGGGATCATTGTCCGTATTCTAACGGCACAGTCTAGATTTTTTAAGCCCGTTGTCGTATCCTAGATTTAGATTGGGTGCGCCCATATTGGCGCCAAGGATGATTGAGTGCGGGCTTGTGAGGTTGTTTCTCCGAGCTCGCCTTTTGTTTTTGCAGCGACTGGCGTTTTGGTTTTACTGTTTCCTTTAGGGGGTAATCCACCCCTTTGTGCCGGACAAATAGTCTTCCGTCTAATGTTTCTCGCACTTCGACACGGGTTTTGCGCGGGATGGTTTGTTGGTGATCCGAGCGATCTATTGTGTAGGTTTTTCCTTTGTAAGCAATTGTTTCTCCGGTTCCCAGAGTACGCTTTTCACGGTAGCAAAGAATTAGATCCAACGCTTGTCCTTGTTCCAAAGGGACAAACGCACTTTCTGGGTCACGCGGTTCAACCGCAAACTGTTCGTTATGCGCTTTGATCAACTCCGGCAGCACCGTGTTGGCCTCCTCAATGGTGTCGATGCCCCGGAGGCGCAACTCGACAATCCAACGGTCTTGTAGCGTTTGGAACAGCCGTTCAATCCGTCCCTTGGCTTGTGGTGTTAAGGCTTTGATATGAGTCACACCTAACTCTTCAAGGGCTTGTCCGAATTGCGACAAAGGAACGGGTTCTCCCGCCAATTCCTGCTCGATCGTTTGCTTCTCGTTAGGGGAACGGAAAATCATATGGCGATCCGAATACACACTCATCGGAATGCCAGTTTGCTCAATCATCTGTCGTGTCAGCCTAAAATAGCCCTCGGTGTCCTCCTGTGGCCGGAAAAGAGCAGCCACGACTTTTCCAGTGGCATCATCAATGGCGGCAAGAAGGGACATCGGTTCCGCTCGATCTTCCAACCAAGGGTGAGGGCTCCCGTCCATTTGGACTAACATGCCGGCTTGTGGCTTTCGCTCACGTGGCCGGTGCACGTTAGCCGGACGCCGTTTGCGTTTCGGTTTGATGCCGGCCTCAGAGCGAATGCGACGCACGGTTGACGGACTGACGTGAATTCCTTCGTACTTGGCCAACAATTCGGCAAAATGCACATCATTACACCCTTGATACGCATCGCTTTGGTGGAGCTCCAGAATTCTTTGACGTGTATTGTCAGACAGTGCGTGTGCCGGTTTGCGTCCTTTGTTTTTGTGGATAATCCCCGTTTCCCCCTCCTCAAGCACCCGTTTTTTGAGACGACAAACCTGGCGGTAACTTAACCCAAGGAGTTCAGCGGCTTCACCTCCTGTGATCAAACCTTGAATCCAGCGATCAATGACGGTGTAACGCTTCAGCTCTTGTCTGCTCATGAATATGTTCTCTCCCATATGTGACATTTTCACTGACGCGTTACAATATGACAATATCACTGACGAACAACAGGGCTGTTACATTTTGGTTGACACAGCCGTTCCGCTCTGCTATGTTAGTAACCATCGACAGTGAAAGGGTGTCAGAACAACGATGATTTTCTAATCCTGTTTTTCGAAAAATGAACGGATTTTTCGGGACAGGATTAGTGTGACGTTATGTTGTAACAATGTTTGGCATGCTGATATGTCGAGGCACAAGCGTTACTCCTGTCCTGTTGGGAATGGGAGGTTTTTTATGTGAAAAATAGGCCTCTTAACGTAGTTCTTGACCATGATCGGAGAGGAGAGAAACCGTGCACCAAGCACATGTTCACACGGAGACCGAAGGCGAGTCACGCCATATTCGAGTCGTACCGCTCATCGCCGTTTTAATGTCCGGCGCATTTGTCGCCATATTGAATGAAACGCTGCTCAACGTCGCCATAGCGCCGATTATGGAATCCTTCGGGGTGGCGGCGAGTACTGCCCAGTGGATCACGACGAGTTATTTACTCGTCGTGGCGGTTTTAGTACCGGTGAGTGCCTTTCTCATTCAACGGTTCACGACGAGGCAACTGTATCTCACCTCGATGGCCTTATTCGGCATCGGGACTGTCATTGCCGGAACGGCCCCTGTCTTTTCTCTGTTGTTACTGGGGCGAGTCGTCCAGGCATCTGGTACCGGCATTTTGATCCCGTTGCTGACGAACGTCATTTTGGCCCTAATCCCTCCCGAGAGAAGGGGACGGGTGATGGGGATACTTGGTTTGGTCATGATGTTCGCTCCGGCCATCGGCCCGACCGTCTCCGGACTGATCGTGGACTATTTGTCGTGGCGATGGCTGTTTTATTTGGTCATTCCCGTCGCGATCGTTTCCATTTTGTACGGAGTCGTCTCGTTAAAAAACGTCACAGAGCTCACGTATCCGAAAATTGACGTGTTTTCAATCGTGTTGTCAACGATTGGCTTTGGAGGCGTTGTGTTCGGGTTCAGTTCTGCCGGTGAAGGGGCGGGAAGCTGGACTGAACCAAGTGTGCTCGTCGCGTTAGCGGGAGGGTTCGTTTCCCTCTTTCTGTTCGTCATTCGACAAGTGAAACTGGAGACGCCGATGCTCGACATGCGGGCCCTTGCTTATCCGATGTTCAGCCTGGCGCTCATCGTGATGATGATTGTAATGATGACGATGTTTGCGACGATGATCGTCATGCCTATGTACATGTTGAACGTTCTCGCCTTTAGCGCCGTGACCGTCGGCTTGGTCATGTTGCCGGGGGAATCATTAACGGAGCCATCTCGCCGGTAATGGGGTACTTGTTCGATAAATTCGGACCCCGCTGGCTGCTCATTCCGGGGATCGTGATGATGACTCTCACGGTCTTCCTGTTCCGTTCGTTGGATCAGGGAGCCACTCCGGTTGCGATCGTCATCCTGCACACACTGTTAATGGTGTCAGTGGCGATGGTAATGATGCCGGCTCAGACAAACGGCTTGAATCAATTGCCGCCTTACCTGTATCCGCACGGCGCGGCCATTGCGAACACGCTCATGCAGGTGTCCGGCGCCGTCGGAACAGCGTTGTTTGTGACCATCATGACGATCGGCCAGCAACGTTACTTGGCCCGAGTCGATCGTCCGAGTGCAGCTGACGAAGTGGCCGCCCTTGCAGCAGGTGTGAAACAGGCGTTTACGTTCGGTCTGATCCTGGCCGTCATTGCCTTCATTCTGGCTTTGTTTGTAAAGCGGGTGGCGGCGCCTCCGGACGAAGGCGAGAAACAGGGGGGCGAAAGTTCCCAAGGACATCCCAAAACCGTTTAACCGGATAGGGTGTTCAAGCGTTCATGGGGACATCCGTTGACATAAGTAGTAGAAATGGGTTAAGTTTAGAGTAATCGTCACAGGGAGGGTTGGTTCCTCATAATGGGTATTGCGTCTATCCGACTCAAAACTGAACACTATACCTCGCGAATTGCATAGTGTTCAGTGCTCTGTCTGTGTGCAGAGTAAGCGGGATAGGTCTGCCCATTTTTGGAAAAACCGTATGTGGTCCTATACAAAGTGGACGAAGGAGGGCGATCTTGCCCTCCTTTTTTGATCTTCAAAAAGCTGTATGGCGGAAATTGCACGACACGTCAACCCGTTCAGCCAAGAGAGGATAGCCTCATCTCCGTTTACTCAAACACAGGCAGGGCCTGTGTTTTTTAATAAAACGAAACGGAGGATGAGAGCATGAACAAACAGAATAAACGCCATCGGCGGATTCGCAAATTTAAGGACGGGACGAATTTTCCAGGACAGCACTTTATGCATCGGGGATTAGCCAAAAGGTTGGTGGAGATGGCGAAGATAAAACCGGAGGATCTCGTCCTCGACATCGGTGCCGGAACCGGGGCATTGACGCTTCCCTTGGCAGATAAGGCGGGGAAAGTACTGGCGATCGAAAATGACCCGGTTTTGGCAGAGAAGCTTCAGAGAAAGGTGGCAGAAAAACATAACGTCACCGTGATTCAACAAAGTATTTTAGACATGCGTTTGCCCCGGAGGCCGTTTTGTGTCGTGTCCAGTATACCGTACTCGATCACGACTCCTATACTACGGAAGCTCCTGGATCAACCGGGCCCAGCGTTTCAATGGGCGGTACTCGTCGTTGAAAAAGGAGCGGCAAAGCGATTTACTGCGGTTCCGGTGACAGACCCCCGCATCATGACATGGAGAATGTGGTTCCACATCGAGAGGGGGCGAACGATACCCCCCCAACACTTTTCACCTCCGCCAGACGTGGAGTCATCTGTTTTAACCGTGCGAAGAAGGCATGAACCTGGGGTTTCCCTTCGCCACCGCGCCCGTTTTGCAGCTTTGGCAGCGTATTGCCTCAAAGATCCAGAACGGCCGATGGACGAGGCGTTAAAGGGCGTGTTTACGCCACGGCAAATAAAGCGGTTGGTTAAACAGCTGAAGATAGACCGATACGCACCGATCTATTCTCTCAGTGAACGACAGTGGGAATTCGTTTTTCATACAATGCGTCAGTATGTGGAACCTTACCGTTGGCCGAAATAACATTGCCGTCAATCATTGTAAGCCATTGCCGACAAACCTCTAACAGAAAAAGATGTAGCCGGCTGAAGGAGAGCGAGACGTCCGCTACGTAAACTGACTGCCGAATCGGTTCCCGGACCGGTTCATCATGGCAGTCACCTTGCGTTTGTTTCTGAAAGACGTTCGTATTGAATGCGGTGGAGTCTGGCAAAAACGCCGCCTCGCTCCAACAACTCATCGTAACTCCCTTGTTCGGCGATGCCGTCTTTTGTCACGACGATAATTCTGTCAGCGTTGCGAATCGTCGCCAAGCGATGGGCAATCACCAAGGTGGTGCGCTCTTCGGACAGTTCGTGCAGGGCAGCTTGAATCAACTTTTCCGATTCGGTATCTAAAGCGGACGTCGCTTCGTCCAGAATCAAAATCGGCGGGTTTTTCAGAAAGGTGCGGGCAATGGCAATCCGCTGTTTCTGGCCGCCGGACAGTTTCAGCCCTCTTTCGCCTACCTGGGTGTCATACCCATCCGGCAACGTGTCAATAAACGACTCCAGATGGGCCCGTCTTGCGGCTTCACGTATTTCTTCCTCGGTGGCGTCCAACTTTCCGTAAGCGATGTTTTCGCGAATCGTTCCGGTAAACAGAAAAACGTCTTGTTGTACGATACCAATTTGCGACCGGAGGGAGCGTTTGGTGAGATCGCGTACGTCCATGTTGTCAATCGTAATCCTTCCCCGGTCTACATCGTAAAAGCGGGGAATGAGGGAGCAAATGGTCGTCTTGCCGGCACCTGACGGGCCGACGAAAGCGACCGTTTCTCCGGCTTTTATTGAAAAATGAATGTCCTCTAAGACGGGATGATCTGGATCGTATTGGAAATAAACGTGTTCAAATCGAATATTCCCTTTAAGAGCCGGAGCGTCTATCGCGTGGTCACGGTCTTGCACATCGGGTTCTTGGGCGAGCAGTTCGAGAAACCGCTTGAATCCGGCCATGCCTCGCGGGTACAGTTCCATCAATGCACTGATTTTGTCAACCGGTTTCATTAACACATTGACGTACAGGACGAAACTGACTAGTTCACCGTACGACAATTCGTGGCGAAACGACAGCCAGGCGCCGACAACGAGTACGATGAGCGTCACAAACCGCGTCATCATGTAGACGCTGGAAGTCGTGAAGGCCATCACTCGGTACCCTTTTAATTTCGCCTCGCGGAATTTCTTGTTGTCAGCGTCGAACCGTTTCTTTTCATACTCTTCATTTGTGAACGATTGGACGACCCGAATGCCGGACACACTGTCTTCGACACGGGAGTTAATGTCTGCAATTTTCGAATACATTAACCGCCACGCTCGATGCATGCGGACATTGCAGTAGGTGATGACCCAGATGAGAAACGGTACGACTAAAAAGGTGACGAGGGCTAGCTTTACGTTGATCGTGAACATGATGCAGAACGTACCGACAAAGGTCATGACCGCAATGAAAAAATCTTCGGGTCCGTGGTGGGCGAGTTCCCCGATATCAAACAAGTCGTTGCTGATCCTGCTCATAATGTTGCCAGTTTTCGTGTTGTCAAAAAATCGAAAGGATTGTTTTTGCACATGATAAAAAAGCTCCTGGCGCATGTCCGTTTCAATGTTGATGCCCAATTTGTGTCCGAGAAAGACGACGACGTACTGCAAGAAGGTACTCAGCGCATAGACGAAGAGCAATAAAACGCTGACCGTGACGATCATCGGCCAGTTCCCGCCTGGAAGCAAGCGGTCAATAAACCACTGCACTGCAACTGGAAAGGCGAGCTCGAGAACGGCGACTATGACGGCACTCATAAAGTCGATCATAAATAGCCTTCGATGCGGTTGATAGTAGGAGAAAAAGCGCCGAATCATGACAATCCCCTTTTGAACAGTGACATTTAATAGGATTATATCATCAATGGAGAAGTTGGGAAGGATTCGGCACGTCCATTAAGAAAAGACAATGGTTTTGTTTTCATACGTCAGAATGCGGTCTTCAATGTGCCATCTGACGGCCCGAGCCAGGACGATGCGTTCGATGTACTTTCCGATTTGCTTCAAGTCTTCCACCTGGTCCCGATGGTTGACGCGCTGTACGTCTTGCTCGATAATCGGGCCTTCGTCTAACTCGTCGGTGACGTAGTGGGCCGTCGCCCCGATCAGTTTGACCCCTCTTTCGTAAGCGCGGGCGTAAGGATTGGCACCGACAAAAGCCGGCAAAAAAGAGTGGTGAATGTTAATGATCCGGTTCGGAAAGGCCGCCGTGAACTGGGGTGTCAAAATTTGCATGTATCTCGCCAACACGATGAGGTCGACACGATACTTGCGGATCAGATCTTCTTGAGCACGTTCAACTTTCCGTTTGTTGTCAGCCGTCACGGGGAAATGGTAGAAAGGAATGCCCATTTCTTCGACGGTTTCCCGCAAGGTCGGGTGGTTGCTGGCGACAAAGGCCATCTCCACGTCTAAATTGCCAGACTTCCATTGCCAAAGGAGCTCCAGCAAACAGTGATCTTCTTTGGACACGAAAATGGCGAGGCGCTTTTTTTGTCCAGCGTGCTCCACACGCCAGTCCATGTCGAACTTGCCGGCGATGTCGGAAAACGCCTGTTCCATACCTTCGGAATTGGAACGGTGAAAATCTGCTTCAATCCGCATGAAAAACATGCCGTTTTCCGGGTCTGTCGTGTGCTGATCCGACTGGACGATATTTCCGCCGTGTTCGTAAAGAAACTGGGAGACACTCGCGACAATCCCCGGTCGGTCCGGGCAAGAGATTAAGAGGCGCACCCGGTCTTTCGTACTGTTTTGCAGTGGTGCTTCAGTCGGTAACGTGTCAGTGTGTCTCATGAGATTCCTCCGTCTTCGTAGTCATGAAAAAAGCCGCGTCTTGTGGAAAGACACGGCAACGGATGAACATCCAAGAAGATTTCTATCCGTTCCCCTGTCCTTTTACCTGAGAGTTTCGCAATCCGCATCGTGCAGATTGGTTTGCCCCTTCGGTGGCCGCGAGCGGCTCTCTCCAGAGGTGCGTCCAGCAACAGTTTTGATCCAGCTGCCTTCATCCGGCGGTTATTCAACTGTACGAACTACGGTGCTATTTTACTTCGTCATCGCTTCGCGTGTCAACATTTGCGAGGTGAGTCTTTCTTTTTGTCGGTCATTCAGGTGCAACGGTTGTTCATGTCTAGAGTTGGGTGCGTCATCAACCGCTATTTTTTCAAAAAAGTCATGAACAAAAAGGTTGCGTCGTACTATTCTATGGGCTACAATCAAACCAAACGGTCGGTTTAGAAGGTGGCGTTATGGCGACATCGAAAGGACAAAAAAAGCGCGACTTTATTTTGGAAAAAGCGAAAGAGCTCTTTATCCAAAAAGGTTATGCGGGGACCTCTATGGAAGATCTGGTGCAGTACAGCGGCGTCAGTAAAGGGAGTATATACTACCACTTTGACAGCAAAGAGGATTTGTTTTTGAACGTGATTGAAAAAGATACGAAAGAATGGTTGGCATCCTGGCGGGAAAAGGAAAGACGTTATACGTCGTTTGCGGAAAAGTTGTACGGAATTGCTGACCATTATGCGGAAGACTTCCATAACCCGCTCCAAAAAGTGGCAGAAGAGTTCATGTTTAGCCAACCGATTCAGACAGAACTGCTGGACCATGCGCTGATGACGATACGGACGAAGCGGGAAGAGTATGCCAACATTTTTCGGGACGCCATTGAGGCCGGGGAGATCGAAGCGGGTTCCCCTGAAGAGCTGTCTTTCATATTTTCAGGGTTGATGGATGGGCTCAGTACACTGTATTACGTGAAGTCGCAGGACGAACTCAAATTACTGTACAAACAGGCGATTACGTATTTCTTGAAAGGAGTGATCCCGCGGTAAATTTTTTGGTGTTACTAAACCGACTAGTCGGATTTTGCATGGAGATTGACGGATGAACATCTTGTCACGATATCGAGCCTTTGTGTGTAAAACAGGTGGCATTTTTTGGTACGAATATTTTACGAAGATTCCCTAGGGCTCTGTTGCCGTGGCAACAACAGCGTGATGAGCAAAGCGATGAGGGAAACCGCAATTAAAGCGGTAAATACGCTGTGGATGCCGGAGACGAGGGCTTCTCGCAACACGTTGCGCAAGTGTTCAGGGAGCGGCTGTGGATTGTACGGGTTGATCAGTTCGTTTATTTGTTCAGAGCCGATGTCACTATCAGCGCCCCGCTGTGTCAGCTGGGCGGTCACCCTCGCGTTGAAGTACGTGCCGAGCAATGCCACCCCGACCGTTTGTCCCAAGTTGCGGAAGAATGTGTTCAAGGCGGTCGCGACGCCGCGCATGGACCAGTCGACAGCCGACTGCACTGTGACGGTCGTCATTGTGATGACGAACCCGAAGGCAATCCCTTGAATGGCGGTAATAAGCGGGAGGACCATGAGCGGTGTGGACGGGGTGATGAGGGCGAGTAGACATGTTCCCGCCAGTAAGAAAAAAATGCCTAAAACAGCTGTAAATTTGACGCCTTTTCGCAACAGAAGTTTCCCGCCGAGGAAAGAAGCGATCGTCCACAAAACGGACATCGGGGTGACGATAAATCCAGAAACCGTCGCGCCGTGACCGAGTACCCCTTGGATCCACATCGGCATGTAGACGGTTGTCCCGATCAGTACTGCCGTCACAAAAAAGGCGATCGCGTTGGCGACGGAAATGGTACGAATGCGGAACAGGTGAAGGGGGATCATCGGTTCTTCCGCTTTCATTTGAATGCGTATAAACAGGGCTAGTAAAACACTTGACGCCATAAAGAGCCAAAAGGTGGCAGGCGCGGCCCAGCCGTTTCCTTCTCCACCTTTTTGGAAGGCGTACAGCAAGCAAAACATGCCGGCGGAAAATGTCAAGGCGCCGGCGTAGTCAATTCGTTGCTGTGTCACTTCCAGTTTTTCCCTGAAAAAGACGGTGACCATGATTACTGTTGTGATGCCAAAAGGGATGTTGATGAAAAAGATCCAGTGCCACGTCAATTGGTCGACGAAAAAACCGCCCACTAACGGGCCCGCAATGCTGGATATGCCCCACACCAAGCTGATAAAGCCCAACATTTTCGCCCGTTGTGCGTACGGGTAGACATCGGCCACAATTGTCGTGGTAACGGGTAACAGCGCACCCGCTCCAATGCCCTGGATGACGCGGAAGGCGATGAGTTGTTCCATCGTTTGCGACAAACCGCACAAAGTCGACCCGATCAGGAAGATAAACGTCCCGATTATAAAGATTTTTTTTCGTCCAAACAGGTCGGCGAGTTTGCCGAAGACGGGAACAGTGATGGCTGACAGTAAGAAGTAAACAGAGTAGACCCAGTTCATCAGGTGCAAGCCGAAAAGATCGCCTACGATGGCCGGCATCGCTGTGCTGACGACTGTCCCTTCGATGGCTGCGAGAAACGTGGCGATCATCATCGCGGCCATGACGATGTGTCGGTTTAGGGCGTTTCCTGCCATGTGTGACCCTCCGTATGTCGTGACGGTTACACTCCCTCTATTTTAACAGGTGGTGGGACGTTTGAATAACCGTTTTTAGAACAGCGGCGTATTCCCTTTGCGGTCGTGAAGGGAGGCTAAGTACGTTGCCGTCACGACACATAATTCCCGTATCCCTTTTTGTAATACGGCCTCGTCTACATGGGCATAACTCACCCGGAAGTGGTGCCATTCGATGTCCCCCGGGTAGCAGGAAGAGCCGGGGAGGAAGCTGATCTGGCGCTTTTCCGCTTCTGCCAACAGGTCGTTAGCGTTGGCGCCATCGGGCAAGGAGAGCCACAGGTTAAACCCGCCTTTCGGCACGGTCCAGGACAGATCTGGATGGGCGTGTCGTTCTAGCAGTTGGATCGTGAAGTCGCGCCTTTTTCTCAATACGGACCTCAAGTGGGTGAACAGCTCGGCGATCTTTTGGGGCGATTGGATAATCGGGAGGACGACCTTCTGGTTTAGTAACGGATTGCCCAAGTCAGCGTACGTTTTCGCAGTGATCAACCGGTTCAATACGTGAACGGAGGCGACGAGGAACCCGATCCGGCAGCCTGGAGACAGTATCTTGCTCAGCCCTTTTAAGTAGATGACATTGCCATGCGAATCCATCGATTTAATGTGCGGCGGAGGTGTTGTATCGAAAAAAATTTCGCTCCACGGGTCGTCTTCTAACACGAGACAGTTCATGTCAGCGGCTAAATCGACTAACGCTTTTCGCCGTTTTGTGCTCATGACACGGCCGGTAGGATTGTGAAACGTGGGAATGGTATAGATCAACTTCGGTTCGTACCGATCTAGCATAACCGTGAGGGCGTCGAGACGCATGCCGTCTTCGTCCACTGGGACTGAGACGACGGTCGCACCGCGGCTGCGAAAGACGTCGATAGCAGCAGCATACGTCGGTTCTTCCGTGAAGACGACATCCCCTGGTCCTAAGAAACTGCGCGCCACAAGGTCAATTCCCTGTTGTGAACCGTTCGTCACGAGAATTTCTTGGGGTGAGACGTGAATGTTTTCACCGGTCAAGTATTGCGCCATCGCCTGCCTCAGTTCGAGGTCACCCTGAATCTCCCCGTACGTCCCCAGAATGTCCGGATGATGGTGCGCCAGGTGTTGCAAACTTTCAGCCAACACTTGTGTCGGCAGCAAGGAGGGGTCAACAGTGGACAAGGCAAAGTTGATCGCAACGGTCTTTTGGTTGTAGTACACGTCTTGTGCACGGTGCAAGTAGTCTGGTAGTTTAAACGACGTGCTACGCTGTGTCGATTCATCCGGCGGCTCCGCTTCTTCGTATACGAACGTTCCTTTCCCTTGAATGCGCGTGACGAGTTTTTGGTTTTCCAACATTTCCAGGGCGTGGGACACAGTCACCGGGCTGACGTGGAGCGTGCGTGCCAATTCCCGCACGGACGGGAGTCGGGCCCCTTTGGCGAACTGACCGGACAGAATGCGGTCCGCCAGCTCTTGATAGATTTGTTTAGCCAGGGGAATTTGGGAATGCCGGTTGAGTTCGATTTTCATCTCAATGCCTCCGCCAAGTGTTACACAATGATATTGACTGTTACACTCCAGTATAACTAGAATAGCGCTCAAACACAATGATGGAGGCGAATGTGACGATGACAGTGAACGAGAATAAATTGAGGACAAAACGCGGCATGGCCGAGATGCCAAAAGGCGGTGTCATTATGGATGTCGTCAACGCCGAGCAGGCGAAAATTGCAGAGGAGGCGGGAGCGGTTGCCGTCATGGCACTGGAACGTGTCCCCGCCGACATCCGCGCAGCCGGCGGTGTCGCCCGAATGGCAGATCCGGCCGTAGTTGAAAAAGTGATGAACGCCGTGTCCATCCCCGTCATGGCCAAAGTGCGCATCGGACATTTTGTGGAGGCTCGCGTCCTCGAAGCGCTCGGAGTGGACTACATTGACGAGAGTGAAGTGCTCACGCCTGCCGATGACGAGTTCCACATCGACAAGTCCGTGTTTACCGTTCCGTTCGTATGCGGTGCTCGGGACCTCGGTGAGGCGTTGCGCCGCATCGGGGAAGGGGCGTCGATGATCCGCACGAAAGGGGAACCGGGGACGGGGAACATTGTGGAGGCGGTTCGCCATATGCGCCTGGTGCAAAGTCAAATACGCAAAGTGCACAGTATGTCCCGGGA
This sequence comes from Novibacillus thermophilus, assembly GCF_002005165.1. Classification (NCBI taxonomy): domain Bacteria; kingdom Bacillati; phylum Bacillota; class Bacilli; order Caryophanales; family Thermoactinomycetaceae; genus Novibacillus; species Novibacillus thermophilus. The sequence continues at coordinate 222,764 of NZ_CP019699.1, forward strand.
CGAGTTAATGGCGGAAGCGAAACGGTTAGGGGCGCCGTATGACCTGTTACGGTCCGTTCATGAGTACGGAAAGTTGCCCGTTGTCAACTTCGCGGCAGGTGGTGTCGCCACGCCGGCAGACGCCGCGTTAATGATGCAGTTGGGGGCAGACGGGGTGTTTGTCGGTTCCGGCATCTTTAAGTCAGAACACCCGGAGAAATTTGCTAGGGCCATTGTTGAAGCGGCGACGAATTACGACGATTACGATCGCATCGCTGCGCTGTCTAAAAATTTGGGCACCGCCATGAGCGGTATTGACATCGCTGGTCTGGAACCAGCGGAACGCATGCAGGAGCGTGGATGGTAACGGATCGGAGGTGTGGGATGTGAAAATAGGTCGGTAGTTTGCCGCCAAGGAGAAGGCCATTTTCGGTACGTGTGCCGGTTCGATCCTCCTGGCGTCAAAAATTGAAGGAGAGGAAGGGGGATTTCCTCAGGTTAATGAATACAACCGTCTCTCGGAACGCTTTCGGGCGTCAAAGGGACAGTTTTGAGGTAGATCTTAACATCCGACATATCGGATACAGCTTCGGGGTGTTTTTATTCGCGGTCCGTACATTGTTGGAGAGGACGTACACGGATGCACACTTATTTCGTGCAAACGTGCAAACGAGTCGCAGCATGCCGTCTAACTGTCAATAAGGCCACGGTACGACATCCTTCCCGTACATCGGGGAGGCGTTTTTTTGTGTGAGCGAACGTTATAACGTTGTATACTACAAAGATAGAACAAGTGGTGGAGGTGGATGATTGGAACCGAAAAGGTTAGCCGCTATTTTTGATAGACAGGCAGATTGACTAAAATTATTTTGGAGGGATTACGTGTGGGACAAGTGGAACAGTTGATGAATCATTGGCTGAGGCACCGCCGCGTTTTAGAAGAATTGCTCAAAACGATTCCGGATGAACAGATCGGCTATAAGCCCTGGGACGGTGCGATGGCACTCGGGGAGCTGGCACAGCACATTGCCGCTTCCACAGACATGTTTGTTTCCCTCACCAAGACGGGGGATCAAGAGATCAAGCCACCGGAAATAGCCGATTGTAGGACGATGGAGGAAGTGCGACACGTCGTCACGGAATATACCGAGAAGACGAAGGGGACATTCGCGTCACTTACAGATGAAGAACTTGAAATACATTACGATTCGCCACATCCAAACTTTCGTGGTCCAAGAAAAAATCTACTCTTGATCGCCATCGATCACGAAATTCACCACAAAGGTCAGCTTTTCGTGTACGCGCGCATGATCGGGAGGAAAGACTTGCCGTTTTTTATATGAGTTAACAAAATGTCACGTGCCCTTAACACTGGCTTAATAAAGAGGGTGTAGGATGGAGGCAAACGGACGAAAGGTGACGGGCGTCATGAACCTTTTGGATGCTGCAGTGTTGGGATTTACCGCCTTCATCTTGCTGTACAGCGGTTACGGGTATTTGAAAGAAAAAGCGGAGTTGCCAAAATACCGTCGTGAAAAGACCCCAAAGGACAAACAGCTTGCCAACACTTTAAAAGCGGAAGCTCAGTGACGAACAGCTCGTCACTTTTTTTTGTGCAAAGGTGCCAAGGCGGAGTTCATGTCCTTAGCCGGAATCGCTACCGGAAACGCGACCTTTGAAGGCGGGACCGCCGAGGTGGGAGGATTGGGAAACAGTCATCTCTTCAGTTGCCGCATCGTGGTCGTTCGACAGAGGAGAGTTGTTGGCTGGGAAGCCATTAGTCCTGTTCGGAACCGATGCGTCTATACAGGTGTCGCCGAAGTCCGTGTGCATGGTTTGCACGGAAAAGGGATTGCGAAGACGGAAATAATTGGCGATTCCCCTCACCTGTGGTACTATTCCGTATAAAGAAACTGTGCACAGGTATGGGGGTTAGTCGCATTGAAAAAAGCAGTCGCGATCTTGATCAGTCTCACTCTATTTTTAGCCGCTTGCAGTTCGTCCGAATCTGCAAGAGAAGAGGCGGAGCAGCCAAGAGACGTTGCAACCGCTGCCGAAGAGGGCAACCATTCGCCGTCGACTGAAGGAGAGGAAGCCGCAGAGACCGCTGATGGCGTTGGTGGAAGGGCCCAAGGTGAAACGTCCGTAGGTGTAACGGACGATCACAAGACGAACAGTGGAGCGGAACGCGGGAACAACAACGCGTCCAACGGAGGACAGCAGAGAGGCGGTAACGAATCGGACGCAACGTCTGAGGTGAGAGACGCTGACAGTCGGCCGCTGACGAAAAAAGAAGCCGAGGATCTCGTGAGGCACTACTTACAGTTAGAGGATCGCCCGGAAGTGAAAGTTCAATTCGATCACGAAGAAGACGGGCGCTATGTCATTCACGTCTATGAAATCGTCGGCAACGGGGAAGAGTCCCACACAGCCACTCTAGGCTGGTACTACGTCGATCCGAAGACGCAAAAGATAGAATCAATGTTTTAAAGGCGAAAATGCCATATCCCGTGACGAATGCGAGAAGTCACGGACTGAGAGTGAAAAAGGTACCCTCTGTGGGCGCAGGGGGTACCTTTTACCGTAAGGATCGCGTTCTTTGTGATTTTCTGAACCGCATGCCAGCGAGGTGTTTCTACCCTCTGAAGGGAGAGAGGTCGCCCTTCTTTTTCCGGCGCCTATTTAAGAGCTGCGATGGCCACCAACACCCAACCGATGAGAAAGGCAACACCGCCTAGGGGGGTGATGGCACCCAGCTTCGTGATACCGGTCAAGGCCATTGCGTACAGGCTTCCTGAAAAGAGCGCGATGCCAACGAAGATCACCCATCCGGCCGTTGAAACGAGGCTGGAGGGTCCGAGGCGATCGGCGACGATGCCGATAAACAACAGGGCGAGGGCGTGCGCCATGTGGTAATGAGTGGCTGTCTGCCAGTTTTCTAACATGCGCTCCGGTATTTTGCCGGCCAACCCGTGTGCTCCGAAGGCTCCGAGGGCGACGCTTAAAAACATGTTGAGACTGCCCAGTACGACAAACAGCTTCATCGCAATCACACCTTACAATCTGTACGATTTGGTGTCATTGTACCACAGACGGAGAGCGTTTGTGCCCGCACGGCGACTGGTACCCGCAACATTTCTGTGAAACTTTGGCGGATCATCGATTCTTCCATGACAAGTGCCTTACAAGCGTTTGTGGACCTCTTCGCGGAAGATGTCACTGAACTGTGCCCGCTCTGCCGGGGTACCAACTGTGACGCGGATATAACGGTTGAATGGCGGCGTCTCCGGGCGGCGCACAAAGACTCCCCGTTCCGACAGTGCATTTATGACGGCGCGCGCGCTTTCGTCTGAGCCCATATTAAAGGTGACGAAATTGGTGACGGACGGTATCGTGGACAGGCCGAGGTCTTTCGCCAGTTGGTCGTATTCGCGGCGCCCCTCTGCTACTTCGCGGACCACCTTTTGCAAGAACTCACGGTCTTGAAGCGCGGCGAGTGCTCCAGCCTGGGCGATGTTGTTAACGCCAAAGTGGTTCCGAATTTTTTCAAAGGCGGCGATCGTCTTTCGTTCCGAGACGGCATAACCGATGCGCGCTCCGGCCATACCGTACGCTTTGGAAAACGTGCGCATGCGGATCACGCGCGGGTCACTGGGATCCATCGGGAGAATGGCTTCATCCGGGGCGAACTCTCCGTACGCTTCATCCAGTATCAACAAACAATCGGGAGGAATTTGGGCGATAAACGATTTGAGATCGCCAGGGGTGTGGATCGTCCCTGTCGGGTTGTCCGGATTGGCCAAGTAAACGATGCGGGCCTTTTTCTGTTTCGCCGCTTCGGCTAACCCCTGCAAGTCGTTCTTCTCGTGACGGTAAGGGACATAGTGGATGTGACCGCCGTAACCTTCGACGTGGTAGTCGAAGGTCGGGTATGCGCCTGTAGACGTGACTACTGTGTCGCCGGGATTGAGAAAGAGGCGCACGGTTAATCCGAGCAATTCGTCGATCCCGCTGCCGATGACGATGTTGTCCATCCCGACTGCCAGTTGGCGGGCGAGAGCCTGGCGCAGGTCGTAATTTTCCGCGTCACCGTACCACGGGACGTGTTGAATGGCTTCTTTCATGGCTTGAAGTGCCAGCGGGGAAACACCGAAACTGCTCTCGTTTGCTCCCAGCCGCAACGCCAGTTTTTTCCCGGTCTTTCTCTCGATCGCCTCAGGAGGTACAAACGGACCGGTAGGGGGAAGTTTTTGAACAATCCTTGAAAAAGGCGGACGTAAAGACATCAGGTAGAACCTCCAAGATTATCGCGATATCGAAAATATAACCCCGAATTTCGAATGTGGATAACATCAGCTATTTCTAGCATTACCCACATGGAAACAAACAGTAAAAGTGGAAACTAAACTTGTCCTTTCGATGGGGTTTCTTGTTCTTGGGATACACTTTCCCCCTCCCCACACAAGCGGGCTCGGTTATTTCCATGTAAAAGTTTGGATAGGCATTATTGTAGGAGAACCACCCGTTCTTCCATGCGCCGCCAACTGTACTCATTTTGGAAGGCTGCCGCGATTTTTAGAATGACTTGGCGACTGCGATAGATGATCGTACCAGGGACATGGAAAAACTCCTTACGAAATCGTGCAATGGTATAGCGGCGATGAACCGGTTCACAGCAGTCCATCTTAAAACGCTCGAATACATTGTAGGCCAACAGCTTCAGCAACAGATCGATTTCATTGGCTTTAAACGAATCTGTCGGAATACGGTGAATCGAAAAGCCGTGCTTCACTTCTTTGATGTAGTTCTCCATGCACGCGCGCTGATTGTAAAAACGCCAAATGTCGATGGGCTCCCAATCCAAATTGGTCACGATTGCTTCGTAATCCCAAAGAAAGTCGAATTGGAGTTGATCACCATCGTAGCGTTCGGCTTTCCTGATGACGACCACCATTCGAGCCTTTTTCCAAGAAGTGGCTTTGTACACTAAACAAAGGCCTTCGATGATGACGTCTCCGTCCACATAGCGTTTCCAATGAGGACATTTGGCGACTTCTTTGGCTAACCGATGCGTCCATTTGAGTTTGCCAACGTAGCCGATCTGTTTGCCTTCCCAAAAACTATAGAAGGTTTCGCCGCCGAATCCTTTGTCGAATCGGGCATACTTGACTTTACACGATTTAGGAAGACGTTGAAGGGTTTCCTTCGCGAAAGTATGGGCATTGCGGGAACAATGCGTATTGCCTGAACGCAGTTCGGCATTAAGGTAAAGACGGGACTTTCCTTCAAAGGCGATGAGTGGTTGGAAGCTTTTACGTCCGGGCTTTTGAGCGTTTGTCCCAACTTCGGCCCCTTCCTGATTCCCGTACACCGTCTCAACGGTGGAATCGAGGTCGAGAATGCATTCGTCGGATAGGCAGGGAGTGATGAGATCAAGGTTTAATGCCTTCAAGTCCCGACGGATCGTGGGCATGGAGACAGCAGCGCGGCACAGTTCTTTATACAAAAGAGTGTGATGGGGACAACGTCCACCTAAAAATCGACGTACCAGCGAATCGTCTCGCAATGAGCGGAAATGGAATATACGTTCGCAACCCAGTAGCCATCCGACTAAAAGGTACATCAAGATCTTGAAGAACGGAAAAAGCGTATTCCGGCCTTTCCCGCAACCTATCTGACGAAAAGCGTCTTCCAGTTTGATTTTTTCAAGGTACGCAAGCAAGGGTTTACTCCCTGCGTGTGAGGTTGCATTCTTTAGCGTGAATTCTGTTTTCATTTTGGCGATGTTTGTGGTAGACTTCACCTAACGGGTGCCCCTCTCTTTGGGTTTTGTTGTTCGTTCAAACACCATTATACCAAGGATTGGAGCACCTTTATTACTGGATCAAGCAACTTTACTTTCGAAATTCAGGATAACATATATTTTAACAAACTTGACGCTCGTGTACCGTTTTTCGGACTAAAGTTTATCGCACAGCCGCCAAACTACAGCCCTGTATTGAGTGGTGAAGCAAGAGATTCAGTGACGGGGTGACGAATTGGCTTCAGGGAGCTGATTTCTGACCAGCGTCCTTCTTTTTGCTATAATCGTAATGGAGAACAGAACATCCAAAATGACAGTCGCGTTCGAGGAGAGGGAAAATGAAACGTAGCGTCGCTGCCCTGCTTGTCCTTTTAGGTGGAGCCAGCTACGGCTTGTTGGGCACGTTCGTCAATTTTGGATACGGAGAAGGGTATACAGTCGGAGAAATGACAGGCAGCCAAATGTTTTTTGGGGCTCTTTTTTTATGGGTCGTCGCTTTGTTCAACCGGCGGACGTGGAAGAAAATGCGGATAAAGACGGTTTTGCTCCTCGTGTCGGCAGGTTCCCTTAACGGACTGACGGGGGTATTGTACTATAGTTCGATGCAAACCGTTCCGGCGTCCATCGCCATTGTATTGCTGTTCCAGTTTGCGTGGGTCGGCATGCTGTACGCTTGGCTGTTCGACGGACTGAAGCCAACGAAACCGATGCTCGTCTCACTTGTCCTCATCCTGGTTGGAACATTTTTTGCGGCGGATGTGTTTACGGGCGGATTTGAAGGCCTTTCGCCGTGGGGCGTGTTGTCCGGCTTTTTGTCGGCTTTTACGTTTGCCGGCTTTATTTACGTGAGCGGGAGACTGGCGACGGAAGTCACACCTTGGTTGCGGAGCCCGCTGATGGTATCGGGGGCAGCCCTCGCCATTTTTGTGCTGTTTCCCCCTTCGTTTTTCACCTCAGGGGCACTGGTCGAAGGGTTGTGGAAATATACCTTCCCCCTCGCGTTATTCGGTGCTGTCGTTCCGACGGTCTGTTTTACGATGGGAGCCCCCAGGCTGAAAAGCGGAGTGGCTACCATCTTGAGCTCCATCGAATTGCCGGTGGCCGTCGTCATGGCGTATCTCGTGTTGAAGGAGACCGTTCACTTTTGGCGGTGGTTCGGTGTTCTCTTGATACTGTTCGCCATTGCTTACGGAGAGTTGCGCGAAAAAAAGGCAGGAAGCACGGAACCTCAGTCGAAATAACAACCTAACGGTCCTTTAATCTCTTTCTATTATGACGATTTTACCGGCAATGGCGCCGACCGGGTACGACTCCTCGACGGGCCCTGTAAAGGTGACTTCGACTGTCGAACCTGTTTTCACATCGTTAAACGCAGCGGGGACGGTGTCATGTCCCAGCTGTTTTTCGATAACGGTTTGCTTTTTAACTGTAATATTGGCTTTGTCGTGTACAGTGTCGGCTTCCATTTCCCCCTCGACCAAAATGTGGCCGATCACATCTTTTACCGGTGTCGGTGTGACCGGATCGTCACTGGAAATCGGATCATCTGGGTCGCGTTCCGATCCCTCGTCTTGCTCTGCTTCGCTGTTGTTTTGTTCATCGTGCTCAAGTTCCCGAACGACTCCCCGGATATCGATTTTCCCGTCAGGTTCTGAGCCGATGTCATCTCCTCCCTGCACCTGTCCAGTGCCGCAACCAATCAGCAATGCGAAGGCTACCCACGCACTCCACCTGGTGAACCGTCCCATTCTAAGTCCCTCCGAGTGAAACTTTTCGCTGTTAGATAGACGTTTTACCTGCCAATGGGTTACGCTTAGGGATCGTTCCTTCTGTTTAAAAATGGCATCCCTTTTAGGTAAAATAGTCCATAATGACGGGTCGTTAGGAGAGAGAGGTCAATGTACCGTATTTTTATCGTTGAAGACGATACGAAAATCCGCGACATCCTCAGTGACTATTTACAAAAGTACGGGTACGACGTTGTCGCGGCACAGGACTACAGACGGATAAAAGAAGAATTTAGTGCCGCCCAGCCGAATTTGGTATTACTGGACATTAACCTGCCGTGGTATGACGGGTTTTACTGGTGCCGGCAGATCCGCACCATCTCCAATGTGCCCATTATCTTTATTTCCGCCCGGGACGGCGGGATGGACCAGGTCATGGCGTTAGAAAACGGGGGCGACGACTACATGACGAAGCCGTTCCACTTTGAAGTGGTGCTGGCAAAGGTGAAAAGTGTGTTGCGGAGAGCGTACGGGGAGTACGCCGTACACGCCATGTCGCCGCGCGACGTTTACGACGTTGGCGGTCTTTACTTGTACCGGGACCAACAGTCAGTGGAGTGGAAGGGGAAGCGTCTGGAATTGAGCAAAAAAGAGTTTTTGCTCTTGGACTGTCTGGCAAGTAAAGTAAACCAGATTGTGTCCCGGGAGGAGTTGTTAGAAGCGCTGTGGGATGATACGCATTTTGTCGATGACAACACCCTGTCGGTCAATGTGACGAGAGTGAGAAAAAAGTTAGAGCTGCTCGGCATTGAACGCGCGATAGAGACGAAGCGCGGACAAGGGTACCGTCTGGTGCAAAAATGGGGGTAATGCCATGAATGTGAAATCGTTTTTAGTTGACCGCATCGTTTATATTGTGGCCTACGCTTTTAATGTCGCCCTCGTGTTAATCGTTGTCCAGTTAGGACTGTTTGAAAACGATGCGCCCCTCAGCTGGGAGAACGTTCTCTACGCGGTTGTGTTGTCGGCTGTCGTCTTCATTTTGTTTTTCTTCCTCGACTACGTCCGGCAGCGCCCTTTTTACAAAAGGCTCAATCTTTTGAGGCAAAGGGGGATTGACCCTGCCAACGCTCCTCTGTTGCAGAGGCCAGTTACGCGGGAGCAGAACGTCTTCCGGGAGGTATTGGAGCAGCAGCATCGGGATAATGCGAGCCGTTTAGCCCAATTGCGTCAGCACAGGAAGCAACACGTCCATTTCGTGAACCAGTGGGTTCATCAGATGAAAACACCGGTGTCCGTCATCCAGCTTTTGTTACAAAAGCTTGCGGAAACGAGAGGGTATGCCGAGCAGCGGACTATACGCGACAGCATGTGGGAAGAGACGGAAAAACTGGTGCACGGTCTGGAGACGATGCTATACACAGCCCGGCTGGATGACTTCGCCCTCGACGTGAAGGGCGACCGCGTGGACGTTGTTCACTTGTTGCGCGAAGTCGTGCATCAGCACAAAAAAGCGTGCATCCGCTACGCCGTGTTTCCGAAAATGGAGACCGAACAGGAAGAGGTCGTCGTCCAGACAGACGCCAAGTGGATGCGTTTTGTCTTGAACCAGCTAATGACGAATGGGATAAAATATTCCCGGAACCAACCGGGCAGTCAAACACTGCAGATCCGAGTGTTCGAAGATGAGGTCGGGTGGCATGTCAGCATTCGCGACGAAGGGATTGGCATCCCGAAGCAAGACCTCCCGCGGGTGTTTGACGCTTTCTTTACCGGAGCGAACGGCCGGGAGTTTCCCGAATCGACGGGAATGGGGTTGTACCTGGCGAAGCAAGTGTGCGACCGGCTCGGCCACCGGTTGCGTCTCCAGTCTGAAGTAGGAGAAGGGACGACTGCTACTGTCACATTTCTCAAAAACCGCCATGTGCACGAAAGGTGAAAAATGTTATCTGACAAAAATGTAAGATTCGAGATTGAAATTGAAAGATCGATCGATACTTCGCCCGGCATTCATCGGTTAAAGTATAGAGTGTAAGGGGACTACATCGCTTAGAGAAGGGAGAAGACAATGGCGGTTTTACAGGCAACATCACTGAAAAAAGTGTACGGGTCAGAGAAAGGGGGCGTCGTCCATACCGCTTTAAACGAGCTCTCCCTCAAAGTGGAAGGGGGAGAATTTGTCGGGATCATGGGCCCTTCGGGCAGCGGGAAGACGACCTTCCTCAACATTTTGGCGACGATCGATCAACCGACATCCGGTTCAGTGGAAGTGAACGGCGTGAACCCGATGCAATTGAAAAATGAAGACCTCGCTTTATTCAGGCGGCGGCAGCTCGGGTTCATCTTTCAAGACTTTAATTTGTTGGACACACTGTCTATCAAAGAAAACATCATGTTGCCCCTCGTGTTGGATCGTAAACCAGTGAGGGAGATCGAAAGGCGGGTGTCGGAAGTGGCCGAATCGTTGCATATTGAATCTATACTGGAAAAGCGGACGTACGAAGTGTCCGGCGGGCAACAGCAGAGAGCAGCGGCTGCCCGGGCGATTATTCACCGGCCGGCCATTGTACTGGCAGATGAACCGACGGGCAACCTCGATTCTAAATCGTCCAAAGATTTGATGGCCTCCCTGCAGAGGTTGAACGAAAAACAGCAGACGACGATTCTGATGGTGACCCACGATCCGTTTGCCGCCAGCTTCTGCGAACGCATTGTCTTTATTCAGGATGGCGCGTTCTTCTCGGAAATCCGAAAAGGGTCTCACCGTCAAGCCTTCTTCCAGGACATTCTCGACGGGTTGTCCTTGTTAGGAGGGGATGTCAGTGAATTTACGCACCCTCGCCCTTAACAACGTGCGCGGCAATTGGCACCGGTATGCGGCTTACTACTTCAGCAGTGCCTTCACCGTCATGATCTTCTTTATTTACGCGGCCTTTATCGCTCACCCCGATGTCGCGGCCGGTGCGGTTGGCGACAAAATTCGGACGGGCCTTCTGTTTTGTGAAGCTATCATCGTCATTTTCTCGTTTTTCTTCGTGCTTTACTCCAATTCGGCGTTTTTAAGAACCCGCCAAAAGGAGTTTGGCCTGCTGAATTTGCTTGGAATGACGCGGGCCCAAATCAACAAAATGGTCTTTTACGAAAATACAGTTATCTCCCTCATTTCCATCGGAACGGGTATCGTGTTCGGTGCGTTACTGTCGAAGCTTTTTTTCATGGCCATCGGGACCTTGTTGGATCTGGACAATCCGATTCCGTTTGTGCTTGCGCCGAGCGCGGTCGGGGTAACGTTCATCTCTTTTTTTGCTTTGTTTGAAGTGTTGACGGCATTGGCGCTGTGGAAGACAGGCCGGCGTGAGATCATCGATTTGTTGAAAGCCCCTCGCAAACCGAAACCGTTCCCGATTTTTTCAAAGTGGTTGGTGCTCCTTTCCGTATTGTGCCTTGGAGGTGGATACTACCTGGCTTGGCACACGGCAGATCAAATCAACAGCGGCAGGATTTTGTTGCTCGTCGTCGTCGGGACGTACTTTTTGTTTACCCAAGGCAGCGTCATGGTTGTGCGCTTTCTGCAAAAAAAGGCGCGCTTCTATTATCGGCACACCCGTTTGTTGGCTATCTCCCAGTTGGCCTACAGGTTAAAGGACAACGCCCGCACACTGTTTAACGTCGCCATCTTGAGTGCCGTCGTGTTAACGGCAACCGGCACGTTTTACGCTGTCTACCAAGGGTTGGTTGACAGAAACATACAGCTGTATCCCCACGCTGTCAGTTTCGTGGAAAGGGGAATCGAACAGCGGGGCACCGGTGCTGAAGTGGTGGAGCGCGTTCTGGAAGAACAAGGTGTTCCTGTCACCGGAAAAGACGCAATCCCTGGATTCGTCGTGTCTGTGACGAAAGATGGGGAGGACGATGTGCCGAGTTCGCTGTTTCTGATGGCAAACCGTGACTACAATGCCCGGGCAGATAAGATGGGTGAGGTGGACTCGTTACATGTCGAGCGGGGACAGGCGGTTGTTGTCACCCCCTACCCAGAACTGAACGTCCAATCTGATGTCTCCCCGTTTCACGTCAACGTGGAGGTGGGCGGGGAGCACTACCCTTTTTCCGTTGACGGGGTACGTCATACGCCGATCGTCAATCAACGAGATGGCGCCTTGATACCGTCTGAGGTCAACGCGTATGTTCTCGTTATAAGCGACGCGGATTACGCTTCTCTCCTCAGGCAAGTGCCGGACAGTGAGCAGTTGGTCTATTGGGGATATCATCTGGAAAGCTGGGAGCAGTCCGAGGAAGTCGTACACGAGATAAAGTCGCACATGCCGGCGGTGTTGAAAGATTCCCTTTCGTCCAGAGTAGAGCCGTATCTGTCGGTGAAGCAAACATGGGGGATCGTTTTATTCATCGGTTTGTTTGTCAGTGTGCTCTTCTTTATCGCGGCGGGCAGTTTCCTCTACTTCAAGTTGTTTACCGAGCTCGAAGAGGACAGAGCGCAGTTTAAAGCGCTGCGCCGGATTGGTCTGACTGAAAGGGAAATGCGGAAAGTGGCGTCTGTTCAAATCGGAGCGATGTTTTTGCTGCCCTTTTTGGTGGGTGTCGTCCATGCCGCTTTTGCCTTGAAAGTGCTGGCGAACATTTTGGCGATGAACGTGTGGCATTACGGTCTCGTGGTAGCGGTTGTTTACTTAATAGCACAGCTTGTTTACTATTGGTTCAGCCGACACGTTTATTTAAGGCAAATGGTGCAGGAAGTTTAGAGCGTAAGCAATCAATCGAGACCAAGTAGGAGGGGAAAATGTTTACATTAGCTGATTTTCAGAAAACAATAGATGAACAGTTATCCCATAATCGAAACAAAAGTCTTTTTTATATGTCGGACAACGGAAATGTGATTTTGAGTCCTTCAACAAAAACGATAAAGGTATTAAAACAAGATCCGGAAGGAATCGGTGGTTTTATACATTCAACAATACGGGACGGTACTTTTCAACAGTTACTGAGAGAAGTGTCAACGAAAACCATTTGGGCTCACTGTTTAGGTAGCAGATACTTGGAAAGTTAAGGGAAATTATTGTAAGAATAAGTGGCGTACTTTATTGCGATGAGTGCACTCGTTGAAACGGCAGGAGAACGTGGTCACCGGCTGTTTTGTGTGCCCTTCTGTTAATAAGGGCCATTTTTCTTTATAATGGAGGCAGAACGAAACCCTTATCGCTTGCCGTTCGTATGTATAAGTGAAAAGATCGCGTCAGGGGTCGATGATCGTGAAATTTGTGTACGTGATGGGCCGCATGCTGGTAGCTTGTTCGCTGTCGTTCGTCGCATGGCTGTTCCTCTTTTTTGGCTTTGGTCAGCCGTTTTGGCTGTCGGCCGCCCTCGCTTTAGCCGGAGGGGGCGTCGTGTTCGGCGTGTTAACGGCGTACGCCCGGTACGCCTTTTTAAAGAAACACCAGCTCACGCGCAAAGAGTACGCCTACATCCGTCGAAATTTGCGCGAGGCACAAGGTAAAATCCGCCGTTTGCAGAAGGCGTTTGTGCAGGTGCGAAGCATTCAGACCTTCAGGCAGATGCTCGTGATAAACCGGTTGGCGAGGCGGATCTACACGATCGTCAAGCGGGAACCGAAGCGTTTTTATTTAGCTGAGCGCTTTTTCTTCTATCATTTGGATTCACTCGTGGAATTGACAGAAAAGCACGCCTTTCTGGCGGCGCAGTCGGTGAACGACGATCACCTGCTCCAGTCTCTCCGTGAGACGAGCCGGATGATCGACCAGTTGATCGCCACAGTAGAAAAAGATTTGGCGACGCTGCTCTCGACAGACGTCGAGCACTTGCAATTCGAGTTGGATGTGGCGAAGCGGACGATTCACACGTGGGCCCCTCCGCTGAAAGAAGGGAGTTCGGATCAATGAGCGAGGAAAATAAGCGTGCAATCCCGTTTGAAAAGCCGGACGACAGTCTGGAAGATCTGTTGGCGAACCCGTTCGGCGAACAGGATCGCGCTGAAGAGACGCGGGGGGAACAGTCGCCGAAGCGCATGATCGACGTGCTGCCGGAAGAACACAGACAAAAGGCGCTGCAACTGGCGAAACAGATTGATCCAGAGAATCACGAAGCGATCACCGCTTACGGTACGGAAGCCCAGTCCAAGCTGCTAAACTTCTCCCACGCCATGCTCGACCACGTGCAAAAGAAGGATCTGGGGCCGATTGGCGACATCCTGAAAGATTTAATGAAAAAGCTGGAACAGACGAATCCTGACGAGTTGCAAAGGGAAAGGAAAAACGTGTTGGCCCGTTGGTTCGGAAAAATTTCCGGGTCCATCAATGAAACGCTGTCCAAGTACCAAAAAGTCGGGGCGCAAGTGGACCGCATCAGTGTGAAATTGGAGCACGCCAAAAAAGGACTCGTCGACGACATCCACGTGCTGGAAAAACTGTACGAACAAAACAAAGAGTACTTTCAAGCCCTGAACGTCTACATCGCGGCGGCCCAGGTGAAACTGGAGGAGCTCAACACGAAGGTCATTCCAGCATTGAAGCAAAAGGCTGAAGCAAGCGGCGATCAGATGGCGTATCAAGAGGTGAACGACATGGTGCAGTTCGCCAACCGGCTGGAAAAAAGGGTGCACGACTTGGAAGTGAGCCGGCAGGTGACGATTCAGAGCGCCCCGCAAATCCGCCTCATTCAACATACGAACCAGGCCCTGGCGGAAAAAATCCAGTCGTCGATCATGACCGCCATTCCCCTGTGGAAAAACCAGATTGCCATCGCGCTCACACTGTTCCGTCAGAAACAGGCCGTAGAAGCCCAGCGACAAGTGTCGGATACGACGAATGAGCTTCTCATAAAAAACTCGGAAATGCTAAAAGCGAATACGGTTGCCACTGCCAAAGAGAACGAGCGGGGACTCGTCGACATGGAGACGTTGCAGCAGACGCAGGCGAACCTCATCTCCACACTGGAAGAGACGATTGCCATTCAGCAAGAAGGACGTGCCAAGCGGCGGCAGGCGGAGCAAGCGTTACTCGCCTTGGAAAACGAACTGAAACAAAAACTGATTGAACTAAAATAAGGGAGGTCGCCGCATGAGACAGTATTTAGACCTGTGCCGCAGAATATTGACAGAAGGAACGAAAAAAGAAGACCGGACAGGCACGGGGACGATCAGTCTGTTCGGTCACCAAATGCGCTTTGATTTGAGTGAGGGTTTTCCGCTGTTGACGACGAAAAAGCTGCACACGAAGTCCATTGTTTACGAACTGCTCTGGTTTTTAAAAGGAGACACGAACGTCCGCTATTTACAGGAAAACGGTGTGCGCATTTGGAACGAATGGGCCGATGAGAACGGCGACCTCGGTCCCGTGTACGGCAAGCAGTGGCGCAGTTTCCAGGGGGCGAACGGCAAAACGGTGGACCAGATCCAATGGGTCGTGGACGAAATCAAGCGCAACCCGAACTCGCGTCGGCTAGTGGTCAGCGCCTGGAACCCGGCGGAACTGGATGAGATGGCGCTGCCGCCATGCCATTGCCTGTTCCAATTTTACGTCTCTGAGGGGAAGCTGTCGTGTCAGCTGTACCAGCGCAGCGGAGACACGTTTCTCGGTGTGCCGTTTAACATCGCCAGTTACGCCCTTTTGACTCACATGATCGCACACGTCACGGGTCTAAAGCCGGGCTGGTTCATCCACACCCTCGGCGACGCCCACCTGTACCTCAACCACCTTGAGCAAGTGAACGAACAACTGCAGCGGGAGCCTTACCCTTTGCCGACGTTGAAGTTGAACCCGGATGTGCGCTCGATTTTTGACTTTACTTACGAAGACATTGAAATTGTGAACTACAGAGCACACCCCCACATCAAAGGGCGTGTGTCTGTATGATCAAGTTGATGGTGGCTTATGCGAACGGCCGGGTTATCGGCAAGGACGGCAAGATGCCCTGGCACTTGCCGAATGACTTAAAGTATGTCAAAAACACGACGACCGGTCACACTGTCGTCATGGGTCGCAAGACGTTCGAATCCATCGGGCGGCCGCTGCCGAACCGGCGCAACGTCGTCCTGACGCGGAATGAGCACTTCGACGCACCGGGCGTTGAAGTCGTACACAGTAAGAGCGACGTCCTCGCCCTCGGTGACGTGTTCATTCTCGGCGGCGCGAACGTGTACGCCCAGTTTCTCGACGAGGCGGACCGCCTCTACATTACGGAAATTGATCTTGACGTGGAAGGCGACACGTTTTTTCCCGATTGGAACCGGGAGGCGTTTACGTTAGTGTCGAAAGAGGAAGGGACACTGGACGAGAAGAATACGATCCCGCATACGTTTTACGTTTACGAGCGCAAGCGGTGATACATGTTAGCGGGATATCGCCGTGTTCCGCTTGGCGTGCTTTCCTCTTTCTGTCATCATGTGCTGGGGTGGTGTCAGCGTAACTTCTGAAAGAAATAGAGGTGACAGGCGGACGTCCGGTTGGAACGTCGCCGTGTAACGATGAAAGGAAATTATTGGGTGACCACTTTCGCCGTTGTCGGGTTGTTTGCCGTGTTGGGACTCGTGGTCGTCATCTCGACGACGGACGTCATTGATCCGAAACAACCGAGCCAAGAGGAAAAAGAGCATGCCTCCGACGCTCCCAGTGCGACACCTGACGCCAGTCAAGGCGGAGTCGTCGCTGAACAAGCGCCACAAATCCTGCTGGAGGAAGGGGACACTGGCGAAGCGGTGCGCGAACTGCAGAAAAGGCTCACTGCACTGGGCTATGAGCTGGATGTCGACGGTGAGTACGGGATGACGACCAGGTGGTATGTCAAAGACTTTCAGTTGCAGGTAGGTTTATCCGGTGACGGACAGTATGACGCGGAAACGGATGTCCGTCTGAAACAGGCGCAGCGGGGAGAATGGACGATTGAACCGGGTCAAGCGATCCATCTGAACGTATCGGACCGTACCGTGACAAATCCTGACGACCTGTTAGTGTTGGTGAATAAAACGCGGAGTCTGCCTGCCGATTACGTGCCGGAGGAGCTCGTTGAGCCTGATGTTCCCAAGTATTTCCAAGGGGGCGACTTGCCGTACAACAAAATGCGAGAAGTCGCGGCAGACGCTTTGGAGCGACTGTTTGCGCAAGGGGAACAAGAAGGTTTACAGCTTGTGGCGAGATCGGGGTACCGTTCGTACGAGACGCAAGTGGCCGTCTTTAACAGGAATAAAGAAAAAATTGGGGAAGAAGCGGCGAACAAGTACAGCGCCCGCCCCGGTGAAAGCGAGCACCAAACGGGCTTGGTGATGGATGTCACGTGTCCCGCTGTCGACCACGAGCTCGTGACGGCGTTCGAGGACACGAAGGAAGGGAGGTGGCTGCGGGCCCACGCCCACGATTTTGGATTTATTATCCGCTATCCGAAGGGAAAAGAAGGGATTACCGGATACCAGTATGAGCCGTGGCATTTGCGCTATGTCGGTGAAGAAGCAGCTCAGGCCATCATGTCGCAAAATCTGACACTGGAAGAGTACTTGCTGCGAAACTGAGGTCCTGCCAGAGGGCCTCAGTTCTTTTTGGTAGAGAAATCTTCCTCTCTATCCTTCAAAAGATTGCAAAAGCAAAGTGAAGCCTGCACATCAGACATCCCGCCCAACCCGCGTCCGTTCCTGTTGCCGAGCGTACAGTCAGATGAGTACTTCTTTTCTTTTTGATGACAATTATCGCATGATAGAGTATATTCTAAAATGGGAGTGTGATCTTAATTGCAACGAGGGGATCGCGCCGTTTGCCCGTTGTATTGGGATGACGATACCGGGCACATAGTGTTGCTCGACCAGACAAGACTGCCCACGGAGATCGTATGGATTCGCATGAATCGAGTAGAAGACGTCTGGTCTGCGATTAAGCAGTTAAAGGTGAGGGGGCACCGGCTATTGGAATTGCGGCTGCTTACGGGGTGTACGTCGCGGTAGCAGATGAGCCGGAAAACGATTGTAAGGCCTTTTATACAGCATTTGTGGAAAGACGGGACTATTTATCGACGTCGCGGCCGACTGCCGTCAATTTGTTTTGGGCCCTTGAGCGCATGACGCGGGTTCTGGACGAGGCGATGGAGGTGACGGACGATGTCGCCGGGCTCAAACGCGTTCTGCTCGAGGAAGCCCACACCATTCGGGAGGAGGATGCGCGCATTTGCCGCAAAATCGGTGAGAACGCCCTCCCATTGCTCCGCGACGGGATGGGCATTCTGACGCACTGTAACGCCGGCGGGCTCGCCACATCCCAATACGGCACTGCCCTTTCTCCCATCTATTTGGCACATGAGCGGGGGTGGAAGCTGAACGTTTTTGCCGATGAAACGCGTCCGTTGTTGCAAGGCGCTCGGCTGACCGCTTGGGAGCTCTTACAGGCGGGTGTGGATGTGACGCTCATTTGCGACAGTATGGCTGCAGTGGTCATGGCGCAGAAAAAAGTGCAAGCCGTCATCGTCGGCTGTGACCGTGTCGCGGCCAACGGCGATGTGGCAAATAAAGTCGGCACATACGGTTTGGCGATTTTGGCGAAGGCCCACGACATTCCATTTTATGTGACGTGTCCGCTGTCGACGATCGACATGCAGGCCAAAACAGGTGAGCACATCCCTATCGAAGAGAGGGAAGCGGAGGAAATGACACACGGGTTCGGAAAGCAGACGGCGCCAGACGGCGTCACGGTCTACAATCCCGCCTTCGACGTCACCCCTCACACCTATGTATCAGCGATTATTACGGAGCGCGGCATTGTCAGGCCGCCGTTTGATCAAAGTCTCAAAACTCTTTTTGGAAAAGTGGGGTAATAAATGACAGGAAAAAGTATCAGAGAGGACATATGTGAGGTCGGCAGGCGCATGTATGCTAAAGGCTTTATCGCTGCCAACGACGGGAATGTGTCAGTCCGGACCGCGGAAGGTGAAATATGGACTACGCCTACAGGCTACTGTAAAGGTTTCCTCACGCCAGATGTGCTTGTAAAAGTGAGTGCTGCAGGGGAAGTGCTCGAAGGAAACGCGAGACCGTCGTCCGAGTTGAAAATGCACTTGTGCGTTTACCGAAAAAGAGGCGATGTTCAAGCTGTCGTTCACGCGCACCCTCCGTTTGCGACGGCCCATGCAGTGGCGGGTATTCCCTTGGACCGTGCCTACATGCCGGAATCCGTTGTCGTGCTGGGGACGATTCCCATTGCCAAGTACGGAACGCCTTCAACAGAAGAAATTCCGGAAGCCATTGCGCCCTTCGTTCAAAATCATAACGGGCTGTTGCTGGAAAATCACGGCGCTCTCACGTGGGGGAAAGATTTACAGACGGCGTACGCTTTAATGGAGGCGTTGGAGTTTAACGCACATGTCAGCTTTCTCGTGCGCCAAATGGGAATGGAGCGCGAACTGTCGCATGAGCGTGTGGCTCAACTCGTCTCACTGCGTCAAAAAATGGGGTTCACCGGGGCCGTACCGAAAGGGGCTCCTTGTGCTCCGGGCGTGGACGTCTGCTTTGTACAAAAGTAGAGATGCAAGCTCGAAAGGATAGGGAGTGTACCAGATTGAAAGCAGTTGTGTGGAAAAACTTCAGCTTCCTGTACCGCGGCGAGGCGGACGACGCTCTGCACGACATCAACCTGGCGATTGAGCCAGGCCAGTTTGTGGCGGTCGTGGGGGCGAGCGGAGCGGGAAAATCGACGTTAAGTTTTACGTTGAACGGGCTGATTCCCCATTTTCAGAAAGGGCGTTTAACTGGTACGGTCACAGTGTTTGGCAAAGACGTTCAGCAGAAAAAAGTAAACGACATGGCGCAAGACGTCGGTCTCGTATTTCAAGACTTTGAGTCCCAGTTGTTTTCTACGAACGTGAAACTGGAAGTGGCGTTCGGTCCAGAAAATTTTGAGCTGCCTTGGCAGGAGATCGACGAACGGGTAAAAGCGTGGCTCCAAAATGTTGGGTTAGAGGAGTTCCAGGACCGGGACCCCAGCTCCCTTTCTGGCGGACAAAAACAGCGTCTCGCCATAGCCTCCGTCCTCGCGTTGAAACCGAAACTGTTAAGTCTGGATGAACCGACGACGGACCTAGACCCGGAAGGGAAAGACCATATTTTTCGCATCGCACATCAGCTAAAACGAGAGACGGACATGACGATCATCATGGCAGAACACGAAACGGAACGAATCATGGGCGCCGCGGACCGCGTCGTCGTGTTAGACCGGGGACAAATCGTCATGGACGGAACGCCGGCTGATGTCTTTTCGCAGACGGAACAGCTCCGGCAATGGGGCATTGCGCCGCTGCAAGGGGTTGAGTTACTGGAGGAAATCGGCGCTCCGCTCCCCGAGCAGCTGACCGAGGAGCACTTGTTGGAAGCTTTAGACCAGGCGGCACCTCGCATTGATGAAGCACAGTACAAAAAATTGTTGGACGGCGACTCGGCTTATGTGCAATCTCTTGGAGAACCGCTCGTTGAGGTGAAGGAACTGACACATGTTTATTCCGGGGCGCCTCCCGGAACGCCGCCTGCTGTCGATCGCGTGTCTCTCGACATCCAAAAAGGAGATTTCGTCGCCGTTCTCGGGCAGAACGGCAGCGGGAAAACGACTCTGGTCAAACATTTTAACGGGTTGTTAAAGCCGACGGCGGGGACTGTCTCCTTCCGGAAAAAGACGACAGAAGATACTAGCATATACGAACTCGGCCAGCATATCGGTTACGTTTTTCAAAACCCGGATCACCAAATTTTTGCCGAAACAGTATTTGATGAAGTGGCTTTCGGGTGCCGCATGCAGCGCTTGCCGGAAGAAGAGCTCAACGTCAGGGTAGCCGATGCCTTGGAAGCCGTCAGTTTAAGCGGCTATGAGGAGCGCGATCCCTTTTCTCTGACAAAAGGAGAACGGCAACGGGTGGCCGTCGCCTCTGTCCTGTCCTTGAAACCGGAAGTGCTCATTTTCGATGAACCGACGACCGGCCTCGACTACAGGCAACAGCGTTCGATGATGGGCCTGATTCAGAAACTGAATGAGGAAGGGCACACGGTCATCATGGTCACACACCAGATGGACATCGTCGCCGAGTACGCCAAACGGGTGATCGTCATGAAAGACGGCAAATTGCTGTTACAGGGAAGGACGCGGGAAGTGTTTGCCCAGGAAGACGTGTTAAAGCAAGCGCATTTAGACGTTCCGTTTGTGACGAGGTGGTCGAACCGCCTGCAAAAAACACTCTTGTCCGTTGCGGAAGCGAAGCGCGTTTTCGTGAAGGAGGCGTGAGCTGTGAACTTATACGAAGACAAAAATCGCTGGGTACACCGTTTAGACCCCCGCAGCAAAATCGCTTTTGCCTTCGTTTACACACTGTTGCTCTTCGTGGCGAGTCACCCGCTGTACGTTTTCACGCTGACGCTCATTATCGGAGCTGTCGGCTTTTCGGCCTCAGCTTTCGGACGGTTGAAGAAAATTTATCCGGTGTTGCTGTTCGTCTTTTTCTTCACCATCTTCTTGTGGACGCTGTTTGTCGGAGGCGAGACGAAGCTGATCGGGTGGATCGACCTTGAAGCGGTGCTGTTCGGGGTGACCGCAGCTTTGCGGATCTTGAACGTGATTTTTCTCACTGTAATATTTTTTGCCACGACGCGGGTGGAAGAGCTGACAGCCGGTTTAGTGACAATCGGTTTGCCGTACAAGGTGGGATTCGTGTTTTCCATGGCGATGCGTTTGGTGCCGACGTTCGTCGGAGCCGTGTATCAGATCATACAGGCACAGCGCTCCCGAGGTCTGGATCTGGAAAGCGGTTCGGTGTTCGTCAAACTAAGGCGCAGTGTCCCCCTTGTTGTCCCCGTCCTTTTAACTTCCTTGCGCAATACGAATCAGTTGGCGATGGCTTTGGAGAGTAAAGGGTTTGGCGTTGGAAAGAAGAGGACGTCCTATTTGAAGCTGAAACTCAGCCAAGCGGACAAGCTCGTTTTGGCGGTCGTCATCGCCATGCTGACGGGAGGTGGTGCAATTGTAGCTCTCGATTTGTTCGAGTTAGGTGGTGTCGTACGCTAAGTATTTCACGAGGGAACAAAGGTAGTTTATTGCGGAAAGGAAGGGTCAAAATGCGCATCGTGCGCGAAGTGTTGGGTGTTTGGACGAACACGCGGGCCATCATCCTCGTCGCACTGACAGCGGCTATTTACGCAGCGGTCCTCATTCCGCTGAAGGCGATTCCGATCATTCCAGGATTGACGGAATTGCGCCCGGCCAATGTGTTGCCAGTTGTGTTTTCACTGCTGTTTGGTCCCGCTGCCGCGTGGGGGAGCGCCATCGGCAACACGATTGGGGACATTGTCGGCGGTATTTTAGGACCTGGCAGTTTTTTCGGGTTTTTTGCCAATTTCTTCTTCGGCCTTGTTCCGTATTTATTGTGGGGGAGGCTTGGCTTTTTGTCCTCGGGCAAGAAGCCGATCATGAGCCCGAAAGAGGGACAGTACGGCAGGCAACTGCTGGAATATCTCGCGATTGCGTTAACAGCGTCTGGAGCGTGTGCCGTCGTCCTCGCGTGGGGTGTGGACGTGCTCGCCCTGTCTCCTTTCGGCGCTTTTTCCAACATTGTCTTGTTGAACAACTTTATTGCGTCGGCCGTATTGGGACCGTTACTGATGCCGCTCCTTTACCGGCGGGTTGAGCGGTGGGGGCTCCTGTACAGTGATCTCGTCGGTTGGGAAGACGGGGATGCCGCGCGCCCAGACGGTACTTTAAGGGCTGCGCCGCCCAGTTCCGGTGTCGGCGTGGTGCTGATGTTCACCGGCATTATCGGAGCGTACATTGTAGGAAATATGATCGCATTCGGGCTGTTGTCCGTTGGGATAGGCATTGCCGCCGGTGCAGGCGTGTTTCTGCTGATCTTTATCGCTTCACTCGTCTTCTTTTAAAAACTGACGCTTTGCTATGCCAGGCGGGACCTTTTAATGGTGGTGAATGGAACGTTTTGACGTCTCCACTCAGAAAAGGCGTGACCGCCAGTGTTTCAGGCGTCACGCCTTTCCGGGGACAGGACCTTCGTGAAAGTCGAGCGGGTTGAACGGTTACAAGAAGGTTAGCTCCTTCGGGTATGACGTCAGTACTTGAACTTGGCCGTCTGCCCCTACATATACGTCGTCCTCGATGCGGACCCCGCCGATCTCTGGAATGTAAATGCCCGGTTCAATCGTCAACAGCAATCCCGGCGTGACGACGAGGTCGTTGTCGGAGTGGAGGGAGGGCGCTTCGTGCGCTTCCAAGCCGAATCCGTGCCCGACGCGGTGGGTAAAGAACGGCCCGTATCCCCGCGCCGCAATGTAATCCCGCGCCGCCCGGTCGGCATTTCCGATTGGAGTTCCGCTTTTGACTGCAGCAATCGCTTCGCGATTCGCTTTTAAGACGGTATCGTACATGTCCGTTTGTTTTTCCGTCCCTTCCCCGACGACAAAAGTCCGGGTGATGTCGGAACAGTACCCGTCCACGAAAACTCCCATGTCAATGAGCAGAAAATCCCCCCGTTCGATTTTTCGCTCTCCCGGGGTCCCGTGGGGCAGGGACGAACGCTGTCCGGACAGGACCGTCGTGGAAAAGGCGGGACGTTCCGCGCCGAGCACTTTCATGTGGTACTCCAACTCGGCGGTTAACTCCAACTCAGTCATACCGGGAGAAAACGCCTCGATTCCCCGCCGCAACACGTCTTCGATGACGTCTACGGCCCGTTGTACGCGCGCGATTTCATCGGCTGTTTTGATCATGCGTTGGGATGTGATCCACGCTTCGACGTCGGTGAATGCGGCTTGCGGAAAGCGTTCAGCGAGTTGTTCATACTGGAACAGGCTGACGTTCTTCTTCTCGATGCCAAACGCCCGTACTCCAGGACGAATCGTCTGTTGCAACAGTGTGTAAGGGTTTTCGCCGTCTGGAACAGAAATGAGTGTGCACGTGTCCACTACATCTTTTGCAGCTCGCTCCTCGAGTTCGGGGACGAAGAGCGAAATCTGGTCGCCGCGGTTATCAATGACCAGAGCCAAAAAACGTTCGTGCGGATCGGTGTAAAAACCTGTGAAATAGTAAACGTTCACAGGTGACGTGATCATCGCCACGTCCACGTTGTCCTCCGCCATCTTGTGCCGCAGGCTCTTCAGTCTCGACTGATAGTCCATCAGCAGTCATCCCTCCTCCTTTATTACTATACCATTGATTTCAACGAAGGCGTGCATAACTGTACTTTCCCCGTCGCATACAAATGTCTGTCCAACCCACACGCGATCGCGTTACAATCCGAGAACCGACGTGCACGCTCTCGCATAATGTGAGGCATGGGTGATGATCCAGATTGTCAATTAAAATTGTGTGACGTGTGGGAGAGATGTGTATGTGTGGCATTACGGGATGGATTGACTGGGAACGGGATTTGACCGGGCAGGAAGCGGTTGTGAGGACGATGTGCCAAACCTTGAAACGGCGCGGCCCCGATGCGAACGGAATTTGGACCTCCCCCACGCACTGTTGGGTCACAGTCGGCTGATCGTGATCGATCCAGAAGGCGGTATGCAGCCGATGGTTTACCACAAGGACGGCGGCTACACTGTTCTCGTCTACAACGGGGAGCTGTACAATACGTCAGAGTTGCGGCGGGAGTTGACCGGTTGCGGGCACGAGTTTCTGTCTCATTCTGACACGGAAGTGTTGCTGCACAGTTACGTGGAGTGGGGGAGTTCGTGTGTGGAACGCTTCAACGGAATTTTCGCCTTTGCCGTTTGGGACGAGCGGGAGCAAAAGCTGTTCATGGCCCGGGACCGACTCGGCGTCAAACCTCTGTTTTTCACCCGTATTAAGAACGGTTTGCTCTTTGGGTCAGAAATCAAAGCACTTTTGGCTCATCCTGAAGTGGAGGCAGCCGTCGATGCCGAAGGCTTGGCAGAAATATTCGCCCTGGGTCCGGCGCGAACGCCGGGGCACGCCGTTTTTCGCCACATACAGGAGTTGAAACCGGGTTGGACGTTGACGTACGACCGTCGGGGGATGAGCGTCGCGCCCTACTGGAAGCCGGAAAGCCGGCCCCACGAAGACGATTTAAACACGACGCTCGCAAAAGTGCGTTCGCTCGTGACCGATTCGATTGAGCGACAGCTCATCTCCGACGTTTCCCTCTGTTCGCTACTGTCCGGAGGGCTCGATTCCAGCATCATTACGGCCGTGGCCGCCCGGGCTTTTCGGCGGGAAGGTCGCGGAGACTTGCACACCTATTCCGTCGATTACGTGGACAACGATCGTTATTTTCGAGCAAACGAGTTTCAACCGCATGACGACGCGCCGTGGGTGAGGAGGGTGGCCAGTGTGCTCAACACGGTGCACCGGACGGTCAAAGTGGATACGCCGCAACTGGTGGAAGCGTTGGGAACAGCGGTGCGGGCACGGGACTTGCCTGGCATGGCCGACGTGGACGCTTCACTGTTTTTATTCGCCAGGGACATAAAAAAAGAAGCGACGGTAGCCCTTTCCGGTGAGTGCGCTGACGAAGTGTTTGGCGGGTATCCTTGGTTTCGGCGCAAAGCGCTGTTTAACGCCGACACGTTTCCGTGGTCGGTGAAGCTGGCTGACCGTCTCCGTTTCCTTTCCGGTGAGCTCGTTGAGAAGATAAGACCGCACGAGTACGTTCGCGACCGGTATGCGGAAGCGTTGGCGGAAGTCCCGCGCCTTGAAGGGGAAAGCCGGGAGGAGGCCCGGATGCGGGAAATGTTTTACCTCAACTTGACCCGTTGGATGCCCACGTTGCTCGACCGTAAAGACCGGATGGCGATGGCTGCTGGCTTGGAAGGGCGCGTCCCGTTTTGCGACCACCGCCTCGTCGAGTACATGTGGAACGTCCCGTCCGAGATGAAGTTTTTGGACAACAGAGAGAAAGGATTACTGCGCCAGGCGATGAACGGCCTGTTGCCTGAAGACGTTCTCCGGCGAAAGAAAAGCCCGTACCCGAAGACGCACAACCCCGCTTATTTACAAGCGGTTCGTGAACGGATGCGGCAAATACTGGACGACCCCCTTTCCCCGCTGTTGCCGTTGATCGACGTGAAAGCGGTCCGTGCGTTTTCCGACAACGATCACTTGTCCGACGTTCACATGCCGTGGTTCGGCCAACTGATGAACGTGCCGCAGCTGTTTGCTTATTTAATCCAAATAGATACGTGGCTGCGCGAATACAAGGTCGAAATTCGGGTGTGAACACCTGTCCGTACAGTTTTACTCAAACTGTCCAAAACGGCTGACGGTGTCGTAGAAATGACAGATGTAGTCGTAAAACAACTTTTCCGAAGGAGATAAATCCCGTTTTTTCGTGGTAATCATCCCCACTGTGCGGCTGATCATCGGTTCCAACACCGATATTTTTTTTGTGCCTTGCGGGAGGTTGTCATAGACGGTGGATTCCGGAAGGAGACTGACCCCGAGTCCGGCTGCCACTAAGTTTTTTATCGTGTCGATGTTTTCCCCTTCAAAGGCGACGGTCGGTTGAAAACCGTCTCGTTGGCATGCTTCAAGGATGATGTTGTCCTCTAAGCCTATGCGCAACAGAATAAACGGTTCGTTGCGCAGCTGGTTCAGTCGAATGGCATTTTGCTCTGAAAGGGGATGATCGTCCGGGACTAAGGCGATCAACTTCTCGCTAAAAAAGATTCTTCCGCTCACTTTCTTCTCGTCCTTTGGGACGGGGGTGACAAAGGCAAGATTCAGCTTTCCCTCGACAATGGATCGAAACAAGTACTGAATACTCCCTTGTTCGACATGCAAGTTTACTTTGGGGTATTCTTGCCGGAATGAAGAAATAACCCTCGGCAACGTATTCGCTGCGATACTGTTCGGAAATCCGAGGCGTATGACCCCAGTCTCCGGGTTAAGAAATTCATTCACCTTTTCTACAGCGTGCTCCATTTCAAGCATGGCGATCTCGATGTGTTCGAGGAAGATGCGCCCGACGGGAGTGAGTTTGACATTCCGCCCAGAGCGTTCAAACAACTTCACATTTAATTCTTTTTCCAAATTGGCGATTTGTTGGCTGACGGCCGATTGGGCCACATGTAAGTTCAATGCCGCTTCCGTCATGTGCTCCGTTTTTGCCACTTCGATAAAATATTTAATTTGCCTGATCTCCATCGTCGTCCCTTTCCCTCCCTTTACTCATCTGTTTTTCTGATTGGTCTTATCTGAATTATATATTGAACAGATTAATTGATGCCAGTAGTATGTGCTTAAGGAGACGGGAGAGGGGGTGGACAGATGAGACTTCAAAAACGAGGACTGTACGATCCGTCTTTCGAACACGACGCTTGCGGGATAGGATTTGTGGTCCACATAAAAGGGAAACCTTCGCATCAGATTGTGGCGCAAGGGCTTTCCATGTTGTGCAGGCTAGAACATCGCGGCGGTAGAGGGAGTGACCCCGAAAGCGGAGACGGGGCCGGCATTATGTTGCAAATTCCCCACGACTTCTTGCAAAAAAAGACGGATCTAGACTTGCCTCAGCCCGGTCAATACGCTGTCGGGATGGTCTTTTTGCCGAAAGACTTAGCGCGCAGGGCAAAATGTGAACGTCAATTGGAAGGAATCGTGCGGCGGGAAGGACAAGAGGTGCTTGGGTGGCGCACGGTCCCCGTCGATCAAGGCGCTGTCGGGGAAGCGGCCAAAGCGTGCCAGCCTGTGATACGGCAGCTCTTTATCGCCCGGAGCTCTTCCGTTGGCGACCAACTTGACTTTGAGCGCAAGCTGTATGTCATTCGCAAACAGGCGGAAAACACAATCGGTTCCAACATGAGAGAAACCGACACATTTTACATTGCCAGCTTGTCCAGCCGCACGATTGTGTACAAAGGTATGCTCACGCCTCGGCAAGTGGGCCGTTTTTACACCGATCTCCAAGACGCGTCTTTGGCGTCGGCGCTGGCGCTCGTGCATTCGCGCTTCAGCACGAACACTTTCCCAGCTGGGAGCGCGCCCACCCCAATCGCTATATCGTTCACAACGGGGAAATCAACACACTTCGCGGCAACGTCAATTGGATGAACGCGCGTGAAAAAACGTGTGCCACTGATGTGTTCGGAGACGACATCAGCCGTGTACTCCCCGTCGTCGATGCGAAAGGAAGCGATTCTGCCGCTCTCGACAACGTACTGGAATTTTTGACCCTTGGCGGCCGTTCCCTCTGCCATGCCGCGATGATGATGATTCCGGAACCGTGGGATCGGGACGAGGCGATGACTGATCCGCTAAAGGCTTTTTACGAGTACCACAGCACCTTGATGGAGCCGTGGGATGGGCCGACAACTTTTGCGTTCAGCGACGGAACGCAAGTGGGCGCGATGCTCGACCGCAATGGGCTCCGTCCGGGGCGGTACACCTTGACCGACGACGATTGCGTCATTTTTGCTTCGGAGGCCGGTGTGTTGGACATTTCGGAAGAGAAAATTTTGCAAAGGAGTCGTCTGGAACCGGGACAACTGCTGCTCATCGATCTGGCCGAGGGGCGGATTGTGCCCAACGAAGAGATAAAGCAGCGAATTGCTTCTGAGTACCCATACCGCCGTTGGCTGGACGAACATGTCGTTCATGTGAAAGATTTACCGGTCAAAAGGTGTGAGGCGCAGGGAGAAGGAGGCGTGACAGATACAGACGAGCTATTCAGACGTCAGAAAGCTCACGGGTATACGGACGAAGAACTGACGAAACAGTTGAAGCCGATGGTCACAGAGGGGCAGGACCCGGTCGGCTCGATGGGGTACGATGCACCGCTCGCCGTACTGAGCGAACAGCCGCAGCTCTTGTACAACTACTTTAAGCAGTTGTTCGCCCAAGTGACAAACCCGCCGATCGATGTCATCCGCGAACGAACGGTCACGTCGACGGTCACCACTTTGGGGGCCGAACGGAACTTGCTCCGTCCCGAGCCCATCAGTTGTCGTCGCATTCGTCTCGATTCCCCGCTCATCGACGGTCTCACGTGGAGAAAGTTGTGTGACAACGGGCACGACGCGTTCTGCGTCAAGCGGTTGTCTGCCGTGTTTCCAGTCGCCCAGGGATCGCGGGGATTGACGGCAGCACTAGAACGGCTGTTTGCAGAAGCGGATCAGGCGATTGCCGACGGCTACACACTGTTGGTGTTGTCCGACCGGGACATGGGGTGCGATCAGGCGGCGATACCGGGGCTTTTGGCCGTGTCGGGACTGCATCATCATCTGATTCGGCGAGGCACTCGTACAAAAGTGAGTCTGATTGTCGAATCCGGGGAAGCGCGAGACGTGCATCAGTTTTGCACACTTTTGGGCTACGGAGCAGATGCGATTTATCCGTACTTGGCGATCGCAACGGTGGAACACATGGTCGCGGAGGGTGAACTGCAAGGGTTTCACACGTCTCAAGCCGTCGCCGCATACTTGGATACGGCGCTACGCGGCATCCAGAAAGTGTTGGCTAAAATGGGAATTTCCACGATTCAAAGTTACCGCGGCGCGCAAATTTTTGAAGCGATCGGGATCGACTCGTCCGTCATGGACCGCTATTTCACCGGCACTGCGTCCCAAATCGGCGGCATCGGGCTGGACGTAATTGCTGAGGAAACACTCATGCGCCACGAGCGAGCGTACGGAAATCCCTCCAACAGCGAGCATGCCCTCGATTCCGGAAGTGACTTTCAATGGCGCCGTGGCGGTCAGTACCACAAAATTCACGGACTGACTGTTTACACGTTGCAACAGGCAACACGCCGAAACGATTACGCGGAGTACAAACGGTACTCCCAGCTGGTGGATCGGGAAGAAATCGCCTTTTTGCGCAACTTGCTGACGTTTAAACGGGGCCAAAAGTCGATTCCCCTTGACGAAGTGGAATCCGTTGAGGCTATTTGTCGCCGGTTTAAAACAGGTGCCATGTCCTACGGCTCCATCAGCCAGGAAGCGCACGAGGCGTTGGCGATCGCCATGAACCGCATCGGCGGCAAAAGTAACAGCGGGGAAGGGGGTGAAGACCCGAACCGCTACGTGCCGGACGAGAACGGTGACTGGCGCCGAAGTGCGATAAAGCAGGTCGCATCCGGCCGATTCGGCGTCTCCAGTCACTATTTGACAAACGCAGATGAAATCCAAATCAAAGTCGCCCAAGGGGCCAAACCGGGAGAAGGCGGTCAGCTCCCTGGGGAGAAAGTGTACCCGTGGATCGCGGAAGTGCGTGGGTCCACGCCCGGCGTCGATCTCATATCGCCGCCGCCGCACCACGACATCTATTCCATTGAGGATCTGGCGCAGCTCATTTACGACCTGAAAAACGCGAACCCCGACGCCAGAATTAGCGTGAAACTGGTCGCCAAGTCAGGGGTTGGCACGATTGCCGCCGGCGTGGCAAAAGGGCTGGCCGATGTGATCTTAATCAGCGGGTACGACGGCGGAACCGGAGCAGCTGCCAGGACGAGCATCAAACACGCCGGCATACCGTGGGAGATCGGCCTGGCGGAAACGCACCAGACACTTTTGTTAAACAAGCTGCGGGACCGGGTCACCCTGGAAGTGGACGGGAAACTGATGACCGGGCGCGACGTCGTCATCGCCGCTCTGCTCGGAGCTGAAGAATTCGGGTTTTCCACTGCGCCGTTGCTGGCCCTCGGCTGTGTGATGATGCGCGCATGCCAGTTGAACACGTGTCCGGTGGGGATCGCCACCCAAGATCCGGAGCTCAGAAAGCGATTCGCGGGGCAGCCTGAATACGTCGAGCGATTCATGCGGTTTGTCGCCCAGGAAGTTCGCGAAATGATGGCTGAACTCGGTTTTCGCACGGTGAACGAGATGATTGGACGCACCGACGTGCTCGCCGTCGATGAAAGGGCAAAAACCCATTGGAAAGCGAAACACTTGGACTTATCACGCCTGTTCTATCAACCGGACGTCCCTGAAAGTGTCCGCAGGTACAAGCGACGCGAACAGCAACACCGGCTCAGTCACTCGCTGGACACACGGGAATTGCTGCCTGTTTGTCGCCCTGCCCTTGAAAGAAAAACGCCGGTGCGGGCCGTGTTGCCCATTGACAACACCGACCGCGCTGTCGGCACAATCCTCGGCCACGAAGTGAGCAAACGGTACGGTGCAGAAGGTTTGCCGGACGATACGGTCAACTTGTGTTTTAAAGGCTCGGCGGGGCAAAGCTTCGGCGCCTTTGTCCCGCGAGGCATTACGCTCCATTTGGAGGGTGATGCCAACGATTACGTTGGAAAGGGGCTGTCTGGCGGAAAGATTGTCGTCCGCCCTTCGAAAAATGCGGGGTTTACCGCTGCTGACAATGTCGCCGTCGGGAATGTAGCTTTTTACGGAGCGACCGCCGGGGAAGCGTATATTCACGGTCAGGCGGGCGAACGATTTTGCGTTCGAAACAGCGGTGCCCGCGTCGTTGTGGAAGGCATCGGAAACCACGGCTGCGAGTATATGACGGGAGGACGCGTCGTCGTTCTCGGCTCTGTCGGCAAAAATTTTGCCGCCGGCATGACCGGGGGATTGCCTATGTGTTGCCGCGTCGAAACGACGTTGCCTTCGAGGACCTTTGCAATCAGGAGATGGTCTTACTGGAGACGGTTGATGACGGCGATGAACTCTATGATGTGAGACAGATGGTCGAGCATCACGTGGCCTACACTGGCAGCCCAGTCGGAGAGTACGTGCTGCATCACTGGACAGAATGTGTGCCGCGGATCATTAAAGTGATTCCGAAAGCGTACAAACGCGTTCTCGAATCGCTAAAAACGCGGGAGCCTGTGCCGTAACGGCGATGAAGGCCTCATAGGAAGCGCGCGGAACGGACACGTCGGCGTTGCCCTTGATATTCGACTTCTGTCGGGCAGTCTCATACGAAAGGGGGGCGTAGAGTGGGGAAACTGACGGGCTTTATCGAATACGAGCGGGAAATGGGGAAAGAGCGGCATCCGTGTTCACGGATCGGCGACTGGCGGGAATACCAGTTTACTTTGCCAGAAGCCAACCTGAAGAGGCAAGCCGCCCGCTGCATGGATTGCGGGACGCCCTACTGTCACATCGGCGTCGAAGTTGTCGACACCTCATTCGGTTGCCCGCTTTACAATTTGATCCCGGAATGGAACGATCTCGTGTATCGCGGGCGTTGGAGAGAAGCTTTTCTGCGGCTCAAGAAAACGAACAATTTTCCCGAGTTTACCGGCCGGGTATGTCCGGCCCCTTGTGAAGGGTCTTGTACCGTCGCGCTGCACGGAGACCCGGTAGCAATTAAAACAATTGAAAGGAGCATCATCGACAAAGCCTTTCAAGAAGGGTGGATCGTCCCAGAACCACCGCACGAGCGTACCGGCAAGCGAGTCGCCGTTGTCGGCTCGGGACCGGCCGGCTTGGCCGCCGCCGACCAACTGAATAGAGCCGGACATCGGGTGACGGTATTTGAACGCAGCGACCGCCCGGGCGGGCTGCTCACATACGGCGTTCCCAATATGAAGTTGGAGAAAGAGCTCGTTTGGCGGCGCATCCATCTGCTCGAACAGGAAGGGGTCGTGTTTAAGGTGAATACCGATGTCGGAGTGGATATCGAGATCGAGGACATTCGCGCCACCTTTGATGCGGTCGTCGTCTGCACCGGTGCGCAACAGCCGCGAGATCTTCAAATTGAAGGCCGCCATTTGAACGGTGTTCACTTTGCCATGGACTACTTGACGGCCAGTACAAAAAGTTTGTTGGATTCGAAGCTTGCTGGCGCTCCCTCCATTTCCGCCGAAAACAAACACGTCGTCGTTATCGGCGGCGGGGACACTGGTGCTGACTGCGTTGCAACGGCACTGCGCCAACGTTGTAAAAGTGTGGTGCAATTCGGCAAACATCCGCGCCTTCCGGACGAGCGGACACCCGACAACCCGTGGCCGGAACAGCCGAACGTCTTCACCCTGGATTACGCTTACGAAGAGGCGGCAGCACTTTTCGGTGAAGATCCGCGCGAATACGCCATTCTGACTAAAAAATGTGTCGGCGACGCCGAGGGGAACGTCAAACAGCTGCACACCGTGCGAGTCGAAAAAGTGATCGGAACTCACGGGGAAACCGTCTTACGTGAAATCCCCGGTACGGAGAAAACATGGCCGGCTGACCTCGTGTTGATTGCCGTCGGCTTTAAAGGTCCCGAAGAAGAGACGGTCTCCCGGTTTGGGCTCGAACGGGACCACAGCGGATGTGTCAAGGCGGCGTACGGTTCGTTCGCGACGAACCTCGACGGTGTATTTGCCGCGGGAGATGTGCGGCGAGGTCAGAGCCTCGTCGTCTGGGCGATGAACGAAGGGCGTGGAGCGGCGCGGGAATGTGACCGCTACCTCATGGGGACGACGAGATTACCGTGAGAGTTGAGCGCATAACAACTAATCTGTGCTCGGCGGGCAGTCGAGCCTGGGAGAGGAGAGGGTTTGGTGTGAAAAGAACTTTCAGCCGTGATGACATTTTGCAATCGGTCGAAGAAAACGATGTGCGTTACATTCGCTTGCAGTTCACAGATTTGCTCGGAGCGATTAAAAATGTTGAAATTCCGCGCAGTCAGTTAGTGAAGGCGCTCGACAACAAATTGATGTTTGACGGTTCTTCCATTGAAGGGTTTGTACGCATCGAAGAATCGGATATGTACTTGCATCCGGACCCGAGCAGCTGGGTCATTTACCCGTGGGGCGGGAAGGAAGGGGCAGTCGCAGGGTTGATGTGCGATGTTTACATGCCGGACGGTACGCCGTTTGCCGGCGATCCCCGCGGCATTTTAAAAAGGGTACTGAAAGAGGCGCACGACCTGGGATTCACGGCGTTCAACGTCGGTCCGGAACCGGAGTTTTTCCTGTTCAAAACAGATGAATCCGACAAGCCGACCCTGGAGTTGAACGACAACGGGGGGTACTTTGACCTCGCCCCGGTCGACCTGGGAGAGAACTGCCGCCGTGACATAGTGCTGACGCTGGACCAGATGGGATTTGAAATGGAGGCGTCGCACCACGAAGTGGCGCCAGGACAGCACGAAATCGATTTTCAGTACGCCGATGCCGTGCAAGCGGCGGACAACATTCAGCTGTTTAAAATCGTCGTGAAAAATGTGGCGCGGCGTTACGGCTTGCACGCGACATTTATGCCCAAACCGCTATACGGAGTGAACGGATCCGGGATGCATACACACCAGTCGCTGTTTCGCGGAAAGGAAAACGCGTTTTTCGATGAAAAAGATGCGCTCGGTTTAAGCGACGTTGCGCGCCACTATATCGCGGGGCTTCTGAAACACGCCCGTGCTTGGACCGCGGTAACGAACCCGCTCGTAAACTCCTACAAACGGCTCGTTCCCGGTTACGAGGCCCCGGTCTACGTCGCGTGGTCAGCCAAAAATCGCAGCCCCCTCATCCGCATCCCGGCCTCGCGTGGCTCAAGCACTCGAGTCGAAGTCAGGTGTCCCGATCCGTCCGCCAATCCGTATTTGGCCCTGTCCGTAATGCTAAAAGCCGGTCTGGACGGCATTAAAAACAAGATGACGGCGCCTGATCCGATAGACTGCAATATTTACGGCATGGATGAATCCGAACGTGTTGAGGCAAAGATCGAAACGTTGCCGTCGACCCTGTACGAGGCGCTGCACGAACTTCGCCAAAATCCAGTCATTTGCGACGCGCTGGGCGAGCACGCCCTGACCCATTTTCTCGAAGCGAAAGAAATTGAATGGAACATGTTCTGCACGCAAGTTCACCCGTGGGAGCGGGAGCAGTATTTACAGAGTTATTAATCTTGTTGACACGGCGTGTGCCGGACTGTCAGGACGGTAGCGTGTATTTTCAGGATAGGAGAACGGATCATGCGGGATACAGGTTACATTCGGAAAATGTTGGCGAACCGAGTCGGGGGCGAACAGTTCGGCCGGGAGCAGAAGATTTACAAGTTCGAAAAAATTAAGCGTGCCAAGCGGTTAGCGAGAAAGAAGCATCCCGACCTTGAACTCATCGATCTAGGTGTCGGTGAACCGGACGCGATGGCAGATGAACGTGCGGTGCGCATTCTGGCGGAAGAGGCGGGAAAGCCTGAAAACCGCGGGTACGCAGACAACGGCATTTTCGAGTTTAAACAAGCGGCGAGCGTTTATTTGGAACGAGTGTTCGGCGTCAACGATGTCGACCCCGAGACGGAAGTCAACCATGTCATCGGCACGAAGTCGGCACTGGCGATGCTTCCCACCGCCTTTATCAATCCCGGAGACATTGCCATTCTCCCGACGCCGTGCTACCCGGTACTCGGCGTGCACACCGAATATCTCGGCGGATCTGTGACGTACCTCCCGGTTTCCGAGGAAAATCAGTTTCTTCCCGATTTAGATTCACTGTCGAAAGACGTGTTGCAGCGCGCAAAATTGCTGTATCTCAACTTCCCGAACAACCCGACCGGCGCGTCGGCGACGCCTGAGTTTTTTCAGAAAGTCGTACAGTTCGCCAAACAAAACGACGTCATCGTCATTCACGATGCGGCGTATGCCGCCCTCGTGTTCGATGGAGCGAAGCCGCTCAGTTTCCTCTCGATCCCCGGCGCAAAAGATGTCGGAGTCGAACTTCACTCCTTGTCCAAATCGTACAACATGACCGGCTGGCGGATCGGGTTTATAGCGGGCAACCCCCTCATTGTCAAAGCGTTTGCCGCGGTAAAGGACAACAGTGACTCCGGTCAGTTTATCCCCATTCAGAAAGCGGCAGCTTACTGTTTGCATCACCCGGAGATCACACACTCGATTTGCGAAAAGTACTCGCGCCGTCACGATCTCCTCATCGAGGCGTTAAGATCGCTCGGGTTTCGCGCTAAAAAGCCACAGGGGTCGTTTTTCGTCTACACGGAGGCGCCTCAAGCAGTTGCGGGCGGGCCGACGTTTGATACCGCTGAAGATTTCACCCAGTACTTGATCATGGAGAAAATGATTTCCGCCGTTCCTTGGGACGACGTGGGCCGGTATGTCCGGTTTTCCGTCACGTTTCAGGCAGAGGGCGAAGAAGACGAGCAGCGGGTTGTGGAAGAGGTGAGACGACGGTTGTCCGACCCCCCGTTTATCTTTTAGATGAGTGAGGGAATCAAAGTGAAATTTACGAAAATGCACGGGATCGGAAATAGCTACGTCTTTGTGAACCTGTTTGAGGAGTCGCTTCTGGAACGACGTGTGTCGTCTTTGGCGCAGCGTGTCGCGGACGTGCACATGGGGATCGGTTCCGATGGCCTCATACTCATCGGGCCATCTGACCGCGCGGACTTTTGCATGCGGATCTTCAACGCCGACGGTTCGGAAGGTAAAAATTGCGGCAACGGCCTGCGATGCCTGGCCAAGTACGTCTATGAACGCAAATTGACAGATAAAAAGAGATTCACAGTTGAAACGCTAGGCGGCATCGTTTCTGTGGACGTACATCCTGACGAAGGGAGAACGGTCTTTTCAGTGACAGTCGATATGGGGGCGCCGCACTTGAGAAAACAGGAGGTCCCGATGGTAGGAGACCCGGACAGCTACACCATCGATGAACGTGTGAATATTGACGGCCAACCGTACTGGTTAACGGTCGTCTCGATGGGGAACCCGCACGCCGTCCTGTTTGTGCCGGACGTCGATGCCGTCCCGGTGAGCACAATCGGTCCCTTAATCGAACGCGCTCCTCTATTTCCCGAACGTATCAATGTAGAGTTTGTCCAAGTGAAGAACCGGAAGGAAATCGACTGTCGCGTGTGGGAGCGCGGCTCTGGGGTGACCCAGGCGTGCGGTACGGGAGCGTGCGCGGCAGTAGTGGCAGGCGTGTTGAACGGACACCTCGACCGTCATGTGCCGGTTACCGTTCATTTAATGGGCGGTGACCTTGAAATCGTTTGGGCAGCCGATTCGCGTGTGTACATGAAAGGACCCGCACACACAATTGCGGATGGAAAATTTGATGTGTAAAAGACGTCTGTCGGGTGATCTGTTTTTGCCTTAGTGTGACGTGAAAATGGGTGTGGCCGAGCCAAAACGTCGTTGCGTCATGTGACGCCATGCTCTTCGTGACCATCACTTTATCCTTTATTCGCGAGGGGATGAAAGATGAATAAAGTAGAGGCGATTATTCGACCTGAAAGTTTTCAAAAACTGAGGCAAGCATTGTTGGGGTTAGGTGTCCGCGGGATGACGGTTTCCGAAGTGGCCGGTTTCGGATTGCAAAAAGGACAGACGGGAGTCTTTCGAGGAAGTGTCTTCGAAATGCAGTTTTTGCCGAAAGTGAAGGTTGAACTTGTGATCGAAGAGAGCAGAGTGGACGCCGTTATTGAAGCGATTAGGAGCAGTTGTGCCACGGGGAAGGTTGGCGACGGCAAAATATTTGTTTACCCGGTGGAAGACGCCGTGCGCATCCGAACCGGTGAGCAAGGTTTGGAGGCACTGACGGGCGAATAACGCATAAGAGGAGATGGTGACATGACCCAAAAGGTTTTGACGGGGAGTATCGTCGGACTGTCCCTATGCTTCATTCACACCTCTGCACTGGCAGCTGACGTATCGGGGGAAACGCTTAAGGTATCTATGGACACGATGTGGATGTTAATCGGCGCGCTGCTCGTGTTTTTGATGCATGCGGGATTTGCCATGCTGGAAAGCGGGTTTACCCGATCGAAAAACACACTGAACATCCTGATGAAGAACGTATTGACCATTTCACTCGGTGCGTTAGTGTACTTTGTCATAGGATACGGCATCATGTTTGGCACCGACGTTGCGTCGTTCATCGGAAGTGACGGGTTTTTTCCAGGTGTAGAAGAAGACATCGGGTTCTTTGTCTTCCAGGCGATGTTTGCGGCTACGTGTGCGACGATCATTTCCGGAGCGGTGGCCGAACGGATAAAATTAAGTAGTTACTTGTTGTTAACCATCGCCTTTACCGCCTTTATTTACCCTGTCGTCGGTCATTGGGTTTGGAGTGACGGGTGGCTGGCTAAGCTCGGGTTTACGGACTTTGCCGGTTCTACCGTCGTGCATATGACGGGTGCCCTGGGGGCGCTGGTGGCGGTTAAGTTTCTCGGTGGACGCATCGGCAAGTACGAGGGCGACAAAGTCAACGTCATTCCCGGGCACAATATTCCGTTAGGAGCGCTCGGCGTCCTGCTGCTCTGGTTCGGCTGGTTCGGGTTTAACGGCGGTAGCACATTGGAGGCTGACCCGGTATTGCTCCCGCTCATTGTAACGACGACCATGCTGTCCGCATCCAGCGGAGTCGTGTCTAGTGCGGTATACTCTCTAATCAAGTACAAGCGGATTGACGCGTCCCTGACACTAAACGGTGCCCTAGCCGGTCTTGTCGGAATCACGGCTGGTACGGCGGACGTTTCTCCGGTGGGGGCGATCGTCATCGGATTGGTGGCAGGAGTTGTGTTGGTCGAATCCGTTCAGCTCATTGACCGCAAATTCAGACTGGACGATCCCGTCGGCGCCATTGCGGTTCACGGTGTTTGCGGTGCATGGGGAACATTGGCCGTAGGACTGTTTGCCACAGACGGCGGTTTGTTTTACGGGGGAGGTGTCTCCCTTTTAGGAATTCAAGCGGTTGGCATTTTGGCTGTGACTGCGTGGACGATCGTGCTCACGACGGTTGTGCTCGGGATAATGTGCCTCATCTATCCGATTCGCGTCCCAGAAGAAGAAGAAATTGAAGGGCTTGACTTTGCAGAACACGGATCTTCGGCATACGACGACCGGGGGAGCTTTTCGCACTATCCCTTTTTCGATTCAGCTCGTTTTGGTGAAGGCCTCGTACAGCGATTGAACAGTCTGGAAGAAAAACAGAGAGACGGAACACCGGCGACGTCGCCGCTTTTGCCTTCTGAATAGACCTCATGCGTGCTGTACGGCATGTACCAAGTGCATCGGGGGAGGACGGAACGAGAACAAGAAGGTGAACGGGTCAGTGGACTACAAAGAGAAGAAAGTGATGACGATTGGCATTGTCAGTGAGTTGACGGGCCTATCCGAAAGACAAATTCGATACTATGAAGTGCGCGGGTTAATCACACCTTCCCGTTCTAACGGAGGAACGCGAAAGTTTTCATTCTCTGACGTCGAGAAATTAGTGGACATTGCCAACAAAATGGAAGACGGATTACAGACGTTTGAAATTAAAGAGATGGAAAGGCGGAAAAGAAGGAAAGAAGAAGAGGCGAAGCGCCGGATGATCCGCGGCCAAATTAATGCCGCGTTTCGTCTGAGAGAGTAATCAACGAGGGAGTAGTGTTCACCGGTAGGCTGAGGCCCACCGGTTATTTTTTGAAGGGAACACCGTTCACGGTATAGAATAGAATTTGCGAGATGCCATCTTTTTGAAGGGAGCGAGATGATTGGCAAGACAGCTGGCACGGTCATTTGAGCGTCCAATCACGAAACAACTGGAGTTGGATTATTTGCTGTACCTTCCGGACGGTTACCGGGAAGATGCTTCACAAGGCTGGCCGCTCATTCTGTTCCTGCACGGTATGGGGCAGCGCGGCGACGACTTGGAACTCATTAAAAAGCACGGCATTCCGAAAATTGTGGAAGAGCGGAACGACTTCCCTTTTGTGGCGGTTTCACCTCAGTGCAAGGAGTCGACCTACTGGCCGATGGAACTGGAATCTTTGATCGCGTTGTTAGATGACGTCGTCGCTCGGTACAACGTAGATGCTGGCCGAATTTATTTGACAGGTCTCAGTATGGGGGGTTACGGGACGTGGTTGTTGGCCACAGCGTACCCTGAGAGGTTTGCCGCAATCGCACCGATTTGCGGCGGTGGTTTCCCTGTCATGGCGTCACGGCTGAAAGACGTCCCGGTTTGGGCGTTTCACGGGGCGAAAGACGAGACGGTCCCCCTTTCGGAGTCGGAGAGGATGGTTCACGCTTTGAAGGCGTGCGGCGGCGAGGTCCGCTTTACCGTTTATCCGCAAGCGGGTCACGACGCCTGGACAGAGACGTACGACAACCCGGAGCTGTACGAGTGGTTTCTTCGTCACAGGCGAAAGTAACAGTGCCTTCACGACGACGTTCAACAACGGATGTGACATTTGACTTGGGGCGGTTTGTGATTGCTTTTACACGATATCTTTTTGAGTAAAGACGGCGAACGCCACGATGAGACAAGCCAGGGCCCATACCCCGAGGACGGTGAGGGAAAACGGCAGTGTCATACCGGGGACAGGCGGTGCTTGTCCGGTTAAGTAATCGGTCAGCTTAAAGTTTAGCATCACCAAGTATTTGGCCGAATCCCAGGAAGAGACGACCGGGCTGAGGAGCATGCCGGAAGACGTCAACGCCATCATGAATCCAATGCCGACAGCCGTATTCCGGACGAGGACAGAGACCGTGAACGTGATCGTTCCGGTGACGATGGCGACAAACCAGCCGAGGCCGTAGGCCATGAGGTTGTATCGCCACAGGGGGACGGGATGGACGTTGTCTGTCTTCAGCTGTTCTCCATCCGACTGGAACCCTGTCAGTACCGGTTCGGTCCAGCCGCTGTAGCCGAGGGCTATCCCAGATACGGTGTAGCAGACGACGCCGATGGCCA
Organism: Novibacillus thermophilus; assembly: GCF_002005165.1. Lineage (NCBI taxonomy): Bacteria > Bacillati > Bacillota > Bacilli > Caryophanales > Thermoactinomycetaceae > Novibacillus > Novibacillus thermophilus. Next base: position 262,859 of record NZ_CP019699.1, read on the forward strand.
CGACAAGGAGTGAGGCATACAAGAGGACTGTAGCGTATTTGCTGGCGAGTATTTTCCACCGTTCAACCGGTCGGGTTAACAGTGTCTTAATCGTTCCGTCCGCGAATTCTCCGGAGACGATGTCCGCCGCAAGCACAGTGGCGAAGAGTGGTACTGCGAACGAAATCCCTTCTTGCATGAACACCCGCACAAACGTCGGCGCACCGGGCGTGCGCGGATTGATGCCGTGGTCCAAGTAGTACTGCTGCTGTTGCAGGCGCAGTTTCAAATGGGTTTGGACTTTTTCGGGTAAGCGGTTGGACGCCAACCGGTTTTGCGCGTCGATGATTTTTTGCTGCAGTTCAGCGCGCCAATCGACGGTTCCCGTCCGCTGCATCTGTTCTTGCGTTTCCCGGTACTGGGCGTACGTGAACAGCGATGCCAGGACGACAAGGATCAAGACAATGACAACAAAACGCCGTCGCCGCCCCATTTTGATGATTTCGTTTTGGATGAGGACGGGTAAGTCAGTCAACTTGATCGTCTCCTGTCAACGTCATAAACCAATCCTCCAGGGACGATTTTTCCCGTTCGATGCCGCTGACAGCGACCCCCGCTTTCAGCAGGGCTCGATTCACTTCAGCTATTTTGTCGGCTGGTATTCCCGCCTTCACGGTATCGTCGCTTTCCCGTTTTACAGTGTTGACGTCGGAATGCGATTGCATGACGGAAATCGCTTTTTCTACCGGCTGGAGATGCCATACCGTCGGACAGTGTTCGTCTGTGTTTCGCTTTTGTACCGATGCGACGTGCACCAGGCGTCCAGCGCTTACAATGGCCACACGATCACACATCGCCTCGATTTCACTCAGGATGTGGCTGGAGACGAACACAGTGACACCTTGTCGGTCGGCCAGACGACGGATAAACGCGCGCAATTCGCGCATGCCCGAGGGATCGAGGCCGTTTGTCGGCTCGTCCAAAATGAGGACTTTCGGGTGGCCGAGTAACGCCTGGGCGATACCGAGCCGCTGGCGCATGCCGAGGGAGTACGTTTTCACCTTATCGTCCGCACGCTCCTTTAGTCCAACTTGACGCACGACCTCGTCGATTCGTTCCGCTCCGACACCAAGCATGCGGGCAAACAGCTGTAAATTTTCCCTCCCGCTCATGTACGTGTAGAGGGCCGGATTTTCCACGATGCTGCCCATGTGCCGCATGGCCTGACGAAAGTCCCTCTGCACATCGTAACCGCAAATGCGTATGCGGCCGGACGTCGGTTTGACGAGGCCGGTCATCATGCGGATCGTCGTCGTTTTACCGGCGCCGTTCGGCCCAAGAAAACCGAACACCTCCCCTTCCTTCACTTCAAACGAAAGGTCGTGGACGATGCGCCTTTTTCCAAACGCCTTTGAGACGTGTTGAACCGATATCGTTATCATGACGGGCCCACCTTCACGTCGTTCTCATTTAAAGTGTGCACCGAATACGGCAAAAACATAGCCCAAACGTTTTTAACCTGCACTGGCTTGTGCTATAGTGTAAGGAAAATGACGAGAGCGTACAGCGGGGGAACGCGGATGAAATGCACAGGGTGGCTCGTGACGGCGATAGCGTCCGTTATCTCTTGTATTCTTTTGTTCAGTGGATTCGTAATGAGTATCGGCGAGGTGACTCGTCCACCTGCATCGGACTGGCAGTCCCTAGACACAGGGGACAGGAAGGTTCCCCTTGATGTTGGAGCTTTTTCCCTCGTCGCCCTCGGCGATTCCCTCACCCGGGGGACCGGCGACGACAGTGGCAAAGGATATGTGGGAGTGTTAAAAGAGGCGTTCGAAAAAAGGCACGACAGAGTCATCGTCCACAATTTCGGCGTACAGGGTGCCACACTTTCGGATTTACTCAAGCAAATTGAAGAGAGAGAGGTGAAGCGGACGATAGCCGGCGCCTCAGTCATTACTGTCTCCATCGGTGGCAACGATTTGTTTAGAGGAGGCAGGTCCTTGCAAAATTTTGATCCCGAGGGGTTGTCTTCCATCCAGACTGCCGCTGTTCAGAACATCGACAAGTTGTTCGCCGGCATTCGGTCCGTCAATCAAGAGGCGCCTGTTGTGTACGTCGGCCTGTACAACCCGTTTCCCGAATGGCGAGACGCCAACCTGTATGCGAAAGTTGTCCACGATTGGAACTACCAAGTGTCGCTCATGGCCAGCCAATACGACAATGTGGTGGTCGCCCCGACATTTGACATCATCCGCGACCCAGAGACCGATCTGTACAGCGACCACTTTCACCCGAACGGGAAGAGCTATCAACATATTGCAAGGAGAATACTGGAGGGATTGCCATGACTAGACGGGCCGACAAATGGATCCGCGTCCGTCAATTGGCACAGTCCGTATCGTTTTATGTCGATCAATTGGAGTTCGTACTCGTTGAGAAAGAAGAATCCAAACGTCTCGCCCTTGTCAAGTCGCCTGTTGGTGAGTTGCTCCTCATAGCGGAAGAGGACGTGAAGAGTGACGATCTGTTGCCGTGGCTGGAAGAGTTTTACGATGCACCCAAGGCGGGACAAAGTCTGTACTTCAAGGGAGGTGACGATCTTGTCGCTTACAAAAACCGTCTCCTCGCGCGCATCCCGCACCACCTCAACTGGGAAGAAACCGAGTGGGGACGCATGACGCTCGTCGTTAGCGACCCGGACCAGTACGTGCTTTCGTTTGAAGCGTCTGCGCCAATTTCAGATGAAGAATTGCTGAAACTGTATGAAGCTGCTCCTGAGAGGCTAAAGCGAGCCCTGGAAGGTTTGAAGGAAAGGGACTTGGATCTTTTCCGGGCGCCGGAGAAGTGGTCGATTCGGCAAATCGTATTACATATAGTGGACTCCGATGCAACATCGCTCTCGATCGTAAAATATGCCTTAGCGGAGCCCGGTCGGACGTTTTACGCAAACCCGTACCATCCTGACGTCTGGGCGGAAGGCCTGGACTACGCCAACCGGCCCATCGACGTCGAAGTGGCGTTGTTTGAAGCGATTCGCAAGCACGTCGCGGGTCTCCTTAAACATTTGCCTGATGCCCTGAACCGGACAGTTTTGCTTAAAGGTGGGGAGGAAGTGGTGGTGCGCGACCGGATCCACATGCTCATGGCCCACGCCTTGCACCACATTGAACAAATCTGGGAAACGCGGAAAGTGTATAAGAAATAAAGGGGTGACCTTACGATTTTTTCTGTCGGCTGCGAGTCATTTGCTGCCAGACGGTGCCTTCGGCCGCGTGTCCACTTTCGATCCGCTCCAGGGCCATCTTCACTTGCAGTTGCACTTCGAATTCCGGGTCGTCCTGTGCTTCACGCAGTGCCGGAATCGCCGTTTCGTCGCCGACTTCGTACAAGAAACGGGCAGCGCGCCAGCGCACAATTTTGTTTGGGTCTTTTAAGGCCTCCGTCATCGGGCCGATGGCGGCAGGATCTCCCAGATCCGAGAGGCAGTCACCCGCCGTGCGGCGGATGGTAGCTGATTTGTCTTTCAAAGCCCGGAACAAGTGGGGCAAGACGATCGGGTCTTCCACCATACCGAGGTAAGCGACGGCCAGTCGCTTCACTGACAGTTTCGCATCGTTCATCGCTTTGACGAGGACGTCCACGCTTTCCTTCGACGGTCGAACCTGTTCCAGTGCCGCGTAGCGCACTTTCCAGTCAGGATCGTCTAGTCGTTCGGCCACTTCCTCAAGGGACAGTTCCTCCAGGGTGGCAACAGTTTTTTCCGGTTCGAGGGCCCGTGTGACGAGCCGTTCAAGCCGGTTGTCATCGTAAGCCGCGGCAATTTCTTCTGCCACCTGTTTGCCGACGTCGTCCATCTCCCCGTAGCGTACGCCCCGCTCTTCCCACTTTCTCTCTAAAATGTAATTGTCAGACGTGTGCTGAATCTTCATGACCGCCTGGCGGAACCGCTCTGGAAGGGCGAATCGCCTTTCTTCCGTACCATCTGTAAGCTTGATTTGAATAGGGATGCCTTTAAACATTTGGACAAGCACGTTGACCTCGCCGAAGGCGTTCCCTTGGACGGCGTCGGATACGGCCTGGGCGGAGGCGCCGTCTTCTTCAAACACTTGGCGCACTTGTGACAAGACGTCTTGCCAATCGGCCTTCGGGTACCGTTCCACGGAGATAAAGTCGGCCACTTGAAACACGCTCTTCACGCCGTCAATGTTCAACAGTTTGCGCACGTAATCAGGAGCTTCTGCCCAATTTTCCTGGGTGTACGTCCCTTTACTTCGTCGGGGATGCGTTCATCCATGTTCAATTTCATGTTGTTTGGGCTGGGCGTCGGTTCGATGGATACAATTTTCATTCGCTGCGCCTCCTTTCATCGTTCTCCCACTAACTATACCATAAGCCCTATTTTGGAAAAAACACACTTTAAGAAGCGGAAGAAACGGAGGTTTCATACAATAGCAGCGACAGTGTGAAAACTCAAGCGGCTGCAATACCGTTATAGATACATAAAAGAGAAATAAACAAAGGAGTCGGTTGGAAAGGGACAATTGATGAAGGTTTGTTCAGAGGGCGATTCCCGTGACCAATTTGAACAGACTCACGAAGGGGGATTTTTCATATGAAAGGGATTGTCCTGGCCGGGGGTAACGGCACGCGGTTGTACCCTTTAACCCGCTGTATTTCCAAACATTTGCTCCCGGTCTACGAGAAACCGATGATCTACTATCCGTTGTCCGTACTGATGCTCGCAGGAATACGGGACATCCTTATTATTTGCAAACCGGAAGATCAACCGCGGTTCGAGCAATTGCTCGGAGACGGCTCGTCTATCGGTATTTCGCTTTCATACGCCGTTCAGCCGGAGCCTAACGGGTTGGCAGAAGCTTTTCTCATCGGAGAAGATTTTATCGGAGAGGACTGTGTGGCCCTCGTATTGGGGGACAACATTTTTTACGGTCAAGGCTTCACGCCCCTTTTGCGCAAAGTCGCCAGGCGGACGTCCGGCGCCACCGTGTTCGGCTACCGGGTGAAAGACCCGCATCGGTTCGGCGTCGTGGAGTTTGATCAACACCAGAATGTGGTATCCCTCGAAGAGAAACCACAACGTCCGAAATCGGATTTCGCCGTAACCGGTTTATATTTTTACGACAACGACGTCGTTGACATCGCGAAAACGATTCGACCTTCTGAGCGGGGGGAGCTGGAGATCACCGATGTCAATCAAGCGTATTTGAAAAGAGGGCAATTAAAGGTCGAGCTGTTAGGGCGGGGGTTCGCCTGGCTCGACACTGGCACGCACGAGTCGTTGCTGGAAGCGTCGCAGTTCATCGAGACAATTGAGAAGCGGCAAGGCTTTAAAGTCGCGTGTCTGGAAGAGATCGCTTACTACATGGGGTATATTACCCGCGAACAGTTGTACGCATTGGCAGAGCCGTTAAAACAGACCAATTACGGCCGCTATTTGCTGGAGGTGGCTGAGAGGGAGAGCGCCCAACACTACTGGGCGCAGACGGACGCCGATTACCGGAAGGAGCTGATGAAATATGCCTGAACAGACGTTACTCGTCACCGGAGGAGCTGGCTTCATCGGTTCCAACTTTATTCCTTATTTTCTGAACCGTTACCCCCAGTACCGCATTGTAAACGTGGACAAATTGACGGCTGCTGCCAGTTTGAGTCGACTGAAAAGTGTGGAGGGTCATCCCCGGTACCAGTTTATACGAGGGGACATTGCGAACCGAGAACTCATGGCGTTCGTGTTCACGCACTTTGACGTGAAAGGTGTGATCCATTTTGCCGCCGAATCCCACGTCGACAACTCCATTGCCGACCCGGAAGTGTTTGTGCGCACAAACGTCCTTGGAACGTTTACCTTGTTGGATGTGGCGAGGACGCACTGGATGGAGGAACCTTTCCGCTACCGCGACGACTACCGCGGCTGTCGTTTCCACCACATCTCGACAGATGAGGTGTACGGCACACTGGGGAGGACGGGCTTTTTCACCGAGGAGAGTCCGTATGCTCCGAACAGCCCGTACAGTGCCAGCAAGGCGAGTTCGGACATGCTGGTGAGAAGTTACCACCACACGTACGGCCTGGATGTCGTCACGACGAACTGTTCCAACAACTACGGACCGAAACAGCACAGCGAAAAATTCATCCCGACTGTTATCCGCAAGGCCCTTGCCTTCGAGCCGATTCCGATCTACGGGGATGGGAAAAATGTCCGCGACTGGCTGTACGTGTTGGATCACTGTAAAGGCATCGACCAAGTGTTCCACCGCGGGAAATCCGGCGACGTCTACAATATCGGAGGGAAGAACGAGTGGGAGAACATCGAGGTTGCCCGTAAAATATGCGACATTTTAGACCGCCTCGTTCCGCCAGATTCGAAGGGGGCGGCAGTCAAAAGCTACAAAGAGCTTATTCAATTTGTGAAAGACCGGCCGGGACACGACAGACGGTACGCCATCGACGCATCGAAAATAGAAAACGAACTCGGATGGCGGGCGGAGGAAGATTTTGAGAGCGGCCTCGCCAAGACAGTGGAGTGGTATGTCGAACATGCAGAAGGATAAGCCTTTCATTTCCGTTGTCACACCTGTATACGGCTGTAATTCGTGTCTCGGCGAACTGTACCGCCGCTTGAAAGCGACGTTGGCAGAGATCACGGCGAACTACGAAATTGTATTTGTCAACGACGCCAGTCCGGACAACGCCTGGGCGACGATATGTGCGCTGGCTGAAAAAGACAGGAGAGTGAAGGGGATTAACCTGTCGCGGAACTTCGGACAGCACCGGGCGATTACCGCCGGGCTTGATTTTGCAGACGGCGAATGGGTCGTGGTCATGGACTGCGATTTACAAGACCGGCCGGAAGAGATTTTACGCCTGTACCGTAAAGCGTTGGAAGGTTACGATGTCGTCTTCGCCAGACGCCACGAACGGCAGGATCGACTGTGGAAACGGTGGACGTCTATTTGCTTTTACCGGGTGTTAGACTTTTTTACCGAACACCGTTCGGATCACACAGTGGCCAATTTCAGTATCAGCTCCCGTACAGTGGTGGACAATTTTCGCAACATGCGCGAACAAAACCGGATCTTTCCCCTTTTTTTGCAGTGGATGGGATTTAATACGGCGACGATTGATGTAGAACACAGTAAGCGGTATGCGGGAAAGTCGTCTTACACCTTAAGCAAACTGTTTCATCTGGCGATTGATACCATTGTCTCCCAGTCCAACAAACCGCTGCGCCTGTCCATCCAGTTCGGGTTTCTCATATCTTTCGCATCACTGCTGTACGGGTTGTGGCTCATGTACCGTTACTTCTTCCTCGCCCAGCCTGTACCTGGCTGGACGAGTGTCATGGTGTCCATTTACTTCATCGGCGGTCTTTTGTTCGCCAATTTAGGTATTCTCGGACTGTATATCGGAAAAGTGTTTGACGAAGTGAAAAACCGGCCGTTGTACGTCATTCGGGACAAGGTTGGATTTGATAAGGACAAAGGGCGTGAAGTGTTGAAGCAGGTGGATTCGCTGTAAGAAAATATTCGGTTGCAAAGGAAGTGAGACGATGGATGCGGACATAAAAGAAACGCCGTGGGACAAGAAAGCTTTCGGCATCAACACGTACGAAATTGTCAATCCGACAGAAGAGGTGCTGAAAAAGACGTTGAACATGGACGGCCACTTCACTGTGAAAATTGATCCCCTTGCCGACAGCGAGCCCCTCTACCGTTACGGTTTTTACTACTGCGGCACGCTAATCGAACCGTATTGTCGGAAGGAGCACTTTCGCGACTTCCGCGACGACCGGGTGACACTGAAGCGGGAGGTTGCAGACTTCGCCGAATTGAAAAACCTTTCCGACGGCTCGTTTGTCCACGGTCGGTTTCACCGGGACTTCAGCCTTGACCGGGAGCTTGCTGACCGGCGGTACGCAAACTGGTTACGTCAAATGTATGAGGAGGACAACGTCTTCAGCTTGTACTACAACGGAGAGCTCGCCGGCTTCTTCGGCTTCAGCGGACCCCAAATTTTGCTGTACACACACAAACCACAATACAGAGGCAAAGGGATGGCCAAGTACTTCTGGAGTGCGGCGTGCCGAGAACTGTTTTCGTACGGACACGACGAATTGATTAGTTCCATTTCGGCGGCGAACATGCCAATTCTCAATTTGAGTGTGTCACTCGGCTTTAAATTTCGTCGACCGCGTGACGTCTATCACAAATTGAACCGGGTGTAACCCGGTGGAGGGTACGATGGGATACGTCTACATTTTTGGGACCATCATTTTTACGGTTTACGGCCAACTCGTACTAAAGTGGCGCATCAGTCAGTACGGAGAACTGCCGGACGGGCGTTGGTTTGAAAAAGGGTGGTTTCTCCTGAAACTAGTTCTCGACCCGTTTGTTTTTTCAGGCATGGTTTCGGCTTTTGCCGCCTCTCTCTTCTGGATGGCGGCGATGACGAAGTTCGAGATCAGTTACGCATATCCTTTTATGAGCTTGTCGTTTGTGCTCGTGTTCGGCTTGTCGATTTTTCTGTTCCAGGAATCCGTGACATTTGCCAAAGTGGCCGGATTGGGGTTGATCGTACTGGGAGTGATCGTGACCAGTCAATCGTTGTGACGATCAAAACAACGCATGCATTTCGGGAGTGGAGGAAGATGATACCATTTAACAGGCCGGCTGTGACAGGCGATGAGATGACCTGTATCGCACAAGCCCTCAAGGCGGAGAAAGTGTCGGGTGACGGCGAATTCACGCAAAGCTGCCAGCGCTGGTTCGAGGAACGCTTCGACTGTGCGAAAGTACTGTTAACGACGTCGTGTACCCACGCGTTGGAAATGGCGGCCATCTTGACGGAGGTCGGGCCGGGAGACGAGGTGATTATGCCGTCCTACACGTTCGTGTCAACGGCGAATGCGTTCGCTTTACGCGGGGCGACCATCGTGTTCGTCGACATACGTCCCGATACGATGAACGTGAATGAGCAACTGATAGAAGCGGCCATTACGGACCGGACGAAAGTGATCGTCGCCGTGCACTACGCCGGTGTCGCCTGTGACATGGATAAAATTATGGACCTCGCAGATACATACAAGTTGTTCGTAGTGGAAGACGCGGCTCAAGGTGTCATGAGCCGTTACAAAGGAACGGCCCTGGGCACGATCGGGCACCTTGGCTGTTACAGTTTTCACGAGACGAAAAACATCACGTGTGGAGAAGGAGGAGCGCTCCTCATCAACGACGAACGCTTTTTAGAGCGGGCCGAATACGTCCGGGAGAAGGGGACGGACCGCTCGAAGTTTTACCGTGGTGAAGTGGACAAGTACACGTGGGTAGACATCGGGTCGTCGTACCTGCCGAGCGAACTGAACGCGGCGTACTTGTACGCCCAGCTTCGGCATGCCGACGAGATTCAGAACGACCGGCTCAACAGTTGGCAGGCGTACGACCGACAGCTCCAACCGCTGGCCGAAGCAGGAGCGATTGAACAGCCGGTCGTTCCCCTTGAATGCGAACACAATGGGCATATGTACTACATCAAAGCGAAAGACGGGAACGAACGGGCGCGCCTTCTGGCGTGGATGAAAGAATGCGGCGCGATGGGGACTTTTCACTACGTTCCGCTACACCTGACGGAGCCCGGCCGCAAAGTGGGACGGTTTCACGGCGCGGACCGGTATACGACGCTGGAGAGCGAGCGGCTTGTACGTCTGCCCCTTTACTACGGTTTAAAATCTGACGAGATACGAGAGGTCGTCGACGTTGTCTGGCGCTTTTACGAAACATAAGTGGGTGTTGACAGCCGTCGTCCTCGTCGCGCTGTACGTGTCACCGTACGTCTTCCTGGGAGAGGATGCGCACGTCCGGATTCACGACAACCTCGACTCCAATGTCGTCTGGTTTAAAATACTGGCAGAGAGCGGTCAAATCTTTGCCCCGTCTGAGACAGAAATCCCCCATATGCTGGGCGGCTTGCCCCGGGGATCGTACGGCTCCGAATTCAACTTCATCCTGTGGCTGTTCGTCTGGTTCAAGCCGTTTACCGCTTACGCCATCAACGAAACGTTGATGCGCTTCGTCGCTTTTTTCGGCATGTACTTGTTACTGCAAAAGCACGTCATTCAAGGAGAACGGTACAAGTTCATCGCCTCAGGTGTCGCCCTCGCCTTTTCCTTTTTGCCGTTTTTGCCGACGAGCGGACTCAGTTTTGCGGGGATGCCCCTTGTGCTGTACGCCTTTTTAAACATTCGGGCCGAAAAGGCGACAGTGAAGGACTGGCTCATTTTACTGTTGGTCCCCTTTTATTCGAGCCTCGTGCTGACGTTCGCCTTTTTCCTTGCGGCGATGGGCGTTGTGTGCCTCGTCGACTGGATGAGAACGAAACGGCTGAACGGCAAGTTCCTGATGGCCATCGCCATGATGGGGAGCGTATACCTCCTCGTCGAGTACCGCCTCGTGTACGAGACGTTTGTCGCGTCAAGCTCTGTCCCCCATCGCGTGGAGTTCAATCTGGGACATAAAGACGTATGGGGAGCGGTTAAGCTCGGTCTGGAGGACTTTCACACTGCCCACACGCACGACATTTCCCTCCATGAGTATGGCGTGCTGTTTGCCATCGGGTTGGCCCTCCTCATCAGCCGCTTGCGGGGAAAGCAGGCGAAGTGGCTGGTGTTTCTCGTCTTACTCTCGTTTGGCCTGTCCCTGTGGTACGGATTTTGGTACTGGGAAGGGATGCGGTTCCTCAAGGACAGGAGTGAACTGCTCAATACGTTCAACTTTGCCCGCTTTCACTTTTTGAGTCCGTTGATTTGGTACGTCGCGTTTGCCCTTGCGTTGCGGGTCCTGGTTGACAAAACGAGGTGGATGAACGTTTTGGCTGTTCTTTTGGTCATTTCGCAGGTGGGGTACGTGACGTACGCTGGGCATCCGGAAATTAAGTACCAGCGTTACGACTCCCTGTCATACCGCGAGTTTTATTCAGAAGAGCTGTTCAAATCGATTCAGGACCACATCGGTCGAGACCCAGCCGATTACCGGGTCGTCAGTATCGGGATGCACCCGGCCATCCCTCTGTACAGCGGCTTCCATACGGTGGACGGATACATCACATCCTACCCCCTCGAATACAAGCACGCCTTTCGGGACGTCATCGCTCCTGAACTGGAAAAGAACAAAACGATCCGCCGCTACTTCGACACGTGGGGCAGCCGGTGCTACGTCTTCACCGATGAGTTGGGCAAACACTACACCTTCACGAAAGAGAAGGAAAAAGAGATCGACCATCTCGAGCTAGACACGGAAGCGCTGAAAACACTTGGGGGCGATTATGTGCTCTCCGCAGTTAAAATCAACAACAGTGAAGAGACCCGCTTGAAACTGATAGACACGTTCGAGAGCGAACAGTCCCCTTGGAAGATCTATGTGTACGAGGTGACAGGCGGGTCGTGAATGGACAATCCCATCTGCTACGGTTTACCGTCCTCGCGGGCGGTTTTTTATTGAGAACACTTTTGAAGAGCCGAATACCTAAAAAAGTGTGCGCGTAAGATGACAGTGAAGGACTACCGCTCGAAAGCTTTTTCCTGGCCAAAAGCGCTAGGGTGTTTGTCAGTTTTGAATACGCTTTAGGGGGGGCAAAGTTTTGAAACGAAAATGGTTCATGATTGCCTGTGCGTTGTATCCCTTGGTATTGTTGGCCGCCTGTGGAGGCGGCTCTACAGGCGACGGTGCGGAAGACTTGTTTGTGACCATTGCGACCGGCGGACAGTCGGGGGTCTATTACCCGATCGGAGGCGCTTTAAGCAAGTTGTACGAAGAAGAGCTAGGGGCGACGTCTTCGGTCCAGGCGACGGGTGCATCCGTGGAAAATATTAATCTCATCGACCAGGGGCGAGCCGAGTTAGCCATCATTATGGGAGATGCGGCCACTCAGGCGTTTGAGGGGATCGAGCCGTTTCAGCACAAAGTGGATTCATTTTCAGCGGTCGCCTCGCTCTATCCGAATTTCGTACAAGTCGTGACGACTGTCGATTCGGGAATCGAGAAAATGGAAGATTTGAAGGGGAAACATGTGGGTGTCGGGGCTCCGAACAGTGGGGTGGAATTGAACGCGCGGGCAGTATTGGAAGCGTACGGCTTGTCGTACGACGATTTTAATGCCGATTACTTGTCTTACAGTGAAGCGATTGACGGAATGAAGAACGGTACCGTCGATGCGGCATTTGTTACGTCTGGTTTACCCAACTCGACCGTAACCGATCTGTCTACTGCACAAGAGGTGAACGTGATTCCAATTGAGGGAGAAGCAATGGAAAAATTGAAGGAAATGCATCCGTATTACGTCGAAAATGTCATTCCTGCAGGCACGTACACCAATAAAGAGGACATACCGACTGCTTCGATCATGAACATTTTGGTAGCCAGCAATGAGTTGGACGAAGACACGGTGTTCACATTGACGAAAACGCTGTTCGACAACATTGAAGTGATTCACAGCTCTCACAACGCTGCAGCCGACATTACAAAAGATTCGGCAAAAGACTCTGTTCCGATCCCCTTTCATCCTGGTGCTGAAAAATACTTCAATGAAGCGGGAATTGAATAAGCGGATCCCGTTTCATCCTTTGCTGGGTGTGGTGCGCGTACTGCTCGTCGCAAGTGCAGTTGCTTGGCTTGTGTCTCCTGTCAAAGTCTTAACGGTGCAACACGAGGAAACGGGGAAAACATACATTATTAAACCCGTCCGCGACGGGGAAACGGTGCAACTTTCATGGGTGCATTCCGTTGAGAAAACGCCTTGGGTAGAAATTTACGTTGTCGACGAAAACGTGCTGGCGTTGCGGGAAATCCGCGTACAGTCGTTTGGAGCGGGTGTGGATGCTGAAGTACCAGTTGTCGCCGTGAATGACGGGTGGATCGTCATGCGCGAAATGAAGCGGTCTTTTCCAGAACTTCGTTTTTTTTACTCAAATCACGTCAATCATCAGTTGGAAGTAAACGGTCGTGAGCTGCCTATGGACGACATCCTCCCCCACCATGTCCCGGTAGTCGTCAAAGTACTCTTGAAACCGCGCTTGCAGGTATTTTTTAGTGAGGTGAACGATTGTGCGACCGACCTCGCAATCCGTTGAACGAACAGCGATACTGGAGAGATACGATCGAGAGTCCAAGTACCGCGTTTTTGAGACGAAGTGTCCAGCGCGCATCGTCTCCGTTTTAGCGGTCGGGCTCTCGATGTATCATTTGTACACCTCGGCTTACCCCGTTTTCAACACACATCCGCACCGAGCCGTTCATGTCGCGGTCATGCTGGCACTCGTTTTTTTGCTTTATCCGATGACGCATAAGAGTTCACGGAAAAAACTGCCCTGGTACGACGGCGTCTTGGCGGTCCTCGGGCTGATAACAGGTCTATATATTGTCGTGGAGTACGCCGGGATAGTGCAGCGGGGCACGACATTGTACAACGGGATGGACCTTGTGCTTTCAGCGGTGGTTTTAATACTCGTGTTGGAGGCGGCCCGACGCGTCGTCGGTTGGGGGTTGCCGATTTTGGCAGTCCTGTTCGTGTTGTACGCTGTCTTCGGTCGAGACGTTCCTGTCAGTGTTTTCGCACACCGCGGCTATTCGTTCGAAGATACAATCGCGTACATGTTTATGGGGTTAGAAGGAATTTACGGCACGGCGATCGGCGTTTCCGCCACGTATATCTTTTTGTTTATTTTGTTTGGTGCCATTTTGAGCAAATCGGGCATGGGTCAATTTTTTAACGATTTGGCTCTGGCTATAGCGGGTTCTTCAAAAGGGGGGCCGGCGAAGGTGGCGGTATTGGCCAGCGGCTTTATGGGGTCGATTAACGGGTCGGCCATTGCCAACGTCGTCTCGACCGGCGCGTTTACGATTCCAATGATGAGAAAAATCGGCTATCATCGCGAGTTTGCGGGGGCAGTAGAATCGAGCGCTTCCGTCGGTGGCCAAGTGTTGCCGCCGGTCATGGGGGCGGCCGCTTTTATTATGGCCGAGACACTCGGGATGAGTTATTCGGCCATCGCCTTGGCGGGCCTGCTTCCGGCGTTGTTATACTACTTAAGCGTTATGACGCAAGTGCATTTACGGGCTGACCGGCTAGGTTTGACCGGTATACCACGGAAAGACATCCCGCGGGTGAAGGAAGTCGTGAAGGAGCGGGGACACTTGTTGGTACCGCTTCTCTTCCTCATATACATGTTGTTTTTCTCCAAAGCGACCATTTTGTTTTCGGCCTTTTGGACGATCATGGTGACGGTTGTCGTGGCACAACTGCGCTCAACGACACGCATGAGTGTCCGTGACTTTGTCGAAGCCCTCGAGCAAGGGGCAAGGTCGGCGATCGGAGTGGCGATGGCGTGTGCCGCCGTCGGGATTATTGTCGGTGTTGCAGCTTTAACCGGGTTCGGTCTCAACCTTGCGAACGCGATTATTGCATTCGGCGGAGGGAGCTTGTTTTTGACTCTCGTGTTGGCGATGATAGCCTCTATCGTACTCGGGATGGGGGTTCCGTCAATCCCCGCGTACGTCATTACTGTGACGATGGCAGCTCCCGTCCTCGTCAGGATGGGAATCGAACCACTCGTGGCACACATGTTCGTCTTTTACTTCGGCATTTTCGCCAACGTGACACCTCCCGTTGCACTGGCTGCTTTTGCCGCGTCTGGGATCTCGGGGGGGAACCCGATGAGAACCGGTTTCCAAGCTGTTAAACTTGCGGTGGCCGGGTTTGTCGTGCCGTACATGTTCGTCTTCTCCAATGAGTTGCTCTTACTCGATACACATTGGACAGAAGGAATTGCCGTGGTGTTAACGTCTGTCCTCGGAGTGCTCATGCTCGGAACGGCAGTGGAAGGGTATCTGTTGACTAGAGTGCCGCTCCTGTTGCGTTTAACGCTAGCCATTTCGGCGCTGCTGCTCATTCAGCCGAACGGGTTGACGGACACATTAGGGGTCGTGATCGTACTAGGGACGTTATGGTGGCAGTGGCGTCGCCGTCAGAAGCACATCGATGCGAGTTCTGCCTAGTGCCTCAATCGACTGTCAAGCCTGACGTGATTCCACAATCCCCTTACCCTTCACCGTCCGTGGCCGATTGCGCGACTGCCTCACGTAGTCGACAAATACGAGAACGATCACGACGATGAAACAGATGCTCGAAAGTTCAAAAAGGGCGGCTGTCCCGACAGCGGGCTTTATGATGCCCAGCAACAGTCCGCTGAGCCCGATGCCCATGTCGATGGCTGAATAGTACATCCCGTTGGCCGTGCCGCTCTTTTCCCGCGTCGTTTTGGAGAGAACCCACGATTGCAGAGCGGGTATCATCGACCCGTACCCCATTCCGAACAAAATCCCTGACAAGATGAGATACGCGTTGCTTTTAGCGAGAATGAGGGCCCACATTCCGGCGAAAGCGAGTAGGGCACACGTCAAGATCAGGGACCACGGGCCCTTGCGGTCAAACCACTTGCCTGTAATCGGGCGCACGAGCGTCGCAGTAAGGGCGTTGAAAAGGTAAAAGAGAAAGACGTGCTCTAAAGACTTTTCTTGAGTAAATATGACGATGAAGGTCACGATGGAACCGTAGCCGAACGCCGTCAAAAACGTCACCAGGGCCGGGTACCAACTTTGCCTGTCTATCAATGAGCCGAAAAAGGAAAAAGATTTAAACGACACCTTGAGTTTTTTTACGCTATCTGGCTGCGGGATCTTAATCAAAGAAAACAAGGCCAGGGCAATTACGCCTAACGTGCCGGAAATGAAAATTAACGCGTTGAAATGGTAATGTTGAAAAATGTAAATCCCGAGGCTCGGCGCGATGATCATGCCAAGGGTGACAGAGAGGGTGAAATAACCCATCCCTTCGCCAATGCGGGAAGACGGGATTAGGTCAACGGCGGCTGTGCCGTTGACGGTCGTCGACAGTCCCCATCCCAGACCGTGCATAAAGCGCAACAGTAAAAACAGGGCGACGATGTGCAAGAACGGATACAAAATCGTCACCACGAGCAGTGAGACAGATCCGAAGAGAATCAGCTGTTTCCGCGGCTGACTTTCAAGGATGAATCCGATGAATGGGCGGACGAGGACAGCGGCCACAGAAAATAACGTCGTGACAAGCCCGACGGAAAGTTCCGATCCGCCTATATTTTGCATGTGGGGAGGAAGTGTCGGGATGAGCATTTGGAAGCTCATAAACGTAAACCAGTTGGCGAGAATCAGTAAAATAAAAGGTTTTGTCCACAGTTTCCCTCGTTTGTTCATACACACCATTCTCTCCTGAAGATTCGTGTTGCTGCCCTTACAGCCTCGGCACATGTCGTGTGATCCGTGGCGAAGGAGGAGGCTGAAAACAGTAGATGACGGTTTCCTCCAATCGGCAGTTACCCACACCAAATCGAATGAGTGAAGTATCACCTCCATAGAACGTGACTTCGAACAGCTCCCTTAGTCTTCAAGCATCCCCTTTTTCGCACAACGTCACACAGTGTTTCTTCCACTTCTCGGTGCCGCAAATGTGAGTGGTTTTATTACTTTAGATGACGCCCCAATCGGCCACGGGGCCGTTCTTGAACATAAAAAAACGCCACCTTGCCGTGGGCAAAGCGGAAAACTTTCACTATTTTCATTATAGCTTGAAACGACTATTTTAGAAAGGGTGGAATTGTTCAGAGCAAATATTCCCGTTGCCACACGGCACGAAGATGTGGTAACTTTAAAGCATTAAATATCTCATTAAACCCATGATGTTAATAAGGATTAGGGGGAAGAGGCATTATGGCGACGAGGTTTGACCCGTTATTTGACCAGTGGGCGGACACGTACGATCAAACGGTGTCCGGCCACGATGAAGAATATAAAGCGGTGTTTGAGGATTACGACCGCATTTTGACGAGTGTGGCTGAGCGAACAGTCGGGACCGTCCTGGAATTCGGTGTCGGAACGGGGAACTTGACTGAAAAATTGCTGGCTAGGGGGCACCGCGTGTACGGTGTAGAGCCGTCCAAAAAAATGCGAAAAAAGGCGAAGGAAAAGGTGCCGTCTATCATCCTTTTGGAAGGTGACTTTTTGCACTTCCCTCCCGTTGACGAGCCCATTCACACTGTTACCAGTACTTACGCTTTCCACCATTTGACCGATGCGGAAAAGAGCGAAGCCATCCGCCGGTACAGCGAACTCCTCCCGGTGAACGGGAAAATCGTCTTTGCGGATACCGTCTTCGAAACGGAAGGGGCAAGACAAGAGATCATGGAAAAGGTGAAACGGCAAGGCTACGAAAAACTACTGGAGGACTTGCAGACAGAGTACTATACAACGATCGCTGTGTTGAAGCAATTGTTTCGGGAACACAACTTCCATCAGGTGACATTTTCGCGATTCAATCAGTTCGTATGGCTTTTTGAAGCCGTGAAACAATAGAGATAAAACAGGACCCGCTTTGCTGGATACGCCCTTGACGATTCGCTGTCATTTGATAATATACCCTTAGGAGTATATGTATATTATGATGGAATGGAATGCTTGAAACGCTCTTTTTTTTCAACCATAATAAAACAAGACGATGTAGAGGGAGGACAGCACATGCACAAGGTCATTGTTCTCGGGACAGGTCCCGCCGGTTACACGGCAGCGATTTATTTGGCAAGAGCCAACATGAATCCACTAGTGATTGAAGGACAAGAACCCGGCGGTCAGTTGTCGCAGACGACGGATGTAGAAAATTACCCCGGTTTTCCAGACGGAATCCTTGGTCCGGAGTTAATGGATAACATGCGCAAGCAGGCCGAGCGTTTCGGTGCAGAGATTAAGCGGGGCTGGGTGACGAAAGTCGATTTGTCAAAGCGGCCGTTTACATTACAGGTGAGTGGACTTGGTGAGTTGGAAACACAGTCCCTCATCATTGCCACCGGCGCGTCAGCCAAATTGTTGGGCATCCCTGGGGAGAAGGACAATATCGGACGCGGTGTCAGCACGTGTGCCACGTGTGACGGATTTTTCTTCCGCAATAAGAAGCTCGTCGTCGTGGGCGGCGGCGATTCGGCGATGGAGGAAGCGACGTTCCTGACGAAATTTGCAAGTGAAGTCCGCATTGTACACCGTCGCAATGAGCTGAGAGCCTCAAAAATTATGCAAGAGCGAGCCCGCAACAACGACAAGATTACGTGGAGCATGAACCGAACGCCTGTCGAAGTGTTGTCAGACGGCCAAAAAGTGACCGGTCTCAAAGTGAGAAACAATGAAACGGGCGAAGAAGAGGTCATTGAGACGGACGGTCTTTTCGTGGCCATCGGTCACAGGCCAAATACGGCATTCCTCGAAGGGCAGGTGGATACAGACGAGATCGGCTACATTAAGGTAAAGCCAGGGTCGACGGAAACGAACATTCCGGGAGTGTTCGCGGCCGGCGACGTGCAGGACTTCAAGTATCGGCAGGCGATTACGGCAGCGGGGTCCGGTTGTATGGCAGCCCTCGACTGCGAGAAATTCCTGGAAGGCGAAATATCCACCGATTGGAGTCAAACGTTGTCCACTTAACGTTCAAGACGCGCACGTAAGTACAGTCATACGGCGTCAATCAGAAGCGGGGAGGGTGTGGAAGCTCTCCCCGCTTCTAATGGCTGACGGTGCGCCCGACGTCACGAAACCATTTCTGCTGCAGCTCGTGCGACAACCGACCGCGACAAAATGACGGGAACATTCACAACGTTTTTCACACGTTCCTTCATGCTCACACTGTATCCCATACAATCTAAAACAATCACATCGACACCTTGCTCCTGTAATACGCGACCTGCATATTCGAAGTCTGTTCCCTTGTCGTAAGGAGAGGCAGCGGTGAACGCTAACTGAAGATTCGGGCGTTCCCACTTCTCTCGCATTGCCGCGATTTGTTCAGGAAGCGGTACGATGATCCCGAGTTTCCCATGCGGTAAAATTCCCGAAACAAAATGCGTCAAAACTCGGTCTGGGTAAAGGAGCGGGTGTTTGCTTTTAAAAGGAGGAAATGTTCCCGTGCAGGCAATGATCGTTGTCGTTGTGCCCATTTCCTCAAGTAAACTTATTTTTTCTTGTAACAGTGGCAAGATCGCTCTCTCAGAAACAGTGACTGCTTCCCCATTTTTTAACCGCGACACGAGCGTGATGTCGCCTTCTTTTGGAGCCAGCGTTAAGAGATCCTCGCTCGAAAAGTCGTCTATTGCCCCTTTTTCTATCACTTCGATATGATCAGGCAACAAGGTACGCATCTCAGGAACCATATCGACACGGGGCGCTTGTCCGATGGTGATGATCCCCAATCTATTTGTCATTTCCACACCCTCCATTTCTCGCGTTTCGGTATAAAGAAAATATGGCAATCGTGTGACGAAAAACGTGTGTCAAGCGTCAGTGAAAATGTCCTATTAACTCGTCAGTGATTCTGTCCTATTTTAGTTATTCCCCCATCCCGTTCAGGAGCGTAGCTTGTAGTGGGCATTTTATCAAGGGTAAAGGCGTATGCCCGAGTTTCACTCGCCCTTGATAAAATGCCCACTACAAGCTCCCTGGCTAAAAGGGATGAAGGGATCATTGTCCGTATTCTAACGGCACAGTCTAGATTTTTTAAGCCCGTTGTCGTATCCTAGATTTAGATTGGGTGCGCCCATATTGGCGCCAAGGATGATTGAGTGCGGGCTTGTGAGGTTGTTTCTCCGAGCTCGCCTTTTGTTTTTGCAGCGACTGGCGTTTTGGTTTTACTGTTTCCTTTAGGGGGTAATCCACCCCTTTGTGCCGGACAAATAGTCTTCCGTCTAATGTTTCTCGCACTTCGACACGGGTTTTGCGCGGGATGGTTTGTTGGTGATCCGAGCGATCTATTGTGTAGGTTTTTCCTTTGTAAGCAATTGTTTCTCCGGTTCCCAGAGTACGCTTTTCACGGTAGCAAAGAATTAGATCCAACGCTTGTCCTTGTTCCAAAGGGACAAACGCACTTTCTGGGTCACGCGGTTCAACCGCAAACTGTTCGTTATGCGCTTTGATCAACTCCGGCAGCACCGTGTTGGCCTCCTCAATGGTGTCGATGCCCCGGAGGCGCAACTCGACAATCCAACGGTCTTGTAGCGTTTGGAACAGCCGTTCAATCCGTCCCTTGGCTTGTGGTGTTAAGGCTTTGATATGAGTCACACCTAACTCTTCAAGGGCTTGTCCGAATTGCGACAAAGGAACGGGTTCTCCCGCCAATTCCTGCTCGATCGTTTGCTTCTCGTTAGGGGAACGGAAAATCATATGGCGATCCGAATACACACTCATCGGAATGCCAGTTTGCTCAATCATCTGTCGTGTCAGCCTAAAATAGCCCTCGGTGTCCTCCTGTGGCCGGAAAAGAGCAGCCACGACTTTTCCAGTGGCATCATCAATGGCGGCAAGAAGGGACATCGGTTCCGCTCGATCTTCCAACCAAGGGTGAGGGCTCCCGTCCATTTGGACTAACATGCCGGCTTGTGGCTTTCGCTCACGTGGCCGGTGCACGTTAGCCGGACGCCGTTTGCGTTTCGGTTTGATGCCGGCCTCAGAGCGAATGCGACGCACGGTTGACGGACTGACGTGAATTCCTTCGTACTTGGCCAACAATTCGGCAAAATGCACATCATTACACCCTTGATACGCATCGCTTTGGTGGAGCTCCAGAATTCTTTGACGTGTATTGTCAGACAGTGCGTGTGCCGGTTTGCGTCCTTTGTTTTTGTGGATAATCCCCGTTTCCCCCTCCTCAAGCACCCGTTTTTTGAGACGACAAACCTGGCGGTAACTTAACCCAAGGAGTTCAGCGGCTTCACCTCCTGTGATCAAACCTTGAATCCAGCGATCAATGACGGTGTAACGCTTCAGCTCTTGTCTGCTCATGAATATGTTCTCTCCCATATGTGACATTTTCACTGACGCGTTACAATATGACAATATCACTGACGAACAACACGTGTGACGAAAAACGTGTTTACAGTTTCCCATTCATTTGGTATATTAGCATTAGATTGTGTTTCATATATTGAAATAAATATTCATTTAATGAAACAAACTGGCTGTATGAACATTATAACAGATAAATGAGGGGTGAACGATGCAATGGCTGAAAAGAAGGTAGATAAATTATTTGAGGATTACAGTGTGAAGTCTGTTCCTCAAGAAAAGACGAGAAGCTGGCTTTCAATGGGGCTTATTTGGGCAGGCGTAGGCATTAGTCTCGGTCTTTTGTTGACAGGAGGAACTGTTGGAGACGGATTAACAATTCGCCAGGCTGCTGTTGCAGCTGTCATAGGTGGCGCAATTCTTGCATTGGTAACGGTTTTAATAGGGGTCGTCGGTGCTAAAACAAACTTGTCCACCGCGATGATTAGTCGGTTTACGTTTGGTGATCGCGCTATCATTTTGATTGCACTTATTCAAGCACTGGGTTCATACGGATGGTTTGCTGTTCAACTCGGTCTGTTTGGGAAGACATCGTCCACTGCGTGGGAAATGTGGACCGGCTTAAGCGGCAACGTCTCTTTTTTTATCATTCTCGGCGGGATTTGTATGATGCTTACGGCCACGATCGGTTACAGAGGGCTTGATTTTCTCAGTAAGTTAGCGGTGCCTCTGTTGCTCTTGCTCATGTTTGGTTCAGTATGGAAAATAGCACAGGACTACAGTTTTTCTGAGATCATGGAAATGAAAGGGACTGGTGAACCGATTTCCATCGGGTTAGGCATCTCGATGGTCATCAGTTCATTCATCGTTGGAGCTGTTGTGGCACCAGACGTGTCCCGATATGCCAAATCAGCTAAAGATACGGTTGGAGCAGCGATATTATCTTTCGTGATCGTCGTACCGATTGTCATGCTTATTGGTGCGTTGATGGCTCAAGTGGCTGGGACGTGGGACATTGTTGACATTATGTTGCGTCTTGGTTGGGGGATAATCGCCCTCATCGTGCTGCTGTTAGCCCAGTGGACGTCAAACGACAACAACTTGTACTGCTCTGCTTTAGGGTTTGCCGTCGTGTTTAGAAAGATGAAAAAGTGGCACTTGACGGTTATTTCCGGAACGCTCGGGATCATCTTAGCCTTGCTCGGTATTTATGACAATTTCACGTCCTTCCTGACGTTTTTAGGTGTACTCATACCACCGATGGGTGGTGTCATCGCTGTCGATTATTACTTGTTTCATAAGCAACACTACGTCACATCGAACTTGGATCGACTCGTTAACATCCGCCCAGTTTCTGTAGTGGCTTGGGGCATTGGATCGCTCGTTTCATTTCTCGCGGGAAATGGGGTTTTCACGTTAACGACCGTTCCTGCATTTGACGGTCTTTTAATCGCGGCAGTCTTGCAATACGTCGGTATGCGGTTCGCGAAAAATGGCACTGCCATGTTTGTGAAGTAAAGATAAGTGCCGCATTTCAAGATATGTCAATATGAACGTTGGAGGGAAAAAATTGAGAAACACCGTTTTATCCTTCGTGCAGTTTCAAAGCGAAATGATGAATGTTTCTGCCAATGTCACTAAAGCGACTGACTTTATCAAGGAAGCTTCACAACAGAAAGCTGACCTCGTCGTGTTTCCGGAATTGTTTACAACAGGCTACAATCCAGAGATCATCGGTGATCGTTACTACGATTTGGCAGAAGATGCGAAGGGACCTACAGTTAAAGCTTTGTCTGACGCCGCAGCCAAATATAACGTTAATGTCGTTGCTCCGATCGCCTATCGGTTGAATGTTCCGGGTGTCATTTACAACAGCGCTATCGTCATAGACCGAAAGGGTCAGTTCGTCGGTGCTTACCATAAAACGCATTTGTGGGCACAAGAGCGTCTTTACTTCAGAGAAGGAACGGAACTGCCTGTGTTCAAACTCGATTTCGGAACGTTGGGCGTGATGATCTGTTACGATGGCGGATTCCCGGAAGTGACGCGTTCACTTGCGTTACAAGGGGCTGAGCTCATTTTGTGTCCCTCTGCGTTTCCAATACAGGATAAAGATTTGTGGGATATTTACTTTCGTTCGCGCTCTTTGGAAAATGCCTGCTTCGTAGGCGGTATTAACCGGGTTGGACACGAAGCGGATCGGCACATGTTCGGTAACAACCAGCTGTACAATCCACGAGGTCAACAACTCTTGTACGGAAAAATGGATAAAGAGGAAATGCAAGTGGTCGAAATTGATCTTGACGATGTGAAGAACTACCGTAAACAGGTCCCGTTTTTGAAAGACCGTCGACCGGACATATACCGATACTAGTTTATCACGAGACGAACAGATAACAGTTAGTCATTCGCATTACTTTGACATCGCAACGGGGAGGTATTCAATGTTAAAACAAACGCTAATCGTGTATGAACTATTGGATGACCCTCGCGTTTCTGGGGAAAGTGTCGTGGAACTGTTTGCGCCATACGAAGGTGTGGAAGTTAACTGTAAGACGGTACAGGGGGATAAAGGTTCGACAGATTTTGTGAAGATTACGATTCCAGGGAAGTCCGGGAAGATGGCCGGTGGGAAAGCACCGACGTTTGGTATCGTTGGACGTCTTGGCGGCATCGGTGCCCGACCGAATCGGATCGGTATCGTGTCAGACGCAGATGGTGCCATTGCTGCCATGGCGAGTGCTTTAAAGTTGGCACAAATGCACGATAAAGGGGATCGGCTCGCTGGTGATGTCATCATCTCGACCCACATATGTCCGGACGCGCCGACACAGCCGCACGAACCCGTCGACTTCATGGGTTCGCCGGTCGACATAATGACGATGAATCAATACGAGGTTGATCCGCGGATGGAAGCCATCTTATCGATAGATGCGACGAAGGGAAACCGCGTCATCAACCATAAAGGGATCGCCATCTCCCCAACGGTTAAAGAAGGCTACATTTTGCGCTTCAGCGACGATTTGCTGAGAATTATGGAGATGACGACAGGGCGATTGCCAGTGACGTTCCCCATCACAACGCAAGACATTACACCGTACGGGAATGATATTTACCACATTAACAGCATTTTACAACCTGCTGTCGCTACGGCTGCTCCTGTTGTCGGGTTAGCCGTTACAGCAGAGACGGCGGTACCCGGTTGTGGCACCGGAGCAAGTCATGAAGTTGACATTGCTCTCGCGGCGAAATTCGCGATCGAAGTGGCCAAGGAATTTACAATGGAAAAATGTCACTTTTACGATCGTGACGAATTCGAACGGTTGCAGCAACTGTACGGTTCGATGACCATTTTACAAACGATGGGCAAGACGAAATAAAGTACTAAAAACTAGAAGTTTTCGCCCTTTTGGCGAGTAATTAAGGTATAATTGTATGAAGGATATGCTCAAAAATACACTGAACAAGACGCAAACAACATGCGACTGTCAGTGTATTTTTTAAGGGGAATGTCAAATGCTTAAAACAGTCGATCAATCGTTAAAATTGTTAAATTATTTTTCTAAAGAAAAACCGTCCTGGGGCGCTCGTGAATTAGCGAAAGAAACAGGGATGAATCACTCGACTGTTTACCGTATTTTAGAGACGCTTGAAGCGAATCGTTTCTTGGTAAAAGATGACGCAACGAAAAAGTATACTCTCGGTATTCGGTTGTGGGAATTAGGCTTACGTATGTATGACAGCATGAAACTCCCAGAACTGATTAGGCCCATTATGAAACAACTCATGATCGACACTGGCGAATCGGTTTTTTTGACCGGGCTAGATGGCGACGAAGCGTTAACTTTAGATGCGATGGAACCTGACAACAAGGTAAAGTATTCTGTTTCCCTCGGAAGTCGAGTCCCGCTGTATGCAGGTGCATCGTATCGAGCGATTCTGGCGTTTATGCCCCTGAGAAAATTGACAACATCTTGCGTGGGACACTTCAGGCATATACAGAAAACACGATGACCGATCCCCAGCAAATACGGGAAACATTAACGGAGATACGCGAAAAAGGCTGGGCGCAAAGTAGCGGCGAATATACGAGAGATGTGATGGCGATCGCCGTACCACTATTTGATGCAAATGATCATATAGTCGGTTCACTGACTGTGTCTGGACCAAAATACAGATTTACAGAAAATGACATTACACGTCATTTACCTTTATTACAACAAGCGAAAAAGGACGTGTCAGCGGTCATGAAAAAATATCGGCTTAACTTGAACCGCTACTTTAATAATTAAAGGACGGGTGTCACCTTGGAAGATGTCAAACGATATACAGAGATTGCCACAAAACTGTTGAAAGTGAATTTGGCGGTACAAACGCAAGAAACGGTTTTAGTCGTCACGGATAGTCATAAAGAACACATCGGTCGTTTTTTCGTTACAGCGGGTAGAGAACTCGGTCTAGAAAGTGTTCACATAACGATGAGCCCTAGGCAAAAGTCGGGTGAAGAACCACCGTTTGTCGTCAGTGAGGCGATGTGTGCGGCCGATGTTGTCATCTGTGTGACAGAACACTCGCTCACACATACGAAGGCCCGCAAACGAGCAGTGAAAGCAGGGGCACGAGTGGCGACAATGCCGGGTTTGACCCTTGATATGCTCAGTGAAGGTGCGATCACTGCTGATTACGATGAAGTGCAGTCGCTGACGGAACGCGTCTCTGCTATTCTCGATGCTGGGAAGACAGTTGTCATAGAAAAAAATGGCGAAAGGCTAACTTTTGCGATCGATGGGCAGCGTGCTATGAGCAGTACGGGGATGTTTACGCAAAAAGGGCAGTCTGGCAACTTGCCGTCTGGGGAAAGCTATATTGCACCAGTTGAAGGGACAGCAGAGGGTACGGTGATCATTGACCAATCGATCGCTGGGATCGGAGTTGTACCGGAACCTGTCAAACTAAAAGTGATGGACGGTCGGCTTGTGGAAGCGAGTGGTCTTACGGGAGAACGGTTGCTGCAAATGCTCGGTGACGCAGACGGTCGACTGTTATGCGAGTTTGGAATTGGAACGAATAAGTGTGCGCGAGTGACGGGTAACGTATTGGAAGATGAAAAAGTGTACGGCACGGTCCACATTGCCTTTGGCAGCAACTCTACATTCGGTGGGACGATTGATGCCGGCGTGCATATTGATTGTGTTGTCGGCGAACCGAATGTGTGGGTCGATGGGGTGCGTGTAATTGATCGCGGAAAGTGGGTAAGGTGAATGGATCCTGCTATACTTTAAAATCGCGTAGGAGGGGGAGCCATCCTCTTCCTACGCGATTTTGTTTAACTAATAGATACAACTTCTTACGGAATATATTTTGAACCGCCGTATTTACCGAACGGTACGTACGGTGGTGGGAGAGATCGGGGGATAGCTGCCCCCTCCTACTCGATTTCATTGCTCTGTTTTGCGTTCACGTTTTAAGAAGTGGAGGGTGGCGTTGATCTCGCCGCCGACGAGCAAAATCAGGCCGGTTAAGTAAAACCAGAGCATCAAGACGATCGCGCCGGCTAAACCGCCGTACGTTGCCGAGTAGTGACCGAATTCGTTTACGAAAAAAGAGAAAGCGTACGATACAAGCTGCCAGCTCACCGTTGCGAAAAGGGCGCCGGCTGCAATGTCCCTCAAGTCGAGCCGTTTGTTCGGAGCGGCATAGTAAAGGAACACGAGGACCGAAAACAGAATTGTAAAACTGATCCCCCACCGCAGCACATTCCACACCGACCAGAAGGCTTCAGTCATGTGGAACAGTGAAAAGAAGAGGAGACCGATGGCTTGACCGAACACGGGAAGGATGAGCGCCACCAGCAAAATGCCGATGAGGGCAAACGTCAACACGATCGCCGTACCGCGCGCTTTCCAGAGTGGGCGGCTTTCTTCGACGTCGTACGCTTCGTTTAAAGCGCGTATGAGGGCGTTGGTCGCGTGAGAAGCCGACCAGATGGTGGCAACCATCCCGAAAGAGAGTAAACTTCCCCTTTCCACGTCCAACACATCCCGCACGTTTCCTTCAATGACGTCCATGGAGGCGCTGGGAACGTAACGGCTGAGGAGGGCTAACACTTCTTCGGAGGAGACGAAGTACCCGAAGAGCGCCATGGCAAAGATTAAGAAGGGAAACAGGGACAACAAGAAGTAGAAAGCGAGCTGGGCTGACAAATCCGGCAGGCGGTTGTCCAGTATTCGCTGGATCAGTTGTTTCAGAAACAATCGCGCCGACGCAATGTTGGGTTTTCCTTTCACCATCATGTTGGACACTTCCTCAACTAAGTGCATTTAAGATTAGTATGGTCCGCGGTGTGGATGACAAAAGCTTTCACTGCACACATTAAAAAGTATGACGAGAAGCGAGAGGGGATTGTGTGAACATACGATTCGGTTTCGTCGCCATGGCGCTGTCGTTACAAAATGCATCGCCGTCCCAGACGATGACGGTCACCCATTTCAAAAAGTTGGTCGACCGCGAGGCGGCTTTACGGAAAATAACCCGCATCGCTTCGTCCAATTTAACGAATACGTTGCGCATCCTTCGCCACGCCCATGCGTCCGGGATACACGTGTACCGTTTTTCTTCAAGGCTGATCCCCCTCTTCGGACACGATTTAACGAAGGAGTGGGATTTTTTTCGCTACTTGCATAAAGACTTTGAACAACTGGGTGATTTTATTCGCGAAAAACAGATGCGAACGAGCTTTCACCCGGAACATTTTACCCTCATCAATTCGCCCCGTGAAGACGTCGTGAACCATTCCATTGAGGACCTCAAGCGGTATGCCCAAATGTTGGAGGCGATGGGCTTGGACTCCCGCGCTAAAATCGTCCTCCACGTAGGCGGAGGCTACCAAAATAAAACCCGTTCCCTGGAGCGGTTTAAACGCCACTGGTCTCGCGTTCCGAACAACGTGAAGGAGCGGCTGACCCTTGAAAATGACGACAAGACGTACACCGCCGTCGAGACGTTGAACCTCTGCCAGTCACTCGGCGTCCCCATGGTGCTGGACATCCACCACCACCGTTGCCATCATGATGGGACGGATTTGCGGGACTTGGTTCAACCCATTTTTAAAACGTGGCGAGGGACGGGCCTCGTTCCGAAGATCCACGTCTCATCTCCGAAAGACGAAACGGATTTCCGCCGTCACGCAGCGTTTATCGACCCGGATGACCTCATTCCTTTTCTGGACATCGTACGGGAATTCGACCAGGATATTGATGTCATGATTGAAGCGAAACAAAAAGACGAAGCGCTGTTCCAGCTCGTGCAAGAGCTGACGAAGCGCCCCGGTTTTCGACGCATCGACGGCGGGACGGTCAGCTACTGCTGAATCTCTTGCCGGACATTGTCATTTTTTCTTGCGATTTAACACAATATATAGTATGATTATCCAAGAAAGGCTTCTACATATTGAATATAGGAGCGCATGCGGGTGTCTGCTTATAACAGCAGATGAAAAGGGAATCCGGTGAAATTCCGGAACTGCCCCCGCAACTGTGAGTGCGAGCGAAACCTCCGGACCACTGCACATGACGGTGACCGCTGCTTGTGTGGGAAGGGGAGGGAGTAGGATGAAGCACGAGTCAGGAGACCTGCCCGAATGCGATGCTTTTCCGACCTTCGGGGATGGAGCGTCGGTGGCGACACGAGGTGGTTAGCTGCTTTCGGTAGAGCGCCGTGGCAGTTCTGACCCGACATGGTGATCGATTGGTCGCTTGAAGCTCCATCCGGGAAGGATGGAGTTTTTCATTG
The DNA here is from genome assembly GCF_002005165.1 of Novibacillus thermophilus. NCBI lineage: Bacteria > Bacillati > Bacillota > Bacilli > Caryophanales > Thermoactinomycetaceae > Novibacillus > Novibacillus thermophilus. Next base: position 291,553 of record NZ_CP019699.1, read on the forward strand.
GGAGAAAGGAGTGTGAAACATGCTCATTGCGTACGATTCTCGCACGGGAAACGTGCGCCGGTTTGTCCGAAAACTGGACGCTGAGAGCGTACAGATTGATGACGGGCTCACCGTCCGTCAACCGTTTGTCGTGGTGACGTACACGACGGGGTTTGGGGAAGTCCCGAAGAAGGTGGACGATTTCCTTAAGGTTAACGGCGAGCATTTAGTGGGCGTGGCGGCCAGCGGCAACCGCAATTGGGGTCAGTCGTTTGCCCGGAGCGCCGATGTGATTGCCGAGAGGTACGGCGTCCCCGTCATATGCAAATTCGAGTTGTCGGGTACGGAACAGGACGTAAAGCAATTTATGGAAAGGGTGGAGGAGCTTTGGCCAGCCGGCACGTTGAGTTGAACAACGAAATGATGATGTTAAAAGACGACTTTTTTCAACTGGACAAAGACCGAGAAGCGGTGGAAGTGTTCATGAAAGAAGTCGATGAGAAGATGATGACCTTCCATTCGCTCAAAGAAAAAATCGACTTCATGATCGAACAAGACTACTATTACAACGTTTACGAGGACTACAGCTTCGATCAGATCGCCCAGGTGTTTGAGACAGCCTACGCTTACGGTTTTACGTTTCAGTCGTACATGGCCGCTTCGAAATTTTACAACGACTACGCTTTGAAAACCGACGATCAAGCCCACTACCTTGAGTATTACGAAGACCGCGTGGCGATCACGGCCCTCTATCTCGGCGGCGGTGACTTGGACAAGGCGATGCGGCTCGTCCGCTCCATGATGGAACAGCGCTACCAGCCGGCGACACCGACGTTCATGAACGCCGGAAAGAAGCGGCGCGGGGAAATGGTCAGCTGTTTTCTCCTAGAGATGGATGACAGTCTCAACTCGATCTCGTTCAACATCGGCACGTCGATGCAACTGTCGAAAATTGGCGGCGGCGTGGCGTTGAACCTGTCTAAGTTGCGGGCGCGAAACGAAGCGATCAAAGGGGTGAAAGGGGCGGCGAGTGGCGTCATCCCGGTGGTGAAACTGTTGGAAGATGCCTTCTCTTACGCGGACCAGCTCGGGCAGCGAAAAGGGGCGGGCGCCGCCTACTTGAACATATTTCACTGGGACGTCGTGGAATTTTTAGATACGAAAAAAATTAATGCCGACGAAAAAATACGCATCAAGTCCCTGTCCATCGGCTTGATTGTACCGAGCAAATTTTTCGAACTGGCTGAAAAGGGCGAGCCGTTTTACGTCTTCGCACCGTATTCCGTCTACAAAGCGTACGGCAAGCATCTAGACGACATGGATATGGACGACATGTACGAGGCCCTCGTGCAAAACGAAAACGTCCAGAAGAAACGCCTCGATGCGAGGGAGATGCTGACAAAAATTGCCGTGACGCAAATGCAGTCGGGATACCCTTACCTCGTGTTCAAAGATAACGCCAACAGAGTCCACGCGTTAAAGGACATCGCCGATATCAAGATGTCGAATTTGTGTACGGAGATTTTTCAGTTGCAGGAGACGTCAACGATTAACGACTACGGTGAAGCAGACGTCATCCGCCGAGACATTAGCTGCAATCTCGGCTCCCTTAACATCGTCAACGTGATGGAATCCGGAAAAATACGCGAATCGGTGCACGAAGGGATGGAGGCCTTGACGGCGGTCTCCGACAAAACGCGCATCACCAACGCACCGAGTGTGCGAAGGGCCAACGAGGAGCTTCACTCCGTCGGATTGGGAGCCATGAATTTGAACGGATTTCTCGCAAAGAACCACATCATGTACGAAAGCGAAGAAGCGAAAGATTTCGTGCGCACCTTTTTCATGATGGTCAACTTCTACTCGCTGGAAAAAAGCAATGAATTGGCCCGGGAGCGCCGGACGACGTTCAAGGACTTTCACAAGAGTGAATACGCCAAAGGGACGTATTTCGAGCAGTACTTGAAGGAAGACTTCAGGCCGCGAACGGAAAAAGTAAAGCGGCTGTTTAACGGCATATACATTCCGGGGATCGCCGATTGGCAGGAGCTCAAAGAAAAAGTGCAGCGAGACGGGCTGTATCACGCGTACCGGCTTGCCATCGCGCCGACGCAAAGCATCAGCTATATACAGAATGCCACGTCCAGCGTGTTGCCCATCGTCGATCACATCGAAAACCGCACGTACGAAAAATCGACCACTTACTATCCGATGCCGTTTTTGTCGAAGCAGAATTACTACTATTACAAATCGGCGTACCACATCGACCAGTTTAAACTCATCGACCTGATTGCGGAAATTCAGCGCCATGTCGACCAGGGAATCAGCACCATTCTGTACGTCAACAGCAACATTTCCACGCGGGAATTGGTGCGCTATTACGTGTACGCCCACAAAAAAGGACTGAAGAGCCTCTACTACACGCGCAACAAACATATTGACGTCGCGGAGTGCACGAGCTGCGCCGTCTAACGAAAACGTTAAGAAAAGGGGAATGGAAAATGGTGGAAGCCGTCAACTGGAACACGCCGGCAGACGGGTTCAGCGAAGCCTTTTTGAAACAAAATATTGCCCAGTTTTGGACCGAAGAAGAAATCGGGGTGTCGCGGGACATTTCGACGTGGGTCACATTAAGTGAAGCAGAACGCGACGTGTACAAAAACGTCCTCGGTGGACTAACGCTTCTCGATACGGAGCAGGGGGGTGAAGGGATGCCGCTCATCCTCCTGCACGTCGACAACTTGCAGCAAAAAGCGGTTTTGTCGTTCATGGGGGCGATGGAACAAATTCACGCCAAAAGTTACAGCCACATCTTTACGACCCTGTGTTCGGAGGAGGAAATTCGGCGCATTTTTGACTGGGTGAAAACACACCCCCTGTTGCAGCGAAAAGCGACCCTCATTCAGCAGCACTACCGGAATTTGTTGAACCCGGATGTTTCGAAAAAGGCATTGTACATGGCGATGGCAGCCAGTGTGTTTTTGGAGAGTTTTCTGTTTTACAGCGGCTTTTTCTACCCGTTGTACCTTGCGGGACAAGGAAAGCTGACGGCGTCTGGTGAAATCATCAATCTGATCATTCGCGACGAGTCCATCCACGGTCTGTACGTGGGAACGATCGCCCAGGGCGTTTACAGCGAGCTGGATGAAAAAGAACAGCGCGCAGCCGACGACGAGCTGTATACCCTGTTGAACGACTTGTACGAGAACGAGATTCGCTACACTGAGGACCTTTACAGCCCGATCGACCTAGTCGACGACGTGAAAGCGTTCGTCCGTTACAATGCGAACAAGGCCCTCATGAATTTGGGGCGCGACCCGCACTTTGCCGAGGAAGACGTGAATCCCATCGTGCTGAACGGACTGAAGACCGATACGAAAAACCACGACTTTTTTAGTGTGAAAGGAAACGGCTACGTCATGGCACTCAACGTGGAGCCGCTCAGGGATGAGGACTTTGTGTTTTAAGACGATGAACTGGACGATCGAGACGTGTTACAATAGGGCCAGACAAACAAGACGGGTTAGGTGAAGCGATTGAAAATATTAGTGACAGGCGGGGCCGGATTTATCGGCTCCAACGTGGTGGACGCCTACATTCGGGAAGGGCACGACGTCGTCGTTGTCGACAACCTCAGTTCCGGAAAAAAGGAGAATGTCCATCCCGACGCTGCGTTTTACTTGATGGATATTCGCTCAGACGACCTTCGCAAAGTGTTTGACATAGAACGACCGGACGTCGTCAATCACCATGCGGCACAAAAATCGGTGCCGAAGTCGGTGGAAGACCCGGTGTTCGATGCCGAGCTGAATGTGGTCGGCTTGCTGAACGTGTTGAACCAGTGCGTCGCCTTTGACGTGAAAAAGGTGATTTTCATCTCCTCCGGGGGAGCCCTCGCCGGAGACGCCGATGTCATTCCGACAGACGAAGAGCACGTTTCAGACATGATTTCGCCTTACGCCATTTCCAAATACGTCGGCGAAAAGTACTTGCACTTTTACGCCGTGACGTACGGTTTGACCTACGTGTCACTGCGTTACGCCAACGTGTACGGTCCGCGCCAAGTGGCAGAAGGGGAGAGCGGTGTCGTTCCGATTTTCATGGAGAACTTTTTTCAAAATCGACCTTCTGAACTGTATGCGTACGCGGATCAGCCGCGGGGTACGACGCGCGACTATGTGTACGTCGACGATGTGGCCCGGGCCAACGTCCTCGCTTTGACAAAGGGCCGCAACGTGCCGATTAACATCGGCACCGGTGTGGAAATGCACATCGAAGACATCTACCGGCAAATGCAAGAAGTGCTGGGGCACGACTTGCCGCTCATTCGCAAAAAGGAACGTGTCGGGGACGTGCGCAGAAGCTGCCTCGACTGTACCCGGGCGAAAGACGTCCTGGGCTGGGAAGCCGAGGTCAGCTTTAAGGAAGGCATAAGGCGTCTCTATCGGTACATGTCGAAAACGAACAGCCCGTGAGTGAAAAGGAGGGGTCTGTCACAAAGACAGATGAAATTTGTGACAGACCCCTTTATTTTTAACGAGGATGAACGTAGTCTGGATAATCCGTGACAATCCCGTCCACACGGATGGATTTTAACCGGTCGGCTTCTGCTCGGTCACGTACCGTCCACGGTGTCGTTTTCATACCGAAACGATGGATGCGCTTCACAAGGGACCGGTCCACCATGTCCTTGTTCGGGTTGACGTAATCGGCGTACTTCGCAAAGTTCCTTAATTCTTTGTCGCTTATCCCTTCATCTCGGTAGCTGATCAGCACCCCGACGGGTACGGAAGGCAACAGTCTGTGGAATTTTTTGACTGAGTCGTGGTTAAACGATTGGACGATGATTTTCCCGTTTCTCGGTTTGTGCAAGTTGCGCTTTTTTAATGCTTTGGCCACTTTGCGCTCAATCCCGGGGTACAGCTCGGGATTTTTTATTTCTATCAAAATGCCGATTTTCCCGCGGTAGCGGTCTAACGCTTCTTCCAAAGTGGGGATGCGCTCTCCGGCAAAGGCAGGATCAAACCAGCTTCCCGCATCGAGGCGCCGAAGTTCTTTAAAAGTTAAATCACCGACCCGGCCAGTGCCGTCCGTCGTCCTGTCCACGGTGACATCGTGAATGAGGACGAGCTTGCCGTCTTTGCTCATTTGGACGTCGAGTTCAAAGTAGTCGGCTTTCATCTGTAAAGCCTTGTCAAAAGCGGCCATGGTGTTCTCCGGGGCATAGCCAGACGCGCCGCGGTGCGCGATGTTCATCACTTTGTGCGGAGGTCCTCCAGCAGCGGCACTGTTTGCGAACGGGGCGACGAGAACGGACAACAACAGGACAGTCACGACTAAAAGACGTTTGAGATTCAGACCCTTCACCAACCACGCCTCCTTTTGGTTCGTGTATTGAAATTTTAATCTGTGGTTATTAATTACTTATTAAGACTGTTTAAAAAATATGTTAAGTCCCTTTGTCTGGCAGGAGGCGTTGGTGAAGGAGGGTGCAATTTAGTGTCGAATGTTATAATAGTAAGGGAACATACATTCTTATACCCGTACAGTGAAAAACGACGGTGGTGGAAAAGCGATGTCCCTCAAGATCGCGCACGTTGACTGCGACTGTTTTTTTGCCGCGGTCGAAATGTTGGACAACCCGAAATTGCGGGGCAAGCCGGTTATCGTTGGAGGCAAGGGCGGACGGGGCGTGGTTGCGACTTGCTCGTACGAAGCTCGCAAGTTTGGCGTCCACTCGGCCATGCCGATGTTCATGGCGCGGCAAAAGTGTCCTCACGGCATTTTTGTCACGCCGAGGCGTGAGCGGTATAAAGAAGTTTCCCGCGCCATTTTTCGCATTTTTCGGCTGTTTACACCCCTGGTCGAACCGGTATCAATCGATGAAGCGTACATGGATTTGTCTCATTACGGGAGCGGGATTGTGGAGGCGGCGCGCAAAATCAAGGAACGAGTCAAAGAGGAGACAGGGATTACCATATCCGTCGGAGTTGCCCCGAACAAATTTCTGGCGAAGCTGGCCAGCGATTTGGAGAAACCGGACGGATTCACGGTCATTCGCAAAGAACAGGCCCAAGACGTGTTGCGCGATCTCCCGGTCAACAAGCTGCGCGGGGTCGGCCCGAGAACAGAGGCGAAGATGCACCGGCTCGGCTGCTACAAAATTTCCGACTTGTACCGGTACGACCTAGCCGAGATGAAGCGCATGTTCGGGAAGCACGGGGAAGTCTTGTACCACTACGCCCGCGGCGAAGATCACCGCACCATTGAAACGCGACGGGAGGCGAAGTCGGTCAGCCGGGAGAAAACGCTCGCCTACGACACGTCTGATCTGGAGGAACTCGCGAACTATTTGCGTGAATTTGCGCACGACGTCGGGAAGTGGTTGCACGAACGAGGGTACTTTGCCCGGACGGTGACAGTGAAAATAAAAGACAGGCGTTTTCGGGAACATTCCAAAAGTGTCACACTTCAGACGTTCACGCAGGATGAAACAGTCATCTGGCGGACCGCTCTCGAATTGCTTCACCAGTTTGAACTCGATGAGGATGTCAGACTGATCGGACTAGGGGTTTCCAACCTGGAGTTACACCCGACTGTTCAACTTAGTTTTTTCGACGGGGAGCTTTTCTAACCTAGAAGAACGTCGTGGTTCCTCTAAGTTAGAAAACAGAAGCAAGCCGTTTCCTCCAACGAACATCACAATTTCATGGAAAGGATCTTACGGGGTCATGAGTGAGGTGGCTTTACTCGCGGTGCTGACAGCCGTTTCATCCACCCAGCCGCGCGCAATCATAGCTTCGATAATGTGTTGGAGGGAGACGATGAAGGCCCCTGTGCGCAAGTCCGTGTCGTACTCTTTTGCTGCTTTGACGACCTTGCGGTAGGCAGTCACCATCATGTCCCGAAGTTTTTCGTTCACTTCTTCCTCTTTCCAGTAGTAGTTCATCAAATTTTGTACCCATTCAAAGTAGGACACGGTGACGCCGCCGGCGTTAGCGAGAATGTCTGGAATGACGAGGACGTCGTTTTCTGACAGTATGCGATCAGCTTCTGGGGTCGTCGGACCGTTTGCCGCTTCGGCGACGATAGTGGCTTTTACGCGGGGAGCATTTTGAGACGTAATGCTGTTTTCCATCGCAGCTGGAATGAGAATGTCGACGTCCAGCTCGAGTAGCTCTTCCAGCTCGATCGTGTATGGAGCTGGGTACTGTCTGACAGTGCCGCTGTCTTTGCACTGTTCCAGCGGTTCGAGCTCTAAACCGTCAGGATCGTAGACAGCCCCTTGCGAATCGCTGACTGCCACAATGCGACACCCGAGTTCGTGCAGCAGTTTGGCCGCAATTCTGCCTGCATTTCCAAAACCTTGTACGGCCACTGTCGCATTTTCCATCGGCTTGTTGAGGTCGTTCATCGCTTCGACGATGGTGTAGACGCAGCCGCGTGCGGTCGCTTCGTTCCTCCCTTCGGACCCGCCGAGAATTAACGGTTTGCCTGTAATGACAGAAGGAGAAAACGCACCGTTTAAACGGCTGAACGAATCTACCATCCACCCCATCACCTGCGGGTTGGTGTAGACGTCAGGGGCGGGAATGTCTTTGTCCGGACCGATGAGGCTGGAAATGGCTTCAATGTAACCTCGACTCACCCGCTGCAATTCGGCCTTGCTCAATTCCCGCGGGTCGCAAATGACGCCGCCTTTCCCCCCGCCAAACGGGAGCCCGATCACACTGCACTTGAACGTCATCCACATCGACAGCGCTTTGACCTCGTCCATCGTGACGTCGGGGTGGAAGCGGATGCCGCCCTTCGTCGGTCCCAGGGCGTCGTTATGTTGTGAGCGAAACCCTTCAAACACTCGTATCGAGCCGTCGTCCATTTTTACCGGAAACGAAACAGAGAGCACCCTCGCGGGCTTTTTCAGAATGTTGACAATGCCGTCGTCTACTCCGAGCAATTGGGCTGCACGATCAATCTGCTGTTTGACAATGTCGTATGGGTTCGTGTTTTCTAACATAGCATCCCGCCTTACGTTCATTTTTGTGAAGTATCAAAAAAAAATTATAAAAAGATTATAATATGATGCTGGCAACTTTTCAATTTACAATTAAGTTACAATGAATCGCCGAAAGGTTTCCTTCCTCTTTATATCGCGTTTGTGAAACGTTATAATAAACGAAGAGCAATGTCTCATATCGTTATGGCGAAGGAGGGACAGCATATGTCGATGTTTTATCACCAATACATGGAAGACATGGTAAAACCGATGCGCGAAGAGCTCACGTCCATCGGATTTAAAGAATTGAGAACGCCAGAGGAAGTCGAAGACGCTCTGGAAAACAATAAAGGCACAACGGTTGTCTTCGTCAATTCCGTTTGCGGTTGCGCTGCTGGACTCGCCCGTCCGGCGATGGCCTATTCCCTCAAGCACAAAGTGACACCAGATCATCTGGTGACTGTATTTGCAGGACAGGACAAAGAGGCGACAGCCAAGGCCCGCGAATACTTCACCGGGTACCCGCCGTCGTCACCGTCCATCGCCTTGCTTAAAGACGGCAAAATCCAGTGGATGATGGAACGCCACCAAATTGAGGGTCGCGAGCCCCAAGAAATCGTGAACGATCTCACGGCCGCCTACGATAAATACTGTAGTTGATTGAAGCTGTCCGATGCCCGGACAGCTTTATTGTCGGCGGGAGGGTGCATGACCGATCGCGGAATCGCCACTCGGAACCGGAATGTGGAGAAACGGGGCGAGGCGCTCCACGACGTCGAGTGGTTTTTCTTCCATCGGGAGGTGCCCGGTCTCTTCTATAATTTCTAAACGGGCGTTCGGGAGGTCCCGCAAGAGGCGCTTGCCGATGTTTAAAGGAACGATGCGGTCGTGGCGCCCCCACAGGAGCAGCGTCGGTTGGCGAATGTCACGCAATTCCATGCTGGACAAGTCGTCTTCACGCGAACGCCCAAACTGGAAGAGAGCGCGGTGAAAATCCCGTTCCTTTAACGGTGTGATGTAACCGTCGTACAGCTCTTCCACGTTCATGTTGCTCAGGTTGTAGTACACGCTTCGCAGCTGCTTGTCGATGCGCTGGGGTGTAAGTAGAAGAGGGAGTACGCAGTACGCGAAAGGCAGGCGAAAAAAGATTTTCTGCCACCGCTTGGCCGACCGCAAGTAGCCGGAAGGAGCAATGAGCACGAGGCGCTGAACCGTTTCCGGAGCGCGCTTGGCCAAGCGCAAAGCGACTTGTCCCCCCATGGAATGGGCCATGACGGTTACTTGACGAATGCCTTCCGCTTGAACGAATGCGTGAAGAGTTTGGGCAAACCCCTCTAAAGTGTAGTGGTAGCTTCTGTCTTTGGCGCTGCGCCCAAATCCCGGCAAGTCGACGGCGTAGACCGTAAAATGGGGGCTTAAGTACGGGAACATGTAGCGCCAAGTAAAAGTGGACGCGAGAAACCCGTGTACCAGCAAGATCACGCGGTCGGCTCTTCCGGCGCGCTGGACAAAGAGCTGTGTGTCAGGCAGTCGGTACATGTGCTCTCGAATGCCCATTCGATCACCCCTTCCTCATATTCTATACGTTACCGTTTCCTGTGGGTGAAACATTAAACCGATCTCTCTCGTGTGTCAAATGGCCTTTGAGTGGCCATAACGTTAAGATAGAGGTGTTGTTAGAAGCGAGGTGAGAGCGCTTGATACGCGTTCGACACATATCGAAACGCTACCGCGATACGGTAGCGGTGGACGATGTCAGTCTCGATGTGCGAGAAGGGGAAGTGTTTGGCTTACTCGGGCCAAATGGTGCCGGCAAAACGACGACCATGGAAATGGTGGAAGGTCTGCGCCCACCTGATACCGGGGAAATTGTCATTGACGGATTGGACGTCGTTCGTGAGCGGCAGCGCGTGAAAAAGGTTATCGGGATTCAGCTGCAAGCGACGGCCTTGTTTGAGCGGTTGACGGTGAGGGAGATGTTGCGCTTGTACGCCAGTTTTTACGGCGAGACACAGCCCACCCAAGACATTTTAAGCCGCTTCCACTTGGAAGAAAAAGCAGAAGACTGGGTGAAACATTTGTCGGGAGGGCAGAAACAGCGCCTCGCGATCGGCCTTGCCGTCATTCACGATCCGAAAGTACTGTTTTTGGACGAACCGACGACCGGTTTAGATCCACAGGCGCGCCGAGGACTGTGGGACATTATTCATACGTTACAGCAATCAGGGAAGACGATCGTTTTGTCGACCCACTACATGGAGGAAGCGGAAGCCCTGTGTGATCGGATTGCGATTATGGATGCCGGTAAAGTGATTGCCCTCGACACCCCTTCTGGCTTGATCCGGAGACTGGATTCTGACAGTGTCGTTGAATTTGTGGTGCCAGACGGCCTTGACGTGTCTCGCTTTCAGTCACTTGCCGGTGTAAAACGGGTGAAGAAAGTGGACGATGGAAAAGGGGTCCAGCTGTTAACGGATGCGTTACAACAGACGCTGAAAGAACTGATTGACCTTTCCGAGCATGGGACGTTTAAAATAAATGGATTGCGCACACGGACAGCCACTTTGGAAGACGTTTTTTTACACCTGACGGGAAAGAGGTTGAAGGATTGATGAAAGGATTTTGGCAGTTGACTTTAACACAGGTGCGGTTGTACGTGCGCAACAGGCAGGCGCTGTTCTGGTCATTTTTTTTCCCGGTCTTCATGATGATGTTGTTGGGCGGCGTCTTGGGAGATGGGAACGGATTCAGCCTTTCCCTCACCGTGGCAGACGACGATCAAAGCAGAGAATCCCGAAGCTTTCTGGCTGAGCTTTCGGAATTGGAGGGGATCGAGGTCCGGCAGGTGGATAGGGCAGGCGGGATGACAGCGCTGGAACAGGGCGATGCGGACATGCTGCTCGTCATTCCGTCCGGTTTCGGTGAAAAAGTTGAACACGGTACAGGTGTTTCAATGAAACTGTATCACGATAAAGAAAACCCCCAGGTGGCCGAAATCGGCAAAACGCTCGTCCACCAGTTCATAGACCGTTGGAACAAGCAGTTGACAGAATTTACACCGCTCATTTCAGTGGAAGACGTCAGTGTGCAAAGTGTGGACATCTCCTACACCGATTTTTTAGTGCCGGGCATTCTCGCGCTGCTGATCATGAACAACAGTCTGAACGGTGTGACGGCGACGATTTCGTCGTGGCGTGAACGCGGCATACTGCGCAGGCTACAGGGAACACCTCTCAGAAGTGCGACGTTCGTCGCCAGCCAGATTGCAGCGCGCTTCCTTTTTAACAGTGCGCAGATCGTCCTCGTGTTGCTCGTAGCGTTGTTCGTCTTCGGTGTGCGCAATAACGGGTCGTGGCTGCTGCTCATGGCCTATGTAATACTCGGAACCTTTACATTTATGGCGATTGGGTTCATCATCGCCAGCGTGGCGAAAAACCCGGAGAGCGCGTCTCCCCTTGCGGGATTGCTGTCTTTTTTTATGATGTTTTTAGGCGGCATTTTTTTTCCCATTCGCGATTTGCCTGTTTGGCTAGCACCGCTCATTCACGTGCTTCCGATCTCGTATTTGGCCGAAGCGCTTCGCGGGATAATGAATGCCAGTGCCGGATGGACGGATCTGTGGCGGGAAGGGCTCGTCCTGTTGGGTTGGTTGATCGGATCGTTTGTCGTGTCTGCGTGGACGTTTAAGTGGGAGGAGGAGAGAGGTTGATTGTGGGAATTGGGCTGGACATCGTGGAAGTGAGCCGCTTCGGCAGTGAAGCGCATCCCCGTCTGGAGGAGAGGATTTTGACCCCGGGAGAACGGGGGCGTGTGCCTGTCAGTGAACGGCGCCGACGAGAGTATGTCGCCGGCCGTTTTGCCGTCAAAGAAGCGACGGCTAAAGCGGCGGGGTGCGGAATCGGAAAAACTGTCGGCTGGCAGGATATCGAGGTGTTGACGGACAGGGCCGGGCGCCCCGCCGTGACTATCTCACCGGAAGTTTTGGCACTCCTCGGGTGGGAAGACGTGTCTATTCACTGCAGTATTACCCATTCTCAACGTCTAGTGGCTGCACAGGTCATCGTCGAGCGGTAGACATAAAGGGGACAAGGCGGACATACATATATAACGCAGGTCGAGGAGGGAAACTGTGTGTATGTGGTAAAGGCACAGGAGATGCGCGAGTTGGATCGCCAAACGATTGAGGATTTGGGCATTCCGTCGACCGTGTTGATGGAAGTGGCCGGTCGTGCCGTGGCGCAAGAAGTGAAGCGACGCAGAAGGGGGAGCTGTAAAGTAACGGTGCTTGCCGGTCACGGCAACAACGGGGGAGATGGTCTCGTTGCAGCACGTCACTTGGCTGAAGCGGGGTACGATACCCACGTCTGGCTTGTCGGGAAAGTAGAGCGGTTCAGTGACGATGCCAGACGTTTCTGGGAAGTCTGTCAACGCCTGTCTATCCCGACCCGTGTTTTTTCCGAAGATCAGCAAGAGGCGTTACAGCGTTCTCTCGACGAAGCGGACGTGGTCGTTGACAGTTTGCTGGGGATCGGTCTGAGCGGAAATGTGCGACCTCCCATGAAGGAGGTCATCCGCATGGTTAATCGTTCCGCCGTTCCCCTCGTCGTCGCCGCCGATGTACCAAGTGGCGTGAATACGGATAACGGAGCTGTGATGGGAGAAGCGATGCGGGCCCATTGTACAGTCACCTTCGCTTTTCCGAAGTGGTGTCACTACTTAGCTCCGGCTGCAGAGTTGGCAGGAGATTGTGTCGTAGCCGATATCGGCATACCGCAATCACTGGCCGCCCAGTACCCCGTCGCTTCCCGCGTCACTGACATGGCGCACTGGGCACAACACGTCGAGCGCCGCCCCGCTTTTTCGCACAAAGGATCGTTCGGTCACGTGCTCGTTGTCGGCGGTAAAGGAGGAATGTCCGGAGCACCTGCCCTCGCCTCCCGGGCAGCTTTAAAAGCCGGGGCGGGGTTGGTGACCACTGCTGTTCCCCGCGGCATTCAATCTGTCGTTGCCGGTTACACACCTGAAACGTTAACGTTAGGTTTCGGTAAAGGGAGTGACGACCGTTGGACGGCGGATTCAGTCATGCCACTCGTCGAACGCGTGAATGATTACGACTCGCTCGCTATCGGACCGGGTTTGGGGCGTTTTCACGGGGATGTCGAGTGGTTGCGAACGCTGTTGAGCGCTGTCGAATCTCCGGTCGTGCTGGATGCCGACGCTTTAAACATTTTGGCTGCCGATTTGCGGCTGTTGGACGATTGCCAAGCTCCTGTCATTTTGACGCCGCATCCGGGTGAGATGGCTCGTCTGTTACAGCGGGAAGTGCCGGATGTTGAACGACACCGTCCGGAAATCGCACGCGAGCTGGCCAGGGAGACAGGCGCCGTTGTCGTGTTAAAAGGGCGTTTTACGATTACCGCCTTTCCTGACGGGCGGCAATTCGTCAATACAACCGGAACGCCGGCCATGGCAAAAGCTGGATCTGGCGATGTACTGACAGGCATGATTGCGGCGAACATCGCTCAAGGAATGTCCCTGGATGTCGCAGTGCCCCTTGCTGTCAGTTTACACGGCTGTGCCGGAGAGGTGGCAGCAGAACGCGATTCGGAGTTCAGCGTCTTGGCTACGGACATCGTAGACCACATCGGAACGGCCTTCAGTGTGGCGAGATCCAACGAACCTCCAGGCTTTACCGACACATTTCCCGGGAAATAGACAATTTCCATAAGGGGATGATCACATGCCTCGGAGCGGGTGGACGATCACTCTCGTGGTTACGTTGGTGATCGTTTTGGTCGGGTGCGGGATGAAAAGTGAAGAAGATATTGTCGAGGATTTGCGTGCCCAATCTAATGAAAACAGCTACCGCTCTCATGCTACGATGAGTGTTCAGTCAGGATCAGAACAGCATCAATACGACATTGAGGTGTGGTACCAGCCACCGCACTATTACAGAGTCGCTTTGAAAAACGCTGCACAAGACGTGACACAGATTATTTTGCGCAACGATGAAGGGGTGTTTGTCCTGACACCTCAAGACGACAAACACTTCCGTTTCCAAAGTAATTGGCCAGATGCACACGGTCAGCCGTATTTATACCAGACCCTCGTGCAAAGTATCGTAGAAGATGACAACCGAGAATTTGAAAAGGCGGATGACAGCTACATTTTCAATGTCGCTGCCAATTACAAGCAAAATCAAGCGCTAAAACGTCAACAGATTCAGTTAAATAAAGATTACGAGCCCGAACGGATGGCGATATTGGACGCGGATGGAGAACCGCTAGTTGAAGTGGAGTTCGATAAGTTCGAAATGGGGGCAAATTTCGACAGCGATGCTTTCGATATGGAGCGCAATATGAAAGACTGGGGTGAAGAGACAGCTGAAGCATTGGCAACAGATGGAGAAGAAGAGACATCAGAAAAAAATGACGTCGGAGGGTTGACGCCATCGTACATTCCAGAAGGAACGCAGTTGGAAAGTGAGTTTAAAGTGGCAGGGGATAAGGGAGAAGGTGTATTGTTTCGCTATGGTGGCGACAAACCGTTCACACTGCTGCAACAGCCGGCAACCCAGACCGTCCCAGCCACGGCAGCTGCAGTGGGGGAACCAGTTCACCTCAGTTACGCCGTCGGTGTTCTTCTGGAGTTGGGAGATCAGAAGCAATTGAATTGGACTTACGACGGTGTCGATTTTCAGCTGAAGGGCGCCTTAACGGAAGAAGAACTCGTGCAAGTGGCAGAGTCCATCGAGAATCAATCGACGAAATAAACACGTCTCATCAAGGGTATGGCCGTTGTCGCCTCCCTTATTTTTTTGCACATTTGACAACTTCCCGCCTCCGTTCTAAGCTGAAAGCACAACCGTGTTACTTAAGGGGAAAGGACGACCGTCCTTTCCCTGAAAAAGTCGTACCTGTCGGACACACCCTTGCTGGTACGCCTAACCTTTCTGTTCGTTTTGTGGGCAAAAAGTTCGGGGCTGTCCCCTCTTGTGAGACTTTAACGACATGTGTTCGTGAAACTAGTAAAAGAGGTAAGACCATGCTAGATTCGTTTTATCGTGACACAGTTGCGGAAATTGACTTAGATGCTGTCGCTCACAATGTCCGCGCATTTCGCGCCTGGCTGCCTCCCCGTACAGCTATCATGGCCACCGTGAAAGCGAACGGATACGGGCACGGAGCGGAGCCGGTGGCACGGGAAGCGCTTGACAACGGTGCGACTTTCCTCGGTGTTGCCACGCTGGACGAGGCAATCGAACTGCAGGACGCAGGGATCCGCGCTCCCATCCTCGTCATGGGATACATCCCAGTACGGGGTTTGGCCGAGGCGATTGCGAGAAAGATCCGCATCACTGTCTACGATCCTGATCACGCGGCCCAAGTTAAAGAAGCATCGGCCGCCGTTGGGAAGCGGGCCGTCGTACACCTGAAAGCCGACACGGGAATGGGGAGGTTGGGGGTCCGGTTACATGAAGTTCCACCGTTAGTTGAACAGTTGCTAGATACTAGGTTCTTCGAGCTGGAAGGGTTGTTTACGCATTTTGCGCGCGCCGACGAGAGAGATAAACAGTACACCCATTGGCAGGCGAACAACCTTAAAATGATTTTACAAAAGTGTAAGCGTATGGGGGCGTCTTTTTCACTCGTCCATTGCGGGAACAGTGCTGCTGCCATAGATTTGCCCCAGTACGGCTTCAACATGGTGCGGATTGGCATTAGCTTGTACGGGCTTTACCCGTCTGCCGAAGTGAAGCGACAAAACGTGGCGTTAAAACCCGTCATGTCGCTCAAGACGAAAATCGTCCACGTAAAGCGCGTTCAAGCGGGAACGGGTATCAGCTACGGATCGACCTACCGTACGAAAAAGGAAGAAACGATCGCGACGTTACCCATCGGCTACGCCGATGGATACAACCGCCTTCTCTCTAACCGCGGCCAGGCCCTCGTCCAGGGGAAGCGCGTGCCCATCGTCGGACGAATATGTATGGATCAGACGATGCTCGCCTTGCCAGACGGATTGAAGGCCCGCGTCGGGGATGAAGTCGTTTTGTACGGCAAGCAGGGAGGCGAAGAGTTGCCCGTCGACGAAGTCGCGAAATGGTTAGGAACGATCAACTACGAAGTGACGTGTATGGTGAATCGCAGGGTCCCCGCGTCTACATGCGAAACGGCCGCCCGGTCGAGGTGAGAGTCGATACGGCAAAAAAATTGTGAGAAAATGACGGGATTAGCAGGATTTTTTCAAAAAGTGGCGAATAGAATGGTGGTGATGCGTTCAATTCCGTATATTTTTGCAAGTGATCCGACATAATGGTAGTATTGATAGGGGAAATTTGAACGGTGATGGTTGTTGGGGGTGTGAGTTTCCATTGTCAGAAACAAAGCGTATTATGATCAGTTTGCCGCAGCACCTTCTTCACGAAGTCGACGGAATGGTAGAAGCGGAGCAGTCCAGCCGAAGTGATTTTATACGTCGTGCGATGAAGCAGTATTTACAAGAGTTGAAAAAGCGCCACATTCGCGAAACGATGCAGCGCGGATACGTGGAAATGGCTAAAATTAACCTGAATATCGCTGCGGAAGCGTTTCAAGCGGAGGAAGAAGCGGACCTTACCCTAAACCGTCTGGTTAGCGGGGTGTAACGTGTTGATGGTGAAGCGCGGCGACGTTTACTTTGCGGATTTGTCACCGGTCATCGGTTCTGAACAAGGTGGAATCCGCCCCGTACTCATTATTCAAAACGATATCGGCAATCGGTTCAGCCCTACTGTCATCGTTGCCGCGATAACGGCACAAATTCAAAAGGCCAAGCTTCCGACGCACGTGGAGATCGACGCGAAACTGCACGGGTTTGACCGTGATTCGGTTGTCCTGCTGGAGCAGATTCGCACGATTGACAAACAAAGGTTGACCGACAAAATCACTCACTTAGATGAAGATATCATGGAGGAAGTCGATGAAGCCTTGCAAATCAGTCTGGGCCTCATCGATTTTTAACAGCATAGGGAGGTTCCCCCTTGCTTTTTTTGTGTACCTTACCCGTTAAAACGGGTGTATTTGTTCAGTTGGAGGCAAAAGATGGAGCTAGATTTCACTCAACTCATTGCAAAAGAACTCAGCATTCAATACCGGCAAGTTGACGCCGCGATTCGCCTGTTAAAAGACGGGAATACGATTCCGTTTATTGCCCGGTACCGGAAGGAAGCGACCGGTGAACTGGACGAGGAGACCCTGCGCGCCGTGGACGAGCGCTGGCGGTATTTAGAGCAACTAAGTGAGCGGAAACGAGAAGTCATCCGGCTAATCGACGAACAGGACAAATTGACGGATGAGCTCAGGGAGCAGATTGAGAAAGCGACCAAACTGCAAGAAGTAGAAGACTTGTACCGCCCGTACCGCCCGAAACGCAAGACGCGTGCCTCTGTCGCAAAAGAAAGAGGATTAGAACCTCTCGCCCGGCATATGGCAAAAGAGAACGACCTCAAACGCCTTCTGCGTGAAGCGCAAGCGTTCGTCTCCGAAGAAAACGGCGTTCCGACGCCAGAGGATGCGATCCAAGGGGCGAGCGACATCTTGGCAGAAGACATTGCCGACCGTGCCGACATTCGACAATGGGTTCGGCGCACTGCTTGGGCAGAAGGCGTGATCCGTACGGAAGCGCGGGACGCATCCGTAGAGTCCGTCTATGAAATGTACTACGATTACGAGGAAGCAGTGAAATCGATTCGTCCGCACCGCGTCCTCGCCATTAACCGCGGGGAAAGGGAAGAGATCTTGCGCGTGAATATGCGATTCCCTGAGAAACGCATTCTGTCGTACATAGGCGATCAAGTCTTTGGTCAAGGTGTTAAAGGCACAGTGTGGGAAGACATTGTCCGTGACAGTTACAAGCGGTTAATCGCTCCAGCCGTTGAGCGGGATATTCGCAAGTCGTTGACAGAAAAAGCGGAAGAGCAGGCGATTCGTATTTTTTCTGAAAATTTGCGCCACTTACTCCTGCAACCTCCGATTCGCCACCACGTCGTGATGGGAGTGGACCCGGCGTACCGAACGGGATGTAAACTGGCAGTCGTGGACGACACGGGGAAGCTCTTGCACGTCGAGGTGTGTTATCCGACACCCCCGCAGAACAAAATCAGTGAAGCGAAAGACATTTTCCACCGCTTAATCGAGCAGTACGGTATCAGTTTAATCGCCATCGGCAACGGAACCGCCTCTCGGGAGACGGAGAGGTTCGTGGCCGAAGTCATCCGCGAGTCCGACCGGGAATTGTATTACGTCATCGTCAGTGAAGCGGGGGCAAGTGTGTATTCTGCATCTAAACTGGCAAAGGAAGAATTTCCTGACCTGGACGTGGCCGAACGAAGCGCCGTCTCAATCGCCAGGCGCCTGCAAGATCCGTTGGCAGAACTGGTCAAAATAGAACCGAAAGCGGTTGGCGTCGGACAGTATCAACACGACGTCAGTCAAAAGAGATTGAGTGAAAGCTTGAAAGGAGTCGTCGAGTCGGCTGTCAACCACGTCGGTGTCGATGTGAATACAGCCTCTCCTGCGCTTTTGCAGTACGTTTCAGGCATATCGCCTTCCGTTGCCCAAAATATCGTCAAATATCGAGAGACGGACGGAAAATTTAAGAGCCGTCACGAGTTAAAAGCCGTCCCGCGCCTCGGTGAAAAGACGTACGAACAGTGTGTCGGGTTTTTGCGCATCTACGGTGGCGACCATCCGTTGGACAAGACGCCCATTCACCCGGAATCGTACGATCTCGTTGAATCTTTACTGGAATACCTCGGGGCTGACTATGAACTCATCGGCTCGGAACTGCTGAATGAACAACTGCGGCAGTTGGACTACTCGAAGGTAGCCGAGGTGTTGCAATGCGGGGTTCCGACGCTCAAAGACATTGTAGAGGCGCTGGAGCGCCCTGGCCGCGACCCGCGGGAGGATTTGCCTAAACCGATTTTGCAATCAGATGTGCTGAAGTTGGAAGATCTGCAAGAAGGGATGAAACTCAAGGGAACTGTGCGAAACGTCGTCGACTTTGGCGCTTTTGTCGATATCGGGTTGAAAAACGACGCCTTGGTGCACATCTCCAAAATGCGGGAGTACTTTGTCCGCCATCCGCTGGATGTGGTATCAGTGGGTGATGTTGTGGACGTGTGGGTGCTCGATGTGGACACCCGCAGAGAGCGAGTCTCCTTGAGCATGATTCCGTTGTCTTAGAAAAAAACGTCCAGTTTGGTTTGTGTTGTGGACGTTTCAGACGGTGTCGGAGGTTTTGACTGTGGACCAAGAGAGTTTGCAAAAGTGGGTCGAACGAATTTCCGAAGAAGATTTCGGCCTTCCGTTTCGCCATGAGGTGCGTTACAACCATCGCTTGCGGACGACGGGCGGCCGTTACTTTCCCCACGACCACTCCATTGAGTTAAACCCGAAGTACTGGGAGCACGGAAAAGAGGAAATGTTGGGCATTGTGCGGCATGAGCTGTGCCATTACCACTTGCATTTAGCTGGAAGAGGTTACCGGCACCGGGACAAAGATTTTCAAGCCTTGCTAACAAAAGTAGGGGGATCGCGTTACTGCCGCCCATTGCCGGGAACCCAAAAGCAGAGGGCGGCCAAATACGTCCTCGTTTGCCGTTCTTGTCAAACGAAGTACTTTCGCAAGAAAAAGATGAATCCCGACCGGTACCGATGTGGCAAGTGTCATGGCAAATTGCGTCTACACGTCTTGACCAACTGTGAGGGAATGTGGTAAATTAACATCACCCGTCTCAATAGATGGGAGCACACGTTTCCCAGTCATTTACTCTTGCACGTATCCCATTAAAGCTGTATACTAAAAGATGTGTCTCATTTCGTTCCTCCGTAGCTCAATGGTAGAGCGGTCGGCTGTTAACCGATAGGTTGTAGGTTCGAGTCCTACCGGAGGAGCCATCTTATGCGGAGAGATACCCAAGAGGCCGAAGGGGACGGTTTGCTAAACCGTTAGGGGGCCCTATGGCCCCGCGAGGGTTCGAATCCCTCTCTCTCCGCCACGAAGCTGGAAATTTTTTGAGCCATTAGCTCAGTCGGTAGAGCACCTGACTTTTAATCAGGGTGTCGCAGGTTCGATTCCTGCATGGCTCACCATTTTTGCGGTCGTGGTGGAATAGGCAGACACGCTATCTTGAGGGGGTAGTGGCCGAGAGGCCGTGCGAGTTCGAGTCTCGCCGACCGCACCATCACACTTGCTACTCTCGGGATGTGGCTCAGCTTGGCAGAGCGCCTCGTTCGGGACGAGGAGGTCGCAGGTTCAAATCCTGTCATCCCGACCAGACCGGTGTGGGGACCGTACCAGTGTTTGGGGTGATTGAGACATCTCTCGTCACTCCCTGGGCGTACGTCCTCCACACAACCATCACGAGGGCGAGGCACGGTAATGGCCCGCCTGTACCATGCGGGTGTAGTTCAATGGTAGAACACCAGCCTTCCAAGCTGGATACGTGGGTTCGATTCCCATCACCCGCTCCATAAACCAACGCGCGGATGTTGTATTCCGCGCGTTTGTTTTATGTTTGCCACGCCTTTGGCATGATGGATATAATAAGACGAACGGGTGGGAAACACATGGTGGAACTGACGTTTGACAGCAAGTCTGTAGAGGATACTAACCGGTTGGCCGAACAGGTGGCGCGTATCGTTCAACCGGGTGACGTCTTGGCGTTGAAAGGGGATCTCGGTGCAGGGAAAACGACGTTTACGCAAGCTTTTGCCCGGGCACTGGGTGTTCAAGAGCGTGTCAACAGTCCGACCTTTACACTCATCAAAGAGTACCGCGGGCGGATCCCCCTTTACCACATGGATTTGTACCGTTTGAACGGTGAGGAGGAAGCAGCAGCCCTCGGGCTGGAAGAGTATTTTGACGGCGAGGGCGTCTGCATCGTTGAGTGGGCCGATCGCCTCGGAGAGGCGTTGCCGAAAGATGTGGTTCACATTACGATGGAGGAGACATCCCCGCACACAAGGCGCATCCGGGTATGGGGGACAGACGGGCCAGGATGTGACCGGGTGAAGGAGTTGTTGGAGGCTTGAAATGGTTAGCAATGGATACGAGTACGTCGGTCCTCGCCGTGGCCGTCACGGACGAAGAGACCGTGTTGGGCGATACAGTGCTCCATTTAAAGCGCCATCACGCCGAGCGTCTGTTGCCTACGATTGACCGCATGCTTTCGGACACGAACGTTTCCTTGCGGGATATTGGGGGAATTGCGGTCACTCGGGGACCGGGCTCCTATACCGGCGTGCGCATCGGCGTAACGACGGCGAAAATGTTGGCGTGGTCGTTAAAACTGCCCCTTGTCGGCATCTCCAGCCTCGCGGCTCTGGCGGTCAACGGCCGTCGCTTTTCTGGCAGTCTCATTCCGATGTGGGATGCACGGCGCGAACGGGTGTACACGGGCCATTATCGCTTCGACAAGAATGAAAACATAACTGCCGTGCATCAAGACCGAGTGGTTCCTGTGAAGGACTGGGTCAAGCGTTTGACGGAGACAGAAGGGCCGTTTCTCTTTTTAGGAGACGGAGCCGTCCAGTACCGCGACATCATAGTCAACGTGTTAAAAGAACGGGCGTTTTTTGCCACACTGGAAGAAAATGTCGTTCGCCCGTCGTCTGTCGGTCGTTTAGCGATGGAACAGTGGAGCCGCGGGGGAAGTGACGACGTTGCTCGCTTTGTCCCTGAGTATTTACAAGTAACGGAGGCAGAGGCCAAGTGGGAGATTCAAAAATAGGTGGTCAGAACCTGCTGCTGGAAGGAAAATCCGTCGAGTTCCGCCCCATGGCGGAAGGGGACATTCCGGCCATCTCCGAAATAGAAACGCTGTCCTTCACAACGCCGTGGACGGAGGAGGCGTTTCGCCGGGAATTGAAACACAATCCGTTTGCCTACTACACCGTTGCTACACACAGGGAGCGCGTCATGGCTTATTGCGGTGTGTGGCTGGTTGTCGACGAGGCGCACGTGACAAACGTCGCTGTGCATCCAAAGTTCCGGGGAAAAGGGATCGGGAAACAGCTGTTGACGTACGTCATGGCCTTTGTAAAGGGAAACGGGGCGGACAGAATGACCCTGGAAGTGCGCCCGTCAAACAGAGTCGCCCGCCGTTTGTACGAGAGCCTCGGTTTTGTTCACGAAGGCACCCGGCCCAACTACTATCCGGACAATGACGAAGATGCGTGGATCATGTGGGTGAATTTAAAATGAAGACCATATTGGCCATTGAAACGAGTTGTGATGAGACGGCTGTCGCTCTAGTTCGCGACGGGAAGGAATTGCTCTCCAATGTCGTGTCCTCCCAAGTAGAGATTCACCGCCGGTTCGGTGGGGTCGTGCCCGAAGTCGCTTCAAGGCGTCACGTCGAACAAATGACGTTCTTGCTGGAAGAAGCTTTGCAGCAGGCTCAAATTAAAGCGGAAGAAGTGGATGCGGTCGCAGTGACGCAGGGACCGGGATTGGTTGGCGCATTGCTCATCGGCGTCACGGCAGCCAAAACGCTAGCCTACTCTCTCGGTGTACCCGTCATTCCCGTCCACCATGTAGCCGGGCACATTTACGCCAATCAACTCGTGGGAGAGATGCAGTTTCCCCTTGTCTCCCTCGTCGTTTCGGGTGGACACACTGAACTCATTTTGATGGAGGATCATTACGATTTCGAAAGGTTGGGACAAACACGGGACGACGCGGCCGGAGAAGCGTACGACAAAGTTGCGCGGCTGCTTGAACTGTCGTATCCCGGAGGGCCGGTCATCGATCAGCTGGCTCAAAAAGGGAAGGTCACTTACAACTTCCCTAGGGCGTGGTTAGAGCCGGGGTCCCTCGACTTCAGTTTCAGCGGCTTGAAGACAGCGGTCAAGAACGCCATCCAATCAGAACAAGAGGTCGTCGTTGAAGATGTGGCTGCCAGTTTCCAAACGGCGGTTCTTGACGTGCTGGTGGAAAAAACGCGCCGAGCGGTGGAACAGACCGGTGTCCGGCAGCTGATCGTCGCCGGTGGCGTATCGGCGAACACGGAGCTGCGCCGGCGGTTGCAGTCGTACGCCCGAGAGACGGGTGTCACATTGTCCCTTCCCCCCCTTGAATTGTGCACAGACAACGCGGCGATGATCGCAGCTGCCGCCTATTATGCAGAACAAAAAGGCATAAAGGCCGGCCTGGATTTAAACGCAGATCCGAGTCTGCCCCTTGAATGAATGCTCTGTAAAAAGTGGATGGTCTCCCTTTCCATCCCGACACCGTTGTTCAAAAACAGGTTACGGCTTAGTTTAAGCCGTTTTTTTGTGGGTAATTGTGATCCACAGCCTCCCTAAAGCTGTGGATCATGTGGAAAGTAGCGATGGAATCAGTCGGGAAAAGGATTAATTTTTCCACAAAAACAGACACGGTGATCCCCTTCTGGCTGTGGATAATGTGGATAAAACGGTGGATAACTGAAAAAACACGATTATTTTTGTGGATAAGGTTGTGGATGACGAGATTGGGATATAAAGGGGTGAAAATGGGGATTGTAAATAACGCAGAACGAGATGAGAGAGGCGGGAACCTGGTGCGTCGCATCGTGCTGTTATTCAGTGTCTTTTTGGCTATATCCTCCTTTTTTCCAACCGCATACGCGCAACATCATTCCCGCCCACAATCCGTGACCGTGATCTCGATTCCCGGTCTTTCTTTTGCTCATTTGGAACATGCAGACCTCATCCCCCATTTTAAACGTTTGGTGGATGAGGGGAGCATTGGGGCAATGAATTTACGCACAGCTGGTTCTGATACACTGGCGAACAGCTACGCCACGTTAGCGGCCGGCCGGCGCGTGACGGTTCCACAGCCGGAACCTTTTTACCAACTGAACGAAACGTTTCAGGGGCGTCCAGTGTCAGCGTGGATAAGTGAACGCATCGGAATCACCCCGCGTTCAGGGACGGTCTTTCCGAACCTCGTTCCGTTTGCCGAGAAAAATCAAGTAGGCGCCATGCACGTTCAACAGATCGTGCTCGGCGAGGTGTTGAGACAGGCAGGCCTTGGCACTGCCGTTTGGGGAAACGCCGATTGGGGTGAAGAACAGGTACGGTTTGCTCCGTTTTTGTCCATGAACCGTGATGGGCACACCGTGGAAGCTGCAGTCGACGACCGAGTGCTCGTCACGGCGAAAGGTTTTCCTTTCGGGGTGAAGACGAATTACGCTTACGTACTGGATGAGGTGAGGCATTCTGCCGCAGAGCTTCGCGTTGTGGAGTTAGGGGATTTGTACCGCTTGCAGCGAGAAGCTGCAAAGATGACGGAACAACGCGCGAAGGCCGTGGAGCAGGAGATCCTCCACGAGGTTGACCGATTTCTGCAACAATTTTTGGCGACGTTGTCGCCGGGGGACGTCGTCTGGATTATCTCCCCTTACACCCAACAGTCTCACCCCAAGTACAAGTCCCAGCTGGCCCCGGCGATCTGCTATCGGGAGGGCCAGGATGGAGGGATCCTGTATTCCCCTACGACACGCCGCGTCGGGATTATCGCCAATATCGATTTTGCTCCGACGGTGCTCGAAACGTTCCAGATTCCAAAACCTGCTTGGATGGACGGTCGGCCAATCACTGTGACAGACGGGGAGGAGAAGGACGCATTCTGGGAGACGCTGGAACAAGTGGAGACCGTGTTTCATCTCCGGCCTTACGTCATATACGCTTATGCCCTGTACCAGGTCGTGGCGTTCATCATAGCTCTCGGACTGCTCCTGGGCAAAAAGACCAGGGGGACAGGATTAGTGCAAATTGCGCTGTTGGCCAGCATTGTGACTCCTTTTTTGTTTTTAGTTCTGGCTGCCGTGTCGCCGTTCTCGTACCGGCTGTTTCTAGTTCTCTGGGTCTTTACAGCTTTGCTGATGGCACTCTCGTTAAAAAGGCTTCCGACGGTTCCCCTTTTTTTTATGCTCGGATTGGTCGGGTTTGCCCCGGTCATCGTGGACGGTCTTCTTGGCGGTCACTTGATTCGCCAGTCCTTTCTCGGCTACGACCCGATTATCGGGGCCCGTTATTACGGCATCGGAAATGAGTACATGGGCGTTGTCATCGGTGCTGTCTTATTAATGGTTGCAGCTTGGCTAGAGTGGAAACGTCCGACGGGGCGCTGGGTGAAGATCGGGACGGCTTTTTTGTTCGTTTTTTTGGTCCTTTACTTTGCTGCCCCCTTTTGGGGGACGAACGCAGGAGGGGCTTTGGCGGCTTCCGCCGGGTTCGGGGTAGCGTATGCCCGCTTTTTTCACTCGCGGATGGATTGGCGTTTTTGGCTCGCTTTTGCCGCGTTGGGCGTAGCGGGTGTCAGTCTGTTGTTCATCATGAATGTGGTGTTAGACGTATCGGCCCCGTCTCACATCGGACAGGCGTTCGGACACTTGCTGAAAGGAGATATCGCACAAATCGTCGACATCGCTTCCCGCAAATTGGCGACGAACGTTCGGTTGATCAAAGGTTCGCTGTGGGGGCGGGTGTTTTTTGTTTCCCTTTTGGCCATGGCCGTGCTCATTATTCAACCCCTTCGCGGGATACGTTGGCTGAAGACGCGTTATCCTTACATGTTCCACGGTTTTACCGCTATTCTCGTCTCGGCCCTCAGCGCGCTCGTCTTCAACGATTCAGGCATTGTCTCCGCAGCGACGGCTATCGCCTACGTCGTCATCCCGCTGTTGTTGATTGTTTGCCGGGAGTGGATGCCCCCCTACGAAAGGTCCTGATCCTCAGCCAGTTCGCTCCAGCGGTTCAGTTCCTCGTCCAACTGCCGCCTCAGCTCTTCCAACTCCCGCTGCAGGCGGGACGATTTTCGGTAATCCATGTAAACGTCGGGTTGAGCGAGGCGTTGTTCTCTTTCGGCCACATCGTTTTCTAGCTGCTCGATAAGCTGTTCGCTTTCAGCCAGCAGCTGTTCTCGCTGGCGATTTTTGTGACGTTGACGCACTACCTCGCTGTGTGAGCGTTTTGGGGTTTGGGTTTTCGTATCGGGTTTTGCTTGGGCGGTCAGCGCCGCTTTTTTGGCAGCGTAGTCGTTGTAGTTTCCGATGTAGGTGGAAAAGCCGTCGGTTGACAGTTCGAAGACGCGCGTTGCCACCTTGTTGATAAAGTAGCGGTCGTGGGAAATGAAGAGGAGTGTGCCCTCGAACTGAAGCAACGCCTTTTCCAGCTGCTCTTTGTGGTATATATCCAAGTGGTTGGTCGGTTCGTCTAAGAGGAGCAAGTTGCTTTTGCGCAACGCTAATTCCGCGAGGCAAAGGCGCGCTCTTTCTCCTCCCGACAGTTGTTCGACGCGTTTAAAGACGTCGTCGCCCGTAAACAGATACTGTCCGAGCACGGATCGGATCGTGTGTTCCGTTTCTCGCGGGTAGCGGTCCCACAGTTCGTCCAGCACTGTTTTGTGCGGGTGAAGGTGCCTCTGCTCTTGATCGTAGTACCCGATGGACACGTTGGTTCCAAGCTGGACGGTTCCGGAAAGGGGAGGCAACAGCCCGGCCACAGTCTTTAACAGCGTCGTCTTCCCGATGCCGTTCGGTCCGACGAGTGCCACGCGGTCCTTTCGTTTCAACCGGGCTTGCAGTTTGCGGCATAACGGCTTTTCACGCGTGTACCCGATGGTCACATTCTCTAGGGTCAACACGTCTTGCCCGCTCACCGAGCGAACGTCGAAGTGAATCGCCGCACACTTGCGTCCGGTTTGCGGGGGCTTAATCCGCTCCATTTTATCCAGCATTTTTTGCCGGGCCTGGGCCCGTTTTGACGTAGAGGCCCGGGCGATGTTTTTTTGAATGAAAGATTCCATCCTTTGTATTTCTTCCTGTTGGGCGGCGTACGCCTTTTCCAGGCGAGCCTGCTCGGCGTCTCTCTGTCGGACGAAGCGGGTGTAGTTCCCGCTGTAGACAGTCAGCGATTCGCGGTCGAGTTCCCAAATGGTGTTCACGAGGGCGTCTAAGAAAGAACGGTCGTGGGAGACGATGAGCAGGGCGCCCGGATACGTTTGCAAGAAGTTTTCCAACCATTCTAGTGTGGCGATGTCCAGGTAGTTC
Organism: Novibacillus thermophilus; assembly: GCF_002005165.1. Taxonomy (NCBI): domain Bacteria; kingdom Bacillati; phylum Bacillota; class Bacilli; order Caryophanales; family Thermoactinomycetaceae; genus Novibacillus; species Novibacillus thermophilus. The sequence goes on from NZ_CP019699.1 coordinate 318,612, forward strand.
GTCGGCTCGTCGAGCATGAGTAGGTCAGGTTGCTTGAGGAGCAGTTTCGCCAGGGAGAGTCGCGTTTTTTGACCGCCGCTGAGTTGTGACACATACGTCTTGTGCGGCGGGTACTCTTTCAGCCCAAGGCCGCTTAACACGCTGCGGATACGGGCTTCATAACTGTATCCTCCGGCTTTTTCAAACGTTTCCTGTCTTTCGGCGTACCGTTCCATCACGCGGGCATAAAGCTTTTCATTGGCGAGAACACTTGTATCGCTCAACTGTCGTTCCAGTTCGCGCAGCTCGCGCTGCATCTTTTGGATGTGGGAAAATACGGTCAAACACTCGTCCCACAGTGTGCGATCGCTGGACAGGTCGGTCTCTTGGGAGAGATAACCGAAGCTCGCTCCTTTTGTCCAGTGGACGGTGCCGCCGTCCTGTTCCCGTTCACCTGCCAGCAATTGAAGCAAGGTCGACTTGCCGGCGCCGTTCACACCGACGAGGCCGATGCGTTCACCTCTCTGTATGCGAAAGTCGATGTCGTCGAAAACGGTCTCCGCTCCGTACGATTTCGTCAATCCTTTGCCTTGCAGTAACAGCATCGTGATTCGCTCCTCTGTTTCTTTCGTATAGTCTACAGGATCGTCAAAGCGGGAACAACCGGAGTTCGCAAAAGGGCATCCACTTTGGCACGCGGTAGCAGTAGACAGGGAATCGAGGTACAATCGAATTAAATGGCAGGTTAAGAGGGTGAATGTGACGTGGATAAGCGGGAATTGCGCCAGGCGTATCTGTCCAGACGCCGCGAGATGTCGCTCGATGCGGTAAAGCGTTCGTCGCTGGCCATCTGCAAGGACATCTCGTCGACAGCGTGGTTTCAACGGTCTAAACGGTTGCTCATGTACATGCCCATTCGCCGGGAGGTCGACTTACGTCCTTTAATGGACGTAGCGTGGAGAAAGGGGAAGACCGTGTATTTGCCGAAAGCTGACCCAGTCACGCATGCGATGGACGCGTACGCTGTCCACAGTCTGGACGAACTGAAGGCAGGGGCGTACGGGATTTTGGAACCGCCGGCAGATGCAACGAAAGAAGCCGACCTTGAAAAACTGGATTGCGTGTTCATCCCGGGAGTCGTCTTCGACCGGCAAGGCTATCGCATCGGCTACGGCGGCGGATATTACGACCGGTTTTTGCCGAGATTGACGTCATCGACACTGCTGATCGGAGTGGCGTACGCTTGGCAAGTGGTCGAACGCATTCCGCGCGATGCGTACGACGAGCCCCTCCACGTACTGGTGACGGAAAAGGAAGTCCTGACGTTCTCACTCCCAACGTTCACGAAACATTCACGCCGCACACGTCCTGAATAGGGTACAATGTAGACAGGGCACGCTTACTTGCGACGAACTAGGCTCAAGTGTATCATTAACTAGCAGAGAGGTTTTATATAGAGATTGTGTTTGGAGGGACCTCATGGCAGAGCAAAAATTGCCCCCGGTCACGGCTAAGCGACTTCCCCTGTACTACCGTTACTTGGAGAAACTGCACGCCGTCGGGAAAGGTCGAGTGTCGTCTGCCGAGTTGAGTGAAGCGTTGCAAATAGATTCTGCTACAATTCGCCGAGACTTCTCCTATCTCGGAGAACTGGGCAAAAAAGGCTACGGCTACAATGTCCAGTACTTGTTACAGTTTTTACGTGAGTTTCTCAAGCAAGACGAAGTGGCTAATGTCGTGTTGATCGGGGTCGGCAATTTGGGGACCGCCCTTTTGCGCTACAATTTTTACCGTAGTCACAACACGAAGATCGTGGCCGGTTTCGACATTGACCCGAATAAAATAGGAACGTACGTCGACGGAATTCCCATCTATCCGCTAAACCGGCTAAAAGAAGTGGCACTGTTGCACGACGTAGACGTCGCGATTTTAACCGTTCCGGTGAACGCCGCCAAGACAGTGTTCGACGAAGTCGTCAGTGCAGGTATTCACGGCATTCTCAACTTCACACCCGTCCGCCTGACGGTGCCGCCGCACGTGCGTGTCCATCATATCGATCTGACGACAGAACTGCAAACGCTGATTTACTTTTTAAAGAACTTTCCTCCCGAAGATGAAAGTTCGGAGCAAGAGCCGTTAGAAAACGACGCAAACAGGAGGTGAGGCGGGATGGGGATTACATCAATTGGTTTGCCCGGATTGATCTTAATCCTTGTCGTCCTGCTGTTACTGTTCGGGCCGAATAAATTGCCGGAATTGGGCCGGGCCATCGGGAATACACTGAAAGAGTTTAAAAAAGCGACAAAAGACTTGACGTCAGACGATGGGGATACCAAAAAAAACCGGTAGAAGATGTGAAGTGAGGGTAACCGCATATGACAGAGCAATCGTCTGAGCAACATATCCTTCAACACCTGGAAGAACTGCGCCGGCGTCTCATCTGGGTGTTGCTCTTTTTTGTGGTCGCCATCATTGTCGGCTTTATTTTTGCCGAACCGATTGTCCAACATTTAAAAAACGACCCAGCTGCCCGGGACATTCCGTGGAACGTCTTTGCATTAGGGGATGCGCTCCGCGTCTACTTGCAATTTGCTTTTGTCATCGCCCTCGTGATGACGACCCCGTTTTTTATGTTTCAATTTTGGAAATTCGTCAAACCGGGTTTAAAACCGCATGAACAAAGGGCAACCTTAGTGTATATCCCGTTTGCCTGTATGCTTTTTGTCGTGGGAATCCTGTTTGCATATTACGTCATCTTCCCGTTCGTCGTTCAGTTTATTTCGTCCTTCTCTGAACGATTGGGAGCACAGGAAATGTACGGCATCAGCCAGTATTTTGGGTTTATGTTCCGCCTGGTTCTCCCGACTGGCATCGTCTTTGAACTGCCGGTCATCGTCATGTTTTTGACCCGTATTCGCATCTTGACCCCCGGTCTGTTGCGGAAGTTTCGCCGTTACGCTTACGTCCTGCTCGTCGTCGTCGCGGCGATGATCACACCGCCGGACTTCGTGTCCAACATTCTCGTTGCCATCCCGCTCATCTTGCTGTACGAAGCGAGCATTTGGTTGTCGAACAGGGTGTACCGCAAAGTAGCGGCGGAAGATGCTTCATTCCGTTAGAGCACAACAAGAAAATTAAAAAAAAAGTAGGCAAACGACTTGCATTAGGATCACAAAATGAATATTATAAAAAGTGATGTTAGCACTCGACTTAAGAGAGTGCTAACAAACTTGACGACTCGACGAAAGAGGAGGGTTTTACCGTGATCAAACCATTGGGTGACCGTGTGGTTTTGGAGGCCATCGAGAAGGAGGAAACGACCGCTAGCGGTATCGTTCTTCCCGACACTGCCAAAGAGAAACCACAGGAAGGAAAAGTTGTCGCCGTCGGCTCCGGCCGTTACGAAAACGGGGAAAAAGTCGCACTGGAAGTAAAAGAAGGCGACCGCGTCATTTTCTCCAAGTACGCCGGTACCGAAGTGAAGGTCGGAGACAAGGAGTACCTGATTTTGCGGGAAAGCGATATTTTGGCTATCGTGGACTAAATGAAATCGACCATCACTACATATTAAGGAGGTCAACCTAAAGATGGCAAAAGAGATCAAGTTCAGTGAAGAAGCCCGTCGTGCCATGATGCGCGGCGTTGATGCGTTGGCAAATGCGGTAAAAGTGACGCTCGGGCCAAAGGGACGCAACGTTGTGCTGGAGAAAAAATTTGGTTCTCCGCTAATTACGAACGACGGTGTTACCATTGCCAAGGAAATTGAACTGGAAGACGCTTTTGAGAACATGGGCGCCCAATTGGTAAAAGAAGTGGCGACGAAGACGAACGACGTCGCCGGTGACGGGACGACGACGGCTACTGTCCTCGCGCAAGCCATGATTCGCGAGGGTTTGAAAAACGTGGCAGCTGGAGCAAACCCGATGGTCATCCGCAAAGGGATTGAGAAAGCGACGGCTGCAGCAGTCGAAGAACTGAAGGAAATCTCTAAACCCATCGGCGGTAAAGAATCCATCGCCCAAGCTGCTTCCATCTCCGCAGGAGACGAAGAGATCGGTCAACTCATTGCTGAAGCGATGGAGAAAGTCGGTAACGACGGCGTGATCACTGTCGAAGAATCCAAAGGGTTCGAGACAGAACTGGAAGTTGTCGAAGGGATGCAATTTGACCGCGGGTACATTTCCCCGTACATGGTCACGGACAACGACAAGATGGAAGCTGTACTCGAAGAGCCGTACATCTTAATCACGGACAAGAAAATCAGCAATATTCAAGACGTACTCCCGCTGTTGGAGAAAGTCGTCCAACAGGGCAAACCGCTCTTAATCATCGCAGAAGACATGGAAGGGGAAGCGCTGGCCACCCTCGTCGTCAACAAGTTGCGTGGAACGTTTACCGCTGTGGCCGTTAAAGCGCCAGGGTTCGGCGATCGGCGCAAGGCCATGCTGGAAGACATTGCCATTCTGACCGGCGGTCAAGTCATCACAGAAGACCTCGGCCTTGAACTGAAAGCGACAGAAGTATCGCAGTTGGGCCGTGCACGCCAAGTGCGTGTCACGAAGGAAGAAACGATTATCGTAGACGGAGAGGGCGAAAAGTCGGCTATCGGGTCCCGCATTACCCAAATCCGTCAACAGTTGGAAGAAACGACTTCTGAATTCGATAAAGAAAAGCTGCAAGAGCGTTTGGCCAAATTGGCTGGCGGAGTGGCTGTCATCAAAGTCGGTGCTGCTACTGAAACCGAACTGAAGGAGAAGAAATTGCGCATCGAAGACGCCCTCAACTCCACTCGGGCGGCTGTAGAAGAAGGACTCGTGTCCGGTGGTGGAACGGCGTTCGTCAACGTCATTCCGGCTGTCGAAAGTGTAGAGGCGACAGGGGATGAGGCGACAGGTGTCAACATTGTCAAACGGGCGCTGGAAGAGCCGGTTCGCCAAATCGCCCAAAACGCCGGTCTCGAAGGGTCTGTCATCGTCGAACGGCTGAAGAAAGAAGACAAAGGAATCGGATTTAACGCCGCCACCAGCGAGTGGGTCAACATGGTGGATGCCGGGATCGTCGATCCGACGAAAGTGTCCCGCTCTGCTCTGCAAAACGCTGCCTCCGTTTCCGCAATGTTCTTGACGACGGAATCGGTCATTGCCGACAAACCTGAAGAAGAAAAAGAAGCTCCAGGCGGCGGTGCAGGCGGCATGGGCGGCATGGACGGCATGATGTAAGCTAACACGGCGTCATTATAGAGGTCCTCCATTCATTGAATGGAGGACCTCTTCTTTTCATTTTATCCTTTTTAATTTCCACTTACAATTCGATGATACGTGTTCACAGTCAATGCGTAATAAATTGTGTAGATGATAATAAAAACAGAAATTGCAGTCAGAATGGGAACCGTGAGGTTGACTCCAATGAGATCCGAAATAAAATTGCTCGTAAAGTACAGTATTACAGAACTGTGCATTACGCCTACGGTTAGTGGCAATCCGAACACGAATAATGACTGCTTTTTCACTGATCTGCGTATGTCCTTTTTACTGACACCGATTTTTCGGAGGATTTCATAGTGTCCTGTCGCTTCATTCGCTTCGGTCAACTGTTTGAAGTAAATGATACTTCCGGTCGCCGCTAAAAACACAAGCCCCAAAAATCCGTAAATAAAGAGAGTCAGGGCGTTTCCTTCTTTTCCTTTCTTGTACTCCGTATAAAACGATGAAGAAACCTGAAAATCGTTGCCAACCAGTTTATTCACTTTTTCCGACGTGGCTTGTGCCGTCGTTTCATTTTCCACTTCGTAAACGTTATAAGTGAGTGGTGCCTCTTGTCTTTCTATCTCAGCAAACACGTCATGGCTGACCACGACATAGAAATCGGGATAATCGAAGGGGAGCACGTTTCCTTCAACCATATGGTCAAGTTGTAGTTGACGGCTTCCTCGATCCAATAGCAGCGTCACGCTTTCCCCTTGAAACGTCGCCTCCGTGTATTCCGTAAACCTTGGTTGGATCACGGCTGCTTCATCCCCGGTAAGTGAGACCGTTTCATCCCGGTTTAAAGCCTTCGCTGCTTGATTAAAAGTACTTTCTGAGATTAATTTTACAGGATTTATGTCGTAATCCAGTGGAAATGAGAGTGTTCCTTCTACTTGAAGAACGGGTATCTCCAGTTGGGCTTTGATCGGATGTTCATCGTCTGCTTCGATTACATTTTTCACCTGCGAATCAAATTCTGGGCCTCTTGACAAAAACGAATAGCTGAACGGGACAGCTTCCTTAGCGCTCTTTTCATTGCTGTAGTATCCACCGTAAGTTGCACCGAAAAAACTGATCGTTGCAGCACTCAACAATGCTATAACTGTAAAGGTACGGGCATTTCCTCTAATGCGATACAGTAACTGGGATGTTTCAATTAATTTTGTTCCTCTGTAATAGCGTGACTTGTTTCTTTGCGATAACTTCAGTAAATAGACCGTGACGGATCGGAAAAACAAATGGGTTCCGATAACGAGAGCCAAAAAGGCAACACCGTCATTTCTCAATAAATATTCCGTCGTCCAGTCGTCAGGAAGTGGCCGCAATATGAGCCAGTAACTCCCGACAAGCAATACAACGCCGATGACAGCGGAAATAGGTGAAACCTTTGGAATGGGCTCTCCTTTTTTCTCAGCGTGGAATAGTTCGATTAGTTTAAAACGATAAATCAAGCGATAACCTTGAACGGAAGTAAACAAAATAATGACCATAAAGACAATGACTGTCTGAATAATCGCCATAGCCGATATTCCGAAATCCACCTCAGTAGTGGAACCCATGAGTTTGACCAAAATCATTGCAAACAATTTGGACAGCAAGGTGCCCAGAATAATCCCAATGACTAATGCGATGATGCCCATCATCAAGTTTTCGTAAAACAACATTTTTGCAATCGTTTTCTTGCGTAAACCTAGTATGGCGTACAATCCGACTTCTTTCTTCCTTTTCCTTGTGAAGAATGAGTTGGAGTACAAAACAAAGACCGCTACGAATAAAATGAGGATAACCGATGATACCCCAAACATGAACCGCATCGTATCCGACAATTCAATGCTTTCCTGAATGTTTTCACTGTGTTGTAGGGCAGCAAACGTGTAATAAATCACCATGCTGAAGACGAGCGTCACAAAGTAGACGAAATAATGGTTGAAGTTACCCTTTATATTTTTCTTTGCTAAACTAAATAACGTCATGTGCACCACCCCCTAGCGCGGATAACACATCCAACACCTTGTTGAAAAAGGCTTTGCGGGATCTTTCCCCTTTCACAAGTTCTGTGAAGATGTTGCCGTCTTTAATAAAAAGGACGCGATTACAGTAACTGGCCGCATAAGCATCGTGGGTGACCATTAAAATGGTCGCCTTGTCATGTTCATTCAGATCCTTTAAACATTCTAACAAGTCTGTTGCGGACTTTGAGTCCAATGCACCTGTCGGTTCGTCTGCCAATATTAAGCTTGGGTTTGAGATAATCGCGCGCGATGCTGCCGTACGTTGCTTTTGTCCCCCGGAAATTTGATACGGATACTTTTTTAAAATGTCGCGAATCCCAAACGTATCTGCCACTTCATCGACCCTTCGTTCCAATTCTTTGACGTTCATCTTGGCCAGTGCTAACGGCAAGATCACATTTTCTTCCACAGTTAAGGTGTCTAATAAATGATAGTCTTGGAACAAGAAACCCAGTTTGTCACGGCGAAAGGCAGACAGTTGTTCCTCCGTCATCTTGGTCACATTGATTCCGTCAATGACGATGTCACCCGAAGTTGGCTCGTCAATCGTTGCCAAAATATTTAGTAACGTTGTTTTACCGGCACCTGAGGGGCCCATAATGCCGACGAATTCACCTTCCATGACAGTTAAGTCGATATCCTCCAAGGCTGAAAAGACATTCCCCTTTGAACCGTAGACTTTTTTTATTTGTTTTGCTTCGACGACCGTTTTCATGTATAAATCCTCCGTTTCGTGCTGATTTGTTTTACGGCTTTATTGTACAATAGGGACCCTTAATATAAACTTACAGCTTGATCGTACAACCTTACATTTTTGTCACATGGACAAAAAGAGACCTGTAAACGTGCTGTCGTTTTGTTTGTTAAGTCGGGATTCAATTAAAATAATGATGAAGCACGATGAATGTCTGGAGGGAAGAGGATGAAAGTGATGATTGTGGAAGATGATGTGACCATTCGCAATATGGTAGGGGAAGCATTAGAAAAATGGGGATTTGAAACCGTTAAGGTCGAAGACTTTGACCAAATCATGCAGGTATTTCTTCACCATGAACCGCACCTTGTCATCATGGATATCAATCTGCCATCGTTTGACGGATTTTACTGGTGTCACAAAATTAGAGAAGTGTCCAAGGTCCCCATGATCTTTCTCTCTTCCCGTGATACACCGATGGACATCGTCATGTCGATGAACATGGGGGGAGATGATTATATACAAAAACCTTTTCACACAGATGTGTTGATCGCGAAAATAAAGGCGCTCCTTCGCAGAACGTATTCTTACATGGAAACACAGTTTAAGACGATCGAACACGATGGGATTGTGTTAAACCTTGAGGACGGAGTGGCCTTACATGGAGATCGAAAATCGGAACTCACGAAAACAGAATTTCTGATTTTGAAAATTCTCATGCAAAACAAAGGGACGATCGTCAGCCGAAAGAAAATGATGCGCACCCTTTGGAAGGACGAAAATTTCGTGGACGAAAATACACTGACGGTAAATATTGCTCGCCTGCGTAAAAAGCTTGCCGAACTCGGAAAGGAACACTTTATAACGACTAAGAAAGGACAGGGTTACATTATCCAATGAGTTTCTTACAGTATCTGAAAGATCAACGTTCCTTTTTCTTGTTATACGTGATAGTGATGTGCTTCGTTTCTTTGATGATGATGGTGAGTGCAGATTCCAGATACGCTGTCAACGATATCGTATATGTCAATGTCGTGATCTTTATGATTGTAGCACTTTACGTCATCGTCCAATACTATTTCAACAAGGATTTTTATCGCGCACTTCATGAGTTGGTTGAAAGTCGCCATGAAGAATTTCTCGCAACGCTACCTAAACCGCGAAACAACGAACAGCAGATATATCTTGACTTATTAAAGAAAGTAAATGGCGTGTACGGCGATCAACTACAAAAGTTGTATAACGAAAAACGGGACCATCAAGATTTTATTACCTCTTGGATTCATGAAGTCAAGGTTCCGATTGCGGCTGCCCGCCTGCTTATGGAAAACAGTCGTGGTAGAACGGTTGAATCCCTTGTGGACAAGTTTGAAGATGAGTTGGATAAAATCGAACATTACGTGGAACAGGCCCTTTACTATTCTCGCATTGATTCGTTTTCCAAAGATTACTTTATTACCGAAGTCGCGTTGGATCAAATCGTTAAGAACAGTGTCAAGAAACACGCCAAATCCTTTATTAACAAACAAATTCGCTTTCATATGGACGATGGAAAGCAGGTTGTCCACACCGACAGTAAATGGCTTGGTTTTATCATAGACCAAATTTTTTCGAATTCCTTAAAATATACAGATGAAGGCGGGGAAATCTCCGTACAATTTGAGGCCGATCGAAAAGAAAAGAGGCTTTTGATTGAAGATACAGGCATTGGAATTAAGCCGGAAGATATCAGCCGCGTATTTGAAAAAGGATTTACAGGGTCTATTGGAAGAAGTCATGCCAAATCTACTGGGATCGGCCTCTACCTTGCAAAACAGTTGGCCCTAAAACTAGGACACGATCTTTCCATTCAATCGGAAGAAGGCAAATATACGAGGGTCATTATCCACTTTCCGAAAATCAGGAATTATTATCATCTATAAGTGTCTTTTTCTATATGGAAAAAGTTATGACGAGAACAGGCTTTGAGCAGTTGAAGGAGAGAATGCAACTAGATTTGAAGGAGTGTTCCCTTATTCAGAAATATAGGTGTTGTCGTACATTTCAGATGGTATAATAGGAAAAAAGATTGGCATGTATACTTCCAAGGCTATCCCAGCCAGAGGAGAGTCGCCTTGTCTTTCGTTCAAGCGGGTGTGAGGGTCTATCCGTTGCGTTATATATTGAGGCAGAGTGCTATTAGGGAGGAATAAATCTACACATGCCCAAAGCTGAGATGTCATCCGGTCGGTTTGACGAGTACAATGGAAAAATCGCTAAAGTTATAGACAATGTGGAAAAAGTGATGATCGGCAAGTCTGAGATCATCCAATTGAGCATCGTGTCCATTCTTTGCGGAGGACATACCTTGCTAGAGGACGTTCCAGGGGTGGGCAAGACGATGTTAGTGAAAGCGTTAGCTAAGTCGTTAGGCTGCTCGTTTAAACGAATTCAATTCACTCCCGATTTGTTGCCGTCCGATGTGACGGGAATGTCTGTCTATAACCAGAAAACGATGCAATTCGAATACAGGCCGGGTCCGATTATGGGCAATGTCGTACTCGCCGATGAAATCAACCGTACCTCTCCTAAGACGCAAGCAGCTTTGTTAGAGGCCATGGAAGAAGGAAATGTCACGATTGACGGCGAGACACACTCTTTACCGACCCCCTTTTTTGTCATGGCGACGCAAAACCCGATTGAGTACGAAGGGACCTTCCCTCTGCCAGAAGCCCAACTGGACCGTTTTCTCATAAAATTGCGCCTTGGTTACCCGCAGCTAGAGGAAGAAGTTGAAATGCTGTCGCGGCTGCAAGTTCATCACCCGATTGAAAGTGTCAAAGCTGTGATCAGCTCCGAAGAGCTCAAAGATTTACAGCAAAGCGTTCGGAACATTTATGTGGAAGATTCGATCCGCCGTTACATCGTGCGCCTGACGGAGGCGACGCGTACGCACCCCAAGGTTTACCTCGGGGCGAGCCCCCGCGGGTCTATCGCTTTGTTTCGCGCGGCGCAGGCTTTGGCACTCGTGCGCGGCCGTCAGTTTGTCGTTCCAGACGATGTAAAAGATTTAGCGGCAGCAACACTGGGACACCGCGTCATTCTCAAATCGGATGCCCGACTCGGCGGATTGACAGTGGAAGAGGTCTTGCAAGATGTGTTGAATCAAACGCCCGTCCCCGTTTTTCGGAGGTCGTGACATGAAACGAGTGTGGTCACATCCTCGTCCGTTTGGCTTGCCCGGAGTCTTGTTGTTGCTCGGGGCAGCTTTTATCTTTGGTAAAGTACAGGGAGGATTCGTCTCCTGGTTTCTCTTCTACGCCTTTTTGACCGTCGTTCTCTATGAAATCGCCGTCTTTTTGTTTGGACTGTACCGGGTGAACGTGACGCGGGAATTCTCTCGAACGCGTTTGAACGCCGGCGAAGAACTGGAGGTGCGCATTCGCGTTCGGCGCCCTGGCAGGTTTCCCTTCGCTTGGCTGTGGGTGGATGATCACGTGCCGGAAACGGTAAAGGCGCTTCCCCGAGCGGGGGGAAAGTTGTTGGTTTCGTGGTTTAATAGCGAGATCGTCTACACGTACACGTGTGGCCCCTTGCCGCGGGGACGGCACCGGTGGCAACGCGTCACGGCACAGGCCGGAGACGTGTATGGATTGGTGCGCCGTGAAAAAAAGTTGGACGTGACGGGTGACGTCCTCGTATACCCGACAGTGCGGGACATCACGGCTTGGCACACGTTGAACGAACAACACACGGGAACAGATTTCTCACAAAACCGCATCACTGAAGAGGCCACGTCTGTCATCGGAGTGCGGGACTACGTCCACGGCGACCGTTTGAGTCGCATCCACTGGAAGGCCTCAGCTAAGGGAAACGGCTTGAAAACGAAAGAATTTGAGTTTGAAACATCACATCACCTGATGTTTTTTTTGGACAGGTGTACGGCGCATTACGGAGCTGAACAGCACCCGCAGTTTGAGCGGGCGGTCAGTTTAGTCGCGTCATTGAGCCGGTATGCCCTGAATCGCACGTATGCTACAGGTCTCGTCTCGTATGGAAAAGAAAAATTTGTAATGCCGCCTGCACGGTATCCCCACACATTGCCGAAGATCTACGAACACCTGGCAGAAGTGAGAGCGGACGGCCGATTTCCATTTGACAAGGTGCTGTTGTGGGAAACGGTCGACTTGCCTTACGGAACGACGGTTGTCGGTGTCACACCTTTGCTGCACCGCCCTTTAGTCGAAGCGGTCTATCACCTTCGCGAACGGCGGGTAAAAGTAGAGCTGTTCTGGGTCTTTTCACCGTCACAACTGTCGGGAAGTGAGCAGTCTTACGTGCGTTCTCTCGGACTGCTCGGAGTTTCCGTTTATCGGATTGACCGGGAACGGTTTGAAGACATTTTGCGGGAGGGGGGTGCCACCGGTGCGTAAATCGATCCGCACGCTGCTGTACAGTGCGTTCGTTTTCGCCCTGTTTTTTGAATGGATGGCTCCCTTACTGACGACGACAGATACGGGGCGGATCGACATTTTTTTGACGGGGTTTGCGATTTTACTCGTGATGGATATTCTGCGTTTGCCCCTTTGGGCAAAAGTCGTCGTCACACCGCTAATTCTTGTATATATCGTTCACCACACCTTCTTTTCTCCCCACGGGGTATCCCTCGTCAGTCCTGACTGGTGGCTCATCGTCTGGCGAGAGTTGAAGGAAGATGCCCACCTCTTGTTTTCCGGCGAGTGGATGAACATGACTCCTCCGGTCCGAACGGCATGTTTTCTTCTTTTCATTTGGCTCATGGAAACGGTCATGTTCCAATACGTCGTGGCAAAGGGGCGTCTGTTGTGGATTTTACTGCTCACTGTATTCTACATCGCCGCAGTGGACAGTTTGACGCCGTACGACGGGAGAGCTGCCATCGTGCGCGTGTTTTGCTACGGGTTGATCGTGTTAGGTATCAGCCACCTGGATCATCTGGTCAGCCGTGTGCGCATCCCGGAGCGACCCCTCTACTGTTGGCGATGGTTGAGCGTTGTGTTAATCTTTGTTCTGATTGCTGCGAGTGTCGGCATTGTAGCGCCGAAGACGGAAGCGAGCTGGCCGGATCCCGTTTCATTTATCATCCGTCACAGTGATCAGGCCGACGATACTACCGGCGGTGTTCGCAAGGTCGGGTACGGCGAGGACGATTCGCGGTTGGGGGGACCGTTCGAAGAAGACAACACAATCGTCTTTCGTTCGTTGGTCGACGAGCCATACTACTGGCGCGGTGAAGCGAAAGATGTCTACGACGGACAGGGGTGGCACCGGAGAGAAATTGGGGAGCAGGTCATAGCAGTAGCTCGAGCAGGGTCGGACAGCGTCGGGCAGTTGTTTCACGATTTAGAGACGAAACAGATTGAACAGCTAACGACATTTGACCGTGGTGCCCATCATGTTCTGTTCACTGCAGGTGAGCTGGATCGCGTGGTGTCCGTTGACGGGATAGAAGAGCTCAAAGCGATTGAAGGTGCGGCCGGTTACCGTACCGTCGGGCATACCGCGCTTGAACGGTACCACATTGAAGTTCAGCAGCCGATTGTAAGTGAACAGCGCTTGCGGGAGACGTCAAACGAGTACCCTGACGAGGTGAAAGAAACGTATTTGCAACTGCCACCTTCTCTACCCGATCGGGTGAAAACACTGGCTCAAGAAATTGTAAAGGGCGAAGACCGTGTGTATGACCAGGTGAAAGCAGTAGAGAGTTTTTTGAAATTCGGCTGGGATTTTGCGTACGAAACAGAGGACGTGCCAGTACCCTCGCCAAGAGATGATTTCGTCGACCACTTCCTGTTTGAATCGCGGCGCGGTTACTGCGATCACTTCTCTACGTCCATGGTCATCATGTTGCGGGTGAACGGCATTCCGGCCCGCTGGGTGAAAGGCTTTGCTCCAGGTGATCAGCGTTTTGACGCTGAAGCGGGACAATACGACGTGACCGTTCGGAACAGTGACGCCCATTCGTGGGTGGAGGTGTACTTTTCAGGGGTGGGATGGCTGCCGTTTGAACCGACTCCTGGGTTCAGCAACCCGACGGAAGTGGCTGTGGAAGCAGGAGAGGCCGACGTCCCTGAGAGGGAGGTGACAGAGCCGACGATCCCCCAGGTTGACAACCTCGATCTCGGCGTAGAAGTAGAAGGGGACGCGGGCGCAGAGAGAGTGAATGAACGAGAGTGGACCATTGATTGGGCCTGGGTGGCAGGAGGTGTTGTCACAGTCCTTGTGGTGTTCCTCGCTGCGTTGTGGCTCGTCGTTCCCCGGTTGTGGGAATGGCAGTTCAACCGGCTGCAGCGTGTCGCCGAACGGGAGCGGGAAGGCAGCATGCTGACTTTTTACGAAAACCTTTTGAGTCTGTTAGAGAAGCGGTACGGTCGGCGTCAACCGCATCAGACCGTGCGGGAATACGTTCAACGGTTTCCGTACATGGGTGGGTCGAGTGAGGCGCTGGTGGAGTTAACGAAATATTATGAACGCATGCGCTACGGTATCCGGCCATTTAGTCATGACACGTGGCGCGCTGTTCGCAAGCAGTTAAAGCGGCTGAAGAAAGACATGCGGCTTCGTTAGTGAAACAGAAATGGATGGAGGGTGCTAACTACCCAAGAATCCGAGCGTCTTCAGTCGTGGGAGTCTCAACTTGTATTGGCACTCGGTTTTCGCGCTGGTATAATAGTTGCATTAATGACTTTGAGTATCTTGTACAAAAATCGGAAGGAGACACTATGCAGCAGCCGAACGAACGCATTGTCGTCCTCGACTTCGGGGGACAGTACAACCAGTTGATCGCCCGGCGCATACGGGACTTGGGCGTCTACAGTGAACTGTTGTCCTATCGAACGACGGCAGAGCAGTTGAAGGAGCATTTGCCGAAAGGGATTATATTTTCCGGCGGGCCGGCCAGTGTCTTTCGCGAAGACGCGCCCCAATGTGACCCGGCCATTTTTGAATTGGGCGTCCCGGTGCTGGGGATATGCTACGGTATGCAACTCATGGCGCAGCACTACAAAGCTAAAGTCGACAGGGCGCCAAAGCGGGAATACGGAAAAGCTGAGATCGAACGGACGTCCGACTGTACGCTGTTTCGCAGTTTACAGCGAAGGCAGACCGTGTGGATGAGCCACCGCGACGTCGTGATAGAGCCACCGGAAGGCTTTCAAGTGGACGCTCGGACAGAGTCGGCCCCTGTGGCGGCAATGAGTGATGAAAAGAGAAAACTGTACGCTGTACAGTTTCATCCGGAAGTGCGCCACACCGTTTACGGAAATGAGATGTTGCACAAATTCGTGTACGACATTTGCGGCTGCAGCGGCAACTGGAATATGAAGACGTTTGTTGACGATACCGTAGCCGAACTGAGACGACACGTCGGTGATCGCAAAGTGTTGTGCGCGCTGAGCGGGGGAGTCGATTCATCCGTCGTCGCCGCTCTCGTGCACAGAGCGATTGGAGACCAGTTGACGTGCATGTTTGTCGATCACGGCCTGTTGAGAAAAGGGGAAGCAGACAGTGTCATGGACACGTTCGCCGACCAATTTGACATGAACGTGGTGAAAGTAGATGCTCGGGCCCGGTTTATGAACAAGCTGAAAGGTGTTACAGACCCGGAAGAGAAACGGAAAGTCATCGGAAGCGAATTTATTCGCGTCTTTGAAGAAGAGGTCGCTCGATTTGGAGACCATGACTTTTTAGCGCAAGGAACGCTGTACACGGACGTGATCGAAAGCGGCACGGACACGGCGGAGACGATTAAATCGCACCACAACGTGGGCGGTTTGCCGGAAGATATGCAGTTTCAACTCATTGAGCCCTTGAACTCACTGTTTAAGGACGAAGTGCGCCGAGTTGGGGAAGAACTCGGTCTTCCAGAGACGATCGTGTGGCGTCAACCGTTTCCCGGCCCTGGACTTGGCATTCGCGTCCTCGGCGAAGTGACAGAGGAGAAATTGGCCATTGTGCGTGAATCGGATGCCATCTTGCGCGAGGAGGTCAAAAGGGCAGGGCTGGATCGCGATATTTGGCAGTATTTCACTGTGCTGCCCGATTTTCGAAGTGTCGGCGTCATGGGCGATTCGCGAACGTACGACTACACGGTCGGAATCCGGGCGGTGCATTCCGTCGACGGGATGACCGCAGATTGGGCCCGTATTCCGTTTGATGTGTTGGAACGCATCTCTAACCGGATTGTCAATGAAGTCGACGGTGTGAACCGGGTGGTGTACGACATTACGTCCAAACCGCCTGCGACCATTGAGTGGGAGTGATATTTACGAACGTTATATTTAATTTCTTAAAAAACGTTCGGATATTGTATTGACAATATGGGAGGAATGACGTTAAACTAAGGCTGTCATCATAAAACTTAATTTGTCGTTTCGTATAGTGCCGGTAATAGGGACCGGCAGTTTCTACCAGGCAACCGTAAATTGCTTGACTACGAAACACGTACCACCCCGTAGCTGGGCGGGGTGTAAGCCGTGATTTTTATGGTCGTAGTAAAGCCTGGAGGGAGTCCAGGCTTTTGTCATTTTTAGGGGAGGGATCGTGGTGTCCACAAATTCAAAAGTCGCGCGTTTTTTCCGTTTTCAGGAACACAACACGAAGATGCGCACGGAAGTTGTCGCAGGTGTGACGACATTTTTGACGATGGCGTATATTTTAATTGTCAATCCGGCTATTTTAGGGTATGACGGCGGGATGGATTTCGGCGCCGTCTTTGTCGCGACAGCCGTAGCGGCAGCCATCGGCACATTGCTGATGGGACTCTTTGCCAATTATCCCATTGCCCTCGCACCGGGGATGGGATTGAACGCTTACTTCACGTATACTGTCGTGTTGGGAATGGGAGTTCCGTGGCAGACCGCCCTCGGCGCTGTCTTTATTTCCGGTGTCGCATTTTTGATTTTGACGATGACCAAAATTAGGGAAACGATTATTAATGCCATTCCTTCAGGAATGAAGCACGCGGTATCAGCGGGGATCGGTCTGTTTATCGCCTTTGTGGGTTTGAAAAATGTCGGGATTATCGTCTCCAACGAATCAACGTATGTCGCCATTGCACCGGACTTGACAGACCCCAATATTTTGCTCACCGTGTTCGGACTGCTCGTGACCGTGTTGCTCATGGTGCGCAACGTAAAGGGTGCCATCTTTTACGGAATGATTTTGACGGCAGTTGTCGGAATGATTTTCGGAGTCGTCGATGTTCCGAAAGGGGTTGTTCAAACACCGCCGAGTCTCGCGCCGACGTTTATGCAGTTGGACGTGTGGGCGGCGTTGGAGATGGGGGTTTTCTCGATCATTTTTGCCTTTTTCTTTGTCGATTTGTTTGATACCGCCGGCACTCTCGTCGGGGTAGCCAATCAAGCCAAGCTACTTAAAAACAACAAACTGCCGCGGGCCGGTCGTGCCCTCATGGCCGACTCCATTGCCACCGTATCCGGTGCCGGTCTAGGGACGTCGACAGTGACGTCGTACGTCGAGTCGGCAGCAGGTGTCGCCGCTGGGGGGCGCACGGGAATGACGGCGGTTGTGACGGCTGGCTTGTTCGCCCTCTCGGTCTTTTTCTTTCCTATTGTCGAAACGTTTGCTGCCGTATCGGCGATCACGTCACCGGCCCTTATCATCGTGGGGGTTCTCATGGCGAAGAGCTTGCGGCAAATTGAGTGGGATGCGTTGGATGAAGCTGTTCCGGCATTCCTCACCATTGCGTTTATGCCGTTCGCGTTTAGCATTGCCACAGGCATCGCCATCGGGTTTATCGTCTATCCCCTCGCTAAAATGTTCAAAGGAAAGTGGCGGCACGTGCATCCGATCGTGTACGTGTTGGGGATCATTTTTATCTTGCGGTTTATATTTTTGGGAAGTATTTAAAAAAAGATGGTCCGTACAGGCCTTCGTTGACGATAGTATCTTTTTTTCAGCCCTCCTCTGTCAGGAGGGTTGTTTGCATGTTTTAGTCCGTTAGGTTCACACTATGGGATGTGAACCGAGGAGGAATCGACTTTGGAGAAGAAGGCTGCCAATGGAGTCAAAACAATGGGTGTTGTCCTTTGCGCTGTCGTATGGTGGTCAGTCATCGCGATGGGCACGGCAGCGGCACAACCGGACACTGCGCGTAGCGGTAGCGGACCAGAAATTGAACAGGAGATTCGACAGACCATCCGGATGCAAGCAGGGGCCGTTAACGCTGGAGACTGGGAACGGTTTAAGGAGTTGCTGTGGGAAAACGACCGTACTTACATTCAAGAGCGAAAACGGTGGTTTGAAGATGCTGTTTCCCACATTGACCGCGGAACGTTCCAGATGGAGGTAGAGTCTGTCGCTCCGTACAAGCCGGGGCTTCTGCTCGTCAACGTTCGCCAACATTACAAATTAGACGGTGTGCGCCATTCTGTGCGCCTTCCGTTGATTTATCAGCAAACCGCGAGGGGCTGGAAAGACGCGGATCTCTTATTTGATACGATGACGCGGAAGAACGTCACCGTGAAATTTTCTGATCGACTTCTGTCGGAGAAGGCCAAGGTGGCTTTAAATGTTGGGGAGAAAGCGTTAGAAGCGTTTAACGAACGGTTGCAGTGGGAGCCGGACGCACCGATTCAGATTAAGCTTTACCACGATATAGAAGTGTTTCGCCAATCGGTCAAACCGTCTCTACCGAAATGGGTAGTCGGATGGAATGAACGGGGACAAGCCATCAAATTCGTCGGTTCGCTGACAGCAGACAGTAATGACGAAACGTTCGCTTCCGGCATTGTGCACGAAATATCGCACCGAGTCATAAGTGACATGTCGCACGATAACGCTGCTTACTGGCTACAGGAAGGCTTGGCTGAGTACTACCAAAGACATTTGTTACCAGGATTGCACCTGGAAGGAGATGCTCAGCTAAAAAAACCGCGCTGGACCCTTCAGCAGTTGGAGGAGTTAAACTTGGAATCATTGTCGGCTCGGGAAGCAAGCCTGTACTATGCCCACAGCTATGACGTGGTGCGTTTTTTTATGAGAGAGTACGGGGAAAAGGACTTAGTTGAGTGGTGTGCAGCCTTAAAAATGTACCCAGACATTGATCAAGAGAGTGCGATCAAAAGGAGAGAACTTAACTTGCGTACGCGTGAAGCTTTTGAAAAAGCGACTAATCAGCCGTTTCGCGAATTTGCCAGAGCATGGATCAACCAGTACGAAAACTTGAAGTAATTGTTATAAACTTCCTCTTGCGATTAAGATAACCGCATGTTATATTATGTCTCGCCGTGAAAAAACGGCATTGCTTTTTGAACCGCGCAGGTGCGAATGGAAAGAAATAGCGTATTGACAGCAAACGCCCTGCGTGATAAGATGTAGGATGTCGCCTTTCAGGCGAGAGCGCGAATGTTCCTTGAAAACTGAACGAACAAGCCAACGTCCAAGAGCTTGGAACAGCTTGTTTCGTACAAGGAGCCTGTTTGGCTTCTGAAGGAAAGTGTTACGCAGCTGAGCTGCGGACAGACCATTTTTAATGGAGAGTTTGATCCTGGCTCAGGACGAACGCTGGCGGCGTGCCTAATACATGCAAGTCGTGCGGGTGAAGCCGACCACCCCTTCGGGGGCGGATGGCGGAACCAGCGGCGGACGGGTGAGTAACACGTGGGCAACCTGCCTGCAAGACCGGGATAACTGCGGGAAACCGGAGCTAATACCGGATAAGAGGCTTTTCCGCATGGGGGAGCCTTAAAAGGCGGCGGAAGTCGTCGCTTGCAGATGGGCTCGCGGCGCATTAGCTAGTTGGTGAGGTAAGGGCTCACCAAGGCGACGATGCGTAGCCGACCTGAGAGGGTGACCGGCCACACTGGGACTGAGACACGGCCCAGACTCCTACGGGAGGCAGCAGTAGGGAATTTTCGGCAATGGGGGAACCCTGACCGAGCAACGCCGCGTGAGCGAGGACGGCCTTCGGGTTGTAAAGCTCTGTCATGTGGGAAGAACGGCTAGGAGAGGGCATGCTCTTAGCGTGACGGTACCACAGGAGGAAGCCCCGGCTAACTACGTGCCAGCAGCCGCGGTAACACGTAGGGGGCGAGCGTTGTCCGGAATTATTGGGCGTAAAGGGCGCGCAGGCGGTCTCTTAAGTCTGATGTGAAAGGCCACGGCTCAACCGTGGGATGGCATTGGAAACTGGGGGACTTGAGTGCAGGAGAGGGGAGCGGAATTCCCGGTGTAGCGGTGAAATGCGTAGAGATCGGGAGGAACACCAGTGGCGAAGGCGGCTCTCTGGCCTGTAACTGACGCTGAGGCGCGAAAGCGTGGGGAGCGAACAGGATTAGATACCCTGGTAGTCCACGCCGTAAACGATGAGTGCTAGGTGTTAGGGGCGTCACGCCCTTAGTGCCGAAGTAAACACATTAAGCACTCCGCCTGGGGAGTACGGCCGCAAGGCTGAAACTCAAAGGAATTGACGGGGGCCCGCACAAGCGGTGGAGCATGTGGTTTAATTCGAAGCAACGCGAAGAACCTTACCAGGGCTTGACATCCTCTGACCCCTCTAGAGATAGAGGTTTCCCTTCGGGGACAGAGAGACAGGTGGTGCATGGTTGTCGTCAGCTCGTGTCGTGAGATGTTGGGTTAAGTCCCGCAACGAGCGCAACCCTTGAGCTTAGTTGCCAGCATTGAGTTGGGCACTCTAAGCTGACTGCCAGTGACAAGCTGGAGGAAGGTGGGGATGACGTCAAATCATCATGCCCCTTATGTCCTGGGCGACACACGTGCTACAATGGCTGGTACAGAGGGCAGCGAAGCGGTGACGCGGAGCCAATCCCTAAAAAGCCAGTCTCAGTTCGGATCGCAGGCTGCAACTCGCCTGCGTGAAGGAGGAATCGCTAGTAATCGCGGATCAGCATGCCGCGGTGAATACGTTCCCGGGCCTTGTACACACCGCCCGTCACACCACGAGAGTCTGTAACACCCGAAGTCGGTGAGGCAACCGTAAGGAGCCAGCCGCCGAAGGTGGGACAGATGATTGGGGTGAAGTCGTAACAAGGTAGCCGTATCGGAAGGTGCGGCTGGATCACCTCCTTTCTACGGAGTAAAAAAAAGGCGTTCGGCTTGTTCGTTTAGTTTTGAGGGAGACATTCTCAGAAGAGAATGGTCTCTGCCGTCCCGTGGAGGGGCGGATGTGTTCCTTGAAAACTGGATCGGAAGCATTCACCGGGATGACGAGAGTCATGTCGAGAACGATTAAGCAAGAAAGGGCGCACGGTGGATGCCTAGGCGCCAGGAGCCGACGAAGGACGGGGCGAACACCGAAATGCCTCGGGGAGCCGTAAGCAGGCGTAGATCCGGGGATGTCCGAATGGGGGAACCCGCTCTCTTTCATAGGAGAGCATCCGTTGCTGAATGCATAGGCAGCGGAGGGCAACCAGGGGAACTGAAACATCTTAGTACCCTGAGGAAAAGAAAGCAAGGCGGGCCCTGCGAAAGGGAACCTTTCGTGGGTGCTCAAAGCGATTTCCTGAGTAGCGGCGAGCGAAACGGAAACAGCCCAAACCCGGCACTCAACTGAGATCCACAAGACGCATTTATCATATGCGTAGTGGGTTTGAGTTGAGTGTCGGGGTTGTGGGGCGTCTCATAAGGAGTGAGAAACGGACGGGATAGCCGAAGCGGCCTGGAACGGCCCATCAGAGAAGGTAAGAATCCTGTAGGCGAAATTCTGTCCGCTCCGAGACGGACCCCGAGTACCGCGGGGCACGGGGAACCCCGTGGGAAGCAGGGAGGCCCACCTCCCAAGGCTAAATACTCCCTGGCGACCGATAGCGCACCAGTACCGTGAGGGAAAGGTGAAAAGCACCCCGGGAGGGGAGTGAAAGAGAACCTGAAACCGTGTGCCTACAAGCAGTCGGAGTCCGGGTAATCTGGATGACGGCGTACCTTTTGTAGAATGGACCGGCGAGTGACGATGCGTAGCGAGGTTAAGCGGGAGACGCGGAGCCGTAGCGAAAGCGAGTCTGAAGAGGGCGATTTTAGTTGCGCGTCGTCGACCCGAAACCGAGTGATCTACCCATGTCCAGGGTGAAGGTCGGGTAACACCGACTGGAGGCCCGCACCCACGTCTGTTGAAAAAGGCGGGGATGAGGGGTGGGTAGGGGTGAAATGCCAATCGAACTCGGAGATAGCTGGTTCTCCCCGAAATAGCTTTAGGGCTAGCCTCAGGGGAAGAATCGCGGAGGTAGAGCACTGATTGCGTGAGGGGCCCTCGACGGGTTACCGATCGCAGTCAAACTCCGAATGCCGTTGATTCGGTTCCTGGGAGTCAGACGTCGGGTGCTAAGATTCGACGTCGAGAGGGGAACAACCCAGACCATCAGCTAAGGTCCCGAAGTATCCGTTAAGTGGGAAAGGATGTGGCGTTGCCGAGACAACCAGGATGTTGGCTTAGAAGCAGCCATCATTGAAAGAGTGCGTAAAAGCTCACTGGTCAAGTGACGTCGCGCCGAAAATGTACCGGGGCTAAACGGATCACCGAAGCTATGGGCGGGACACCGTGGTAGGGGAGCGTACCCAGTGCAGCGAAGGATTTCCGGGAGGGAATGTGGAGCGCTGGGTAGTGAGAATGCCGGTATGAGTAACGATAAGAGGGGTGAGAATCCCCTCCGCCGAAAGCCTAAGGGTTCCTGAGGAAGGTTCGTCCGCTCAGGGTAAGTCGGGACCTAAGCCGAGGCTGAAGAGCGTAGGCGATGGAGAACAGGTGGAGATTCCTGTACCACCGCGTTCCGATTGAGCGAAGGGGGACGCAGGAGGGCAGGGGAGCAGGCGGATGGATGTGCCTGTCCAAGCGGTGAGAGAGCAGCGCGAGGCAAATCCCGCGTTGCGAGGATCTTGAGCCGTGATGGGGAGTGAAACTTAGAGTAGCGAAGTCCCTGCACCCACACTGACAAGAAAAGCCTCTAGCGAGGAGCGCGGTGCCCGTACCGCAAACCGACACAGGTAGGCGAGGAGAGGATCCTAAGGCGCACGGGAGAACTCTCGTTAAGGAACTCGGCAAAATGGCCCCGTAACTTTGGGAGAAGGGGTGCCCCGTTAGGGTGGCCGAGAGGTTGCCTGAGGGGGCCGCAGTGAAGAGGTCCAAGCGACTGTTTAGCAAAAACACAGGTCTCTGCGAAGCCGCAAGGCGACGTATAGGGGCTGACGCCTGCCCGGTGCTGGAAGGTTAAGGGGAGGACTTAGCGGAAGCGAAGGTCTGAACCGAAGCCCCAGTAAACGGCGGCCGTAACTATAACGGTCCTAAGGTAGCGAAATTCCTTGTCGGGTAAGTTCCGACCCGCACGAAAGGCGTAACGACTTGGACACTGTCTCAACGAGAGGCCCGGTGAAATTGTAGTATGCGTGAAGATGCGCATTACCCACGACAAGACGGAAAGACCCCGTGGAGCTTGACTGCAGCCTGATAGTGGATTTGGCGATGATGTGTACAGGATAGGTGGGAGCCAGAGAAATCGGTTCGCCAGGATCGAGGGAGGCGCCGGTGGGATACCACCCTCATCATGGTTAAATCCTAACCGACCGCCGTGAGCCGGTGGCGGGACATTGTCAGGTGGGCAGTTTGACTGGGGCGGTCGCCTCCTAAAAGGTAACGGAGGCGCTCGAAGGTTCCCTCAGCGCGGTTGGACATCGCGTGAGGAGTGTAAAGGCAGAAGGGAGCTTGACTGCGAGACTGACAGGTCGAGCAGGGACGAAAGTCGGACTTAGTGATCCGGTGGTTCTGAGTGGAAGGGCCATCGCTCAACGGATAAAAGCTACCCCGGGGATAACAGGCTTATCTCCCCCAAGAGTCCACATCGACGGGGAGGTTTGGCACCTCGATGTCGGCTCATCGCATCCTGGGGCTGAAGCAGGTCCCAAGGGTTGGGCTGTTCGCCCATTAAAGCGGTACGCGAGCTGGGTTCAGAACGTCGTGAGACAGTTCGGTCCCTATCTGTCGTGGGCGCAGGAAATCTGAAGAGGAGCCGTCCTTAGTACGAGAGGACCGGGACGGACACACCGCTGGTGGACCAGTTGTTCTGCCAAGGGCATCGCTGGGTAGCCACGTGTGGCCGGGATAAGCGCTGAAAGCATCTAAGCGTGAAGCCCCCCTCAAGATGAGATTTCCCACCAGGCACTCAGGTGCTTGGGTAAGACCCCTTGGAGAAGACGAGGTGGATCGGTCCGAGGTGTAAGCGTGGTAACACGTTGAGCTGACGGATACGAATCGGTCGAGGGCTTAATCGAGAGAATGCTTCCGACCAGTTTTGAGGGAATGCTGTCTGGTGGCCATAGCGGAGGGGACACACGCGTACCCATGCCGAACACGACCGTTAAGCCCTCCAGCGCCGATGGTACTCGGGGCGAGAGCCCCTGGGAGAGTAGGTCGCTGCCAGGCGAAACGAATGGCGGGAGCCGTAAGGCCCCGCCATTTAGTTTTGTTGAACGCCTTCTACTTTATCTGTCGGCCACATTGTGATGTTTTCCGCCATGTCCCAAAACATGTACTCAAATCGGCTTGTGTTCACGACGATGTCTTCTAATGTCGCTAATTCGTGTTCAGGTTTCCCGTCGGCCACTTCATTCATTAAGTCCTTGCAGTCATTTGCCAGTTGTGTGAACGCTTCGGAGGAATACGTCTGCACCCAGTTTCCGTAAAATTCGTGCTCTAAAGCACCGCGCCATTGCGCTAACGCTTGACCGACATAATTGTAACTCCAAGCACAGGTGAGAACGGCGGCAATGACGTTCTCAATTCCCCCCTTTTGCGACACATTCAGCATATAACTCGTATAGGCTATCGTCGTGGCCGATGGTTCGGTTGCTTCTAATTCTTCAGGGGAAATATTAAATTTCTTGGCGTATTGGCGGTGAAGCTCCATTTCAAAATTTAACGTCTCGTGCAACAAGTTGGCAAAGGTCGTCATCGTTTGCAAATCGTGGGCTTTTGCACTTCCCAGGGCAAAGACGCGGGAGTATTCAATCAAATAAACGTAATCTTGTTTCATAAAGTGTTTGAACTTTTCCCGTTCCAGCCAACCTTCCCCGATTCCTCTGACAAACGGGTGTTCTACATATGCCTTCCAGATCGGCCGCACTTTTTTCCACAGGCGGTCTGTAAATAAAACGGTCATGCTTCATTCACCTCTAGCTCAATTTTGATCGCAAACTGAAACTGTACACGAAAGACCCCACCCGCAGGAAAGGATGGGGTATAGGCTTACACATCAATAAGTGCATATACCACTTCCCTCCGCTAGTACGAACTAGATCAGGTTCTAAGGGTCAAGAGTGCGCTCTTTCTCAGCATCGAATCGATGCACCCCTAGTGGCTAAAATTATCAATTTTTTGTATCCTATTAGAACATATTATTTAAAGAAAGGCAAATGTTCTTAATTATTTACCGGCAAGAAATGTTTCGTTGTGTTAGTATTTAAAATGGAACAAAATGCCGTCAACAGTGGCTAGAGGGTGTTTTAAAATGCATGAACGATATTCAAGGCTTGCCCTTTTCACCCCGATTGGCAAGAAAGGGGTCGAGCACTTGCGCCGCTCTTCGGTGCTCGTCGTCGGTGCTGGCGCCTTAGGGGGACCGGTGTTGGAAATTCTTGTACGGGCAGGAGTCGGAAACATCCGTCTCGTCGACCGCGATTACGTCGACTGGTCCAATTTACAGCGACAAACGCTATTTAACGAACAAGATGCGCGCCGTATGCAACCAAAAGCGATTGCGGCTTACCACTACCTTTCTGCCGTCAACCGCGACGTCCATATCGAACCACTCGTCTCTGACGTGACGAAGGATAACGTGCGCGACTTCATTCAAGGCATGGATGTCATCATTGACGCAACAGACAACTTTGAAACGCGTTTTTTACTCAATGATGCGGCGTGCGAGGCGGGGATCCCTTGGATTTACGGCGCGGTAATCGGCGCTTACGGCGCTTCGTTAACAGTGATGCCCGGACAAACTCCGTGCCTTGTCTGTTTGTTCGGTGAAGAGACTCCACAGCAAAGGGAGACGTGCGATACGACGGGGGTCATCGCCCCCGCATCCCAAATGGTCGCATCCCATCAAGCGGCGGAAGCACTTAAACTGTTGACACACAACGAAGCCTCTGTCCGCGATACGTTTGTTGCGTTTGATCTGTGGAAAAACGAGCATGTGGAAATGAAAGTGTCACACAAGCGGAAGCCCTCATGCCCCGCGTGTGGGGATCATCCTTCATACCCTTACCTGTCGGGGCAAAAAGGAGCGAGCACCTCCGTCCTGTGTGGCCGCGACACCGTCCAGATCCGGTTGCGCAATGTGCGGGAATGGGATTTAGTGTCCATGGCTGCACGTGTTCGTTCGCTGGACAACGAGACGGTGTACAATACCCATCTCCTTTCTTTTCAAGTCGAAGGCCACAGAATTGTGGCGTTTAAAGACGGACGAGTCCTCGTACATCATACGAAAGACACGGCGACGGCACGCCGTTTGTGCGCGAAATACTTAGGGATGTAAATCGACGTGATTAAATGGTACGGCGTATTGAACGACGCTAGGGAAAGGGCAAGGGGTTCTTCCTTGGGAACTACTGAACGGCCTGTTTAAAATAGGTGAACGGTGGCATCGCGTCCGATGTGTGGACGTCCACTACGGCCGGTTCGCCGCATGTAAACGCCGTTTCCAACGCAGGTGAGAGCTCGTCTGCAGTCTCAACGTGAATGCCTTTGGCGCCGAACGCTTGAGCGAGATCGGCGAAATTCGGGTTGATGAGCTCGGTGCCGAAAGGTTGCATGCCTTGCGCATTCATGCTGTTTTTCTCCATGGAGAGGGAACGGTTGTTCATGACAATGACGGAGACAGGAGTGCGGTAGGTGACAGCAGTAGCCAATTCCATCATCGTCATGGCAAAACTGCCGTCACCGACGCATGCGACGACCTGGCGCTCTGGAAAGGTGAGTTTCGCCGCAATGGCGGCAGGGAGGGCAAACCCCATCGTTCGCCATTTTCCAGAGAAGAGAATGTCTTGCTGTGTGGCCCGGAAAACGCGGTTAAACCAAACCGTGTGGTCACCAGTGTCGACTGCGACGATGGCGCGATCGTCCACTGTTTCATCGAGGGCGGCTATGACGCGCTGTGGTGCAACGGGGTGGGCGTCGTTCTGGCGCTCCCTGTCCAGGAACGCGTCGAAGTGTGCTCTCGCTTCGTGAATGTGTCCTTGCCAAGAGGACTTCGGTCCTTGCGGCAGTTGCTGTTGGATGAGGGGGAGAATCTCGGCGGCATCGCCGACAAGGCCGCAGACCACTTCCGGATGGGCCTCAATACTGGCAGGCGCAGTGTCAATGTGAATCACTTGGGTGTCTTTTGGGACGAACCCCTCCGGCCACCAGTTGGCACCGACGGCGAGCACGCAGTCCGACTGCTGCAACAGATTTCGGCTCGCTTCACTTCCACCTTCTCCAATGCCGCCTACATTTAGAGGGTGTGAGTGCGGGACGGTGCCTTTCGCCCCCAACGTTTCGACGATGCCAGCCCCCATCGCCTCCGCCAATTCGGCGATCGCTCTGGATGCGCCCCTTGCGCCGGTGCCGATGAGTATCATCGGGGCTTCCGCAGCGGACAAAAGGTTGACAGCTTGCTCCAGTTGTTCGAGATTTTGGTATCGACTCGTTTTTAACACACCCGTCGGCTGGTGCGGTTCCCGTGAACAGGGGACATTCCACACATCCACCGGTACGGATATGTGGGCGACCCCTCGCTTGGAGTGAGCTTCGATGACCGCCTTTTGCAACACCTCCACAGTGGCATCGGGATGCAGGAGCTGGGCCGAGTAAACGGCGAGGGGGGCGATCATTTGCTGCTGTTCAATGTACTGTTTCGCCTCAGTCCCGACTTTTTTCAAAGCGATTTGTCCCGTCAGGACGAGCAAAGGGACGCGGTCGGCTGTTGCGTCGACTATGCCGTTTAGCATGTTCACGAGGCCAGGTCCGCTCGTGCCGAGGCATACGGCCATTTCTCGGGAGCACTTTCCTTCCGCAGACGCCATGAAGGCGGCCCCTGATTCGTGGCGGGCGGCGATGTACTGGACGGCCGTTTGCTGTCCGACAGCGTGTAGAAACGGCAAAACCGCATCCCCCGCAACACCGTAAATTCGACGAATCCCCCATAAGGACAACTGCCTTAAGATAATGTCAGAAACAGTTGGACTCGCACTCTGCATGATGTATAGACCTCCTAAAAGCGAACTTTTATATAAAATAATATAAAAATGTTCGTATTTAGCGTTGACAATAGGCTAGCTGTCTTGTTAGACTTAATGTGCACAGTGGAAAATCGAATATTTCTCGTATATCTTTGGGAATATGGCCCAAAAGTCTCTACCCGGGAACCGTACAATTTCCGGACTACGAGAAAAATCGTTTTTTCTGCCTAAACCTTTTGCGTGAAGGGTAACCCCAGGCGGCTGATTTTTCCGTGGTCATTCAATCGTCTGGGTTTTTTCATGTCTTATTGTGTTCGGAAACGTATGTCTTAACCATTCATAAAAGAAGGGAGCTGATGTTGTGGCCAAAGTGCTGATTGTCATGGGAAGCGATTCAGACCTTCCGGTGATGAAGAAAGCAGTCGACGCCCTCAAAGTGTGCGGCGTCGAAGCAGAAGTGCGCATATCTTCTGCCCATCGAACGCCGGACAAAACGGCAAAACTGGCTCGCGAGGCGGAACAGAAGGGGTTTCAAGTCATAATCGCCGGAGCGGGTATGGCGGCCCACTTGCCCGGAGTCGTGGCGGCTTACACGTCCCTTCCGGTTATCGGCGTACCGCTAGAGGGCGGAGCGTTGAAGGGCATTGACGCGCTGTACGCCGTGGTGCAAATGCCGAAGGGCGTACCGGTGGCGACTGTTGCGGTCAATGGCGCGTACAACGCCGGACTGCTGGCGGCGCAAATGTTGGCTGTTCACGACGAAGGTGTGCGGGAAAGAATGAAAAAAGTGCGCATGGACATGGCACAACAAGGGGAAGCAAAAGATGAAAAGCTACAGCAAGTGGGAGTGGAAGCGTATTTAAACAGCCGGTAGACGTCGCCTGTATCGAAAACTGTCTGCGGGGTTTAGACAGGTGCAATTGGTGTCATTCCGGCGTGCTGCTTATCATTGTGACGCGATGTCGGCAGTTTCCCTCTGCAAGTTGCAAACGTTGTGGGCGGCAGCAAAAGCCGCATCATTTAGGATAAACATTTGGTTCAGTAAAGGAGTTTCACCGATGATTGAACGTTACACCCGCCCGGAAATGGGGGCGATTTGGACAGAGGAAAACCGCTACCGCGCCTGGCTGGAGGTGGAAATTCTCGCCTGTGAGGCGTGGTCCAAACTAGGTGTCATCCCTGCAGAAGACGTAAAAGCTATCCGCCACAATGCTAAAATCAACGTCGGGCGCATTCACGAAATCGAGCAGGAGACGCGCCACGACGTCGTCGCCTTTACCCGGGCCGTCGCAGAAACGCTCGGACCGGAATCGAAATGGGTGCATTACGGTCTCACATCGACAGACGTCGTCGACACGGCGTTGTCGTATTTGCTTAAACAGGCCAACGCCATTCTGCTCAACGACTTAGACCACTTGATACACGTGTTAAAACAGAAAGCGCTGGAACATAAAGAGACGATTATGATGGGACGCACTCACGGCGTCCACGCCGAACCGACGACGTTCGGTTTGAAAATGGCGCTGTGGTACGCCGAAATGCAGCGGAACCGGGAGCGGTTCGTCCGGGCGGCGGAAACTGTGCGCTACGGGAAAATTTCTGGTGCCGTCGGGACGTACGCTAACATCGACCCATACGTGGAACAGTACGTCTGCGAAAGGCTGGGGCTCGAGCCATCTCCTATCTCCACCCAGACGCTGCAGCGGGACCGTCACGCCGAGTATGTGGCGACCCTTGCCTTGATTGCCACATCACTGGAGAAGTTCGCCGTCGAAATACGCGGGCTGCAAAAAACAGAACTGCGCGAAGTAGAAGAAGCGTTCGGCAAGGGGCAAAAAGGCTCTTCGGCGATGCCGCACAAGCGCAACCCGGTCGGGTCGG
Source organism: Novibacillus thermophilus (assembly GCF_002005165.1). NCBI lineage: Bacteria > Bacillati > Bacillota > Bacilli > Caryophanales > Thermoactinomycetaceae > Novibacillus > Novibacillus thermophilus. Next base: position 348,626 of record NZ_CP019699.1, read on the forward strand.
AAAACATCACCGGACTGTCCCGCGTCATCCGGGGCCACATGATGTCGGCTTACGAGAACGTGCCTCTGTGGCACGAGCGGGACATTTCCCATTCGTCCGTGGAGCGCGTCATCTTGCCCGACGCGACCATCTTGCTCAACTACATGCTGCGGCGCTTCGCCGGCATCGTGGAGCATCTGCGCGTCCTCCCGGACAATATGCAGCGCAACATGGAGCGGACGTACGGGTTGATTTTTTCGCAGCGCGTGTTGTTGACCCTGATCGATAAAGGGATGAAACGGGAGGCAGCTTACGACCTGGTGCAAAAGCGAGCGATGCAAGCGTGGGAAGAAGCGACCCCGTTTCGCGAGCTGATTGAAAGCGACGAACAGATTCGGAGTGTTCTCAGTCCTGATGACATTGAGGATTGCTTTGATGTCCGGTACCATTTGAAACACGTCGATACGATATTTAAACGGCTGGGCTTGACAGACTGACGAACGGAGGGAGAACCAATGGAGAAAGGTCAGTTGTTGTACGAAGGAAAGGCCAAAAAAATTTACGCCACTGATGATGAGCACGTCGTCTGGGTGGAGTACAAAGACGACGCCACGGCCTTTGACGGGAAGAAGAAAGGGCGGATCGGCGGGAAAGGCGAGTTGAACAACCGCATTAGCGGCATTTTCTTCAACTATTTAGCGGAAAAGGGTATTTCGACTCACTATGTGAAGGAGATCTCGCCTACCGAACAGTTGGTCCATCGCGTCACTATTCTCCCTATCGAGGTCGTCGTGCGCAATATCGCGGCCGGTTCCCTCGCCAAGCGGCTGGGGATGGAGGAAGGGACAGCGTTAAGCCACGCCGTCGTGGAGACGTATTACAAAGACGACGCTCTTGGCGATCCCCTCATCAACGATTCACACATTTCCGTGCTGGAGTTGGCGACGCCGGAACAAGTCCGCCAAATGAAAGAGATGGCTTTAGACGTGAACGAACACCTGAAGCAGTATTTACGAGCGCGGAACGTCCTCCTCGTCGACTTTAAACTGGAGTTCGGTGTCACGTCATCCGGTGAACTCCTCCTTGCCGATGAGATTTCTCCCGACACGTGCCGCTTTTGGGATGCGGACACGAAAGAAAAACTGGACAAAGACCGTTTCCGCCGGGACATGGGCAATGTGAGGGAAGCGTACGAGGAGATGTTGAGGCGGTTAGGAGGGCCAGCCCGTGTTTAAGGCTTCTGTTCGTGTCACGTTGAGGCAAAGCGTCCACGACCCCCAGGGAAACGCTGTCAAGCGTTCTTTGCACGCCTTGGGGTTTGACGGAGTAAAGGATGTCCGCGTCGGCAAACTGTTGGAACTAGAAGTGGATGTCCCCAACCGCGCGCAAGCGGAGGAACAGGTGGTCGCCATGTGTGAAAGGCTGCTGGCCAACCCGGTCATTGAAACGTACACCGTTTCGGTAGAGGAGGCGGACGCATGAAATTGGCGGTTCCGGTTTTTCCCGGTTCAAACTGTGACATCGACTGTGTCCGCGCGGTAGAAGACAGTTTCCCGGCAGACGTGACACACGTTTGGCACACCGAAACGAATTTAGACGCTTACGACGCCATCATTATCCCAGGGGGATTTTCTTACGGCGATTACTTGCGGCCGGGTGCGATGGCCCGCTTTTCTCCCATTTCGCCGTCCATTTACAAGGCAGCCGAAAGCGGTAAGCTCGTCATCGGCATTTGCAACGGATTTCAAGTGTTGTTAGAGATGGGACTGCTCCCGGGAGCGATGCGCCGCAACGACCATCTTCAATTCCGTTGCGAAACAGTGCCATTGAAAGTGGAGAACGGGAAGACACCGTTTACGCTGGATTACGAGCCGGGAGAAATCATCCGCCTCCCGATCGCCCACGGTGAAGGTAACTACTACTGCGATGAGGCCACGTATGCCCGGTTGAAAGAGGAAAGCCGCATCGTCTTCACGTATGTCGGGAGCAATCCGAACGGCTCAGTGGGAAACATTGCCGGCATCGTCAACGAAGGGTGGAATGTGTTTGGATTGATGCCTCACCCGGAGCGGGCTGTCCACGTGTGGATGGGATCAGAAGACGGACGGAGAGTGTGGACGTCGATGTACCGGTATTGGAGGGAGAAAATCTGTGCCTAAGCGCGAACCGTCTGCAGCAGAGATCGCCGACCAAAAACTGTATCGGGAGATGGGGTTGTCAGATGAGGAGTACGCACGCATTTGTGAAGATTTAGGGCGCAGGCCCAATTACGTGGAAACCGGGATTTACAGTGTAATGTGGTCGGAACACTGCAGTTACAAAAATTCAAAGCCGCTGTTGCGCCTTTTGCCGACGGAAGGTCCACGGGTGATACAAGGTCCGGGCGAAGGAGCCGGTGTTGTGGACATTGGTGATGGGCAAGCGGTTGTGTTCAAAATCGAAAGTCACAATCACCCGTCAGCTATTGAACCTTACCAGGGGGCGGCCACTGGTGTAGGCGGCATTATCCGCGATGTCTTCTCCATGGGGGCAAGACCGGCCGCCTTGCTCAATTCGCTCCGCTTTGGCTCTCTCAGCGACCGCCGCGTCCGCTACTTATTTGAGCAGGTCGTTAAGGGAATTGCCGGTTACGGAAACTGCATCGGCATTCCAACCGTCGGCGGTGAAGTTGTGTTCGACGATGCTTATCGCGGAAATCCCCTCGTCAACGCCATGTGTGTGGGCGTGACGGAGCACGAGCACATTCAAAAGGGAGTGGCGGAAGGGATCGGTAACGCCGTCATTTACGTCGGGGCGAGCACAGGCCGCGACGGCATTCACGGGGCGACCTTCGCCTCTGAAGCGTTGGACGAGGATGCGGAAGGGAGACGCCCTGCCGTACAAGTCGGGGACCCGTTTACAGAAAAATTACTCCTCGAAGGCTGTCTTGAACTGATTGAGAAGGGATTGATCGTCGGCATTCAAGATATGGGTGCGGCAGGCCTTACAAGTTCCAGTGTGGAGATGGCCTGTAAAGCGGGAAACGGGGTGGAGCTTAACTTAGACCTTGTGCCACAGCGTGAGACAGGCATGACCCCCTATGAAATGATGCTGTCTGAATCGCAGGAACGGATGCTCCTCGTCGTGGAGAAAGGGCGAGAAGACGAAGTGCGTGCCGTGTTGGACAAATGGGAGCTCAACATGGCGGTCATTGGCCGCGTGACGGGTAACGGGCGGTTGCGCTTGTACCACAAAGGAAAAGAAGTGTGTGATGTCCCCGTGCATACGCTGGTGGACGGGGCACCGGTTTACGTCCGTCAAGGTTCAGTTCCTGCGTATTACAAGGAAAACAGAGACGTCAACGTTAACCGAACGCTGGAAACGGACAACTGGGAAATGGCTCTGAAACAGCTGTTGCAGTCGCCGACCATTGCCAGTAAGCGCTGGGTGTACCGGCAGTACGATTACATGGTGCAGGCGAATACGGCAGTGCAGCCGGGTTCGGATGCAGCGGTCATCCGCCTGCGAGGCACGGGCAAGGCGCTGGCGATGACGACGGACGGTAACGGGCGGTATGTCTACCTCGACCCCCGGGTTGGCGGAGCCATCGCTGTCGCGGAAGCGGCGCGCAATGTCGTGTGCGCTGGCGCCGAACCTTTGGCACTCACAAACTGCCTGAATTTCGGCAGTCCGGAACATCCGGAAATATACTGGCAGCTGGAAGAAAGTATCAACGGGATGCGGGACGCGTGCCTAGCACTGCAGACACCGGTTATTGGCGGCAATGTGAGTCTGTACAATGAAACGGAAGGAAAGGCTATTTTCCCGACCCCTATTGTCGGTATGGTCGGTTTGGTTCACGATGTGTCACACACGACACAACAGGCTTTCCGCCGTCCCGGGGACGCGGTATTGCTTCTCGGGGAGACGTTTGCCGAACTAGGCGGCAGCGAATGGCAGCACATTCGGGAAGGGAAACCTTCCGGGCGCCCGCCGCAGATCGACTTGGAGAAAGAGAGGCGTGTTCAACAAGTGACGTTGCGCGCCATTCAGCGCCATCTCGTCCGTTCGGCTCACGATTTGGCAGAAGGCGGATTAGCCGTGGCTCTCAGTGAAGCGTGTATCGGAAACGGTTTGGGTGCCGACATCTCTCTCGAATCGTCGCTGTCAGTTACGGAGTGTCTCTTTAGTGAAAGCCAGTCCCGCATCTTGTTGAGTGTCGATGGCCACAAAGTGGATGAGGTGATCGCCTTGTGTGCAGAATGGGACGTACCCGTCGCGCGTATCGGAACAGTAACGGAACGCGGCAAGCCGCTCACGATAACAGTGAACGGTCAGACGGCAGTGACGGAAGATGTGCGTACTCTCACCGATGTGTGGGAAGGAGCGATCCCGTGTCAGATGAATCGGTCTTTGACGAGTTAAACGAAGAGTGCGGCGTTTTCGGGGTGTTTGGTCATCCGGACGCCGTCAATTTGACGTATTACGGACTGCATGCCCTGCAGCACCGTGGCCAGGAAAGTGCCGGTATTGTCAGTTCCGAGGGCGGGACGTTTACGTCGCACCGCGGTATGGGCTTGGTGACAGAAGTGTTTAACAGAGCAACATTGGAAAAGCTGTCCGGCGACACTGCCATTGGCCACGTGCGTTATTCGACGACGGGTGAGAGTTTGCTGTCGAACGCCCAACCGCTGGTGTTCAAATACCGGGAAGGCGATATCGCCCTGGCCACGAACGGGAATTTAGTCAACGCCATGCCGATCAAACACCAACTGGAACGAATGGGCTCCATTTTTCAAACGACGAGTGACACGGAAGTGATCGCCCACTTAATCGCCCGTTCCGGTTACAGCGACTTGCGTGAAGCGGTGAAAGAAGCGTTGCGCATGGTGAAAGGCGCGTACGCTTTCCTCATCATGACGAACGACCAATTGATCGCGGCCCTCGATCCCCACGGCATTCGCCCCCTTGTCATGGGCAGGTTAGGTGACAGTTACGTATTCGCTTCCGAGTCGTGTGCCTTTGACGCCATTGGAGCCGAGTACGAACGGGAAGTGGAACCGGGGGAAATGATTGTCATCGATCGAGATGGAATTCAGACGGACAGCATAACGGGTCAGACTCGGCGGGCTGTCTGCTCGTTCGAGTACATTTACTTTGCCCGTCCGGACAGTGACGTTGGCGGACTGAATGTGCACGCCGTCCGCAAGCGCCTCGGCAAGCAACTGTTCGAAGAAGCGCCAGCGGATGCCGATGTGGTGACTGGTGTCCCGGACTCGAGCATTTCCGCTGCCATCGGTTATGCAGAGGCGGCCGGGTTTCCGTACGAGCTCGGCTTGATAAAGAACCGCTACATCGGAAGGACGTTTATCCAGCCGAACCAGCAGCTGCGGGAACAAGGGGTGAAGATGAAACTGAGTGCCGTTAGACGAGTGGTGGAAGGAAAACGGGTGGTGATGATTGACGACTCGATCGTCCGGGGCACGACGAGCCGACGCATAGTACGCTTGCTGCGGGAGGCGGGAGCGGCGGAAGTTCACGTGCGCATCAGTTCCCCGCCTGTCAAAAACCCTTGTTTTTACGGCATCGACACGGCCGATCGCAATGGACTCATTGCCGCGAGCCACTCGGTGGAGGAGATTCGTGAAGCGATTCAAGCGGACAGTCTCGCCTTTTTGTCCATCTCCGGTTTACTGAAAGCCATCGGGCAAGGGGGAGGCGGGCCACATCACGGCATGTGCCTGGCCTGTTTCGACGGCGTCTACCCGACAGAGATTTACGAAGATGCGCTTGTGAAACAGGGGTAAATACCGCAATTATTTCAGGTGAAGTCGTTTATGCCACTAAAAGGGCATCAGAAAAAGTGATGAACACTGTGTGACGCCCTGCGGGAGGAGCACCCTCCCGGCACCCTTTTTCCCCACATGAACTTACGACAACTACCGCCGGAAAAGGAGCGAGGACGATGAGTGAAGCTTACCGGGAAGCCGGGGTGAACCTCGGGGCCGGGTATGAAACGGTTGAACGCATTAAAAGCCATGTAGCGAGCACGAAACGTCCCGAAGTGCTGAACGGTCTCGGCGCCTTCGGGGGCGTGATCGCTCTTCCATCGGGGTACCGTGAACCTGTACTCGTTGCCAGCACGGACGGGGTCGGGACGAAGTTGAAACTGGCCTTCGCTTTAGACCGGCACGACACGATCGGGATCGACTGTGTGGCGATGTGTGTGAACGACGTCGTCGTCCAAGGGGCGGAACCGTTGTTTTTTCTGGACTATTTGGCGACAGGGAAATTGGACCCCGACCAGGCGGAGTCCGTCGTGAAAGGGGTAGCCCACGGCTGTCGTCTTGCAGGATGCGCCCTCATCGGAGGGGAAACGGCTGAAATGCCCGGCATGTACGCGGATGGCGAATACGACGTCGCAGGTTTTTGTGTCGGTGTTGTGGAGCAGAGTAAGATTGTCACCGGCGAAAAGGTGCGAGCAGGGGATGTGTTGATCGGACTCGCTTCGTCTGGTTTACACAGTAACGGATTTTCCCTCGTCCGCCAACTGCTCGTTGACCCACACCCTGAACGGCTGGAACAGCCGGTTCCGTGGGAGGATCGAACGTGGGGAGATGTTTTACTGACTCCTACCCGCATTTACGTTCCGACCGTGCTCTCTCTCATCCAACAGTTTACGATCCACGGCATGGCGCACATTACCGGGGGTGGCTTATACGAAAATGTGCCGCGCATGCTGCCTGCAGGGACAGGGGCGCACATCCATTGGGGAGCTGGCCGATACCGGAGGTTTTCACGGCGATTCGGCGGGAAGGGAACCTGTCGGCGGAAGAAATGGCCTCAACGTTCAACGTGGGCATCGGGTTTGTGTTGGCCGTACCGGAGGAAGACGCCGACGCTGTGATACAAAGCGCCAACGCACTCGGTGAACGGGCCTACCGCATTGGAACCGTCGTGGCTTGTAACGGCGCCCCTCGAGTCGAAATAAAGGGGGAGTGGGTGTGACGATTGCCGTATTTGCTTCCGGGAGCGGGACGAACTTTGAACGTCTCGTACAAGTCAGCCGGGAGGAACGGTGGCTCGTTCCGATTGTCGTACTCATATGCGACCAACCCGGTGCACACGTACTAAAACGAGCCGACCGTCTCGGTGTCCCGTCTTATGTCTTTTCACCTAAGGCGTTTGAAACAAAAGCCGCTTACGAACAGGCTGTCTACGATGTGTTGCGCCGACACGACGTGACGTGGATCGTCTTAGCCGGCTACATGCGCCTCGTCGGTCCGACGTTGTTGGACGCTTATCCAAATCGTATCGTCAACATACACCCCTCCCTTTTACCTGCGTTTCCGGGCAAAAATGCCGTTGGACAGGCACTGGCCCACGGCGTAAAAGTGACCGGTGTGACGGTGCACTTTGTCGATGAAGGGATGGACACCGGGTCGATTATTGCTCAGCGGGCAGTGGACGTGAGCGAGACAGAAGATGAACACTCTTTGACAGCGAAAATACAGGCAGTCGAGCACGAGCTCTACCCGCATATCGTGCGTCAATTGACGGAAGAAGAGACAACGAAGTCGGATATAGTAGAAAGGGCGGTAACATGAGAAAGAGAGCGATCGTCAGCGTATCAGATAAAACGGGTTTGACTGATCTCGTACGGGAACTGGTGGCGATGGAATGGGAGATCGTCTCCACTGGCGGGACGCGCCGCACGCTTCGGCAAGCAGGGCTGCCGGTCACCACCATTTCCGATGTGACCGGTTTCCCAGAAATTTTGGACGGCCGCGTTAAAACGTTGCACCCGAACATCCACAGCGGTATTTTGGCCCGCCGCGACAACAGCGAGCACGTAAAACAGCTGGAGGAACTCAGGATCGATCCGTTCGACTTAGTCATCGTCAATTTGTACCCGTTTCAGGAGACAGTGGCGAGACCTGACGTCACGTGGGACGAGGCCGTCGAACAGATCGATATCGGGGGTCCGAGCATGCTGCGGGCGGCAGCCAAAAACCACCATGATGTGACGGTCATTGTCGATCCTCACGATTACCGAAAGCTCTTAGAGCAGTTGCGGGAACGGGGAGAGACGACGCATGAATGGAGGAGAGAACTGGCGGCCAAAGCGTTTCGCCATACCGCTGCGTACGACAGCCTCATCGCCGACTACTTGACGAAGGCAACCTCGTCGGACGATTATCCCGAGCGTTTAACCGTCACGTACGAGCGGGTACAAACGCTCCGTTACGGCGAAAATCCGCACCAGCGGGCAGCGTTTTACCGTCTGCCCAACACGCAGACCGGGTTGCCGGCCGCTGAACAGCTAAACGGCAAAGCGTTGTCATACAACAACATTAACGACGCCAATGCGGCATGGGAACTGGTGAGCGAGTTTTCTGTGCCGGCAGTCGTCGCCGTTAAGCATATGAATCCGTGCGGTGTCGGATTGGGGAACGATGTGTTGGAGGCCTTTGAAAAGGCGTATGCTGCCGATCCCGTCTCCATCTTCGGCGGGATCGTAGCCGCGAACCGGGTCGTGGACGAAGCGACCGCTGAGAAGATGCACGGGATCTTTCTGGAAATCGTCCTGGCCCCTGATTTTACGCCTGGGGCTCTCCGCATTCTCAAACAAAAGAAAAATGTGCGGTTACTGCGCATGCACGGGGAGTGTGAACGGGTCCCATACGGCAAGTTGCAATCGGTACAAGGCGGCTTGCTCGTGCAGGAAGCGGATGTCCACGACCTGACGAAGGAACAGTGCCGGGTGGCAACGAAAAAATCCCCGAGTGACAGCGAGTGGGAACAGTTGCTGTTCGCCTGGAAAGTGGTCAAACACGTCAAGTCCAACGCCATCGCCGTCGTGAAAGACAACCAGACAGTCGGCATCGGTGCCGGGCAAATGAACCGGGTCGGCGCTGCTAAAATCGCCCTCGAACAGGCGGGAGACAGAGCGCGGGGAGCCGTGTTGGCGTCCGACGCTTTCTTCCCGATGCCGGATACGATGGAAACAGCGGCGGCGGCTGGGATAGCAGCTGTCATTCAGCCGGGGGGTCAAAGCGCGATCAGGATTCCATCGAGGTGTGTGACTCGAGCGGTATGAGTATGGTGATGACGGGCGTGCGCCATTTCAAACATTAAGGGGGAGCAGGTTCATGCGTGTGTTAGTTGTAGGAGGAGGCGGGCGAGAACACGCCCTCTGCTGGAAATTGAAGCAAAGCCCGCGAGTGGAGGAGATTTTTTGTGCACCTGGTAACGGGGGCATTGCAGACATCGCCACTTGCGTCGACATCGACGCGGACGACTTTGCCGCCTTGGCCCAACTTGTGGAAAAAGAAGGCATCGGCTACACGGTCGTCGGTCCGGAACAGCCCCTCATCGACGGCATCGTGGACGACTTTCGCGACCGGGGACTGGCGATATTCGGACCAAACCGAAAAGCGGCACAAGTGGAGGGCAGCAAATCGTTTGCGAAAGATTTAATGGCTAAGTACGACATCCCGACTGCCGCTTACCGCACCTTTTCCGACTTTACGTCGGCACGCAAATACGTGCACGAAGTCGGTGCCCCCATCGTCATAAAAGCGGACGGACTGGCAGCGGGAAAAGGCGTGACCGTTGCCAAGACGTTAGAGGAGGCGGAAGCGGCACTCGAACGCGTCATGAAAAACCGGGTGTTCGGGGGAGCGGGAGGTGAGGTCGTCATTGAGGAGTGCTTGAGCGGTGAAGAACTGTCGCTGATGGCGTTTGTCTCCGGTCGCACCGTACTGCCTATGGTCGTGGCACAAGACCACAAGCCCGCGTACGACGGAGACAACGGGCCGAACACCGGCGGAATGGGAGCGTATTCCCCGGTGCCGCAGATCGGTTCTGACGTCGTGCAACAGGCGGTACGGGACATTTTGCAGCCGATGGCGGACGCCATGGCAGCGGAAGGTCTCGACTACCGCGGCGTGTTGTACGCCGGATTAATGGTGACGGCGGAAGGACCGAAAGTGATTGAGTTTAACGCCCGGTTCGGCGATCCGGAGACGCAAGTCGTACTGCCGCGTTTGAGGAGCGACTTGCTGGAAGTTTTGAGCGCGACGAGCGAAGGGAGACTGGACCGAGTCGAATTGGAATGGGAGGAACAGTCCGCCTTGTGTGTCGTTCTGGCTTCGGGGGGGTATCCCGGTTCGTACGAGAAAGGTTTTCCGATCAGCGGGCTTTCACCAGACATTGAAGCGGACGTCAAGGTGTTTCACGCCGGCACGCGGACGAGGAGAGGACAATTTGTCACGGATGGCGGGCGGGTGCTAGGCGTCACAGCTCTCGGCACCGATCTGGTGGAAGCCCGCGAAAAAGCTTACGCCGCCGTCGATGGCATCCACTTTTCCGGACGGCATTACCGCCGCGATATTGGTCACAAGGCAATCGTAATGCAGCATCTATAACGACTCAAAAAGGACATTTCCGGTTTTCTTGGCCTTGCGTCGGAAATGTCCTTAACCTTTACCCTCCTTGCGATCCTCGTCCACTCACTTTGGCTCTCCCGGTTCTTTTTTCCTTGTCTTGGTCACGACGATCAAACTCACGACGATGATGCCGACGGCAAGGGCGATGACGTAGCCGTAGTCGATGAGAAATTCGCCGATGATGGAGTTAACCCCCATGTGGCATCATGTCCTTTCCGGACTTGTGTCCACGGGTCGAAGTTTCGTTCCAACGTCGTTTCCTGTCCCCTTATCCAAAGTGTTTTTCCCCCTTAAGTGGAGAATCGGACAGAAACGAGTCACGCCTTCCGCTACACGCAAGGCGCACAACATCGCCATGCCCACGGGGAGTCCCCTTCTCGGATACTTGACCATACGGGACGTGGCCCAGGCTAATCCAGCGAGTCCGCACGTGATTCGCATGATGGCATCCATCGTTCCAACGTTTTTCTGCAACGTGTGCACCTCCTTCTGCAATAGCGTGCCTCAAAACGGTGCTTCTATTCGCGCGCCTGAACGGCACACGCCTCTGGCGCGTGTCCCAATTTTTTTTCGTTTGCCTCTGCTATCTATTTGCTAAAATAGATAAAAGACAGCCAGGACGGCAGGAAAATGAATTACTGAACGCGAAGTGGTTCAGACACAATCCATTTATGAGAAGAAGGTTAGATATTAATGAAGCGATTTGTCGTATTGTGGGTCACGATCGGCTTGCTAGCTTCCGGATGCAATTCCGATGAGCAGCCAACGAAAAACGTAAGCGACCCCCAAGCTGTGGAAGATGGGGCGGACAGCGAGGGGCGTACCATGCCGTTGACTGGTTTGACGGCAGATGGGGACATTTCCCATCCAGTTGTGATGGTGATGGTCAACAACCACCCGAAGGCTCGCCCCCAAACGGGCTTAGACCGGGCCGACATCGTGTTTGAAGTGCTGGCGGAAGGGGAAATTACCCGCTTTGCCGCCTTTTACCACTCCGAGACTGAAGGAACCGTCGGCCCGGTGCGCAGCGTGCGGCCGTATTACTTAGATTTGGCGGAGGGGTTGAACGCCGTCGTCGCCCATGCCGGCGGGAGTCCGGCGGCAAAGGAACGCTACAGCCAGTCCGGGTTTCCGAGTTTGGACGGCATAGCGGAAGACGGCAAGTACTTTACGCGGGAAGATTTTCGCCAAGCGCCGCACAACCTGTACACGAGTGTGGAACAGCTGTTACAAGGTGCATCTGAACAGGGGTTTGCGGACAGGGGTCCGCTCCCACAACTGACGTTTTCAGCAGCGGAAGACGTGGGCGGGGGTGCGACGGCAAATGACATTGACATCGTGTACGGTCCCCTTTACGCAGTTCGCTATACGTACGATACGGCTGCAGGTCATTACACCCGGTGGACGCAAGGGGAAATGCACGTCGACTTGGAAACGGAACAACCGCTAACGATGCACAACGTCCTCGCCATTAAAGCGTCCCACCGCGTATTGGACGAGCAGGGACGGCGTGAAGTCGGTTTGACTGGGAGCGGCGAGGGTTGGTTGTTTCAAAAGGGGACCGTCCGGGAAATACAGTGGAAGTACGTGGACGGATTTCCCCGTCCGTATGCAGATGGACAGGAACTGCCACTCGTCCCCGGCAAGACGTGGGTCAACGTCGTCCCCGAAGACGCTGATGTTCGCTATGGAGACGAGGAGGAATAATCTTTTACCGTGTCGAAGTAAAGGAGTAAAGTGAACAGGAGGAACTCATCATGCCATTGGAAAAATGGAAAGACCGCGAGATTGACCAACTGTTTGCTGCCGTTTTGGAACTGAAGACCATGGACGACTGCTATAAATTTTTTGACGATTTGTGCACGGTCAACGAAATCAAATCAATGGCACAAAGGCTAGAAGTGGCCCGGTTGTTGAGGTTAGGGTACACGTACAGCAAAATTGAAGCAGAAACAGGAGCGAGTACGGCTACGATTTCCCGCGTGAAGCGCTGTTTGAAATACGGCACGGACGGATACGTCTTGGCTCTCGACCGGCTGAAGCAAAAGGGGACAGTAGAGGGCAACGAGGCGAAACAGAGGGACGAGTCAGCGCCTTGATGAATTTGGGCCGCTGTTTCGTTATAATGGGGAGGCGTAAACCGATTACGGTGTAACGTCACGTGATTCAGAACAAATGAACGCAAGTTGGAGGCTGGGTTATGGCGAAGGGAAACGACCAATACGTGCAAAACATTACACCGCAAAGTGAGGACTTTTCCCGGTGGTATATCGACGTCATCCAAAAAGCGGATCTGATGGACTACGCTCCGGTGCGCGGCTGTATCGTGTTTAAGCCGGACGGGTATGAGCTGTGGGAAGCGTGCCAAAGGGAGCTTGATCGGAGGTTTAAAGAAACGGGTCACCGCAATGCGTATTTCCCTCTATTCATCCCGGAAAGTTTTTTTGAGAAAGAAAAGGAACACGTCGAGGGGTTTAATCCCGAGTTGCCGTGGGTGACGGAAGCCGGCGGCGAGAAGTTGGAAGAGCGGCTAGCCGTCCGTCCTACATCTGAGACGGTCATCGGGCACATGTACGCGCGCTGGATTCAATCGTACCGGGACTTGCCCGTGAAAATCAACCAGTGGGCGAACGTCGTGCGCTGGGAAAAGCGAACGTTGCCGTTTTTAAGGACGAGTGAATTTCTGTGGCAGGAAGGACATACGGCCCATGCCACGGCCGAGGAAGCAGAGAGCGAGACGCGCATGATCCTCGATTTGTATACGGACTTTGTGGAAGGCGTGCTCGCCATTCCGGTGTACCGAGGACAGAAGACACCTTCAGAAAAATTTGCAGGAGCCGTACATACGTACTCCATCGAAGCGATGATGAAAGACGGGAAGGCGCTGCAAGCCGGCACGTCCCACTACATGGGACAGAACTTTGCCAAAGGCTTTGACATCCAGTATTTGGATAGAGACAACACCTTGAAACACGTCTTCACCACGTCGTGGGGCGTGAGTACGCGCATTCTCGGTGCGATCATTATGGTGCACGGCGATGACAGAGGACTGGCTCTCCCGCCGTTGATCGCACCGAAGCAAGTGGTGATCATACCCATCGGCCCGAAAAAAGAGCGGGACCGTGTCGTGGCACACGCAGCTGCACTACATCAGCAGCTGGCAGATCGCAACATACGCGTCACGATGGATGACCGGGAAGATTTGAGTCCGGGTTGGAAGTTTAACGAGTATGAAATGCGCGGCATCCCAGTCCGCCTGGAAATCGGCCCCCGGGATATGGAAAAGGGACAGGTCGTGCTCGTGCGCCGCGATACCGGGGAAAAACTGTTCGTCCCAGAGGGAGAATTGACTGAAAGGCTTCCCCGTCTGTTGGAGGAGATACAGCACAACATGTTTGACAAAGCGAAAAAATTTCGGGACGACCATTCCCACGTCGCACACAGCATGGAGGAGCTGACACACATCGTCCGCGACCAGAAAGGGTTTGCCCTTGCAGGATGGTGTGGCGACGAGGTGTGTGAAAAAGCGGTCAAAGAACAGGCCGGGGCCACGAGCCGCAACATTCCGTTCGATCCGCCGGAGACGCTGTCGACTTGTGTTTCTTGCGGGAAATCAGCTGCACACTCCGTATGGTTTGCCAAAGCGTACTGACTGACAATATGAAAGGGTGAGCGTGCTCATCCTTTTTTTGTGCGATTTTATCGATAAGGCTTTTTATGGCACAGTGTCGAACTACAGGTAAAGCATTGCTCGTACAGGTAACCTTGCCCGCACGAAATTCTAGCTGATTCTATCGGTGTCTTGGGAGGGAAAGACACTTTCTACGAACCGGGATCACGACGCCGTGCCACTCGGCAGTTTGTGTCGTGCACTGTGGCCCTACCCAACTGAAAGGGAGGCATGAAATTGGGGAGCTGTTCCGCTATAATTGGGAAAGGAGACGAAAGGCTAGTAGAAAAGGGCGAAACGAAGATGTTGATCGACATGCTGCCCACGTGGCGTCACGTTTTTAAACTGGATCCGCAAAAGGAACTGTCCGATGAAGACTTGCACGAACTCTGTCAGTCTGGGACAGATGCGGTGATGGTGGGGGGGACGGACGGCGTCACTTTTGACAACACGGTCGAGCTGTTGGGGCGCATTCGGCGTTACGAGCTTCCGTGTGTACAGGAGGTATCGAGTCGGGAAGCCGTTGTGCCCGGGTTTGACGGGTATTTGGTTCCCGTCGTTTTGAACGCGTCTGACACCCAGTGGGTCGTCGGTGCCCAACACGAAGCGGTCAAGGCGTTCGGGGGATGATCCCTTGGACGGACGTCGTCGCCGAAGGGTATGTGGTCCTCAATCCCCACGCGAAGGTTGCCAAGTTGACCGGAAGCCGCACAGATTTGACTGGGGAAGACATCACGGCGTTTGCGGAGATGGCGGAACATCTGCTCCGCTTGCCGATCTTATATGTGGAATACAGCGGAATGTACGGAGATACCAAAATGGTGCAGGCTGCTCGTAAAGGGATAAGCAACACACAGCTCATTTACGGAGGGGGCATTCGCCACCCGGAGCAAGCGCGGGAAATGGCGGCAATCGCCGATACGGTTGTCGTCGGCAACATTTTGTACGAGAACTTAGGTCAAGCCCTTCGAACAGTGACAGCTGTTAAAAACTAGTCATTCCTTGTGCGTACGTCTCATTTTGTTACAATAGAACTAACGTTCGGTTAGGAGTGACGGCGATGGACCTCAAACAGCAGGCAGATCAATTGCTTGACAGTTTAAACGAAGCACAGCGGGAAGCCGTGGAGACGACGGACGGACCGCTGCTTATCGTCGCCGGAGCGGGAAGTGGGAAGACGCGAGTCTTGACACACCGAGTGGCGTATTTGCTTCAGCGCAAAAACGTGACGCCTTGGAACATTTTGGCGATTACGTTTACGAACAAAGCGGCACGGGAGATGAAAGAGCGCATCACCCAGATGGTCGGACCGGAAGCGGAGGATATATGGATTTTCACCTTTCACTCGATGTGTGTGCGTATCCTGCGCCGGGATCTCGACCAAATCGGCTACTCGCGCAATTTTACGATTTTGGACGGCGCCGATCAGTTGACGGTCGTGAAACAAATTTTGAACGAACAAAACCTCGACTCGAAAAAATTTGATCCCCGCGCCATTGCGGCGCACATTAGCCAGGCGAAAAACCGCCTTGTGAAAGCAGATGAGTACGGGAGAAAAGCGGGGGACGTCTTTCAACAAGTCGTATCCGAAGTGTACGCGGCATACGAAGAGAAACTGCGTGCCAACCAATCCCTCGATTTTGACGACTTGATCGTGAAAACGATCGATTTGTTTCAACAAGTGCCAGACGTTCTCCATTTCTACCAGAGAAAATTTCAATACATTCACGTCGATGAGTACCAGGACACGAACAACGCCCAGTACCGCCTCGTTAAACTGTTGGCTGATCATCATCACAACATTTGTGTCGTCGGGGACAGCGATCAGTCCATCTACGGGTGGCGCGGTGCGGACATTTCAAATATCCTCGACTTTGAACGAGATTATCCTGAGGCGAAAGTAGTCAAACTAGAACAGAACTACCGCTCCACGGAGACGATTTTGGAAGCGGCCAACCACGTGATCGCGTACAACAAACAACGGAAGGCGAAGCGCCTGTGGACGAACCTCGGCAAAGGGGAGCCGATTGAACGTTTTGCCGGCAGCAGTGAACACGACGAAGCGTACTATGTGGTGGACAGGATAGTCGAAGGGCACAAACAGGGAAGGCCGTACCGCGACTTTGCCATTTTGTACCGCACGAATGCCCAGTCGCGGGTGATGGAAGAAGTACTCGTCAAGGCGAACATCCCGTACCAAATAGTAGGCGGCATCCGATTTTACGAACGCAAGGAGATTAAAGACTTGCTCGCCTACTTGCGCCTGGTGGCCAACCCCCACGACGACTTGAGT
Organism: Novibacillus thermophilus; assembly: GCF_002005165.1. NCBI lineage: Bacteria > Bacillati > Bacillota > Bacilli > Caryophanales > Thermoactinomycetaceae > Novibacillus > Novibacillus thermophilus. The sequence goes on from NZ_CP019699.1 coordinate 364,998, forward strand.
TTGACCCGCATCATTAACGTCCCAAAACGCGGGCTGGGAAAGACAACTGTGGACAGACTGTCTCGGTACGCGGCACAGAACGGGATGTCCCTCTATCAAGCGATGGGGGAAGGAGAGCACATCGGGTTGCAGAAGCGCTTTGTCCAGACGTTGGAATCGTTTCGGTGCATGATCGGGGAACTGGCGGCGAAGGTTGATGAGTTGACAGTGACAGAGCTCACTGAAGAAGTGTTGGAACGGACGGGATACCGCTTGGAACTTGTGCGGGAAGGGACCATCGAATCGGCTACTCGACTGGAAAACGTGGACGAGTTCATTTCCGTCACGCAAAACTTTGAACAGCGCAGTGACGACAAGTCGCTCGTTGCGTTCCTCACGGAGTTGGCCCTCATTGCCGACATTGACACACTGGATGTAGACCATCCAGAAAAGAAAGGGGAAGACACCGTCACGCTGATGACACTCCACAGTGCGAAAGGGCTGGAATTCCCGCACGTTTTTCTCATCGGCATGGAAGAAGGCATCTTTCCCCACTCTCGCGCCTTGACAGAGGAAGCAGAGATGGAAGAGGAAAGGCGACTCGCTTACGTCGGCATCACCCGTGCCAAAGAACGCCTCTCCCTCACCCGCGCCCATTCGCGGACACTGTACGGAAGAACGATGATGAATCCTCCCTCCCGGTTTCTAAAAGAAATTCCGGAAGACTACATTCGCGACGTGGACAAAACTTCAGCTCAGACGAACAGGTCAAAACCGCTGTTGAAACCGCGGAGGCTGCATCAGCCGACGGCTTCTCCCGGGGACTGGCAGGTGGGGGACAGAGTGAGACACCGCACATTTGGGCAAGGGACGGTTGTCAAAGTGTCGGGAGACGGTGACGATGTCGAGTTGGATATCGCCTTTTCGGCACCGAAGGGCGTCAAGCGATTCCTCGCTCGCTTCGCCCCGATTGAAAAAGTGTGACGACGCGATACGACTTACAGTGAGAAAGGCAGGAAAGCAAGGTGAACAGATCCGAAGCAGAAAAAAGGATCGTCCAGCTGCGAGAAACGATCGAGGAGCACAATTACCGCTACCACGTATTAGACGATCCCGTCATTTCGGATGCGGAATACGATCAACTGATGCGCGAATTGGAGCGATTGGAGAAGGCTTTTCCCGATCTCGTAACCGAGGACTCCCCGACCCAACGGGTCGGCGGTGAGCCTCTCCCGTACTTCGAGAAAGTGGAGCACGACACCCCGATGCTCAGTCTCGGCAACGCCTTCGACGAACAGGAACTGCGGGACTTTGACCGGCGGGTGAAGCGGGCGGCCGGGGTAAGCGGCGACATGGCCTACACGTGCGAACTGAAAATTGACGGGCTGGCAATTTCACTTCGATACACAAACGGACGGCTGACACTGGGGGCTACGCGTGGTGACGGTACGACGGGTGAAGATATAACCCAAAACTTAAAGACGATTCCGGCCATACCGCTGCGCTTGAAGGAACCTGTAGACATCGAAGTGCGGGGGGAAGCGTACTTGCCAAAAAAGGAGTTCGTCCGCCTGAACGAAGCGCGGGAAAAAGCGGGCGTATCCCTGTTCGCCAATCCGCGTAACGCCGCCGCCGGTTCACTGCGCCAACTGGACCCGAAGATTGCGGCCGAACGGGCCCTCAGTGTGTTCATGTACAGTGTGGGAGATACGACCGGACACGGTATCGGCACCCAATGGGAAATGCTCGACTATTTGGTTCGCCTCGGATTTAAAGTCAACCCCGAACGGAGGCGAGTGGAGTCCATTGACGGAGTCATCGCGTACGTGGAAAGTTGGCGGGAACGGCGTGCCGAACTCGATTACGACATCGACGGCATTGTGGTGAAAGTGGACGATTTCTCGATACAGGAACAGCTGGGGACGACGGCGAAGAGTCCGCGCTGGGCCATCGCCTACAAGTTTCCTGCGGAAGAAGCGGTGACGATTGTCCGAGCCATTGAAGTGAACGTCGGTCGGACAGGGGCCGTGACACCGACGGCTGTGTTGGAACCGGTGACGTTGGCGGGGACGACTGTACAGCGCGCGTCTTTGCACAACGAAGACCTCATCCGGGAGAAAGACATCCGTATCGGGGACCACGTCGTCGTGAAAAAAGCAGGGGATATCATTCCGGAAGTGATCAAATCGATCCCCGAACGGCGGACAGGCGAAGAAATAGTGTACCACATGCCCGATGAATGTCCGGAATGCGGCAGTGAACTCGTCCACCTGGAAGAAGAAGTAGCCCTCCGGTGCATCAACCCCGAATGTCCGGCCCAGACCCGGGAAGGCATTATCCACTTCGTCTCCCGGGATGCGATGAATATCGATGGACTGGGAGAAAAAGTGGTCACCCAACTGTTTAACGAAGGCCTTGTCCGCAGCGTGGCCGATCTGTACTACCTTCAGCGGGATGAGCTGTTACAGTTGGAGCGCATGGCAGAGAAGTCGGTAGATAATCTTTTGGCGGCTATAGAGAAAAGCAAAGAAAATTCAGTGGAGAAACTGATTTTCGGTCTGGGCATCCGCTTTGTCGGGGCTAAGGCGGCCCGCATTCTCGCCCAGGAATTCGGCGACCTCGACACACTAGAGCAGGCCGATTACGAGCAAGTGCTGGCCGTGGAAGGCATCGGCCCGAAGATCGCCGACAGCATCATCACGTATTTTCAACAGCCGGAAGTGAAACAGACGTTGGCAAAGTTGCGTAAAGCCGGTGTGAACTTCACATACAGAGGACCGCGTTCGGAACAGGCGGTGTCAGACAGTCCGTTTAGCGGAAAGACCGTCGTCCTGACCGGAACTTTGCAAAACTGGTCGCGCAAAGAAGCCTCCGCCAAAATCGAAGCCCTCGGCGGCAATGTCACCGGCAGCGTCAGCAAACGAACAGACCTCGTCATCGCCGGGGAAAAAGCTGGTTCTAAATTGGCCAAAGCGCAAAAACTGGGGATTGAAGTGTGGGATGAGGAAAAGTTGATGGACGTGTTGAAGGAGTTGGAGGCGTAAATAAACTGAACGGACGTGCGGCGAGCAGGCGGAATGGTTTTAATCCATCCGCGGTTGTAATAAAATAATGACAGTGCGAGTGGCGAGGGGGGAAAAAGGGGATTGGGAATTATCATTGTGTCACTGCTCATCGCCGTCATCAGCTCTGTTTTGCTGTTTGTGGGGACTTTTGCCGTCCTGGCTGTTTCGCCGGCCGAATTGTGGGCGCATCCCGTGAGAACGTTACACGCTGTCGGTGAAATGGACCTTGGCACAGCCCAACTGCACGTTACACTTTTGTGCACGACGTTTGTCGTGCTTTTCCTTCTGGCAGCCGCCGTCCTCGTCGTCCACGTCGTAAAAAAAGGTGATCAAGACCGTAAAGAATGGTTAGAAAACGTGTTAAACGTATCATTTTATGTGACATTTCTCGTGTTTTTAGGGAACGGCATCTGGTACGTGTACCACTTGTTTACCAACTTTAATACGTTGTTTTAGTTTAGGGCTAAGCCCTGCTGTAGCACGTCACGGCCGTTGTACTCCCGTGCCGGTAAATACTCGTTGCCACTTGTAGAAGTTAAAAGGGATGTTGTCCCGAGATCATCGTTCCACGGCTTTTGCTGGCGCTGTGATGTCACATGACGGTCAGTGTTGGGCAAGTCGTTTTGAAAAGCCGTGCCGACCGGCCGTTATCGGGACGGCTATTTGTCTTTCCGCTCCGACTCCGGTTCAATGTGGATGAGCACTTGAGCTTTTGGAAAGACACGTCGAATGTCCGCTTCAATCCGGTCACACAGGTTGTGGGCTTCATCGACGCTTTTGTCTGAAGGGACGACGAGGTGAAGGTCGACGTGTTCTTCAGCGCCTGAACGGCGGGTACGCAAATTGTGATATTCAATGTACTCATCGGCGTAATGTTGGATAATCCGGTTGATTTGTTCCCGCTCTTTCCCTGTCAAGCTGGCATCCAAAAGGGGCATAAACGACTCTTTTCCCAGTTGAACTGCTTCTTTCATAATAAACAGGGCGATCCCGATGGCGATGAGTGGATCGAGAAAGTAGAATCCAGTAAAACTGACGAGAGTTAAACTGGCCGCGACACCGAGCGAGGTGTAAACGTCCGTCATTAAATGCAAGGCGTTGGATTTCATCGCGACAGATTTCGTCTCTTCCCCGACACGCCGGATTTTGCGCCCCACGAGCCAATTGACCAAGGCGCCGATCAGCATGACAGAAATTCCGAGGAACGGCATGCGGATGGGCTCCGGATGGAGAATTTTTTCTGCCGACTCTACGATAATCCAGATCCCGGCTACAAAGATGAGCAACGTTTCAATCGTTCCAGAGACGTTTTCGATTTTGCCGTGTCCGTAGGGGTGTGTCCGGTCCGGGGGCTGGTGGGATGTTCGCACAGAAACGTAGGCGATGACGGACGCCATGAGGTCGAGTCCGGAATGAATCGCCTCGGACAGAATGGCGACAGAGCCCGTTAACAGACCGACGACGATTTTTAACAGCACCACAAAGGTGTTACTGATAATGGACAGCGAGGCCACACGGGCTGGCCGCATCCCACTCACCTCGGACGGACAGTTGTTGAGAAAGGAAAAAATGATGCCGTGACCACATAATGTTGCACAGGCGAAACAAATCGGAAGAACCGCCCCGTACATCGGGCGGTTCTATTATGTCACATTTGGCCATCCATTTCATATGCATAAGCGACCCCTCGTTTCACAGCATTCCCATTATACTTCTTTCAAACGGAATTGCAAAGTGCTGATACGGGGGTTTTTTGGAGAAAGTTCGGTTTTTGGCTAAGTCAGCTTCGGTGATGGAAAGGTGTGAAGGGTCGCCTACCGCCCGCCAAGTTTATCAAACACAGTGCCTAACACGCTGCCTTCCCCTTTGTCACTTCCTCCGGGCACTTCCGGCATCGCGCTGAAGACGCGGCTGGCCAGTCGGCTGAAGGGGAGGACTGTACCCACACGCTGCCAGGGCCTCTTAATGTGGCAAAAAACAGACCTTCTCCGCCGAACAAGGCCGTCTTGATCCCAGATACCATCTCGATGCCGTAGTCAACCTCGCGGGTCAGCGCGACCAGACATCCCGTATCCACTCGGATCATCTCACCAGGGCCTAAATCCAATCGTTTCGTCGTTCCACCGACATGTATGAACGCCAGGCCATCCTCTTCTAATTTTTGCATAATAAACCCTTCGCCGCCGAAAAACCCTGTTCCCAGTTTGCGTTGAAAATCGATGCCGATGGACACGCCCTTGGCTGCACACAAAAAGGCATCTTTCTGACAGATCACTTTGCCTCCCAACTCAGACAAATCCATCGGAATAATTTTTCCCGGATACGGTGCGGCGAATGACACATGCTTTTTTCCCGTTCCGCGGTTGGTGAACGTCGTCATAAATAAGCTTTCACCAGTTAACAACCGTTTGCCCGAACTGAGAAGTTTACCCATAAAGCCCTTTTCTTTAGAGGATCCGTCGCCGAAGATCGTTTCCATCTCGATCCCGTCTTCCATCATCATGAGTGATCCGGCTTCAGCGACAGTCGTCTCTCCGGGGTCCAGTTCGATTTCAACGAACTGCATGTCATCGCCCACGATGCTGTAGTCAATGTCGTGGGTATTCAATTGTACCAACTCCTGTCTTCGCTAATCTTTTTATTTAGATATTAACATAGAAACGAGGCAGACGAGTTCTACGGTAGGTGTAATCTTTTACTTGAAGGCGCCGAGCGGCATTTTTTAGAGAAGCGCTCAAAGAGGTTAACATGACAAGTGAATTTTAATCATTTATAATAAGGATAATTATACGTACAAGTTAATGTAACCTTAATGTGTGAAGGATGGATGGCATGCGGGCAGACGCCAAGTACAAAGTCGTTAAAAACACGATCAAAACGTGGATTTTACAAGGGAAAGTAAAGCCAGGAGAGAAAATTTATTCGGAAAATGAATTAATGAAAATATTTGAAGTGAGCCGTCATACGGTGCGGAGGGCCGTCGGGGATTTAGTCCACGAAGGCTGGCTGTACCGGGAACAAGGATCTGGAACGTATTGTACTCACCGCTTTAAAAAAATAAAACACGGCGGCTCCGAGAAAAATATCGGTGTCATTACGACGTATATTTCGGAGTACATTTTCCCGTCCATTATTCGTGGAATCGAATCGCACTTGTCCGAGGAAGGGTACTCCCTCATCGTCGCCAGTACGGACAATGACATCGAAAAGGAAAAACAGTGCCTGGAGAACATGTTGAGCCGAAATATCGACGGCCTCATTGTCGAACCGACAAAGAGTGCCAGTGACAACCCGAATCTCAATTACTACTTAAACTTGGAGCAAAACGAAATTCCGTACTTAATGATTAACCAGTTTTATCAGAGCATCAGTCCGCCGCACATCATATTGGACGATGAGCACGGGGGATATATCGCGACAGAACATTTAATCAAGCTGGGGCACAAACGGTTACTCGGTTTGTTTAAAAACGATGACTTGCAAGGCGTGAACAGAATGAAAGGTTTCTTTCGCGCCATCCGGGAGCATCACCTGCCCTTTTTTTCTGACATGGTCATTACGTATACGACGGAAAACCGGGACGAAAAAACGGTCGATGAAGTGCGGGCGTTGCTCCGGTCGCCGAACAGGCCGACGGGCATTGTCTGTTACAATGACGAAATTGCTCTCAACGTGTTGCATGTGACGCGGGAGCTTGGATTGAAAGTTCCGGAAGATCTGTCCATTGTGGGGTACGATGATTCCCATTTGACCGAAGCGACGGAAGTGAAATTGACTTCCGTCACCCATCCCAAAATGGACATGGGGATTCAAGCGGCCAAATGGATCGTGTCCCAAATAGAAGACGGAGGCGACGAGACGTTCAGCCACTCAAAGGTGTACACGCCGGAACTCGTCATCCGGCACTCGACGCGAGAGATGGGTGAAGTGGTTCATACGAAATAGAAGGAGCACGTGGAGGCACTTCTTTCGCTGCTTCGAAGGAAGTGCCGTTTCAGTTCCGTTTCGTATAATACAGGCGGAAGCGCAAATCTTGGTCGTAGTTTCCGAAATTCGAACCGAACAGCGTGAGCCCTCCGATGTGTTCGGCGTCTTCCAAAACGGCGATGCGGAATGTCCACTGTTGTTTTTCCACGTCTACTTGATCCAACGTAACATCCGAAATTTTTTCCCCGTCTAGAAAACATCCGTCTTTCTTCACTCTTAATATTTTCATTAACCCGTATTGGTTGATGTTGATATCCCACCAATCCGGCGTGTAGCGACCCCGGTAACCTCCGAAATCCCCGGGGCTCGTCCACTTCCCTAAGTACACGCCGTTGAAAAAAAACGAGATGTCTGACGGCCAGTTGCTGTTGGAAAAGGGAGCTTCCGAAGATAATTCCATCGAAATTTCCAACTCTTCAGCAATCTCTGATCGCAACAAGTAATTAGGAACTTTGTATTCGAGAAACCCCTGTCCAAGCCACAAAATTTTCGCATCCACTCTTTCAGGCAACATAAAGCAGCGGGGGTCGTCAAACGTGCCGATGACTTTATCAGCTGTGGCCAAACCGCAGGTCGGCTTTACGTCAAAATCCGAATAGTGGCCGACAGGAACATCGGTTTGATGGTATTTTCGCGTGTCGCGGGTCAGGTCTGGAAACAAGATTTCAATCTTGTGCGCGTTTAAAAAACACATTTTCTGCCTGCCGCCTTTTCCAGGTCTCAACTCAGTCCGAATGATGTTAGCTCCCTCTAGCTTTCTGATGTGCATCGTCATAATCGCGCTGCTCAGTCCGAGTGTTTGGGCCAGCTCTTTGACATTCATGGGCCGTCTGGCGAGTAAATGGATGACGTCAAGCCGGACTTTGCTGGCCAACGCTTCAAAGACAGGCAGGCTGCGCTCGGATATGTCGATTTCCAACGACCATTCCTCCATTATCAATAATTAACATAAATATTAACATAGTGCTTCTTGAATAAACAATATTTAAGTGGGAGACGATTGACAACATTGCATAAAAAAACTAAAATGACTATGTAAATAAAATAATTAATAATTAATATATATATTAATGTTAGGAGGTGAAAGACGCGCAAGAGACGCTTTAAGCCGTTAAAAACGATAGGAGAGGAGAATCGTGATGGGGAAACGCAAAGCGACAATGACGGTTGACAAGCAGTACCAGATTGCTCCGGTTGATGACCGGATCTACGGGTCGTTCATTGAGCATTTGGGGAGGGCCGTGTACGGAGGCATATACGAACCGGGGCATCCTACAGCTGACGAACGGGGATTTCGCCAAGATGTGATGGAACTGGTGCGCAAACTCGATGTGCCGATCGTACGGTATCCCGGCGGGAATTTCGTCTCGGGTTACGATTGGGAGGACGGAGTAGGACCGGTGGACAGACGCCCCCGCAAACTGGATCTCGCGTGGAAAAGCGTTGAGACGAATGAAGTAGGGACGAATGAATTTATGGAGTGGTGTCGGGCCGTTGGGACGGAAGCGATGATGGCCGTCAACTTGGGAACGCGGGGAATCGACGCCGCAAGGCATTTGGTCGAATACTGCAACCACCCGGAGGGAACGTACTGGAGCGACCTCAGGGTTTCTCACGGGTACAAAGAACCGCACAATATTAAAACGTGGTGTTTAGGCAATGAGATGGACGGTCCGTGGCAAATCGGCCACAAAACCGCAGAAGAATACGGACGCATCGCGTGCGAGGCGGCTAAAGTCATGAAGTGGGTCGACCCGGACATTGAACTGGTAGCGTGCGGCAGTTCCAACTCGCAAATGCCGACTTTCCCGGAGTGGGAGGCGACGGTACTCGACCACACGTATGAATACGTGGACTACCTTTCATTACATACTTACTACGGAAACCGAAGTGGCGACACTGCGAACTACTTGGCCAAATCGCTGGACATGGACGCCTTTATCCGTTCAGTAATTGCGACGTGCGACTACGTAAAAGCGAAAAAACGAAGCAAGAAAACGATCCACCTTTCGTTTGACGAATGGAACGTGTGGTACCACTCCAATCAACAAGATCAGGCGATTGAGCCTTGGTCCGTGGCGCCTCCGCTCTTGGAAGACCGGTACACGTTTGAAGACGCCCTGTTGGTCGGGTGCATGTTGACGACGCTGCTCAAACACGCTGACCGTGTGAAAATTGCGTGTCTGGCCCAGCTCGTCAACGTAATCGCACCGATCATGACTGAAAACGGCGGTCCGGCGTGGAGGCAGACCATTTTCTACCCGTACATGCACGCCTCCCTTTACGGGCGCGGAACAGCCCTCCGCCCGGTCGTAAACTCCCCCGTGTACGACAGCGAGGATTTTACAGATGTCCCTTACCTCGAATCGGCGGCCGTCTATGACGAAGAACGGGAAGAACTGACGATTTTCGCCGTCAACCGGGACCTGGAAGGCAGTCTGTTGTTGGAGTGTGACGCGAGGAGTTTTGACGCCTACGGCCTAACCGAACACATTGTGCTGGAACATGACGACGTCAAGGCGGTGAATACAGCGAAAGAAGAACCGGTGAAACCGCACAACCGCGGTGTGTCGGAAGTGAACGACGGTATATTGACAGCCCATCTTCCGAAACTGTCCTGGAACGTGATTAGACTTAAGAAAACTTAACACGTCGTGTCGGGCATCTCAAGGTGCCCGATACAACTTGCAAAATTGGCAGAATTTATTGCAGTAAGTTTAACGGGAGTACTGGAAAAGGAGGAAACTTCAACTTTGCTGACGGCATTGTTCAGCATTCTGGCGCTGATTGCATTGTTTCCTTTGTTCTGCTGGCTTTTGGCATCGTTTAAGCCTTCGACTGAATTGGTGCGATTCAGTCTCAATCTGACGCTGCAGCCGGAACTGCTGAGCTTGGACAACTATATTTACCTTTTTACAGCAGTATCTATCTCAGATGGTACGTGAACAGCCTTTTCATTACGCTGATTGTGACAGTACTGTGCTTGTTTTTCTCATCGATGGTCGGATATGCCCTCGCTGTCTATCAGTTCCGGGGGCGAAACCTCGTGTTTGTCGCAGTGCTCTTTATCTTAATGGTTCCCTTTGAAATACTGATGTTACCGCTATTTAGGTTGATGACCGCTTTAAACTTAATTGACACGTATGCGGCCGTCGTCTTGCCCTCAGTTATCGCGCCGATCGCTGTTTTCCAGTGTTACTTCATATCCGGCCTCACTGTCGGCGGGGTAAAAGGTTAAATGAAAATAAACAATAAAAAACCTGTTGAAAAAATATAGAAGGATGCTACAATAATAGTGAAGTCATACGTACAAGTTGCAATTAAATGACAGTGAAAGAAAGGGCACGCTTAAATAACTGTCTATCACTGCCGTTTATGAAAGCGATTAAGTGATGGATGCAAGGAGGATGTACATGGCGACATACACTGTTGGCGTCGATTTTGGGACCCAGTCCGGCCGGGCCGTCCTCGTCGAAGTAGGGACGGGAAGTGAAGTCGCGACCGCGGTAAAAGCTTATCCCCATGGCGTCATCGATGATGTGCTGCCGGACGGTGTCACCCAACTGGAAGAGGACTGGGCCCTGCAGCACCCGGCTGACTACTTGGAAGTCTTACAGAAGACCATTCCTGAACTGCTCCAGCAATCGGGTGTGTCTAAGGACGACGTCATCGGGATCGGCATTGATTTTACGTCGTGTACGATGCTACCAGTTGATGCCGACGGCACCCCCCTCTGCATGACAGAAGCCTTCCGGCACAACCCCCACAGCTACGTCAAACTGTGGAAACACCACGCCGCCCAGGACGAGGCCAACCGCCTCAACGCCATTGCAGAAGAAAGGGGCGAGGCCTTTTTAAAGCGCTACGGGGGTAAGATTTCATCGGAATGGCTCATACCGAAAATCTGGCAGATCTTAAACGAGGCCCCCGACGTATACGAAGCGTCGGCCCACATGCTCGAGGCCGGGGATTGGGTCGTCTCCCAACTGACTGGCGTCATCAAGCGGAACAGTTGTGCGACGGGGTACAAAGCGATCTGGCACAAACGAGAAGGTTACCCTTCCCGGGAATTCTTTAAGGCCCTGGACCCGCGGCTGGAACATGTCGTGGAGGAGAAATTGAGCGAAACGATTTACCCCATCGGCACAAAGGCTGGAGAAATCACGGAGGAGGCGGCGAAGCTTACCGGCTTGAATCCGGGGACCGCTGTCGCCGTCGCCAACGTCGATGCCCACGTCTCCGTACCGGCCGTCGGTATCACCGAACCGGGGAAACTGCTCATGATCATGGGCACGTCCACCTGTCACGTCTTACTCGGGGAAGACGAAAAAGTCGTCCCCGGGATGTGCGGTGTCGTCGAAGACGGCGTCATCCCCGGTTACTTCGGCTATGAGGCGGGCCAGGCGTGCGTCGGGGATCACTTCGAGTGGCTGATTAAAAACGCCGTTCCTGAGCGTTACATGCAAGAAGCTGAAGCCAAAGGCATCGGGATCCATCAGCTGTTGACAGAAAAAGCGAGTCGTCTCAGCGCCGGTGAAAGCGGTTTGCTCGCCTTGGACTGGTGGAACGGCAACCGTTCCACGCTGGTCGACGCCGACTTGACGGGCCTGCTCATCGGAGCGACGCTCTGGACCAGGCCGGAAGACATTTACCGCGCCCTCATGGAGGCCACCGCCTACGGCACGCGCATGATTGTGGAAACCTTTCGGGAGGCCGGCGTTCCCGTCAACGAGGTGTACGCCTGCGGGGGCATCGCCGAAAAAAATCCGCTGATGATGCAGATTTACGCCGATGTTTTGAACATGGAGATCAAAATCTCCGCCTCTCCCCAGGCGCCGGCGTTAGGGGCTGCCATGTTCGGCGCTGTGGCGGCCGGCAAAGAGAGGGGCGGCTACGACAGCATTACCGAGGCCGCCCAGGACATGGCGAAACTGAAAGACGAAGTCTTCCGGCCACAACCGGAGCACGTACCTGTTTACGACCAGTTGTACCGGGAATACGCGACGCTGTACGACTACTTCGGGCGCGGGAGCAACGACGTGATGAAGACATTGAAGCGCCTTAAACGGGAAGCTTCAGAACAGAAGGTGAACGAACCGTGTTAGAACAGTTGAAAGCGGAAGTGTTAGAAGCGAACCTGTCCCTTCCGAAGTATCGGCTCGTGACCTTTACGTGGGGAAACGTAAGTGGAATCGACCGGGAAACAGGATACGTGGTGATTAAACCGAGTGGCGTCGAGTACGGCGAGATGACGGCAGAAGACCTCGTAGTCGTCGACCTTGATGGAACGGTCGTCGAAGGAGACTTGCGGCCGTCTTCCGATACGCCCACCCATTTAGCCTTGTACCGTGCGTTTCCTGACATTGGCGGAATTGTGCATACCCATTCGCCGTGGGCTACCAGTTGGGCCCAAGCTGGCCTTCCGCTCCCTGCTCTGGGGACGACTCATGCCGACTATTTTTACGGAGAGATTCCGTGTACCCGGGAGTTGACGGAAAGGGAAGTTGAGACAAACTACGAGTTGGAGACCGGGCGTGTGATCGTCGAGACGTATCAGAAAAACGGGTTGGACCCGACGGCGATGCCGGGTGTCCTCGTGAAAAACCACGCACCGTTCTGCTGGGGAGAGGACGCCCAGCAGGCGGTGCACCATGCGGTCGTTCTGGAAGAAGCGGCTAAAATGGCGTTCATCACGTATCAGCTGAACCCGGACGTCCGCCCCATCAGCCAGTGTTTGCTGGATAAACACTATTTGCGCAAGCATGGGGCAAATGCCTACTACGGACAAAAGGAAAAGAGGGGCTGATTGGCGGTTTTGGAGGAAGTTGTGCTGGTCAGACGTACGTGCCATTTTTTAGTCTATTTACTTGTACGACCAAGATAGGTATATTTATAGTTTTTAAACCTATTAATCCGAACAACCTAGAGGAGGAACTTGTGTGATAGCGTTAAAGCCGTATGAATTTTGGTTTGTGACAGGAAGTCAGCACTTGTACGGGGAAGAAACCCTTCAGGAAGTTGAGGCCCATGCCAGACAGGTGATCGACGGGCTCAATGCCGACTCGTCCATCCCTTTTCCCATCGCATTCAAGCCTGTGTTAACGGAGCCAGATGCGATATTGAGGCTTTGCCTCGATGCAAACCGCGATGAAAAGTGTGCTGGCATCGTCACCTGGATGCACACATTCTCTCCGGCCAAAATGTGGATCGCCGGCCTCTCTGCGCTACAAAAACCGCTGCTTCATCTCCACACCCAGTTTAACCGGGACATTCCGTGGAGCAGTATCGATATGGATTTTATGAATTTAAACCAGTCCGCCCACGGAGACCGCGAGTACGGATTCATCGGAAGCCGCATGAATGTCAGGCGCAAAGTGGTCGTTGGCCATTGGAAGAGTAAGGCTGTCCGGGAGCGGATTGGAGGCTGGATGCGTGTGGCCGTTGCCTATGTGGAAGGCAAACAGTTGAAAGTGGCCCGTTTTGGTGACAACATGCGGGAAGTGGCCGTCACAGAAGGGGACAAAGTCGAGGCTCAAATTCAGTTCGGCTGGTCGATTAACGGCTACGGAGTCGGGGACCTCGTACAGAGGATCAACGACATTCAAGAAGCGGAAGTCAATGCGTTACTGGACGAGTATGCTGAACAGTACGACATTGCACCGGAAGGGCTTAAAGAAGGTGCAGTGCGCGACTCCGTACGCGAACAAGCCAGGATCGAACTCGGTTTGAAAGCTTTTCTGCAGGAAGGGGGGTTTACAGCTTTTACGACCACGTTTGAAGATTTGCACGGCATGAAGCAGCTGCCGGGGCTTGCCGTCCAGCGTTTAATGGCGGAAGGGTACGGTTTTGGCGGCGAGGGCGACTGGAAAACAGCAGCGCTCGTCCGCATGATGAAAATACTGGCGGACAACGAAGGCACGTCCTTCATGGAAGATTACACGTACCACTTTGAACCGGACAACGAGCTCGTACTCGGCTCGCACATGCTGGAGGTATGCCCGACTGTCGCGGCCACGAAGCCGAGGGTGGAAGTGCATCCCCTCTCAATAGGTGGCAAAGAAGATCCGGCCCGCCTCGTCTTTGACGGGAAAAGTGGTGCGGCGTTAAATGCATCCCTCGTCGACATGGGGAACCGCTTTAGATTGCTCGTTAACGAGGTCGATGCCGTTCAGCCTGAGTGCGCCATGCCGAAGCTCCCGGTGGCGCGCGTGTTGTGGAAACCGGCGCCCTCCCTCAGCGAGGCGGCTGAGTGTTGGATTGTGGCGGGTGGGGCCCACCACACGTGTTTCTCGTACAGGGTGACTACTGAGCAGCTTATCGACTGGGCGGACATGGCTGGCATCGAATGTGTCGTCATTGACAAAGACACACGTCGGCACGCATTTCGCAACGAGCTTAAGTGGAATGAGGTGGTCTATGGGTAAAAGGTGCAGGATCGGGTAGAAAATAAGATTTTAAATGGAGAAACCTACCCGCTATACAAGAAACATTTATTACGTAGAACAAGATCAACTGTACGTTAATTTATTTATTGCCTCTCAATTAGAGATCGGAAATGGGGACATTAAAGTGATACAAAATACCTCCTTTCCGGAATCTGATAAGACAGACGACGTTACGTTTTGAGCAATCGAACGACGAGATGCTCACCGTTCGTATACGCGTCCCGTACTGGGTACAGCAACTGCCGTAGTAAACGGGCAAGATGTATACACAAGAGGAGATAGCGGCTATCTGACGATCAGAAAAGACAGTGGAGGGGGTGGTTGTATAAGTAAAACAATGAATCTACATCTGTACCAATCTATGGATAAATCCCGATAAGGGCGTTATTATGTACGGACTAGTTGTGTTGGCTGGAGTACTGCTGAAACTGATATAGTGGCAAACTATCAGGATGTAGGGTGACAACACGTTAATTGACGTTCCAGTCCTTGTGACAAACGAGGGAAGATCGAACTGCGGTAAAAAATACAGACTGACACGTAATCGGTCAGCACGGGAACATTTGCGTGACTCTTGTACCATTTATGTGTTGCACCACCGGTACACCTAATATTTTTTGGGAATTTGAGTAGAAATTTGTACGTATAATTTTATAGCCGTAAAAACTTTCTTTGAGCTTGAAAGGAAAATATTGATAATATATAATAAAAAAAGAAAATGTTATACGTACAAGTATCGTACGAAAATTGTTCGGAAAAATGATGGAGGTGCAGTTATGGGGAGGACGCTTCTGACTTTTGCTGCTATAACTATGTTGGTATTTTTACTGGGGGCTTGTGGTGGTTCTAATGAAGCTGATAAAACAGAAGAAGGGGGAGCTGAAGGAACTGAATTAACATTTTGGACTTTTGCAGGCACTCACGCAGACTTTTTTGAAAACGCTGCAGAAAGATGGAATCAAGAAAATCCTGAAAAACAGATCAATCTAAAAGTGGAAACGTACCCATTTGATCAAATGCATAATAATTTACTGATGGCTTTACAATCTGGAGAGGGTGCACCTGATATAGTTGATATAGAAATAGCCAAATTTTCGAACTTCCTAAAAGGTGAAGTTCAGTTGGTTCCGCTTAATGATATCATTGAACCGGAAATAGATAGTTTTATTCCTGAAAGACTAAGAATTTATGAGAAAGATGGGAACTATTATGGCGCTCCCACACATTTAGGTGCTACAGTGGTTTATTACAATAAAGAAATTATGGATGAAGCTGGAGTTGATATTGATTCAATTGCAACTTGGGATGACTATGTCGAAGCAGGAAAGAAAGTAGTAGAAACTACTGGGAAGCCAATGACTACAGTAGCGATTAACTGGTATTCTATATGGCCGTTTATTGTACAAAAGGGTTCTGACTTTTTTGACGAGAACGGAAATTTGACATTGGATAATGATACAAATATTGACACCTTAAGTTTTATTAATGATTGGGTGAACAAATATGGGATCGCAGAAGTCGCTCCTGGCGGTAATTACCATAATGAAGAGTTCTATGGATTTATGAATAATGGCGGTCAGGCGTCACTAATAATTCCATTATTTTATATGAAGGATTTTACCGAATACATGCCAGACCTCAAAGGCAAAATGGAAATACGATTAATGCCAGCTTGGGAAGATTCTGACAATGTCTCGGCGCCTATGGGTGGAACAGGTACAGCGATAACGAACCAAAGTGAAAGTGTAGAACTTGCAAAAGAATTTCTGTACTTTTCTAAATTGTCTAAAGATGGCAATATTCGACTATGGACAGAGCTAGGATTTGACCCGTACCGTTGGGATGCTTTGGAAGATCCGATTATGGAAGAAGATAATGAATACTATGAATATTTTCATGATGGGATTTTTGACATTTTACTTGAGGCGGAAGATCGTATAGGTAGTGTGAATATAACAGAATTTACACCTGATGTTTTATCAGAAATTGAATCTAATGTCATGCATAATGTAATTAGGGAAAATGCACAAGATCCAGAAGAAGCTTTAAAACAAACGGCCGATAATGTTAAAGAAATTATGGGGCAGTAGTTGAGAAACGGGGTAGACTTAGGCTCTGCCCCTCCTCTAAGTTTTTAAAATAGTGACGTTTTGTTGATTTTTGAATATGTGTCTTAGCAATATATAGAAATTAGAAGAATTCCCAAGTACGTGTCTTCTCGGGAATTTGCGGCGTCAGCATTATACACAAGTTGCTAACATTGAAAAAATACTCGGATGGAATTTTAACAGATCTCGGAAGACTGTGCAAATCACGCATGGCCTTGCATTGTATTCCGAATATTCCGAACATATAGTTACTTAGAAATTATACATATGTGTGGATAAACCGATTTTAATCGACAAAAGCGCATTGGGGGGAAGACGGTGACGTTTGAAACTGAAAGCAAAAAGAATTCATTTACATTATTATCCATACTGAATTCAAAAAAAGTAGCACCGTATGTTTTTGTTCTACCGTTTATCGTATCATTTTTACTTCTTACTTTATACCCAGCCATTCAAGCTTTTGTTATGAGTTTCCAAAAAATCCTACCTGGGCAAATAGAATTTATAGGATTGTCGAATTATGAAAGTGTATTTAATCCGACCTTTTTTGTTGCATTAAAAAACACATTAGTATACACCGTCTTAACAATAACAATATTAACGGTAATCCCAATAATACTGGCCGTTTTTCTAGACTCTAAGTTAATAAAATTTAGGACCTTTTATAGGTCAGCTTTATTTATTCCGGCTCTTACTTCAACTATTGTAGCAGGGATAATATTCAGATTAGTATTTGCGGATTCAGATAAGGCTATCGCGAATCAAATAGTAAGCTTTCTAGGTTTTGAACCATTTAATTGGTTAAGTACTGGCTGGTCAGGTATGTTTATTATGGTACTGATAGCTTCTTGGCGTTGGATGGGAGTAAATATTATGTACTTTTTAGCAGGTTTGCAAAACATACCTCATGAGCTCTACGAATCAGCGGAAATAGATGGTTCAAATTCCTTTCAAAAGTTTATGCATATAACTCTTCCTCAATTAAAACCAATTATTACTTTTGTAGTAACGATAAGTATAATTGGCGGTTTTAGGGTTTTTGAAGAAAGTTACGTATTGTGGGAAGCAAATTCACCTGGCGATATAGGCCTAACCTTAGTCGTTTACTTGTATAGAGAAGGAATACAAAAAAACAATTTAGGTTTTGGAGCTGCTGTAGGAGTTATTGTCCTGATATTAATATTTGTTGTAAGTTTAGTTTACCTCATTATGTCTGGTTCATTTAAGAGGGGGGATAAATAAATGAACAAATCTCGCAACATTGTTACATCATCGGCGATCAATATATTATTAATTATTGCTTGTGTGTTATCATTATTTCCGCTTATTAGCCTTTTGATATCTTCCTTCCAACCATCAACAGAATTAATGAGAAACGGTATCTCTTTTTCAATTGATTGGGATCAACTGTCTTTAGATAATTATTTATACATATTTACTCAAGAGACTCAATATTGGAAGTGGTACGGGAACAGCTTGATTATTACCTTTTTAACCATTATTTTATCGTTGTTTTTCTCATCCATGGTTGGTTACGCTTTAGCTGTATATAATTTTAGAGGTAAAATTTTAATATTTATACTTGTATTATTAATTAATATGATACCATTTGAAGTGATGATGCTCCCCTTATATCAACTAATGATAGATTTAAAGTTAATTAATACTTATACTGGTGTAATATTGCCTTCTATAGTTTCTGCATTTTCAGTTTTCTTCTTCAGACAGTATTGTCTTGGATTACCTTCTGAGTTAATAGATGCTGCTAGAATGGATGGATGTACTGAATATGGTATATTCTTTAAAATCATGGCACCTTTAATGTTACCAGCGTTTTCTGCAATGGCAATCTTCCAAGGGCTGAGTAGCTGGAATAATTTTCTTTGGCCGTTAGTAGTTATTAGATCAAATGACCTTTTTACGCTCCCGATTGGACTGGCAACATTATTAACGCCATATGGAAATAATTATGATATCTTAATTTCTGGTTCTATTATGACCGTAGTTCCTGTAATGATATTATATGTCGCTTTTCAAAAGTATTTTGTTGCAGGTCTGACAACAGGAAGCATTAAAGGATAAAGTAGTATAAATGAATTTCATATGTGTTAGCTCTTGTGTGGTCAGGGAATTAGTCCGAAAAAAGAGGTGTCTCCCAAAACTTGAAATAGTTAGCCGTGACACAAACGGTGACTGACATTCGTCCAGCTTTGCATACAGACCAAAGACACTGTGGCGATCGATGCCAGCGTATTGATTGAACACGTGATCGGGCGACGAAAACCAAAAACTGTGTTTAGCGTGTAGAACATGAGTCATAAAAGAGAAAGAGCAAGGCACACCCTATCTGGGAAAGCTTACAAACAGTTGGAGAAGTAACTAAAAATATTGTTTATTTAAAGGGGAAAGAAAGTACCCCATTACAAAAAAGCAGGATTACAAAGCCTGCTTAGGCATTATTTTATTCATGCTTCAAGGTGATTCAATGAATGAGCAACATATTGTAAATAAAATAAATAATATTTTTATCTGGACAACGAGATTAGCTTTTTTAAATTTATTATGGCTTGTTTTTATGATTTTTGGATTGGTGGTTTTCGGGGTGTTCCCAGCTACGGTAGCTTCATTGAGTGTATGTATGTATTGGATTAATGGAAAAACTGACTTACCAATTTGGAAAACCTTTAAAAGGGAATTTTTACATAATTTCTATATATCTAATGGTGCAGGATGGTTACTTTTGTTGGCTGGGTCTATTCTTTTTATAAATTACCAACATTTCGACAAAATTAGCGGTGTATTTTATTTTTTTTCTATATTTTCATTTTACTTCGTAATAATAATTTATATTGCTTTATGGATATGGGTGTTTCCATTAATGTCTCATTACAATAATAAATTAACAAAACACTTTTTTAATTCTCTTATATTGGGCTTTGGAAAAATTAAAACTACGTTATTAATTATTTTATTATTATTTTTAGTTATATATATTTCATTATCAATTCCAGGAATGATTCCATTCTTTTCTTTTAGTATTGGAAGTTATTTTTGGGCTTGGTTCTCCTTAAAAGTATTTAATGAGATTGATGAGGAAAACCCTTAAAATTCCATTTGTATGCAACCATACTAAGGGTTCTACATATATATTTAACCGTTACAAGATATCTCTTTACAGACTTTATATGGGGCGGCGGATAAGCTGATTAGCCACGCGATTTGCTAGCTACCCAAGCTGCGAAAGGGGGATGTGCCTTTTATGCAGGATCGTGAAATACGGAGAAGGACGAATGCGGTTGGTATTTTTTCGGTTTGTTCGTGTTTGTCGGCTCGATTGTGAACTTTCTTGTGGTCGACAAGCATTCAATACGGGATTTTAAGCTGGATCAGTTTCTGGAGTTGGTTCAGTGTCTTTCCATGGCCGTGGTACGGTTCGCCATATTTTTGACGGCTTTTGTCACGTATTTGGCGAGAAACAAAGCCGTCAGGCTGTCACAAGAAATTTCATAGGAAAGAGGGATGTAAAATGGGAGAACATACCATTGTCGTGAATGCGGACATTGAGCAAGCAACGATTAGCCGTTACATTTACGGTCATTTCGCAGAGCATTTGGGCAGAGGGATTTATGAAGGGATCTGGGTTGGAGAAAACTCTTCTATCCCAAACACGAAAGGGATACGCAACGATGTCCTCACTGCGTTAAAGCGGCTTGACATACCTGTCATAAGGTGGCCAGGGGGTTGTTTTGCAGACGAATACCATTGGAAAGATGGGGTGGGACCCCGGGAAAAAAGAAAGCGCATGGTTAACACACATTGGGGCGGCGTGGTAGAGAACAACCATTTCGGGACCCACGAGTTTATGCTGTTGTGCGAATTGCTGGGGGCTGAGCCGTACATTTGTGGAAATCTCGGGAGCGGGACAGTCCAAGAGATGTCGGAATGGATTGAGTATCTGACATTCGATGGCGAGTCACCCATGGCTAATTGGAGGAAAGCCAACGGGCGAGAACGGCCCTGGCAGCTGAAGTACTTTGGTGTAGGGAATGAGAATTGGGGCTGTGGCGGCAACATGCGGCCGGAGTTTTATGCCGATCTGTATCGAAGGTATCAAACGTATGTGAGAAATTACGGCGATCAAAAGATTTACAAAATCGCCTGTGGTGCAAATGTCGATGACTTCAGGTGGACTGAAGTGTTGATGCGGGAAGCGGGTCAGTTCATGGACGGTCTGAGCCTGCACTATTACACAGTACCAGGTGTTTGGGAAGAGAAAGGGCCAGCGACAGGGTTTACGAAAGACGAGTGGTTCATTACAATGCGGAAAGCATTGTACATGGATGAATTGATCAAGAGGCACAGCACGATTATGGACCAGTATGACCCGGTTAAACGAGTCGGCCTGGTGATTGACGAGTGGGGAGCTTGGTACGATGTAGAACCCGGTACGAATCCCGGTTTTCTCTTTCAGCAAAACACCATCCGGGATGCTTTAGTGGCCGGTGTCACATTAAACATCTTCCACGATCATTGTGAGCGGGTACATATGGCGAACATCGCACAAATGATCAATGTATTACAGGCCATGATTTTAACTAAAGGTGCAAAGATGATTGTGACCCCTACTTACCACGTGTTTGAAATGTTCAAAGTACACCAAGACGCCAAAAAGTTAGCCGTCACTTCGCAGGTCCAGCCTATCGATACCGGGGATTACGAGCTCCCGCAAATCAGTGTTTCAGCCTCCAGAGATCGTGAGGGGAACATCCATGTAAGTCTATGTAACTTGGATTGCGATTCAGGCGCAAACGTTCACATCGCATTGCGGGGAACGGAACAACTTGGTCACATAACAGGGCGAATTTTGACGGGGAAGGACATAGATGCCCACAATACGTTTGAAAATCCAAATGTCGTCACCCCAGAGGTGTTTGAGGATTTCAAAATTGAAAGCCACCGTCTCGACGTCTTTCTCCCGTCCAAGTCTGTCGCTGTAATAACTGTTGAACCCTGGAGCAAGGGGGCTTAATTATCTCGTGGAAAACGTCAGATCCTGGTTTGGTCACGGATACGGGCAAAATTAAGAGCCCAGAGGCAGGTTCTGAGAGTAAGCATCAAAAGTAGCGAAACTGGCACAGGCCGATAACTGACGACTGGGACATCGTACGGCGTTTACCGTACGATGTCTCTCTTGTAGAAACAGATTCTCATCCCGATGAAACCTTAAAGCGGCTCCGACTGGACGTAGTGGTACAGCAGGCGGTACGTGTTGTCCAGCGCTTCTTCATGGGTCCGCTCGTAGGCGTGGGATGCGTCAACACCGGGCCCGATAAGTCCGTGGATGAGATCGTACCCCGCTTTCACAGCGGCGCTCGCATCTGAAGAATAGTGGGGGTAAAGATCGACTTGGTAGTAAATGTCGTACGTTTTAGCCAAGTGAACCAATTTTTGTCTTAAGTCGTAATGGTACGGGCCGCTTGCGTCTTTGGCGCAAATGGAGACACAGTATTCGTCTGTTGCCTGTCCGTCCCCGATGGCCCCATGTCCACAGCTAAAAACTCCCGTGTGTGTTCTGGTATGGCCGCATTGGCACCGAAACCGACTTCTTCAAATGTGCTGAACATGACGTAGGTCGTACACGGGAGAGGCAGATTTTCCCTCACAACGCTGCGAACGAGTTCCATGAGCACGGCTGCGCTCGCTTTGTCGTCCAGATGTCGCCCTTTAACAAAGCCGGTATCTGTTTTTTCGGCGCGGGGAGCAAACGACACGAAGTCGCCGACGTTAATCCCGAGGGCGCGGACGTCATCGGCCGTTTCGACTTTGTGGTCGAGGCGTACTTCCATATTGTCTGTTGACCTTTTTTGCTTTTTGGCGTCGTCATATACGTGAACGGATGTGTGGGTGGCGAGAATCGTTCCGGTGATCATCTTTCCGTTCTGTGTCTCGACGGTGCAGTATTCACCGTCCACTGAGTGCCAAGAGAATCCGCCAATCTTGGAAAGCTTCAGCCGTCCGTTGTCTTTAATCTCTTTCACCATCGCTCCCAATGTATCGACGTGAGCTGTTAACACACGTCCGACAGATGGATCGCTTCCCGGAAGGATGACGGTCAGTCCGCCCTTGTTCGTCCGCTCATACGTCACATTCAAGTCAGACATGTGACGTTCGATGTACTGAATGGCGCGCTCTGCTCGGCCAGTTGGACTGGGTGTGTTTAATAAATCCAACAAGGTAGCGATAATTTCGTGTACAGGCGTTTTTACCATACGGACTTCTGACCTCCTTTCGTGGACAAATAACTTGACTCCATTATAAATGACCTTTGAAATTTTTAAAAATTACTTTCACATTTTTGAACATTCACTTTAGAGACGACATCACCTGACTTTCATTCCATAGTAAAGGATGCAGTGGGCCTGAGGAATCTTTAAAGGGGCGGTGTTGTCAGAATGGTCGTCAAAACGTTTATATGCGCCCGGAGACAGTTTTCTTCAGATGCCCGGAAGTTAACGATCACTGTTCTGAATGTTTTCCTCGATAAGTTCTTCCAATTTTTGAATGCGTAACTTCTCTCTCTGCCGCTCTTTCGCCACTTCTGATTTCAACGTGCGGTTGAGGGAGACGACCATGAGCAACATCACGATGGAGAACGGCAGGGCTGCGATGAAGGAAGCGGTTTGCAACCCTTCCAGGCCGCCGCTCAACAACAGTACGGCGGCAATTCCTGAGATGAGCAGTCCCCAAATAATTTTAACGTACGTTTTAGGCTGGAGAGTACCGCCCTTCGACGTGATCGTTCCCAGCACAAAGGTGGCGGAATCCGCTGAAGTCACAAAGAAGGTGATAATCAAAGCCGTTGCCAGAATACTGAGGGCCGTACCGAGAGGAAATTGTTGGAGAGTCACAAAAAGGGCGGCCTCCATGTTCTCGTTGACGACGTTGGCGAGATTGACGCCTTTTTCCATCTGCAAATGCAATCCGGAACCGCCGAATACGGCGAACCAAAGTGCGCCGAGCAAAGTCGGCATGACCATGACGGTTAGGACGAATTCTCGAATGGTCCGCCCTTTGGAAATACGGGCGATAAATGTTCCGACAAACGGTGCCCACGCAATCCACCAAGCCCAGTAAAAGAGGGTCCACGTTCCAATCCAGTCACTGCCCGTAAACGGGGTTAACCTGAAGCTCATCGTGACAATATTGCCGATGTAACTGCCCAGTGTCGTCGTCAACGTGTCCATCAGAAAGATGGTTGGACCGGCCATCAGTACGAACAGGAGTAACAGACTGGCAAGACTTAAGTTCACGTTGCTCAGCATTTTGATCCCCCGGTCTAACCCTGATACGGCGGAGATCATGAATAGCGCAGTGACGGCGACAATGATGGCGAGCTGCGTTCCCGCACTGTTCGGCAAGCCAGTCAGGTGTGTCAGTCCCCCGTTGATCTGCATGGCACCGAGTCCCAAAGATGTGGCAACGCCTGCTGCCGTTGCGATGGCCGCTAACACGTCGATTATTTTTCCGATCGGGCCGTTCACGCCATCTCCGATTAAAGGACGGAATGTGGCGCTGATCAAGCCAGCTCCCTCTTTGCGGAACTGTGTGTAGGCAAGTGCCATCCCGACGACGGCGTAGACCGCCCACGGGTGCAGGCCCCAGTGGAAAAAGGTGTAACGCAATCCAGTCCGCGCTGCTTCGACTGTTTCCGGTGTCACACCTTCCGGGGGATCGGTATAGTGCATGATCGGCTCGGCAACCCCCCAAAACACGAGGCCGATTCCCATTCCGGCAGAGAACAGCATGGCCAACCATGAAACGTACGAGTAATCTGGATCGTCGTCCTTTTTCCCCAATTTGATTCTTCCGTAGGGACCGAATGCGGCATATAGGGAAAACACGAGAAAAATGAAAGTGACCACTAAGTAAAACCAGCCGAACGTTTCCGTGATGTACGAGAAGGCAGTCGATGTCGTCGCGCCCAACCTTGTGGGAGATACAATCCCCCAGATGACAAACAGACTGACGATGATGACGGATAAATAAAAAACGATACCGACTTTTCTCGATCGTCTCTTCACGCTTATCTCCCTTTCATCCGAGGCAGAGTCTTCTCACCTGTAGTATGTCAATTTAATCAAAAAAAATGGACGGGGTTTGTGTCAAAAAACTGACCGGCCAAGTTGAAACTGGCTTCACAGTGTCGAATCGTTTATTATTATGGACAGGGTGTTTTTACAATGGAGGTGGGAATGTGAGTATTTCAAAAGAAGAGGTGCGGCACGTGGCCGAACTGGCTCGTTTGTCGCTCACTGAGGAAGAAACTGAGACGTTCAGCCTTCAGTTGAGTGACATTCTCGATTTTGCCGGGAAATTAAACGAATTGGATACAGAAGAGGTAGAGCCGACCAGTCATGTGCTGCCGATACAGAACGTCTTGCGAGAGGACGAAGTACGCCCTTCATGGCCCCGTGAAAAGGTTTTGTCCAATGCTCCCGATGTCGAGGCCGGGCAGTTTAAAGTGCCAGCCATTCTGGAGGAGTAGTCTCGTGTGCTTGTAGGAAAGGAGGAGAAAGAACGCGCATGTCATTGTTGAGTTTGCCACTCAAGGAGTTACATAAGCGATTGAGGTCAGGCGACCTCACTGCCGCAGATTTGGTAGACGAATCGCTCAATCGGATTAAAGAAGTTGACGGAGAGATTGAAGCCTTTCTGCTCGTGGACGAAGAAGGGGCACGCAAGAGAGCGAGTCAGCTGGACGAGCAGTTAGCCAAGACTGGTGAGCTTGGGATGCTCGCTGCCCTTCCGGCCGGCATCAAGGACAACATTTGCACGGAGGGGATTCGCACGACGTGTGCCAGCCAGCTGCTCGCCAACTACGAACCGATTTACAACGCGACGGTCATGGACAAGCTACGGGAGGCGCAGGCCATTCCCGTAGGTAAGCTAAACATGGACGAATTTGCCATGGGCTCCTCGACGGAAAACTCCGGCTTTAAGCGAACGTACAACCCGTGGGATAAAAAACGAGTACCAGGCGGGTCAAGCGGCGGTTCCGCCGCGTCTGTCGCCGCGGGAGAAGTGTATTTCAGCTTGGGATCGGATACGGGGGGGTCCATTCGCCAGCCCGCCGCGTTTTGCGGTGTAGTCGGACTGAAACCGACGTACGGTCTTGTCTCTCGCTTCGGACTCGTGGCGTTTGCCTCTTCCCTCGACCAGATCGGACCGCTGACGAAGAATGTGGAGGACAGTGCTTACGTGTTGCAAGCCATCGCTGGGCATGATCCGCACGATTCCACATCGGTCCACGTCGACATCCCCGACTATGTATCGGCACTGACAGGCGAGGTCAAAGGTCTCAAAATCGGCGTGCCCAAAGAACTCCTCGGCGAAGGCATTGATTCCGGTGTCAAAGAAAGAGTCAGGGCCGCGCTGCGAGAACTGGAACGTCTGGGGGCCGTGTGGGAAGAAGTGTCTATGCCACATGTCGATTACGCGGTGGCCAGTTTCTACCTCATCGCTACGGCGGAGGCGTCGTCAAACTTGGCTCGCTTCGACGGCGTACGGTACGGTGTCCGGGCGGACAAGGTCGAAAATCTCATCGATCTGTACAGAGAAACGCGCGGTCAAGGATTTGGCCCCGAAGTAAAGCGGCGCATCATGCTCGGAACGTACGCCCTCAGTTCCGGTTACTACGACGCGTACTACAAAAAAGCGCAAAAAGTGCGGACATTGATTAAACAAGACTTCGACCGCGTGTTCGAAAAGTATGACGTCATCATCGGGCCGACGACCCCGACGCCGGCGTTTAAAGTGGGAGAAAAAATTGCTGATCCGCTCACCATCTATATGGAAGACTACTGTACGATCCCGGCCAATTTAGCAGGTTTACCGGCCATTAGTGTACCGTGTGGATTTGTCGACGATTTGCCTGTAGGATTGCAAATTATCGGTAAAGCGTTCGACGAGTCGACTGTATTGCGCGTCGCCCATGCGTATGAACAGCAGACAGACCATCATACGAAGCGGCCGGTGCTAACAGGAGGGGAAGCGCAATGAACCGATACGAAACCGTCATCGGACTAGAAGTGCACGTCGAACTGTCCACGAAATCGAAAATCTTTTGCGGGTGTTCCACCGAGTTTGGCGCCCCTCCTAACACCCATACGTGTCCCGTCTGTTTGGGTCACCCAGGGGTGCTTCCGGTGTTAAACCGCCAGGCTGTCGAGTACGCCATGAAAGCGGCAATGGCGTTGAACTGTGACATTGCCACCCACAGCCAATTCGACCGCAAAAACTACTTTTACCCGGACAACCCGAAAGCTTACCAAATTTCGCAGTCTGATCAGCCCATCGGTGAGAACGGCTGGATTGAAATCGAAGTGGACGGGGAGAAGAAGCGCATCGGCATTACGAGGGTGCACCTGGAAGAAGATGCGGGAAAACTGATGCACGCAGAAGGGGGATCGGCGTCCCTCGTCGACTTAAACCGTGCCGGGTTGCCGCTCATCGAAATTGTATCCGAACCGGATATGCGTTCACCGGCGGAAGCGCGGGCTTACTTGGAAAAACTGAAAGCGATCATCCAGTACACAGGTGTGTCCGACGTCAAAATGGAAGAAGGATCGTTGCGCTGCGATGCCAACATCAGTTTGCGGAAGCGGGGTGACACGACGTTCGGGGCGAAGACTGAGATCAAAAACATGAACTCGTTTCGTGCCGTGCAACGCGGTTTGGAGTTTGAGGAGAAACGTCAGGCCCGCGTTTTGGACCAGGGGGGGACACTCGTTCAGGAGACGCGCCGGTATAACGAGGCGGACGGGACGACGATCTCCATGCGCTCTAAAGAAGAAGCCCACGATTACCGCTATTTCCCGGAACCGGATCTCGTCAGGCTCACTATTGACGATGCGTGGAAAGAACAGGTAAAAGCGTCCATTCCGGAACTGCCGGATTCAAGGCAAAAGCGTTACGTCGAGCAGTATGGATTGCCCCGTTACGATGCCGGCGTCATTACGGCGTCGAAGTCGCTGGCTGACTTCTTCGAAGACTGCCTCGAACATACAGAGAACGTCAAAGCTGTCGCCAACTGGATCATGGGGGATCTGTCGGCGCACTTAAACGCCAACGACCTCGACGTGACGGACGTGCCGCTCACACCGGAAGGACTGGGTAAAATGATTGCCCTGATCGACAACGGGACGATCAGCAGCAAGATTGCCAAAAAAGTGTTCAAAGACATGTTGGAAAACGGCGGTGACCCGGAACAGATCGTCAAAGAGAAGGGGCTTGTCCAGATTAGTGACGAAGGGAAGTTGAGAGAAATTGTGGCCGATGTGATTGCCAACAACCCGAAGTCAGTGGAAGACTTCAAGAACGGAAAAGACCGGGCCATCGGATTTCTCGTCGGCCAAGTGATGAAAACGACGAAAGGGCAGGCTAATCCGCAAATGGTCAACGAGCTCATCCGCGAAAAACTGAAGAAATAGCACTGAGAGCCTCACCTCCAAGCCGAGTTTTGGCAAAAGGGTGGGGCCAATTTCGACTTCAAGGGGAATTGACTCGGGGCGAACAGTTCGACATCTTCGGCCGGGAACTGTACCGACAGGATGACGCGTTTCTCCGAATGCACCGCCTCAATTATCTCCAGATTAGCCCTTGTGCCCCAGCAATGAATGAAAATTGTGCGACTTGAAAAGGCGGGATGTGTGAACACATCCCCCTTCGTTACGAATGACGCGACATGTGCTGGTGCGGTTAACATCGCCGGATGGCATTCATTTCGATCACGACGGTGTCGAGCTACGGCGCAAGCGCCACTGTCTAAAGAGAATGCCGTGCTTCGGAGAAAGGAACAAGGCGATGGCAAATAAGAGGCCAGCGACGCTCACCATCGCTCCGGAGATGGAGACGTTCAGCCATACAGCAGCCTGATAGCCGATGACGGCTGACAGAGTACCGGTGACAGCACTTCCAAACAGCATCCGGTTTAGGCGGTCGGTCAACAGGTAGGCCGTCGCTCCCGGTACGATGAGCATCCCGACGACTAAAATGGCGCCGACGCTGCTGAAGGCGGATACGGTCGTGAGGGAGACCATCCCCATCAACAAATAGTGCATCGCCACAGCCGAGATTCCAAGGGCAGAAGCCATCGCCGGATCAAAGGCACACAACTTCAACTCTTTGTAAAACATTGTCAACAGGAGCAAGTTCAAAAGGAGAACACCGCCCACGAGCCAAACGGCCGACGGCAGTTCCACCCCCCGATTACAGTTGTATTGAACGGGACAAAGGCAATTTCTCCGTACAGGACGTGTTGCACATCCAGGTGGACGTTTTTGGCGTAAAGTGAAACGAGGACCACCCGAGGGCGAACAACGCCGTAAAGACGATACCAATGGCAGCATCCGCCTGCACCCCCCGGTTGTTCAAACTTTGAACGAGAAAAGCGGTGAAGAGACCGACGATGACAGCACCTATGAGCATGGCGACCCCGTCTAACGTCCGGGTAACTAAAAAAGCGCCGACAATTCCGAGTAATACCGTGTGGCTGATCGCGTCCGACAGCATCGCCATCCGGCGCAAAATGAGAAAAGAACCGACGATGCCACATGAGATGCCGACAAGGGAGGCCGTCAACACAATCCATGCTCCGTGGCTCATTTGCTCACCGCTCCTTTCTCGTAGATGACATTTCCGACGTGTGGTTCTCCGCTAAAAGACGCTTCCAACCGCGGTGTCAAACCGTGCGTCTCCATCAACTCCTCCAACTCTTTTACGACAGAGGACGGAAGGGCGGCCACGAGTCCACGGGGATCGTCCCGCGCCACCCGCCATCCGGAAAAGCGGTGATCGTACATGAGAAGCAGTTGTTCCATCCGCTCTTCTTTCACGATCTGGTAGGCGCGGTTCAACCCTTGCCGGGTAAAACCGTACATATGCTCGCTTTGCGTTATCAAGTTGAGGCGTTCTGCTTGACGGGTCACTCGATTTAATTTGTGACGGGACCAGCCGGTCAACGTCCGGAGCACATCTTCTGTGACCGTTGATTGTCTCTGGTCTTCCATGTGTCGGGCCATGCCCTCTAGTAAAGTGCGCAGACGGTCTTCACGGCGCACTTTTAGCTGTCTCAGGGCAGTGACGACGAGTCCGCGCCGCGTGCCAAACAGAAGAGAGGCGACAAAGGCACAGGTCGCACTCAACACGATGAGCGGACCCGTCGCCAGCCCCTCGCCTAACGTGCTGACAAGCGTGCCGACTATCCCGCTGATTCCACCGAACAGTCCGGCGAGGACGGCGAGAACCCCGAGGCGCTCCGTCCAGTATCTGGCGGCGATTGCCGGTGTAATAAGCATGGCCGCCATCAGGACGACGCCAACGGCTTGCAGACCGACAACGACGGCACACGTGACGAGGATCATGAGGAAAGCTTCGATGACCCCCATCGGGAAACCGATCCCTCGCCCAAATCCTGGGTCAAAGCTCAGCAGCTTAAACTCTTTAAAAAAGAGGAACGAAGCGGAAAGCAACAGCAGCGAGACGGCGATCAGAACGTGGACGTCGCGGTCGACGAGGGAAGCCGCCTGTCCGAGCATATAGGCGTCGAGGCCGCTGTGGTTCCCGTACGGGCCGTTTTGAATGAGCGTCATCAAGACCACGCCGAATCCGAAAAAGACGCTGAGTACAATGCCGAGGGCGGCATCTTGTTTCATGCGGGACTTTCGTGTCATAAACTGTATCGCCCATGCCCCGAAGAGAGCTGTTACGGCCGCCCGAACATCGACAGCCCGACGGATTTCACCCCTGTCAATAAAAAGGCGAAACATATGCCAGGTAAGGCAGCGTGGGACATAGCATCTCCGAGCAGGCTCTGCTTGCGCAGGACGACAAAGCTGCCGAGCACGCCACTCGAAATCCCTAACAGCATCGTGCCGGCAAGCACCCAGCGCACGTTGGCGCTTCCGAAGATGCTAAGGATCAGCTCCATCCCCATCACCCTCCTTTTGCGACAGACTCCGTCTGTTTTGTCACGAACGTCAACCGGCCCCCGTACGTTTTTTGCAAGTTGTCGGGTGTAAAGGTGACGTCTGTCGGGCCGATGGCTATCTTGCGCATGTTGAGAAGCAGAACCCAGTCGAAGTATTCAGAGACTGTTTGCAGGTCGTGGTGTACGACGACGACCGTCTTTCCTTCCCCGTTCAGCGTTTTTAATATGTTGAGAATCGCCGCTTCTGTAGCCGCGTCGACTCCGGAGAACGGCTCATCCATAAAGTACAGGTCCGCTTCCTGTGCCAATGCCCGCGCGAGGAACACCCGCTGTTGCTGACCGCCGGACAACTGGCTGATCTGCCGCCCGGCGTAATCAGCCATCCCGACTTTGTCCAGGCATTCCATTGCTATCGCTTTATCCCGTTTTCCCGGCCGTTTTACCCAGCCGACATGGCCGTAGCGGCCCATCAACACGACATCCAAAGCGTTCGTCGGAAAATCCCAGTCAACGGATTCCCGTTGCGGGACGTACCCAATCCGTCGCCTCACGCGGCGGTACGGCTGACCGAACAGCTTCACGTCTCCGGCTGTTTTCGGCACCAGGCCGAGGATACTCTTTAACAGCGTGCTTTTGCCTGCGCCGTTCGGCCCGACGACAGCCAGCAATGTGCTGTCAGGTACAGAAAACGTGACGTCTTTTAACACGGGTTTATTGTGATAAGCGACCGTTAAGTGTTGAACGTCTAGCGGTTGCTCCATATCGCTTCCCCCTTGTCATGATAGATCTGTTATTTCAGCGCATCGACAATTGTGTCCACGTTATGTTTGATCATGCCGATATACGTCCCTTCTTCTGTTCCTTCCTCGCCCATAGCGTCGGAAAACAGCTCACCGCCGATGGTGAGGTCGTGACCCTTGGCTGCTGCTCCTTCCACGACAGCTTGAATCGCCTTTTCCGAGACACTCGATTCGATAAACACCGCTTTAATATTGTGTTCCGTGACCAGATCGACAATCGCGTTCACATCGTTGACACTGTACTCTGCGTCCGTGCTGATGCCTTGTAATCCTCGGACCTCCATGCCGTAAGCATTTCCGAAGTAGCCAAAAGCGTCATGGGCGGTAACAAGCATGCGGCTTTCCTCCGGAATTTCTGCAATGCGTTCCTGTATATACTCGTGTAAGTCCTGGATTTCCCTTAAATACGCCGCAGCATTTTCAGCGTAACGGTCAGCGTGATCCGGGTCTATCTCTCTCAAACGACTTTCGATCACTTTCACGGCTTCCTGCCACAACTTCAGATCAAACCAGACGTGGGGATCGTAAATCCCGTCCTCTACTTCGAGCAGTTGTTCCTCGGGTATCTGTTCCGTTACGGCGATGACCGGTTTGGACTGTGCCATGTTGACAAACATGTCGTTCATGTTGCCTTCCAAGTTGAGGCCGTTATAAAAGATGATGTCGGCCTCTTCCAGTTTGGAAATGTCGCCTTGAGACGTCCGGTACACGTGGGGGTCCGTTCCAGGTCCCATGATCGCTTGCACTTTGACTCGATCGCCGCCGATATGTTGCACGGCGTCGGCAATTTGGCCGATGGTAGTCGTCACGCGAACTTTGTCCTCTGATTCGCTGGCATCTCCCATGTCTGTTTCTCCAGTTCCATCACCTGTGCCAGCCGATGAGCTGCATCCGATTAAAGCAATTGAAAGGGCGATGGTCAGTAAGAAAAGTTTCCACCCATTCATGTTATGTTCGCCTCCAAGATAAATTTGTTTGATTAGGGAACCTTTGTTTCCTTAGTGCAACTTTATG
Source organism: Novibacillus thermophilus (assembly GCF_002005165.1). NCBI lineage: Bacteria > Bacillati > Bacillota > Bacilli > Caryophanales > Thermoactinomycetaceae > Novibacillus > Novibacillus thermophilus. Next base: position 397,383 of record NZ_CP019699.1, read on the forward strand.
CTCTAAGAGAACGCATGATCCAAAAAAACCATACGTGTTCACCTATTTTTTGTGGACTAAGGTTAAAATGTTTCCTTAGTACAACTTTGTTTATCATGATAATACGCTTTCGTTGTTTTGTAAATACATTTTTGGGTTCGATTGAACTTGATTGTCAAAAAAGGTATGATAAAGGCGACCTTGTAACGTCTGTCCAGGTTGTGCTGTCTATTGTGAAGAGATAGTGTGGGGGTTCTTGCGACACGCTTTTTCAGATGGAGTGAGGTGTTGGAATGGCGGTTTTTTACGGGTTGATCTCAGGCTTTTTCATAGTGCTCGGCATTTTTCGTCTGCAGGAAGCGCCAGCTGCAGCTATACATAACTTTTTGATCGGTCTCTATTTCTTTATGACGTTATATGCTCTGATCGGAAAACCGTTCCCGAGGCGCGCGCACATGGCTTTAGCTGTTGGACTGTTAGGGGATGCGGGGTTACAGTTTTACGTTCAGGACGTACTGAGCGGTGTCATCAGTCTGTTATTCGCGTACTTTGCGTACATAGACCGCAATCGCTTTGCGTCAAGTTAAATGAGAGTGGCGTTTACACCGTCTTCATCCTACTGTTGACACCCAGAGCGGCATTCCCAGAAAATCAGGGCGCATATGATAAAATGTAGGTGTGAGATGAATGTGTAGGAGGAGCGCCATGTCGAAGAGTGTTACATATATTGCCGGGGTGGACCTGGGAGGGACAAAAATTGCAACGGCCTTGTTGACGACGGAGGGGCACATCGTGGAACGGAAGCGACTGGATACGCTCGCAGAAGAAGGTCCCGATGCAGTAATCGAGCGCATGGCCCAATCCGTTAGAGACGTCCAAAAAGGCCGCCCCATTTTAGGTGTGGGGGTTGGAACACCCGGTCCGCTTGACAGTAAAAAGGGAGTCGTCTTGCACGGGCCGAATCTCGCCGGATGGACGAACGTCCCTTTGCGAGATCGCCTCCAAAATCTGCTGCAAACAGAAGTGAAGGTGGAAAACGACGCCAATGCAGCAGCTTGGGGAGAATACGTTTTCGGCGCAGGGAAAGGCACGAAGAACATGGTGTACATAACGATCAGTACAGGTATTGGCTCGGGCCTCGTGTTAAACGGAGAACTGTTTGTCGGGAGCAACTCGTTTGCCGGTGAGCTGGGCCATACGATAATCGATCCGTCCGGTCCAAAGTGTGGTTGTGGAAATGTCGGGTGTTGGGAAGCGTGTGCTTCAGGGACAGCCATTGGGCGTTACGCCCGTGAAAGCGCACAAGCGGGACAGACTAAAATGGCGGAACTGGCGGCAGAAGAAGGTGTGCCGGTGAGCGCCAAACATGTATTTGCAGCAGCTCAATTGGGCGATACTGCGGCACAGGCGATTGTCGACAAAACGGTGCACTACCTCGGCATTGGGCTGGCGAATACGGTCCATTCTTACAATCCGGAACGGATCGTCATCGGAGGCGGGGTGAGCAACGTCGGCGACTTTCTGTTTGACGCCCTGCGGGAAAAAACGGATTCCCTTGTCATGCCTCCCTACCGTAAGACGTATGAAATTGTACCGGCACAGCTCGGAGGCGATGTCGGTATATTAGGGGCTGCGGCGCTGTTTTTGGGGAAAACGAGCGGAACAGGCGTTAGGTGATCGTATGAAAGCGCGTCTCATCTACAATCCGACAGCCGGAAGGGAAGAAATCCGCCGACAATTGCCTGACGTTCTTGAAATCCTCGAGGATGCGGGGTTAGAAACGTCTTGCCGCGCGACGAAAAAGTCCGGTGATGCGGTAGAGGCGGCGCGCCAGGCAGCGTCCAGCGGTTACGACGTCGTCATCGCGGCGGGAGGCGACGGTACTGTTTACGAAGTGGTCAACGGGTTGGCAGGTTTGCCAAGGCGACCGAAGCTGGGCATCATTCCAGCAGGTACGACGAACGACTTCGCCCGCGCCAGCGGCGTCCCCCGCCAAATACACGAAGCGTGTCGAGTGATCGCCGCCGGCCACAGCAGGCCGATCGACGTCGGGAAACTGAACGACAAGTACTTTATCAACATTGCCGGCGGAGGATGGATGACCGACGTCACGTACGATGTCCCGAGTAAGCTGAAAACAGTTATCGGACAGCTGGCCTACTACGCCAAAGGACTGGAAAAATTGCCGTCCATCCAGCCGATTCGGGTGAGGATGGAAACAAACGATCAGGTGCTGGAAGAGACGGTCATGCTCTTTCTCATCGCCAACAGCCCGTCGGTCGGAGGGTTTGAGAAGCTCGCGCCGACTGCCGATTTGGGTGACGGCCTGTTCGATGTAATCGTCGTGAAAAAGACCAACTTGGCTGAATTTATTCGCCTTGCCGGTCTGGCCCTTCGCGGCGAGCATTTACACGATCCTCGCATCATCTACTTCAAGACAAACCGTCTCCGCCTAAGCTCCCCGGACAGAGTGTTGTTAAATCTGGACGGGGAGCTGGGTGGGGAACTGCCTTGTGAGTTTGAAGTACTATCGCACCACATTCAACTATTGATCCCCGAAGGAAATTCTACATGAGCCGACGAAAACCACCTGTCTGTTTACATCAAGAGATCACGCTGACCCTTACGGGACAGAGCCACACCGGTGACGGTGTGGGCAAATATGAAGGATTTGCCGTGTTCGTACCCGGTGGCATCGCGGGGGAGACGGTTCGCGCCAAAGTGACGAAAGTCAAGCCGACTTACGCCCATGCCCGCATCGTTCGCATTTTGAAAGAAAGTCCGGACCGGGTGACACCGCCGTGTCCGATTTTCGACCGTTGCGGCGGCTGTCAATTGCAACACCTGGCGTACGACGGCCAGTTAAAGATGAAAACCCGCCTCGTGCGGGACAACCTCGAGCGCATCGGTCAATTGAAAGAGGTCTCGGTCCGTCCAGTCATGGGCATGCGTGATCCGTGGCGCTATCGCAACAAAGCGCAAGTCCCGTTCGGCGAGGGCGAGGGAGGACTTGTGGCCGGTTTTTACGAACAGGGAACCCACGACATTATCGACATGGAATCGTGCCTCATCCAGCGCGAAGAAAGTGATGAAGTGGTGCGCACGGTGAAGGACATTGTCCGGGAACTCGGCATTCCCCCTTACCGGGAAAAAGACCACACAGGTGTCTTGCGCCACGTCGTCACAAAGGTGGGGGCCAATACTGGCCAGCTGATGATAGTCCTCGTCACGAACGGACCAGATCTGCCGCATCGGGACGAGCTCGTGAAGCGGTTCGTCGACCGCTTTCCCCAACTCCAATCGGTCATCCAGAACGTGAACAGCAAGCGGACGAATGTCATCATGGGGGAAGACAGCCGCACTTTGTGGGGAGAGGACACGATAATTGATACGATCGGCGATATCGCCTTTGCCATTTCCCCCCGTTCGTTTTATCAAGTTAACCCTGAGCAGACGGAAGTCCTGTACAGAGAAGTGCTCAAGGCCGCAGATCTGAAAGGCGGCGAGACCGTCGTTGACGCCTACTGCGGCATCGGGACGATCTCCCTCTTTTTGGCCCGGCACGCCCGCCGAGTGCTCGGCGTGGAAGTCGTCGATGAAGCCATTGCCGACGCAAAGCGCAACGCGAGGCTGAACGGCATCGAAAACGTGCATTTCGCCGTCGGCAAAGCGGAAGACGTCATGCCGTGGTGGTACGCCCAGGGCGTGCGTCCGGATGTCATCGTCGTCGACCCGCCGCGCAAAGGCTGTGATGAACGATTACTCGACACCATTGCGGACATGAAACCCGAACGTACAGTTTACGTTTCGTGCAATCCGAGCACACTGGCCCGGGATCTGCGCATTTTAGCCGATCACGGCTTCACTGTAGAATACGTTCAACCCGTCGACATGTTTCCGCACACGGTACACGTGGAGTGCTGTGTGTTACTCGAAAAAAATAGAAGATATGTATGAGTTCGAGAATCGGTAAAAGATTCTCGGACTTCCATCTTCTTTGATTTCAATACGTTCTATGAATTTGTGTAAGAATTCAGGTGTAAGTGTCGGATTTGCAATAAATTCTTCTAATTCTTTGTTCAGAGCATCAATGTTTAAAGCAGATGAACTTTCATTTAATGCTTCTTCAATTGACTGCTTTTTCGTGGTTAATTCTGTTAGCTTTTGGTTGTTATCTTCAATTAACAATTGATACTCTTCATCTCTTATCTCTTTTCTTACTTTCATCCGCAGAGCTTCGATCTTTTCGTTCTTCAAAGCCTCTAATTCCTTTTCAATCTTTGAAATAGTGCTTTATCCTTCTTGATGACTCTATTGACCTCTTTTTCAAGAATGGATAGATAATTGTCTTCATTGAGGCGTTGAAATAGGCTTTTTATTTCTAACGTCAGTAAATCCATTAATCCTGCTTCTTTAAAGTGATGGTCAGTACATAGAATGCCTTTATGCTTATTATAGTTACCACATACATATCCCTTTCAATTGTCTTTGTAGTGCATGCTTCTACCACAATCGGCACAGAAAGCTATATTGGTAAATAGATGTTTTTTAGCGTATGGTCTTTTTCGTTTACGTTGTTGTACTAATTGTTGAACCGTTTCAAAATTTTGTCTTGAAATAAAAGCTTCATCCTGAATTATTCATAACCGCGTCTCAAATGTTTTAAAAAACCAGTTTCAAGCCTGATTTTTGTAAGTTTTTGGTTTCCCTAGATGTTTTCTCAAATATATTACCTAATCTACTGGAAAAACAGCAGGAAGTCATACGCTAGCTTTCATAATCGGCTGTAAAAGGGCACACTGATCCTGTGGTCAATGTGAATGCTATGAGATTGACTTTTCTAATATCATCTCATTCAACCAAACCGTGGGAGGTGATGGATGGTTCGTAAAGTCTGCCAATAAGCCTTTTGATACAGACAACTGCTGCACAGTTTAAATGTCAGATATCTGCCTGAACGAACCAGCTTTCCCGCGATCTTAAGCAACTTCAAACGGATGTTGTCGATACGATTTTTGTTCATCGTTCTAGGTAGACACAGTCGACGAAACCAGTTGTTGAAGTTATAGGCGAGCACCATGAGTTGCAGCTTTGTGGCGTTGCTGTAAAACGATGGACTGCTCATCTGATCGAAAGCAAAGCCGTTCTTGGCTTCTTTGATAAAGTTTTCCATCGTGCCACGGTTCGCATAAAGCTTGACGATGTTTTTGGGTGAGAGCCCCATGTTGGTCACGATGAAGGTGTAGGTGAAGAAAAGCTCACCTTCCGGTTTCTCCATCTTGACCACCACACGACGCGGCTTATCCCAAGCACGTGCCTGGTAGTCAAATGATGTGTAAAACACCTTGGCTTCTGTCGTGTTCAGATCAAACTGTTTCCAGAGTTCATCTTCAAATGGCTGTGCTTTTTGTTTCAACACGTTGTTTGCTTTTAAGCGGATCACATAGTGGACATCATGTGTTTCCGCCAATTGATAGAGAGCCGGGATGGCAAAACCGCTGTCCCCGCGTATGCATAGCGTTGCCCATGGACTTTGCTTCCGATATCGCTTGATTTCAGGGCCGACAAAGCGGACGACTTGCCGGGATGTGTACACATGACCAGCGCGCAGTTCTGCTTTGAGACAATCTCCAGTCAGTCCATCAAACATCATCAGGGGATGGTAACCCTGGGCTTGATAATGCGTGTTAAAGGCGGATCCATGCTGTTCACCATAGGTGGCCAAGTTGGTCGAGTCCAGATCCATCATGATGTTTTCCTTGGGTTGGATGATATCGACTCGTTTTTGCATCAGTGAATTGACCGATTGCAACTGCTTCATCGTTTCCTTATCCAATTTCTGATTTAGCCGGGAAATGGTCGGTTGAGAAGCCAGGACTTCTTTACCCAAAATGGTGGTCAACACAGGTTCATGACGTAATTCATCGGCATGATCATCCGCATGATACCCGGCAATGTGCTGATAGATCTTTTGGATGATGACGTCATCGTTAAAATGGATGTGATGACGGTTTGGATCATTCACATTGAGGTGATCCGTGATCGCTTGACTGAGCCCGATTTTTTCATCAAATTCTTTATACAGTAACCAACCGGCATCTGAGGTCAGGTTTCCACCTTCAAAATTGACTTTCACACTTTTGTTGAAATGCATGGTCTGCTCGTTTACACTATGCATAAGGGAGCCTCCTTGGTTTGTATTGGTTTTGGTCACTTTTACAATACCAAAGGTTGGGCTCCATTTCTATTTTTCACCCATTGGGTGAAAAGGTGGAATGCTTTTAATGGCCTGGTATGACGCGCTTTTTGATATTTTAAGTTCAGCTATATGAATAATTCAGGTTCATGTGTGTTTTCGACTATGATTTGTTCACTTTTATCTACCTTTTTACGTCTTTTTGTAGTTACACTGGCAGTTGTTTCTCTATTTTGAACTAAATCGCCAGTATAATGTGGTTTTGATAAGATAATCCTTATTGTTGAATCGTGCCAATAGACACCACTATTTTTCCTACCTACGGTTTGACCAGGTGTAGGAATTCCTTCTTTAGATAATTCGTTTGCGATTTTTCCAAAGCCTTTGCCCGCAATATAGTCTCTAAATATCCGCTTTACGACATCAACTGTAAAGTCATCACGAACAAATAATTTTCCACTTACGACATGATAGCCAAACGGGGGGATTGAACCTTTAAAATTCCCTTGCTGTGCAGAGATTCGAAGGGAGTGTTTAACCCGTTCACTAATACGTTGGGATTCCTGTTCATACAACCAAGCGTAAATTCCAAACATATGTGATTCACCTTTAGTTGTATCAATAGCATTGTCCAACGTAATTATGTCGAATTCATTTTGTTCTGCAAGAAGTTAAGTCCTTATAATTGTGTAAAATGGATTCCTTAAAAATAAAGGAGCCAATTTCAAAATCCTCGGTTAGAATGGAGTTGTCGGAAATACCATTCTGGAGAGGAGAATTTTGAAATGGCTCAATACCAGATTACCGTAGATCAAGAACTTTTGCAGCAACTTTTTTTAGGACATTCAAAAGACGCTGGTGTAGCGAAATTACTGGAATCGGTATTAAACCAAATTCTCCAAGCGCAGGTGACCGAACAGCTGGCAGCTGAACGCTATGAACGCACGGATTCCCGTCAAGGCTATCGCAATGGATCCTATCCTCATCAATTAACCACTCGGGTGGGGACCATTACGTTACGTGTTCCACGGATTCGAAACGGTCAGTTCTCCACTGAACTGTTTGCCCGTTACCAACGGAGCGAGCAAGCTTTGGTGTTGGCTTTGATGGAAATGGTCGTGAATGGGGTTTCCACACGTAAAGTGACTCAGATTACCGAAGAGCTTTGCGGCACTCATTTTTCCAAGTCCACCGTTTCAGACCTGTGCAAAAGGCTTGATCCTATTGTGGAGGCTTGGAATTATCGTCCGCTTTCAGACCGCCGGTTCCCGTTTGTGCTGGTGGATGCCTTGTACCTCAAAGTCCGTGAGGATGGCCGGGTACGGTCCAGAGGAGTGATGATAGGAATCGGTGTCAACACAGACGGTTACCGGGAAGTCTTGGGGATCATGACCGGTGACACGGAATCGGAAGCCAGCTGGAGCGAATTTTTCAGTTGGTTAAAACAACGTGGTCTTGGTGGTGTCGATTTGATCACCTCTGATGACCATGGCGGTTTAGTCCGTGCCATTCGTCACCATTTCCAAGGGGTCACCTGGCAACGCTGTCAAACCCATTTGATGCGTAATATTCTGGATGCCACACCAAAAGCGCTGAGAGACGAAGTTCATCGCCATGTCCGTGGCATCCTGGATGCAGCGGATATCGAAACAGCCAGAATGCTTTTGAACGAAACGCTGAAAGTCTTTGAAGAGAAAGCGCCTAAAGCCATGCGTATTTTGGAAAACGGGTTTGATGATGCCACCGCCGTTTTGGCTTTCCCTGAGAAGTACCGTAAGCGACTGCGTACCACCAACAGCGTCGAGCGGTTGAACGAAGAAATCCGCAGACGGGAACGTGTGATTCGCATTTTTCCCAACCGCCAATCGGTGATTCGTCTGTTGGGGGCCTTACTCATGGAACAGGATGAGAAGTGGGCCAGTGGTCGGAAATACCTCGATATGGAAGATTACTTCACCTGGCGCAAAAGCCATTCAGCAAAAACACATAGTAAGGTGACACGCATCATGTAGGCAGCTTATCTAACCGAGGAGCTTTTTACACACAATTTTGGACTTGATCCATGGGTTTTATTTGGTCTATACTCATTTATTATACTATTTAATTTACTATTTCAACGTATCATCATTCGATTCACTGATTATTACATAAATGAAGACACATTTAACAGATATGTTTTTACTCCAATGGACTCGAATGGATATTTTTAATTTTTTGAAGTTTAATTCGAATATCATTCCGTTTAAAAATACGATTGAATACCTAACTGGATCTGATCGTTTCATACAATTGGCAGTATCCTTGGGTTCTTACTTTTAAAGATAATAAAAAGTGTCATAACTTTACCGAAAGAAAGTTTCTTCCGAAGGATTACAAATTGATTCTTTTAAAAGTCCATTTGGAGAGGATTTATAGATAGATTAAAAAACGGGGAGTTAGCGTTTATGAAAATTGTAATGAAATTAGGATTAACAATTGCATTATGCTTTTATCTGTTAATCCTTTCAAAGTTAATTCTGTTCAAATACCTTACGATTCCAGACATCATCGGTCACTTTACATTCAGTTACGAGGGCCCGTACTGGAATAGCCACAATTTTATTCCGTTTAAGACGATTACGTATTATTTGTTTTTGGCGAATGATATAAATTTCAATATACGGGTTGAAAATCTAACTGGAAATATTATTGGGTTTCACTACTGTTGCATAAAACTTGGCAATTACTTGATTGAATATTCAGTTATCCATATTTCATCTAATAGGGCTAAAAAGACAAATACCGCATAAAAGGTGGTGCTGCCCATTTGGTAATATTATACAGTTAGTCCTAGAGTGACAACGACAAACACGCTTATGTCGAGAGTTTTCTCTTTCGCCTCATCGAACGAAATTGGATGCGGTGAAACCATTTTTCATAGGATTTCCAAAGAAAAGATTTTAACCATCGTTTTAATTGCAAGATGGACTGCTTCGCTTTGGTCTCCATTTGCACGAGAACAAGCAGACAGTAGGCGATGAGTGCCATGAAAATCTGGTTTTGGATGGCTTCCTCACTCGTTCCGAAAAAGGTTTTGATTCGCACGTGTTGCTTAAGCCACTTGAAAAACAGCTCGATCGCCCAACGCGAACGATAGATGTCACCGATTTCTTCGGCGCTCAGGTCAAAACGATTGGTCACAAGGCGAATGACATTGCCTTTCGAATCAACGGTTTCAATGAGCCGGAATACATTTTCCGTTCGTTTCTGAGGGGTACCGATGACGACCATCGAATCTGACATAATGGGGCTTTCTTCCGCGACGGAAAACGTTTCAAGGGTGCGGATCACCGCGTTTTTCTTCAGACGCGAAGCGAAGAAAATCCCTTTATCACAATAGCGGTCAAATCTCTCGTAGTCGACATAACCGCGATCAAAAACGTACATCGCTTCTTTTTCGTCTATGAGAACCTCCAATTGGGTACGGTCGTGGATGTTAGCCGGTGTAACGATGGCCTTTTCCGGATAGACCGTTCCTTTGTCCATAAAGACAAGGCGTAAGTGTAATTTGACACCGGCCTTCGTCTTGCGAAAAGTGGCCCATTTATAGCGGCTTAAACTTAAAGGAATGGTGCTGGAGTCAATGATTTTGACCGGTAGATCCACCCGTTTCTTGCCTTGTTTGTGCCGATGGATTTGCTGAACGAGATGAAGAAACACATTGGCCATCAGCGATGGATCCACTTCCCTATTCTTTCGAGACAATTGGGAAGCGCTAATCCCATCGAGTCCGAGTGCCTGCCCCAAATCTTCATCGAGTACGGCATCCGAAATTGCGCGTAAACTCTCTTCTTCCTGAAGATGTGCATACAGGAAAAGCATCAGATAAGCCTTTGTCGTGAGCTTCTTGGTGTATTTGTCCTGATTGGTGGCGGCAACTTGTTTTTCAAAATGGGAAAAATTAATGGGTGCCACCCATTTACCAAATGATGAAATCAGTGTATTCTTGTCCATAACGGTATCCTTTACGTTGGATTTGGACAGGAACCACCCTGTACATCCATTGTAAAGGATTTTTTTGTCAGTTGGACAACCGAAATGTGAACATTGAGGGTATTATGAATCATCGGATTTAATTAATGCAACACCAGTGATTGGGTTTGTTCCATTTGGATTTATTCTTCCTTTATTGTCAAGCAAGTTTCATAGTTTTAAAGAGGTTACGATTGCAACGTTTTGTTTAAGTATGACATTCGAACTACTTCAACTTATTTTTAGATTTGGAAGTTTTGATGTCGATGATTTGATTTTAAATACCATTGGCGGAATGATAGGGTATATACCCATAAAACTTGCGAGCATGTACATAAAACATAGACGGGGAAAACAAAAGAGTGTAATGGATTAAATTTGAAGGTTTAGGTGAATTCCACTACTCTTGTTACAGGTTGACTACATTCAGCACTCTACGCATGTAGAGTGTGTCGCGCTACTATCCCTTATATAAAAGGATTTTTGCTCAGGAACTAACATCCTTCCACAGCAAATGTCATCACGATGCCATGCTGTTTTGGTTGCATTGACGAAAGCGGGTCATTTTGGGAATCACTGTCCGCATACGGTAGCCAGTATTTTTTGTATATCGTATATGCTCTTGTCTTTTCTAAACTGCCTACTTATTGTGGGAGTTGATGCACTGGATATCCAAATTTTTAATTCTGCATCTAAATCAAAGTGTCCGGCAGTTTCCACACTGAAGTGAGAGATGCTTTTGTAAGGAATGGAATGGTACTCAACTTTTTTGCCTGTTAGCCCTTGTTTATCAACTAATATAAGGCGTTTGTCAGTGAAGACAATTAAATCTCTTACCAATTTAAAAGCAACATCAACTTCTTCACCTTGTGCTAAGAGTTGGCCTATCTCCTTTGTTACCTCTTCTTGATTAGCGGTTGAAGCATTTCCCATCAGTCCGCTTAACAAACCCATATGAATTCCTCCCTTCTGTTGTTCCAACCATTCTCGGACGATCTGCTCGCGTTCTTCCTTTGATGCCGATAGGATGTCGTCGAAGAAAAGGGACTGGTACGGGTCCTCTTTGACACCCTCGGCGAATCGTTGTAAAAGCCCAAGGTCGATGTCCGCAAGAACAGGGTATTTTTTGGTTAGATCACCTGCCTGCTTGTCTGTCGGTGACTTTATACAAATAATACCACGTACTAACGCATTTCGATACATATGTAACGTAAGGAAAGTGTCTAAAGAAGTCTCGGACGTACTCGGCTTTGTTTATCCTGACTACGATACGGAGTTCAATCTATCAGGTGAAGGGCGCAAAAAAATTTTCTTACGCCCTTCACGATTGGGTGGGCCATCAGATTAGCTCAGACATAAGGATTGTACAGCGCGATCGTTTATTCGTGTGGTTTGGAAGCCTGCTGTTTCTTGGATGATGGTGAGTCTTATTCGGTTTGAACAGACTGCGCCGTGTGGAAGGCTACGATGATAAAAAAAGTTTGATGTTTTGTGCATAGTAGGTATAAGCCAACAGCAGATCAGGCAGACCTTTCGTCGGCAGACGCTGATTATTCACCGAGCACTCTTAAAGCTTGTCGTACTTTTCGCGCGAACGTAATGGGGTTTTCAACAGATTCGAAGTGGATGTAGAATAACCGCGGATTTTCAAACAGCCAGTGGTTGTGCAGAGCAGTCACGAGGATGCCGTTTTTGCGGAGGGCCGAGATAAAGGGGTTGATTTCTCGCTGCAAAATGACGGTTTCGCCTAAATTGAGCGCTCGGCCCCGCTGGTCAATATTTTCAAATGTAAAAAAGGTCGGGTTCACGAGGAGTGAACGGGTTCTGCGGCCGAGAATAGTGGGACGGATATTTCTGAATTTCTGAATAAAGCAGACGCCGTTTACAACACTGGGTGTTCCGTTTACAATTCTAGCAAATTCCCGACATAAGCGGTCAAGTGACGTATGTTGTCTACTCATGACGACACCTTCCTCTAAAAATAGTCTCATTTACATCGTTATATGACGGTGGACGTGTGACAGGAACGTTAAAAGTCTATGAAACGCAAAATGTGCCCTTGCTGATTGTCGGTATATAAACTCCCTTTTTCGTGACAAACCTTTCTGAATTCCGGGCGTTCCGTGATGTTTTCGTCGATTTATGCTAAGATAATGAGTGGAATCACACAGAAAGGAATATCCGCATGAGCTTTGAATACATCCGACATCACTTTTACGTGCCGGCGCGGCAAAACATGAAGGTGCTGGTGGAAGGGAAGATGGGGGTCATTAAAGACGCCATCGGGCCGTACATCATGGTTTTGTTTGAAGGGGAACAAGAGTTAACCCCCTGCCACCCGAGGTTACATGTCGATTACTTGGAAGGGTGAGACAGCACGCCCAACCCGACAAGTAACAACCCGACCCCGAGCCAGGCAAAGGGGGACAGCACCTCGCCTACGAGTACAATTCCGAGAACGGCGGCTGTCAGGGGCTCTCCCAGTGCAAGGGTAACGGCGTTAGCCGCCGGTACGCCTGTTAACCCTTTAGAGAAGAGGAGGTAGGCGAGGGCTGTGGCACACAGCCCGAGATGTAGTGCGACGGCCCATCCAGCTGTCTCTGCCAGCCAATGCAAGGGATACATAAACAGCACAGGGGACAAAAACAAGGCGGCCAGACTGAAGACGAGGGCTGTCACCGCTTCCGGGGCATGGCCATTGATGAGCTGTTTACTGACGAAGGTGTAAACGGCGAACGACAGGCCGGCACCGACGGCCATCGCCACGCCAGTTGGCGTGACGAGATGAGCGTCGTGCGGGTGTGTGAACAGAACGACGCACCCGCCAATGGCCAAGGATGTGGAGATCCACCACTTGTGTTCAGGTTTTTTTCCGCCGAATATGTACTCGAGTAACCCGGCCAAAACAGGGGCACTCCCAATGGCGACAACCGTTCCGACGGCCACCCCCGTCGTAGCTACTGCTGAGAAGAAAAGCGGCTGATACGCTGCCATACTGGCAGCTGCTATCGCCGTTGGAGCCACAGGCCAACCCTTGCCCTTTCTCAACTTTCCCCGCATAAGTACGAATAAAAGGAGGGCGCCTCCGCCGATGGCCAGGCGCATCGCCCCGACTGCCATCGGATGGGCGCTTTCGGGAGCAAACGCTTGCGCTGTTCCGGTCGTTCCCCACAGGACTGCAGCCAACAAAACGAGGAAACTCGACGCTCGTCGTGTCACGTTACCTTTTCCCACGCTTTCTACTAAGCGGACGATTTTCATACTGTATAGGTTAATATACCATAATTCTTCAGGGGAAGGAGTAAAAGAACTCGACACTGTCTTTTTAAGATACATACTGCCTTGCCCTTTGGAGTATGATGGTTTGATGGGAGAGGAAGTGCGTTGAACAGCCGTTATCAAGATGTACTTAGGCAAGAAGGATACGTCAAGTTCCAGTTGGCAGACGTCTTTACGGACATTCATCTGGAAGCAGAGCTGAAAGCGATAGGTGAAGCATTCGACCAATTGCCTGTTGATGCGTATGCCCCGGAATTCAATCGATACCGCCGGTATTCCCGGGCGGTTATACTGCCGAGAACCGGACAGGTGGAGTGGTTGCCGAATACGGTGGATGCCGCGGGCCAACCGGTGCAAGAATACTTCCAGGGGCCGTACAACCCGGAATATGCCGGATCGTATCGCCGCTTTCCGCCGCTCAGTGAGAAGATCAAAGCGAATCGACTGGTGGAGCGCATCATACAGTTTGACTTTTGTCAAACATTTTGGGATGAGCGGGATATTTTGCTCCCGGTTCATGTCGGGGTGCATTTCGTCAAGCTCAAAGTGGAAACGGATGAAGACGAAGCCGTGTCCTCACCTAACTGTCTGCATCAGGACGGTGAACCTTTCACCTTTGTCCATTTGATAAGGCGGAAAAACGTCACCGGCGGAGTGAATACGATCGCAGAGCCAGCCTGTGCGGGGAGATTGCCACATGAGATAAAAGCGGAAAGTGTACGAGCCTCCTTTACGTTGAAGGATTCCTTGGAGTCATACGGCGTGTGTGATCAGAAAGTCAGTCACTACGTCAGTCCCGTGAAGAAAGGTTCTGAGGATGCAGCCGGGGAACGGTCCGCGATCTTAATTGACTTTCAGCCGACGGTCGTCGCTCCCCTTGAACAGTCATAAACGAGCCCCATCTGCCATAACATGAATTAGATATTCAGGCGGATGGGGGGAGCGCGATGGAGCAGCCAGTTGACGGGGCTTTTTCAGTGACGGAAGACATGGTGGAACGTTACGTCAAGCTCAATCGGGAAATGAAGGCGATAGAAAAAGAGTTGGCGAAACTGAAAAGACATTTTAACCATTACTTCGACCACACTGCCGGGGTAAAGGAAAAAGGTGAGTTAATCCTCGGCAGTTTTAAGCTGCAGAGACAAGTGCGTCGGTCAGAACGGTACGTGGACGAGAAGACGGTTGAAAGATTAGAAGCCCTCAATTTGACGGACTGCATTCAAGTTGTCAAGCGCCCAGATGTAGAAAAAATAAAGGCAGCCATCTCCCTTGGAATACTGCCTGCTTCAGAACTTGAGGGGTGCAAGGAAGAGAAGGTCCAAACCGCCATTTATGTGCGGGAAGTGTGATGGAGGTTTCCCACATTTACGCGCTAGCGAGCTGATCGAACCGCGCTGTCAAAGCCTGAACGATGTCCTTAGAGATCCCTTTATCCAAGAAACGTGTCACAGACTTTGATTTTCGAATGTTTTGTTTGGAGCCGTCAGGCTCCTTTTTTGTGCAAAACGTGACAACTGTCATGTCGATTCCTTGACCGTTGTGAATATGCAAGGTGCTTAAGTCGGGGGTAAAATGCAACGTGACCAAACACGATGAAACGAGGGATTGACGTGAAAGTACAGCACGGACGCATCCGAATACTTGATATATTGCGGGGATTTGCCATTTTGGGTACCCTTGGAACGAACATTTGGCTGTTTGCCAACTTGGGAGATCTGTCGTACGTCCTTACGTTGGACCGTCCGGCTTGGTGGACCTCGCTGGACGAGTTCATCCGGGTATTTGTCCTGTTTTTCGTAAATGGAAAATTTCTCAGCATATTAGCTATCCTGTTCGGCGTCGGGTTAGAATTAAAGTACCGGCAATCGCTGCGGAAAGGATCAGTTTGGCCGGGCTTGTACATCTGGACGTCACTGATTTTGTTGGCGGAAGGCTTTATTCACTTCACACTGGTGATGGAATATGACATTTTAATGAGTTATGCCGTGACAGCGATCATCGTTTCATTTATTGTTAAACGTGGGGACAAAGCGATTCAACGGGTCATGGCTGCCGTTTTAGTCGCACACGTTTCGATCGTCGTGCTTCTTTTTGGCGCGATGATCGCTGCTCACCTTGCCGGGGCCAATCTTTCCCTCGGCGATATGAGCGAAGTGGTGACGCTGTACAAAGACGGTACGTGGATGGAGCAGGTCCATTACCGCTTGTCCGATTTCTGGATTTTGCGCAGCGAGGTCATTTTTGTCATTCCGCTGAATGTGTTTTTATTCCTGTTCGGGATTCGCCTGATGCGCGCCGGTGCGTTTTCTCCAGAGGAAAGGGGAAGACGCATCCGCCGGAAAATGCTGAACGTTGGACTCGTTCTCGGTCTTCCCCTTAATTTACTCATATTGGTTCCCGGGGGATGTTTGATCTGCCAATTCGGTATTTGTTTGCACCGCTCATGGCGGTCGGTTACATGGCCTTCATCGCTAAGCTAGTCGAGTGGAATCCGTCCTTCAAGTTGTGGGCTTCCGTGGAGCGGATCGGCAAGATGGCCCTCAGCTGTTATATACTGCAAAATGTGTTGGCATCTTTTCTCTTTTACGGTTGGGGCCTTGGACTCGGAGGAAAGGTCGATGCACTCACAACCGTCTTGGTTTGGCTCGCCATGAGTGTATGTCAACTGGGAATTGCTTCACTTTGGCTGCGATATTTCCGTTTCGGCCCGATGGAATGGCTCCGCCGCTATATCGCTTCCCTGCCAGCTGGAGGAAGGATGCATGATTCAAAAGCTGTACCCAAAAGACCAGATTGAAAAATATTTGCTCATTGATGTTGTAACGATCGCGATCTTTACTTATTTAGTGTTCGTCAAGTACAACACGTTCGGCTTTTTCGGAAGCTTCGTTTTGTACGCCATGTTTTTGGGCGTTTTTTACGTCAACTTATGGTATCGGGATTGGCGGTTGCTCTTTTCTTCCTTTGTCGCGTTCGGAGTTTTAACTGTATTAGGCATTTTTTACCATCATGGGTTGCTCACTTTTGCCTTTTTACAAGCCGATTTATTGGGCCGTTCCCGTTCAAAGAAGATGATCGGAATCGGGATGCTCGGCATTCTCGCCATGTACATGACGACGTACTACGGACGTGAGGGACATCCGTTTGCGTTCGTTTACACGGCTTACTTGCCGGTCCTCATTGTCATGCTATTACTCCCCGTCATTGTCTACATCAGACAGCAATCGTTATCACTGGAGCACGCCCTGGACGAAGCGCATGATAAACTGGAGCGGTACATTCAAGAGGAGGAACGGAACCGGATCGCACGTGATTTACATGACACATTGGGCCAAACGCTGACGATGATCAAGATGAAGAGTGAACTGGCGATGCGGTTAATGGATAAACAGCAGTCTGAACTGGCGAAAAAGGAGATGAAGGAGGTCATGGACGCTTCCCGTTTCGCCCTGAAACAAGTCAGGGAAATGGTATCGTCGATGCGGTATGTATCGATCGCGGAAGAAATTCGGCAAGCGGAAGAGTTGTTTCAGATGGCGGGAATAAAGCTTGTGATTCGAGGGATGAACGAGGTCCCGTCAAGTCTTTCCAGGGTTGCGGAAACGATGATCGCCTTATCGTTGAGGGAAGCTTTGACAAACGTCATCAAGCACAGCCAGGCGAAAAACTGTGCTGTCGAGATACTTGAAAGGGACGGAGTGTATGAAATCAAAGTTGTCGATGACGGAATGGGGATCGGGAAGGGGATAGAGGCCGGGAATGGAATCGAATCCATTCGTGAGCGAATGCGCTTAGTTCAGGGATCAGCTGTCATCACCGAATCTTCTGGTGGCGGCGTCACGGTGACGCTCAGCATACCGACTGGTGAAAGGAGAAATGTGCCATGATCCGTGTCGTGATTGCTGAGGATCAGCAAATGTTGCGAGGGGCGTTAACGTCGCTGTTGCAGCTGGAAGATGACATCGACGTCGTGGCCCAGGTGTCTAACGGAGAAGACGCCCTTGATGCCATTGAACGACATCAACCGGATATCAGCATCCTCGACATTGAAATTCCCGGGATGACGGGTCTCGACGTGGCTGAACAGATCAGACAACGCGGTATAGGGACAAAGATTATGATCGTCACGACATTTGCACGTCCCGGATATTTGCAAAAAGCGATGGACCTCAAGGTGGATGGATATGTGTTAAAAGATGAACCGATCGATGAATTTGTAGGAGCCATTCGAAAAATCATGAACGGAGGGCGTGTCGTTAGCCCTGATCTGATTGAGGCGCTCTTCAACCGGGAGGAGAATCCGTTGACGGAACGCGAACAAGAAGTGCTGCGCCTGGCGAAAGAGGGGAAAACGACGAGGCAAATGGCCAAAACCCTTTATTTGTCTTACGGAACGGTGCGCAACTACTTGTCTTCTGCCATCCAGAAGCTAGAGGCCGAATCTCGCCATCACGCCGTCTTAATAGCAGAAGAGAAAGGGTGGATCTGATGCGCGTTTGGGGTGGAAACTGTCTTTCGCCCCTTTATTTTGTAGCGCCTGTCTGCTATAGTAGTTATAAGGGGAACATATGTTCTATCCGAAAATCATGTTCTTTTTCCAGGTGAAAGGAGCCAAGAGAGTGGGCAAGAGGACATACGAAGTCATCATTGCAAAGCAGATGATGAACCGTGTGAAAGCTCCACAGATGCCGTTTAGCTATTCGATTAACCCGTACCGCGGGTGCGCACACGGATGCAGTTTTTGCTATGCGCGGACAACGCACACGTTCCTGGGCTTTCACGCAGACGACACGTTTCAACACCACATTCTCGTCAAATCAAATGCCGCAGAGGCTTTGGAGACACAGCTTGCCAAGCTGGCTGTGAAGTACCAAGGCAACGTACGTGCAGTCGCCCGGCATGTCGGCCTCGTCGCTGTCGGGACGGCCACCGATCCTTACCAGCCCATCGAAGGGAAGGCGAAATTGACCCGCGACTGTTTGCGGGTGCTGGCGAAATACCGCATCCCGACGTCCATCACGACACGGTCTCCTCTCATCTTGCGCGATCTCGACATATTGTGTGAAATGAATATAGCGGCGATCCATATCAGCGTCAATACGCTCAAGCCGGATGTTATTCAGCGACTGGAACCGGCTACGTCACCGCCGCGAAAGCGGTTGGACGTCGTTCGACAGCTGGCGGAAAGCGGTTTGCCCGCCGGTGTTTTCATCGCTCCGATCCTTCCGTATTTGACGGACGACATGGATGATCTGGAAGAATTAATCAAAGCGGCGAAAGAGCATCGGGCGCAGTTTGCAGTACCGTCTGTTTTGCGACTGTCGTCCGGAGTGAAGGTGTGGTATTTTCAAGCGGTACAACAACACTACCCCCATCTCCTCGCCGACTACGCAAAGCTGTACGCGTCCAAATATCCGGACGGGGACTACACGAACGCTCTATTGAAAGGCGTCCATCGTTTGCTCGAAAAGTACGGCTTGCCTTCGCTGTCGTCCGAGTTCCGTGTGGGGGACCGACAGTTCGCGCGCGGTGAAGACTCAAGGAGGCCGAAAGAAGGGGAGCAGCTCGCCTTTTCGTTTTAGTGCCGTTATCAATACTTCACTTGAAATGACGAATATCTGTTCATCCCATCGATCTCTTCCACGTGAATTCTTTTGACTTTGGAAGCGGGGCTGCCCTGTTTCACGGCGGCGGAAAGCCTATCCAGAGAAGCAGGATCACCCTGAGCGACAATCTCTACCGTGCCGTCCTGCACGTTTCGGACCCACCCTTTAACCCCGAGCTTGTTCGCTTGCCGAAGGGTGTAATAGCGGAACCCCACCCCTTGCACTTTCCCGTACACTTTGATTCTAACCGTTTTCACCGCAGTCACTCCTTCGTTCACGAAGTGGATGTCGACTCTTTTTTCATCAGCATCTGACTAAGTGAAACGTATCACAACAGGGAGGCTCTGGCAATCCCGGTTCAAGAACCTGACGGAGCCACGAGGTCGATCATGCATGAATTAATTTTGTATCACTGTGACAGGGGAACCGTATTTTTGATTTGTGAAGTGGGGCAGCCTCGCCTCTGATGTTAAAAAAAAGGGGTTGCAAAAGGGGAAGGAGTGTTATACTGTATATATTAACATTAACACGTAAACACTTTTGAAAGCATCATTCGCTTTTGTCCAAGGAGGATGGGCCGTGTCTGATCAACAGTTCATGTGGCAGCTGGTGAAGTTTGAGTTAACTGGAACGCCGTTCAAGCAGCTGCTGTTGCGGATGTTAACCGTTGTCGTAATGGGCGCAGCGTTTGAACTGATACTGTTAGTCTTGGTGGAAGACAATCCTGATGGTTATGGCGCGATCATATTTGATGTCGTTTTACTCAGTATCGTGTTGTATTATCCACTGCTGTTGCGCTTACCTCCTTTCCGTTCTGCCGATTTGAAAAGCGGCTTGTACGCTGCTCCGTTTTACGTCTATGCTACGCGGCTGCCGATTCCCCAACGTGTACTGATGAGGAGCCGGTTTGTCCTCTCCTTCGTGTATACAGTTGGAGCGACAGTGATAGCCATTGTCTTAGCCTACGTATACCCCGGCACGGTTCGTTCGCTTTTTACACCGGGGGAATTTGGGGCGTTTCTCACAATGTGGGGCCTAGTGGCAGCGGCTGCTTCCGGTTTGATCGTAGCGGGTGAAGTGGGGGGCACTTACACGAAAAAGGAGATTTTTGGTTACAGCACTGTCTTTTTGTTCGTCGTCATTGTCGCACTGTTCGGTTTGAAGTGGTTCACAGGCGATATTTTCGTCGGCTTAACGATTGAACTGTCGAAAAACGCTCCGCTAAAGGGAATGGCTGGCACATTCGGACTGGCTGTTGTCTTGAATGGGATATGGTACCTGGAAGCGAAAAGGTACGCGCGAAAGGTGGACTACCATGTGTAAGTTACCAGATGAAGGGGGCGGAGACGGTGAAATTGCCCATCGACCTCTCGGAAGACTCCCGCGAACCGATGTACCATCAGATTGAAGCGCAGATTAAAGCGCTGATCGTGTCCGGCTATTTGAAACCCGGAAGCCCGCTGCCGTCTATCCGCTCGCTGGCCAAAGATTTGTCGTGCAGTGTGATCACTACGGGACGTGCCTACAACAATTTAGAGCAGCAAGGCTATATCAAATCGGCACAAGGGAAAGGGACGTTCGTCGCCGACATGGATTCCGCTAAGATCGCTGAAGCGAAACGCGCGACGGTGATGCGGACGTTGGAACGGGCTGTGCAGACGGCATTGCAACACGACTACAGGGCACAGGACATCCAAAACATGGTTGCCGACATATTGAGAAAAAGGGGAGGTCGCACAGTGAAGGCGATTGAACTGGCAAACGTCAGAAAAACGATGGACACGTTTACGATCGGTCCTGTCAATGTGAGTATCGATGCCGGAAGTGTCATAGGAATCGTCGGTAACAACGGAGCGGGAAAATCGTCTCTGTTTCGTTTGATGGTGGGGCTCGTGAAGTGTGAAGCTGGTGACATCCGCCTCGTCGGATACGACGTGAAGAAAGACGCTGTCCAATTAAAGCGTGAAACTGCCTACGTCTCCCAAACGGTCAAAGAGCAGGGCAGTTTTACGTTAAACGATTTGGC
Source organism: Novibacillus thermophilus (assembly GCF_002005165.1). Classification (NCBI taxonomy): domain Bacteria; kingdom Bacillati; phylum Bacillota; class Bacilli; order Caryophanales; family Thermoactinomycetaceae; genus Novibacillus; species Novibacillus thermophilus. The sequence goes on from NZ_CP019699.1 coordinate 418,480, forward strand.
CAGATTGCACCGGATCGCCTATGGCGACTGGTCGACCACCGAGTTTCAGAGGTACGTGAACATCTTTCAATTGCCATTAAATCAACGTTTGGATACTCTGTCCATCGGTATGCAAAAAAAAGCAATGCTCGCTCTCCAATTGAGCAGGGGCTCCCGTCTGTTACTCTTGGATGAGCCGTATGCGGGGCTCGATTTGACGGGGCAGCACATCCTCGATGAGGAAATTGTGGCTTATATGGAGCGGGGAGAAGGACAGACCGTCGTCTTTACCTCCCACTCGGGAGATGAAATTAAACGGATGGCCGATTACATCTGGCTTATTCGCGACGGGCAACATGCGGGGTTTTACGAGAAAGACAGCTTACAGCGCAGGTGGGGCAGAGTGTGGCTCAGTGAACCGCTTCCCCACGGACAGGATGTTCCCGGTGTCGTACGCGCGGAAGCATCCGGCACTGAGCTTGTCACTGACCGCCTAGGAGACACACTGGCTGCCCTTAACTCTAGCGTCGCCCACTGGCAGTCGATGGATTTGAGAGATATCGTGGCCGAACTGCTGCGGCAGCAGGGGAAGGGAGGAGTTAAGTTATGAGTTTATCTATACAAGAAGTGTCCAAGCGCTTCGGAACGAAGACGGTTGTAGACCGCCTGTCTCTGTCAGTCGGACGCGGCCAGATGTTTGGTCTGCTCGGAGCAAACGGCGCGGGAAAAACGACGACATTCCGCATGATTCTCGGTTTGATGAAGCCAAGTGAAGGGTCGATTCGCTGGTCTGGAAAGACCTTAGACTACTCAAACTGCGATGTTGTCGGGTACCTTCCAGAAGAGCGAGGCCTGTATCCAAAACTGACGGCAGAAAAGCAGATCGTTCTTCTGGGGCGGTTGCGCGGCATGAAGCGGCGCGACGTTCTGCAGGAAATGCACAAGTGGCTGGAATACTTTGGTATTCCCGAATACGCCAACAAAAAAATTGAAGAGTTGTCTAAAGGAAACCAGCAAAAGATTCAATTTATCGCCGCTGTGATTCATCGGCCCGAACTCATCATTTTAGATGAACCGTTCAGCGGCCTGGACCCCGTCAATGTAGAAATACTGAAACAAGCCGTTTTGCAGTTGAAAGAAAAAGGGGCGACGATACTGTTTTCCAGTCACCGCATGGAACACGTGGAAGAACTGTGTGAAAAGTTGTGCATTTTGGATCACGGGCGTCCCGTTGTGTTGGGAGAGCTACAGAAAATTAAGCGGCAGTATCGAAAGAAACACGTGGTGATTGAAGCAGATTTCGACCTCGGTTTTCTCCAGGGAATACCTGGTGTCATTCGTTTGAAACAGCGGACGTCTGGGGCGCGAATTCAAGTTGAAGATGAAGCGGTCGCCAAACGACTTTTTCACGAAGTGGCAAAAAAAGGATTTGTGCGGAAGTTTGTCGTGGAAGAGCCGACGCTGAACGACATTTTTATTGAAAAGGTAGGGAACAAGGATGCGTAAATACTGGACGATCGTCGGACACACGTTCTCCAAGTACACAGGAAACAAGTCGTTTTTTATCTCAACCGTGATCAGCATCGTGTTTATCGTGGGACTCATCAACGCAGATGTGATGATGTCTTGGTTTAAAGGGAACGACGGGCAACAGGAAGTTGCGGTTATTGACGACAGTGGGCTTGAACTGTATGAAGCGCTGCATGAAGCGTTGGCAGTACAGCATCAGAATGTGGCGTTAGAACCGTTCACAGGAACGGCAACAGAAGCGATCGCAAGTGTAAAAGAGGGAGAGGTCGGTGCATTTTTACACTTGGAGGCGTCTCAGAACGGTTTGCCGGAAGGGACTTTCCACGTGGCAGAGAGCGATGCGTTCGAACTTGCCCGACACATAGAGCAGGCGCTGCAAACAGTAAAAGAAACGGTCGCCTTAGAGAAGCTCGGAGTGTCTCCGGAGGTGCGAAAGTCAGTCAGCGAACCCGTTACTTTCCAGACACAAACTTATGACGAAGCCAATGGGATGTCCGAAGAGGCGCGGGAACAGACGCGTTGGCTCGTATATGCGCTGTTGTTTGTTCTCTATCTCGGGATTTTAACGTACGGGAACATGATTGCCTTGGAAGTGGCAACAGAAAAGTCCTCCCGCGTTATGGAACTGCTCGTTTCAAGTGTCTCGCCTGTTACGCAAATGTTCGGCAAAATTACGGGAATAGCCTTGCTCGGACTATTCCAATTTGGATTGATCGGGGGAGCAGGCGCCGTGTCCGTTTGGTATCGCCTCCAAAAGGACAGCGAAAGCGAATGGAGCGGGGTCATCGGTGCTCTCGGATTAGAACGCGTTCCGGTATCGACAATTGTGTACGTGGTCGTGTTCTTTTTGCTCGGTTACCTGCTCTACGCCACATTGTCTGCAACGCTCGGATGTCTGGTCAGCCGGTCGGAAGACGTCAACCAGGCCATTACACCCGTGATCTACCTTCTGATTACAGCTTTTTTCATCTCAATGTTCGGACTTTCGTCACCGGATTCGCCGTTCATCACCGCGATGTCGTTTATACCGTTCTTTACTCCGATGATCATGTTTTTGCGAGTCGGTATGACGGAGGTGCCGGCGTGGGAAGTGGGGCTCTCCCTTTTATTCCTGATCGGATTTATCGTGGCCTGCGCCGTATTCGGTGCACGTGTGTACCGGGGCGGCGTGATGTTGTACGGTAAGTACAGTTCCTGGAAGGACATCCGCAAGGCGTTTGTCATGAGTCAGGACACGTGATGTCCAGGGGCATTCTGTCGCGTAGCGAGACTCACGAAGAAGTGAAAATAGGGGGGATGGTATAACGTAATCGTTTCTGGGAATACTAGAGATGACCCCCTCAGGCGGTGGAATTCCGCCTGTTTCCCCATCCGGTTAGTCCCGGATTACGCCTCAAGAACCCCCATTGGACACCTCGTTTTGTCCAACCTGCCAGACGGTAGGTTCTTTTTTTGTTGACCCCTTTTTGAGATTAGTAGCGGTATATGTCACCGCGGTATTCGTCTATAATTTTTATCAGTTCGGCTATGTGTTCCCCGATAAACGGGAGCGAGACGAAGTTTTGTAAAATGAAGAAGAGGACGGCCAACACGATCGCAGTCCCGACAGTGAGCCCGAGGCCGCGGGCCACTCCGGCGATAAAATTGAGCCAGAGCAATCGGCGGGGATTGTTGATCGACATGAGGACGTCCCGCAAATTGTAGGCGTTCATCATCTTCTCAATGAACGTGATCCGCTCGTTGACCTTTTCAATTTCCGAAATTTTATCCCGGTGCACCACCGTCATGTGAGGCTTCTTTGGGCAGATGTTACCCGTTCGGTTCGGCATGTACAACAACCCCTCATCGATAGGGAATCTCAGTTCAGTATAAGAAAGGTCGACGTTCATTATGAGTAGGAATGTTGCAATGTGAACCACGGGGTGATCGCTGTGTTTTAACGGCTTGTGTCATCCGGTTGGTTGACCATGTGCCGGGCAACTTGTGAGAGACGGGCGAAGATAAAGTCCCGCACCGGGCCTTGGAGTCGAATGTCGTCCATTGCCCTGGACATGCAAGCTAACCAAGCTTTGGCTCTTCTGGGCGTAATCGGAAACGGAAGATGGCGCTTGCGCAACATCGGATGCCCGTGAACCTGACTGTACAGATGGGGCCCCCCAAGAAACTGGGTTAAAAACATGTACTGTTTTTCTCTCACTTCTGTAAAGTCGTCCGGGAAGATAGGGGAGAGGTCCGGGTCCTGGGCGACGCGCGCGTAAAAAGCGTTGACGAGATTGCGTACGGTCTCTGCTCCGCCAATCAGTTCGTACGGGGTTTGGTCTGGATCTGTTTGCATGTTTGACACCCTTTCCTCCTGTATCATAACATGAGCGTTCACGCGAACAAAGGCAATGTGAAACAAACAGGCCCCGTCTACTTTCCGCGGGGCCTGTTGTGTAAAGGACACCGTATTAGGCAAATTCGGCGACCAGTTCTTGGAACCGCTCTTCGCCGAGTTCTAATTCCTGTTTCACAATAGGTTTATGATTGGCGTTCGGGAGAAGCTCCGTGTACGACGGGCGCTGTTCCTGGTAAATAATACTAGTACACAGCTCGTTCGTGGACATCACTTTTTGCATCGCCATCTCTCGGCTGCTCGGATCGTAATCCGGGTCATCTTCCAGGCTCACAATGTTCTCTTTAAACCAGTCGTACGTGTTAATCTTGTTGTACGTGACACACGGGCTGAAGACGTTAATCATCGAAAACCCTTTGTGCTGAATGCCGGCTTCAATGAGTTTCGTCAGTTCTTTCGTGCTGCCGGAAAAACCTTGTGCCAAGAATGTCACACCAGAAGCGAGGGCCAGTTGCAGCGGAGAAATTTCGCGCTCCAGTGAACCGTCTGGGGTGCTCTTCGTCTTAAAACCTTGCGTACTTCGCGGTGACGTTTGGCCCTTGGTCAGACCGTACACTTGATTGTCCATGACAATGTACGTAATGTCGATGTTGCGGCGCATGGCGTGAATGGTGTGATTCGTGCCGATGGCGAAACCGTCGCCGTCCCCTCCTGCCGCAATGACCGTCAGGTCGCGGTTGGCCATTTTAATTCCTTGGGCTGCGAGTAGTGCGCGACCGTGTACACCGTGGAATCCGTACGCTTTCAAGTAGCCGGAAATGCGTCCCGAACACCCAATTCCGGAGACGATGGCCATCTGTGACGGATCGAGATCGAGATTGGCAGCCGCACGCTGCAAAGCGGCGAGAACGGAGAAATCGCCGCACCCGGGACACCAATTCGGTTTAACGGACGTACGAAAGTCTTTGACTGTTGCCATGAGCCATCAACTCCTTCACGTGCTCGGTAATTTCAGACGGGTAATACGGGTCTCCGTTAAATTTCGTCTGACTGTAAATGGTGCTTATGTCTCCAACGTACTGTCTTAACTGGGCTGCCAGTTGGCCGGTTGCATTGTTCTCGACGACGAGGACGCGCTCGTAGCGGGAGAGGACGTCTTTGACTGACTGGGTCGGAAACGGGGCGAGCACCCGAATGTGTAGGTGACTCGTGGGAATGCCGTCTGCCGCCAGTTGTTCTCGCGCTTCTTCGATCGGCCCGCGGGTGGAACCGAATCCGACGATGAGCCATTCGGCGTCGTCTTTCTCGCGAGTGATGAGGCTGTTAGGAAGTTGCACGTTCTCCAGTTTTCGCATCCGTTTTTTCATCATCTTTTCTCGGTTGGCGGTTCCTTCGAGCGGACGTCCGATTTCATTGTGTTCGACTCCGGTCACGTAGTGAATCCCGCCCTTTTGTCCCGGCATGGCCCGGGGGGAAATGCCGTCCGGTGAATCGGCGTAGCGGGGGAAGTACCCATTCTCATCAGTCAGTGCGGCCACTTCTTCGTCAGATAGCAGCTTGCCGCGGCTGATTTTGACCTGGCTGTAATCGAGTTGTTCGACGGTTTGCAGTGCCAGGGAAAGGGCCAGGTCGGTCATGAGTATCACTGGACACTGATATTGTTCGGCGTAGTTAAATGCGTGTACCGTGTCGTAGAAACATTCCTCTGCAGTACTCGGCGCGAGAACGATGCGCGGAATTTCACCGTGCGATCCGTAAAGAACTGTATTCAAGTCGCTCTGTTCATTTTTAGTCGGCAACCCGGTACTCGGTCCGCCCCGCTGGGTATCGACGATGACTAGAGGGGTTTCCGTCATGCCGGACAAACCGATGGCTTCCATCATGAGGGACAGTCCGGGCCCTGACGTCGCGGTCATGGCGCGGGCTCCTGCGTAAGAGGCGCCGATGGCGGTGATGACAGCCGCAATTTCATCTTCCGTCTGCAACACGACGCCGCCGATTTCCGGCAACCTTTTGACTAAACTTTCCATGATATCCGAGGCCGGTGTGATGGGATAAGCGGGCATGACACGGCATCCGGCAGCCATGGCACCGAGGGAAATGGCGTCGTTCCCCATCATTAACAACCGGGACTTGCCGTCGGCAGGGGCGAGTGTGAAGTCTGTTTTCGGATTGAGTTGTTCTTTCGCACTTTCGGCTCCTTTGCGGATGGCTTCAAGGTTCGCTTGTACGATTTTGTCCCCTTTGCGGGCGAACTGCTTCTTGATCATGTCGGTGAAGATGGATGGGTCGATGCCGAGTATCGCTGTCGTCGCTCCGATGGCGACCATGTTTTTCATGATGCGCGATCCCAGTTCTTCGGCGATTTCTGTCAGCGGAATGTGTAGCAGTTGAACATCGTTGCGGTCGACCGACGGTTTGAACTTGCTGTCTCCGAGGATGAGGCCGCCCGGCTTTAGTTCGCGGGCATTCAGGTCGATCGTCTCCTGGTCAAAGGCGACGAGCATGTCGAGCGCGTCGGCGTTGGACAGGCGAGGCTTCGTGCTGATCCGAACTTTGTAGTTGCTGTGACCCCCTTTTATGCGCGAAGAGAAGTGGCGGTAGCCGTAAATAAAATAGCCTTGACGGTTGAGCGCTTTAGAGAGGATGGACCCAGTCGGGTCGATGCCTTCCCCTTGCTGCCCTCCAACCATCCAAGACAACTGGTGTAACATTCCATCAACACTCCTTGGTGAGTACATGTAAACGTTATTACTATTATAGTACGTGACAAAAATCAATACGTCTAATATAATGTTTAGATAATAATGATCTCATTTTGAGATTGATAGAAAGGGAGCGACAGGGGTTGGAACTGAGGCAATTGGAATACTTTATTGAAGTGGCCAAACGGGAGCATTTTACCCAGACGGCCAAGGAACTACATGTGGCCCAGTCTGCATTGAGCCGGCAGATTGCCCAGTTGGAAGAAGAACTCGGTGCCGCGCTCTTTGAACGGGAGGGGCGGAATGTCCGGTTGACGCGAGTAGGGAAACTGTTTCTCACCCGTGCCGAAAACGCTTTAGGCGAGATTGAAAGGGGAAGGCGGGAAGTGCGCGCTTTTCTCGATCCCGAAATGGGGGAAGTGCGCATCGGGTTTCCCCACAGCTTAGCGATACAACTCATTCCGAATTTGATTGCTTCTTTCCGACGCCGACATCCGGGAACGCGCTTTTCCCTTCGTCAAGGACCGGCTGTTGAAGTGACAGACTGTATTGAGAGGGGAGAGCTGGACTTGGCCCTCGTCTCACCCCCGCCCAGAAGCACCCCGTTCATTGCCTCTGAAACACTGTTTACGGAAGAATTGTTGGCGATTGTCCCCCTGAACACCCCCTCGCGGTGAAAAAATCCATCCAGTTAAACGAGTTGGCGGACGAACCCTTTATTCTGCTGAAGTCCGGTTACACGCTGCGGTCAATCAGTTGGGAGGCGTGCCGGGCCGCGGGGTTTGAACCTCAGATTGCGTTTGAAGGAGAGGAGACAGACACGGTTCGCGGTCTGGTGGCCGCTGGGCTCGGGGTCAGCTTATTGCCGGAAATTGCCCTCGTCGAGAGGGCGTCAGAATTACAACCTGTCTCGGTAAAGGTGACTGAACCGAAAATTACGCGAAAGTTCAGTGTAATTTACAATAAACAGAGCGAACTTACACCAGCTGCCCGACTGTTTCGGGAGTTTCTCATTGAAGTTTTAAGAAAATGACCCCGGACGTTTTGTTGGATAAGGCGACAGTGGTAAGATATACAGAGACAGTTAATAGATGAGGAGTGACGTAGATGGGCGAATCAGATCAAGGATTGCTTGAACGGCACGAGGTACCGGAAGAATACCGCTGGCGCCTGGAGGACATTTACGCTTCCGAAGCGGCGTGGCAGCAGGACTACGACGAAGTCAAGAGTCAGTTACCCGACTTAGAGGCCTTTCAAGGTAAGCTGGGATCAAGTGCAGAAACGTTGCTTGCGGCTCTCAAGTTAAGAGATGAGATCAGTCAGAAAACGGGTCTTTTGTACGCTTACGCCAAAATGCGCAAAGACGAAAACACAGCGAACGCGAAATACCAGGCGCTAGACGACAAAGCGAGAGGGCTCTTGATCGACGTTCGGGGGGTTACTTCGTACATCGTGCCGGAATTGTTGGCGATCCCGGGGGAGAGAGTGGAGCAGTTTATTAAGGAAAAAGAAGAACTCGGCCTATACCGCCACTATTTGGAAGACGTCCTCAGACAGAAGGATCACGTGTTGTCCCTCGAAGAAGAGCGGCTGTTGGCCCGTTTAGGGGAAGTGGCCCAGGCTCCGTCCTACATATTCGGCATGATTAACGACGCCGACATCCAGTTCCCGAAAATTCGAGACGAACAGGGTCGAGAAGTTCAATTGACGAAAGGTCGATACCGGCAGTTTATCGAGAGCCCCGATCGCCGCGTGCGGCGGGAAGCGTTCGAAGCGATGCACCAAACGTACAAAAGGCAGGAAAATACGTTGGCCGCGACGTTACAGGCGAGTGTGAAAAAAGACGTCTTTTACGCTCGCGCGCGCAAATACGAGTCTGCCCGGCAGGCAGCCCTCGATGCTGACAACATTCCTCTCTCTGTTTACGACAACTTGTTGAAATCCGTGAATGACCACGTCCACTTGTTACACCGGTACGTCGCCTTGCGCCAAAAGCTCCTCGGGTTGGATGAGATTCACATGTACGACTTGTACACCCCGATGGTGCCGGACATGAACGTCAAAGTGACGTATGAAGAAGCGAAAGAGACGATCAAAAAAGCACTGCAGCCGCTGGGTGAGGACTATTTGGCCAATTTGGAGAAAGGGTTGACATCCGGCTGGATCGACGTGATGGAAAACAAAGGGAAACGGAGCGGGGCGTACAGTTTCGGTCCGTACGGCACGCACCCGTTCGTCCTGTTAAACCATCACGACACGTTGGATCACATGTTCACACTGGCGCACGAGATGGGTCACGCCCTTCACAGCTACTATTCCAACCAACATCAGCCTTACATTTACGCCGATTACACCATCTTTGTAGCAGAAGTGGCCTCCACGCTGAACGAAGCGTTGCTCATCCGCTACTTGCTGGACCGGTCTAAGACGAAAGAAGGTAAAAAGTATTTACTGAACCATTACATGGAGCAGTTCCGCACCACCCTGTATCGTCAAACGATGTTTGCTGAATTTGAAATGCTCACCCACCAGATGGTCGAGGACGGGGAGGCGTTAACGCCGGAGCGGTTGAGCGCACTCTATCACGACTTAAACGTGAAGTACTACGGCGATGACATTGTTGTCGACCGGGACGTGGACATCGAGTGGGGACGGATTCCCCATTTCTACTACAATTTCTATGTGTACAAATATGCGACGGGATTTTCTGCGGCGACGGCACTGTCGCAGCAAATTTTACAGGAGGGAAAACCGGCCGTAGAGCGGTATTTGGACTTTCTCAAGAGCGGGAGCTCCGACTATTCTATCAACTTGCTCAAGCGGGCAGGGGTGGATATGACGTCTCCCGAACCGGTCAACAAAGCGCTGAAAGTATTTGAAGAACTGCTGGACGAAATGGAACGACTGACATAGCGGTCGCTCTGGTTAACCCCCGCATCTGAAAAAAAGATGCGGGGGTGAGTCTGTCTCACGCAATCTAGTAATTTACATAGTATAAAAGGGTAAAAAACGGTCCATGTTGTTAACAAACCTTGTGGAAGAGGTGAACAGCATGGACCATAAACGTTGGATAGCCGCATTACTTACGCTTATCGTCTGTTTAGGGTTGATGAACATTGGGCACGCTGAAATGAACGTGCTCTATGAAAAAGTAAAAAAAGAGTTGGACGCGTTCAAAGATTTGGAGGAAACCTTTGTCCAAACGGTAAAGGTGAAAGAAGGGGACACGCTGTACAAGATCGCGAGAGAATACGAAACAGATGTCCGAACGATAGCCTTGGCGAACAATTTAAGTGACCCGAGTGTGATTCACGTCGGGGATGAACTGCGCATTCCGCAGGCGAAAGGGTTCTATTACAAAGTGAAAGAAGGCGACACATTAACGGAGATTGCCTCGCGGTACGGTGTATCCGAGGACACTATTCGGGAGATGAACCCTTTCGTCGACGCGAACTCACTGGCTAGCGGTGAAGAACTGTTTTTGAAAAACCCGAAGCGCTGGCCGGAAACGAAAGATTCAGGTGTCCAATTGGCATCTCGCCGCAGCGAAACGTCAGGGGACAGCACTGTGTCAGCTGCAGAAAGGGGAAGCTTTCTCGGTCACTTTACGTTGACGGCTTACACGGCAGGTCCTGAGTCGACTGGGAAGCGCCCCGGAGACCCCGGGTACGGGATCACCGCCAGCGGCGCGAAAGTGCAACCGGGTGTGACGATTGCCGCTGACCCTGACGTCATTCCGATGGGAAGTACCGTCTACATTGAGGGAATTGGCACCCGGGTTGTCCAGGATACGGGAGGTGCGATTAAAGGGAACAGAATCGACGTATACATTCCAAATCTTCTTAAGGCCCGCCAGTTCGGCGTAAAAAAAGGGGTTAAAGTGTACGTCATGAACTGAATGAGTACTTCCAGGGCGGGTTGTCGTATTCCCCCGCCCTTCACCCGTGCTAGTTGACGTGGATGGATCTCCCGTATTGATTGAAGATCGGGCACAGCTGCGGTATGATTGATTCCAGATACGAGTGAACGGGTGATGCCATGCCCACATTTGCCGTTAGTCCGACACAACCGTTCCACTTTCAGCGGATGGCGAGGCGGTTGCTTCAACTAGAGAAATCGACGTACAGGGAACTGAATGGATACGTCGTGCGCACTGTACGCTTGTCAAAGGAACCTTTTCTCATCGGCTTCCGCTATGACGAAGGGGGTCAACAACTGCAAGTAGACGTGAAGGGCCAGGTGACAGACGAACAGCTCTCTGAAGCCGAGCAGCTTGTGCGCCACATGTTTTCAACAGACGTCGATTTGTCCCAATTTTACCGGCACGCGGCGGAGGATTGTCACCTGGCCCCGTTGACCAACCAATTTGCCGGTGTCCGCATGGTGCGTGACCCTGATTTGTTCGAGTGTCTCGTCAAAACGGTGATCAGTCAGCAGTTGAATCTGGCGTTTGCCGGGACACTGACAAAACGCTTGATCGCGTTGGCCGGAGACACCCTCGAAGCAGAAGGAAAGACGTGGCGTGTCTTTCCGACTCCGGAGCAAGTGGCAAAACTCCGTTACGAGCAGTTGCAGCAACTGCAATTCAATCGGCGCAAAGCCGAATACATTATCGACATCGCCCGCAAAATTGTGGACGGCGCACTCGATTTGGACAGCTTGTTGAATATGGCGGACGAAGAAGTGGTGGCGACGCTCACCCGCGTTCGCGGTGTCGGCCGGTGGACGGCAGAGTGTTTGCTTCTGTTCGGCATGGGGCGTCCTGATCTGCTTCCGGCAGCTGACATCGGTCTGCGCAACGCTGTGCGCCGCGTTTACAAACTTGACCGCCAGCCGACGGAAACTGAGGTTCGGAACATCGGGTCAGCCTGGTCGCCGTGGAGCAGTTATGCGACTTTTTACTTGTGGGAGTCACTCGGATAAAGGGAAGGCTTGATCACGACCGCCCAATCACCTTTTTTCCGGCCGACCGGTTGTGTCGAGGAGGGACGTCGTACGACTTCACACGAGAGATTGTCTTTGGAGGAGGAATGAATGGCATGAGCAAAGCGTTGATCGTCGTCGATATGATTCACGACTTTGTCGCCGATGAAGGGTCGCTCACGTGTGGTAAACCAGGGCAGGCGATTGTACCGAACATCGTCCAGGAAATACACCGTACAGTCGATAACGGGGGGATCGTCTACTTGTGCGGTGATGCCCACGATCCGGACGATCCCGAATTTGATGCGTGGCCGGTACACGCGGTAAAGGGGACGCGCGGTGCCGCGTGGGTGGAGCCGATCGAGACCACTTTTCAGCAGCTCGAAGGGACAGGGCGGATAAAAAAAGTGAACAAAACGAAGTACGATGCTTTTTTCCGCACGGAATTGGAGGAAGAACTGAAACGGCGCGATCCGGACGAAGTGGAAGTGGCCGGGGTCTGCACGTCAATCTGTGTGAATGCGACTGTGGGAGGAGCTACATTTCGCGGCTATCCTGTCACGGTGCGACGCTCGTGTGTAGCCGACTTCGACCAGGAGAAACACGACATTTTCTTGGAACACATGGCGGCCATTTACAAAGCCAATATCGTCGATTGAAGGAAGGGAGGCTGCGCTCAGACTGCGCAGCCTTTTGTGTCGTTCATAGGTAATTTTGCCCATTTGTCAACGTGTCGTAAATTCGGTAACATAAGCGAAAGGCGTAAGTCTCCCGTTAAAGGGTGCAATGTCCTGACGGGGTTTAGCCCAGTCACTGCTTTTGCTGTAGTGGGAGATGGTTGATGTGCAAAACAGGCGTGGAGGTACGCGTGTGGTCGTCGGAATGTCGGGAGGAGTCGATTCGTCAGTCGCCGCTCTGCTCCTCAAACGACAAGGATACGACGTGATCGGCGTGTTCATGAAAAACTGGGATGACACTGATGAGTACGGTGTATGTACGGCAGACGAAGATTACGCCGACGTGCGGAGAGTCTGTCACCAGATCGGCATTCCGTATTACACGGTCAATTTCGAAAAAGAGTACTGGGATAAAGTGTTTACGTATTTCCTCGATGAGTACAGAAAAGGGCGTACTCCCAACCCGGACATCGTGTGCAACAAAGAGATCAAATTTAAAATGTTCCTCGAACGCGCTCTGTCCCTCGGAGCCGATTACATGGCGACGGGACATTACGCTCGGGTTGTCGAAAAAGACGGCGCGTACCAACTGTTGCGCGGTGTGGACGAGAACAAAGACCAGTCGTACTTTCTATGTGCCCTGAATCAGCATCAACTGTCGCGAACGCTGTTTCCCCTTGGAGAGTTGACGAAAAAAGAGGTGCGCAACATTGCCGAAGAGGCCGGTCTGGCCACGGCGAAGAAGAAGGACAGCACCGGTATCTGTTTCATCGGCGAACGCAATTTCAAGGAATTTTTGAGCGAGTACTTGCCAGCTCAACCGGGGGAAATGCGTACACTCGACGGTGAAGTGAAAGGGACACACGACGGGTTAATGTACTACACCCTCGGCCAACGCCGCGGATTGGGGATCGGCGGATCCGGAACGGGTGAACCGTGGTTCGTCGTCGGGAAAGATTTGGAGAACAATGTGCTGCTCGTCGCGCAAGGGGAAGACCATCCCGCCCTTTTCTCGAACAGCCTCACTGCCAGCGGAGTGAATTGGATCAGCGGCCGTCCACCGGACAGCACGTTTAGGTGTACGGCGAAGTTCCGTTACAGACAGAAGGATCGAGGGGTCACGGTGCACGTGAAGGGTGACGACACGTGTGTCGTAGAGTACGACGAACCGCAAAAAGCGGTCACACCTGGCCAAGCTGTCGTGTTTTACGCAGGAGACGTGTGCCTTGGCGGAGCGACTATCGATTCGACGGACAGTGTGTACAGTGTCGTTACCACATAAAAAAAGTGATACCCGACCCTCGACTGAAGGGTATCACTTTTTCGCAATATTTGCCTGCTTTTTTATGGGACGTTTACGACTTCTTCCTTATGTTCGTGCAACTCACCTTTTTCTACATGAACGGTCAACTGGTATTCTCCCGGTTCGGCAAAGGCTAGTTCTGCCGTGTACTTACCGTTTTGTCCTTCTGTCATGTCTACAAATTCGTGTTTTTCTTCACCTGTTTTCCAAAATTCCACCTTCACTTCAGCCTCCGATAGAGGGGCGCCATCTTTTTCAAGGTGAACCGCCCATTCAGCGCCCTCACCGGCTGCCAACGTTTCTGGCTCCATCAAGTGAATGACCAGAGCGTCGCCGTGCTCCCCGTGTCCGTGACCGCTCTCGTCACCCGCTTCCACATCGCCGACGATAAACTCTTTTTTCGGCATGGTGTGCATATCTCTCGCCGTAACGTGGGCAATCACTTCATAAATCCCGTCCTCATCAAATGTGTGCGTTAGAGTGTAACGCCCTTCTCCTGCATGTTCCGCATCAAAGTTTTCGGATTCATCCTCGTGCCCCTGCTTCCAAATTTCGAATACTACCTCATCTGCATCGTTGACCTGTTCGCCGCCTTGGGTCACCAAAACTTCTATCTCACCCGGTTCACCTGGTTTAAATGCGTCCGATGCAGTTAGAATCTCAACTTCTAACGGCAGTAGCGCCGCTTCGTTCCCTTGGTCGCCTTCAGCTTCCTGGTCTGAAGTGCTTTCGTTCCCACAAGCAACGAGTACCGTCAATACGACAACGGCAACGATCCACTTTAACTTTATTACCATTTTGTCATCTCCTAATTTTTTACGTGGTGTTCACAACGGGGTTCACTCCGTCCACCCCGCATTTTCTCGTAAACGACATCCATCGCCTTACGGAATTCGTATACGTGTCCGCCGAACCCTTTCACAAATTTCTCGGCGTGTTCACGCTCGGCGAACGGGAGAACGTGGGGGTGGCAACACGTGACGTTGAGGGAAGTTTCCATCACAAACCACGTCAGCGGAGCGCTCGTCGTCGTGTGCACGAAAAAGTCTTGACAAATCGCCTGTACGACGTCATCGCCAAGTTGGCGGTGGCGAAGTAAGCCGCAATGGGCACAACAAGCGGTTTCCACTTTGTCCTTTGGCAAAAATAAGCGGTAAGCCCACTTATCATGGTACGGCTTTTGGCAGTAAACACATCGGGTAGTATCGATCCCCTCTCGTTTTTCTACCAGTGAGACTCCGCCGAACGTTTTCTCGATCAGCCCTTCTTCAATTAAAGGCTTAATGTCGCGGTAAACGGTCATTTCCGACACTTGGAGGTACTCGCTCAACTCACTGATCTTTAACGTTTTTTTCTTTTGAATCAAGTCGCGTATGTGCTTTTGCCTTTCGATTGGCAGCATCGCATCCCCTCCCGTGTGAGTCTATGATAATCTCTGATATATTATCACAAAACTTCACAATGCTTTGGCACCATTAGTATACAATGAAAGAGGCACACTCCGTGTTTTCAATTATGACATTTGTATAAATCACGCGACTCGACGTCATGAGAGCAGGAGAGAGGACGAGGACCTGTTCGTCACGTGAGACAGGCAGGTACGTCAACGGGGTGGGGATACGGCAGAATGGGCATTGACGAAAAGGAGCAAAGGGAGGCGTCCGGAATCGGAAGGACTACACCCTTTGCTCGTATAGAGGTGACCTTGCGGAAAGCGATATTAGCGGCTTCTCTTCTGCACGCCTTTGTTCGTCGCAACACAGTGAGATTTGCGGTTGCCGTAGCAGTGATGCTGTACGCTTCCGCGCTGTGCCATGGCGACTGAACGCTTTCCAGCAGGTTTTTGCGCCAGTGCTTGATCGACGGGGATGTGTTTAAACAGACGTTGTATCCGTTTATGCGCCGTTAACAAAACAGTCACTCTCCTTTTCTAACTTCTCAATGACAGCGTATGAACGAACAGTGCTGGTGTAAAGGTTAGTGCCTGCTTCCCTATTTTTTGGGCAGACAACTTTTTAGAAACCAATCAAATGTGATATGATGGGATACAGAAAAAGACAATTTTAGAAATTTTCGCATGTGGAGTGGGTCGTTCGTGGCCATCAATGTAATGTGCACTTTGTACGTCGTTTCCGTGACAGTGTCCTCCATATGGATGGATCTGTCACGCAATCAAGCCGTTCTGATGTGGTTCGCTTGCCTATTTTTGTGCAGCTTGTTCTTTGAAGATAAGGTTCCCGTTCTCCGTTACGTGCAAATTGCTTTCTTGGCACTTTTTCACTGGAACAGTCAGTTGAATTGGTGCCAGCCCCTTTACATGTTTCTCGCTTTTAAGGAATGTTACCGCATTCAACATTTAACGCGCTCCATCGCACTTGCGTTTTTTATCGTCTCCATTTATTCGCTCATCCGTATCAGTTATGTTCCGGACACCCTTTACAACGTCTTAGTGACGTTTTTTGATGTCGTCAATGTCCTCGTGATCGTGTTTGCCGTTCATTACGTTGTCAAAGTAGAACAGGAAAAACGGTCATTGTTCAGAGAGAAAAAGCACCTCTCCACTCACGATCCTTTGACAGGCCTGTTAAACTACCAAGAATATCACAGACAGCTGGCGACACTCTTAAAAAAAGGCGAACGCTTTGTCCTGCTCATCATCGACTGTATCGACTTAAAGTCGATGAACGACCAACAAGGATACCAGGGAGGCAACCGCATTTTGATCAAAATGGCGAATTACTTGCGGACCTTCTTTTCAGAGGCGTACATTATGGCCCACTATGGAGGGGATGAATTTGCTGTGGTCATAAGTGTGAAGGATCGGCGAAATCCGGTCGATGAGCTGACCCGACTGCTCGTCCACCAGCTTCCGAGGGAGTTAAAGATTGGGGTAACATATGGATACGCCGTATATCCCGAGGACGGTGAAACGAAAGATGCGCTAATTTCGGCAGCGGAGCAAAAACTGTTTAATATGAAGCGGGAGATGTGGCTGAAGAAAGAGGAACAAGAGTTACGTGCCGAAAAGCTCCGCGTGGTGGGGGAACTGGCAGCCGGACTTGCACACGAAATACGCAACCCTCTGACGACGCTGCGCGGCTTTCTGCAACTGTCCAAAAAAAACAACTTCGACATTTCACCGTACTATGAGTTGATGATGCAGGAAACAGAACGCGTCAGCGAGTTAACAGCAGAGTTTTTACAGTTTTCCAAAAAAAATGCTGCTGAATTCAAAGTTCAGGCCTTACAGGATTGCATTCAGCGCGTGGTTCACTTGCTGGAATCAGAGGCGACGTACCTGGGCCACGAATTGCATTGCACCTTAGTTCCGACGCCAGTCCTGGTGCTCATTGACAAGGATAAAATGGTCCAGCTTTTCATCAATTTGGTGCGCAATGCCTTTGATGCGATGGTGCAGCCGGGGACGGTGACGATCCGGCTGAGGCGGGACGGGGAGCACGGAGTAATCGAAGTGTGTGATACAGGCAGTGGCATTCCAGAAGAGCGGTTAAACGACATTTTTAATCCGTTTTATACGACGAAAGAGACGGGGACAGGATTGGGGTTGTCTATTTGCTACCAGATTGTACACCATCACAACGGAGCGATTGAAGTTGAGAGCAAAGTGGGGGAAGGGAGCACTTTTACGGTGAAGCTTCCCCTCGCGCAAAACGAACAGAGGCCACAGGCGCAGTCAAGCTAGCTCTCTGCTGCGCTGGCAGCGTCAAGGGCGTTGTCGAATGCTGATATGATGTCTTCCGCATCTTCAATCCCCACTGAAATGCGGACGAGGTTCGACGTTATGCCCAGCCGGTCCCGCATGTCAGCCGAAAGGGTGCGGTGCGACGTTCCGGCGGGATACGATACGGACGTATCAACGCCGGCCAGTGTGGGAACGATTTTGATCCATGACAGCGATTTAAAAAATGATGCCACATCACACGCGTCCGCTAGTTCCATGCTGACGATGGCCCCGTTGCCCTTTGCCGATACGCCTTTCGGATAGTACACGCGTTTGACAGAAGGGTGCCGTTTCAAATGTTCAGCCAGCGTCGCAGCATTTTTTGCTTGACGTTCCATGCGGACGCTCAATGTTTTCAACCCGCGGCAAGCGAGCCAAGCTTCAAACGGGCTCAAGCTTGAGCCAAAGTTGACGACTTTCTCTTTCGCTGAAGCCATCACGTCTTCGTTTCCGACGAGAACGCCTGCGGTGACGTCACTGTGTCCGCCGATAAATTTTGTCGCGCTGTGGACGACTAAGTCTACCCCCATTTCGTACGGACGGATGAAATAGGGTGTCGCAAACGTATTGTCGATCATCGTTTTCAACTGGTGGGACTGGGCCAGTTGGACGATATGTTCGATTTGTTCCACACGCAGCAACGGGTTCGTGATCGATTCGGAATACAGGAGGACGGTGTTCGGGCGAATGGCCCGCTTCACTTGTTCGAGATCGGCAAACGGGACGAACGAAACGTCAATGCCAAACGCAGTCAGCTCCCGTGACAGAAGCGTGTATGTGCCGCCGTACACGTCTTCGCTGGCGACGATGTGGTCCCCGCCTTTGGCTACGGATAAAACGCCTGCTAAAATGGCAGACAGACCGGAAGAGGTCGCAACCCCTTTCGGCGCGCCTTCCAATCGGGCTACACCTTGGCCGAGATCTTGTGTGTTCGGGTTGTTAACCCGGGTGTAGTAAAAGTGATCGGTTTTTTGGAACGCGGCCTCCATTTCCTCTAAATCTTTAAATACAAAGGCGGACGTTTGGTAGACGGGACTGGCCTTGCTTCGAACGGATGCTGATATCTCTTGTTGAAAGTGCACAGTCTGGGTATCGAATTTCAATTTCGACTCTCCCTCCTCTAGAACCAGAGAATTATCACTGAGCCATAACGTACCGGAGTGTTTGCTCTGCAGCTGTTTTACCTTGCTGGATGCAGTCTGGGATGCCGATTCCTTCGTAAGCGGCACCGGCCAACACGATCCCGGGAAAATGGGTGTCGAGGTGACGCTTTAATTTTTCCACACGCGATCGGTGACCGACGGTGTATTGGGGCATGGCGTCCTTCCAGCGGGTGATGCGGCAAAATTCCGGATCTCCGCTGATGTCCAATATGCGCTTCAAGTCATGCAGGACAGATGTGATAATGGCGTCGTCCGATTGATCGACGATGCTGTCGTCCCCGGCACGTCCGACATAGCAGCGAATCAGCGCTTTCCCGTCTGGCGTGGTGTGGGGCCATTTTTTGTGTGTCCACGTGCAGGCAGTGATGGTGTAATTTTCTTTTCGGGGAACGACGAACCCTGTTCCTTCGTGCTCCAGACGAACAGACGTTTTCGAATAAGCAAGAACAACAGTGGCAACGGAGGTCGGAGCTACATCGGCCAAGGTGTGAGAAGCAGAAGGGGGTTTAAGCACTTTACTGGCGATTGGACCCGGTACTGCCAAGATGACCGCGTCTGTGTGTAGGTGGCGGCCGTCACTCAAGTGCAAACGATAGCCCTCCCCATCTTTTTCAATAGATTGAAGGGCAACGCTTTTCATGACTGACTGTCGAGGAAGCTCGCTTTCAATCGCCTCGACCATTGACTGCAACCCGGTTTTCAAAGTGAGGAACTGCCCTTTCGGTTTCTCCTTGCGCGTCGACAGCTTCCTCGACTGTTTCATGGCCAAGATGAGACTGCGATGCTCTTTTTCCAGCTTGTAAAACTGGGGAAACGTGGACATGAGACTCAACTTGTCGATATCTCCGGCGTAAATACCGGACAGTAGCGGTTCGATCAAATGATCGACAGCTTCATTGCCGAGACGGCGTCGGAAGAAATGCCCGACCGACTGGTCCCCGGACATGTTTGAGCGGGGCAGGATCAGATCGAAAGCTGCCCGGACCTTTCCCGCTGGAGAAAACAAGCTTGACCTCACGAAAGGGAGGAGGCGAGTGGGAACGCCCATGACAGCCCCTTCCGGGATGGGGCAGAGCCGGTTTCGGTGCAAAATGTACGATTGTCCTGTACGGTTGCGGACGAGCTGATTCTCCATGCCGAGATCTTTCACCAGTTCAACGGCACTGGCTTTTCTGGCCAAAAAAGAGTCCGGTCCCTTTTCCATGACAAACCCGTTGTGAACGTCAGTCTGCACCTTTCCGCCTAAACGGTTGCTGGCTTCTAACAGGGTAAAGTCAAGGGACAGGGACTGCCTGGCGATTCCCTTTTGTAAATAGTAAGCGGCGGTCAGTCCGGTGATACCGCCGCCGACAATGGTCAAGTGACGTCGTTTTCTGTTCATTGTCGATCCTTTTCCACGTCAGCTAGTTTTTTAGCGATGGCGTCGGCAAGGGCGTCGATAAACAGCGGATCACTGTTGGGCATGGACGGACGGTAGTAGTTTGCCCCCAGTTCATCTGTCACGACTTTACATTCGTAATCGTTGTCGTAGAGTACCTCCAGGTGGTCAGCAACGAATCCGACGGGACAGTAAATGAACGATGTGTACCCCTCGTGCTCGAACAAGTCGCGCGTCAAGTCTTGTACGTCGGGTCCAAGCCACGGCTCCGGTGTTTGACCTTCACTTTGCCAACCGACAGCGTAATGGACGATGTTTGCTTCCTGGGCGATGAGATCGGCCGTCTCTTTCAGTTGGTCTGGATACGGGTCCCCTTCTTGCAAAATTTTTTCCGGCAAACTGTGTGCAGAGAAGATGACGACCGTTCGCTCACGCTCCTGTTCCGGGATGCTGGCCATCGTTTGGTTAATCTGCTCTGACCAGTAACGGATAAATTTCGGTTCGTCGTACCAACTCTCAACGGAGTAAATTTCAGGTCCTCCCAGTTGTTGCGCCTTTTCGTGGGCTCGTCCGTTGTAAGACTTTACGCTGAACGATGAGTAATGAGGGGCGAGCACGATGCTCACGGCCTTTTCTATCCCGTCGCGGTGCATGTCGTGGACAGCGTCCTCGATAAACGGGGAAATGTGCTTCAATCCTAAATAACGTTTGAACGTTTTGTCTTCAAACCGTTCATTCAGTCTCTTTTCCAGCGCGTTGGCCTGTTCCTCTGTGATGCGCGCCAAAGGGGAGACGCCGCCGATAGCTTCGTAGCGTTCTTTTAAATCTTGCAAAAGGTCTTCCGGAGGTTTTCTCCCGTGACGGATGTGGGTATAATACGGCTCGATGTCCTCAGGAGTGCGCGGTGTTCCGTACGCCATCACCAAAAGGCCGAGGGTTTGTTTAGACATGTCTTCAACTCCTTCTAGAGGTCGTTCTACATCGTGGGCATCCACGAATCAATGTCCGATTGATTTGTTTGCACTGTATTCGTGTACAAAGTGCGTCAGTTTTTGCATCGTTTCGACTTTGACGTCGGGGAAAATACCGTGTCCCAAGTTAAAAATGTAACCGGGATGTTCCATGCCTTCATCTAGTATTTGCTTCGCGCGTTCTTCAATCATGTCCCAAGGCGCCAACAGTAACGACGGGTCCAAGTTTCCTTGCAGCGATTTGGTGATGCCTCGCTTTCTCGCTGCGCGAATCGATGTGCGCCAGTCCAGTCCAAGAACGTCAACGGGGAGTCGATTCCACTCGTCCAGCAGATGTCCGGCACCGACGCCGAAGTAAATGGTCGGCACTCCCGTCTCCCGCAGCGTGTCGAAGATGTACTCCATGACGGGGGCGATATAGATGCGGTAGTCGTCTGCATTTAAGGCGCCGACCCATGAATCGAATACTTTGACGGCGTGGGCACCGGCTGAAACCTGGGCTTTTAGATACGCGATCGTCACATTTCCCAGTTTTTGCATTAACGCTTGCCACCCGTCGTGTTCGGTGTACATGAACGCTTTTGTCTTGTGGTAGTTTTTGGACGGTCCTCCCTCAATCATGTAGCTGGCCAGCGTAAACGGCGCTCCAGCGAAGCCGATGAGGGGGACGGACAGCTGTTCGCGCAACATGCCCACTGCCTCTAAAATGTACGGCACGTGTTCCTCCGGATGAAAGGGGCGGAGCTGTTCTACGTCTTTTGGAGATCGGATCGGATTGGCGATGACGGGACCGGTTCCTGATTCAATCTCCACATCGATTCCAATCGGCTTCAAAGGGGTCATGATGTCGGCGAACAAAATCGCCGCATCCACAGACAGTTGTTCGACCGGAAGCCGCGTCACTTCCGCGCACACTTCTGGGATTTGGTTCATTTCGAAGAAAGAGTACTTCTCCCGTATGTTTAAGTACTCCGGTTGATACCGTCCGGCTTGGCGCATGTACCACACCGGAACGTAGGGGGTCGGCTCTCCGCGGCACGCCCTGAGAAATGTGTCGTTAAACGGCTGGTCACCCATGGCCACACACCTTTCTTATCTAGCAAGCCTCTACTTAATACAATATCCTTATACTCGCCAAATATATAGAGGGTACGCGCAACTGTCAAAAATTCGTCTCAAACGCTGTACATGACGGAACGCCCCGAAACGGGGCGCCGACTGTTCGTAACGGATGTTAAATTGTAGTCACCTCTTCGTGTATAATGGATAGCGAGGTGAAACACTGTGGCGAAAAAGAAGTCTAGAGAAAAGTACAAGCCAGATCCAGTGGCGACATTAATGACAGATCTCAAACGGACAGGCATTTGGATCGTCGTCTCGGTTGCCGTCGTCGCCGCCTTTGCCGTCGTCATCGAAAGTGTCTTGTAATCTGAGGTTCATCGCATTGCGTTCGATTCGTGAAAGGTCAGTCAGCTTTCTTGTCGCTCTGCATAAAGTTTCTCTATTGGGAGCGGCAGTCCGTTGTCTCCCTGGGAGCCGAAGAGGACGCGCCGCGGGTAGGAGATCTGGATGTTTTGCGATTTAAATGTGTAAATGATCGCTTTTCGCATTGCCCGTTCCACAAACCAGTACTGCTCTGGGACGGTGACTGCCATCATCGTGTAGTGCACGCCTTCACGGTCCAAATTCGTGATGCCGTAGACGGAAGGCTTTTCCAAAAAGTAAGGTTCATATTTTTCGAACAAATCGTGACAAATATTGTCTAAGGTTTGTTCCACAACTTTTTGGTTTTCTTCATACGGCACGACGACGGACACGAGGGGACGCATTCTGTCGCGATTGTAGTTCGTTATTTGGGAAATCTCCCCGTTGCTCAAGTAGTGCAGACGCTCGTTCCACTCGCGGATCTTGGTCACTCTCAGTCCGATCTCTTCTACGGTTCCGCTTATTTTTCCGTTGACTTCTACGTAGTCGCCGACGTGCAGTTGGTTTTCAAAGATGAGAAAGAAACCGGTGATGACATCTTTCACTAAGTTTTGTGCGCCGAAGCCGATGGCCAGTCCGACGATGCCGGCCCCGGCAAAAATGGGCATCAAATCGACGCCAAAGTTCAACAGGATAGTGACTGCCGCTACAAAGTAAACGACGTAGCGTACAACTGATTTTAACAGCTTGGAAAGTGTTGCTGCTCTTTTTTCATCGATGTGTCTCAACTTAAACAGCCGATCGATCCAGTTTCCGCTGTAGCGAAGAATAATGTACGAGATGACGACAATGACCGCAGTCTTTAGAACTGGGACGATATACGTCGTCAGCGGATCGTAACTTTCAAAGTGTTGTTGGATGAAGTTTAGCAGATGGCCACTCATGTCTTCCACTCATGTCACTCCAAACAATGTCTTTTTAAACTCCTTCAGACTACACCCCATTATAACAAAAAAGATTCGAGGGATGACACCCGGTGTCAAGCATTTAGCAGTGGCAAGAATCGTGCTACACTAGTAATGTCTTCTAATGTTGGTTAATGGATCACATTGAATATAAAGAGCAGAGGGTGTCCTTGATGAGACCGGTCATCCCCTTGACGTTTATGATCAGTTTAGTCGTGGCGGGTTGTTCGTTGTTAGGAATCGGGCAGCACGACGAATGGCAGACGGAAAACGTCCAGTTTGATCGCATAGACGTGTACAGCTTTGAACAAGACCGCCTTACGTTTACGGGAACGCGTGACGGTGAGACATCCGTCTACGTTTACGATATGAAGGCTAAAACTTTGATTCGCAAGGAGAACAGTGTGAACTGGGTTCAGTCGAGAGACCAGGTTTATTACTTGGGCGAACACGGAAAATTGACGTTAAACCGGGAAGGCGGGAGAGAACGCCTCGTGTTGACGAACCCAGACGGCATGGAAAAAGAGGTCTTACACGTGTCGCAAGGCCTATCGATCCGACTGTCCGTTTCCCCGAACGGCAAATACATCGTCTATTGGACAGAGGACGAGGGTGAAACAGAAGTTCACGTTTACGATGTCGTGCGGGATAGGCACACCTTGCTACAGAATATGTCTGGAACGCTGAAAAACGATGACGTGCAGTGGTCGGCGAACGGCGGATACGTCATGTTGAAGCAAAGGGACGTATACCGTGTGACAGTTGCAGAAAAAGTGCTCACCCTCGAAAAAGCGGCAAGCGCCAGTTGGTCTCCTGTTCGTGATCAGTTGGTTGTACTGGAACGGGACCAAGACGGAGTTAAACTTCCTAGAGAGGCAGACAAAAATTACGGGCACCGCGTTGTGACATTCGACTTGTCCAGTGGGGAAAAATTCGAGTTGTATCCTGCAGAAGGGGAAAAGCTTGAAATGCCTCCCCTCGTTTTGGACGAGGTTGTTTGGGACGACAGCGGGCGACTGTTTGCTTTTTCTACCGGATCAGTGAACGGGGGAGAAGTGACGTATGACAAAGTACACATCATGGACCCACAAGGCGGATTTCACCACGTCGAGAACGAACAAAATTTACGTCCTTCCACTGTGGAAGACTTGACGTTCAGTCCGGACGGCACCTTTTTTTCGTATACGGCGAACGGACTGCTTAAAGTGCTGTACATTCCGACCCAACAGAGTAAAGTGTACGACGTGTACACGCAGTTAAAGGACGACTATCGCTACCTCGCGTACAAAGCGAATGAGGCGTGGATACTGGGAAGTCACGAAATTAAAAGACTGGGCAAGGGCTTAGAGGAAAAAACGGTCTACCGCTCGTCTCATGAGCTCTTACAATTTTTCATCTCCGACAGCGGCGACCATCTCCTCGTCGTTGAACGGGTAGGCGATCACTTTCAGTTAAAGTTAGAACCGGTCCTTGAGGATGCAGAGGAGACGGAGCCGGTCTCTTAACCGGTGCTTTTTTATTAATGTTTTGTAGGGAGCGACTGTTATGGCATCGAGACGTGAAGAATACCCGTTACCGGATGGGGTCCGAAAGGCGGCGATACAACAAAATTTGCTCGACTGGTTTAAAGAAAATAAACGCGATCTGCCGTGGCGGCGCGATCGTGATCCGTATAAAGTGTGGGTCTCCGAGATCATGTTGCAGCAAACCCAGGTTGATACGGTTACACCGTACTTCAACCGCTTTATGAAACAATTCCCAACTGTGTTTGATTTAGCTGCTGCGTCGGAAGATGAGGTAATGAAAGCGTGGGAGGGCCTCGGCTATTACGCTCGCGCGCGAAATCTGCACAGGGCAGTGCGTGACGTCGTTGCACATTACGGAGGGACGGTTCCGGACAACAAAGACGACATCGCCAGGTTAAAAGGTGTCGGGCCTTACACGGCAGGTGCGATTCTAAGTATTGCGTACGGCAAGGCAGAGCCAGCCGTTGACGGAAACGTCATGCGCGTCATATCCCGCTTGTTCGCCATTGATGACGACATAACTAGACCCGCGACACGGACGAAGATGGAGCAGCTCGTGCGCTACTTAATCCCTGAGGAAGACCCTGGTGCGTTTAACGAAGGGTTGATGGAATTGGGGGCGCTCGTATGTACCCCGCAAAACCCGGCGTGCCTCATCTGTCCCCTTCTCGGTGAGTGCGTGGGCAGGGAACAGGGCGTTCACGAAGAACTGCCCGTGAAGAAGACAAACAAACGGGTGAAGGCAGTGTCGCTATCGTGCGGAGTCGTCGTAAACGAAGGGCGCGTTTTGCTCCGACAAAGACCGGAACGCGGCCTGCTGGCCGGGATGTGGGAATTCCCGAATGGTGAGCAGACAGAAGTGTCCCGGTTACTACCTGAGCTGAACGTGATGTGGCAAGAAGAGCCGCTGGGACGAGTGACGCACACGTTTAGCCACGTGCAGTGGAGGCTGTCCGTGTACCGCGGTGAGGCAGAGAGGCGTGACGTGACGTTGCCGTCACGGTGCCGGTGGGTCGACATAAGAGCGTTACCGGACTACGCCTTTCCGCGCGTATTTCACAAAGTCCGGGAGTTAGCGGGGATTTAAACGCGAGAGATGCGATGTGGGGTGACGGATGCGCTGAACTGAAGCGGTTGACAGGAGGAAATACTGGCCGATTACGTTAAAAACAGTTGCGCCACGTATACAGTCATGACCGCGCCTGCTACGACGACGAGGATCTGCTTTTGCACGAGTGCCAGTGCGACCGCAACAGCTCCCGCTGCCAGCCCGACCCACGGATGCTCTGGGATGACGGTCAAGATGCCGGGAAAGATGAGGGCCCCCAACGCGGCGTACGGCACGAACTGCAACCACTCTTTCAGCCACCACGGCAAGGTGAGGTCTTTCAGCAAGAGCATGGGCAAGAGGCGCGGAAGGAATGTGACCAGTGCCATGCCGGCGACGATCCACCAGTAATTATCCGGCACGATGATCCCCTCCTTTTTTCCGAACAGGATAACGCCGAGTGTTGACGCGACGACGGTGGCGACAATGATTCCCCAGCCGCCGCTCAATCCTGGCAGCCATTCGCTGCCCCACGCGATTCCGGCACTGATCAGGGCGACGGCTCCGATCTTCCACGAACGCCGTACGGACGGAACGAGCAGTCCGATAAACATGGCGTACAAGGCCACGCCGAGACTGGTAGCTAAGGTAACGGGAATCCATTGAGCGAATAGGCTGCCGACAACGGTTCCGGCAAACCACCAGCTGTACGCGATCAGCATGATGCCGCCCAAATACGCTGGAGACAGCGTGGCCCCCTTTTTGTTCGGAACGTCGCTGTCCGACACAGTGGACACGACAAACGTCTCGTCTGTAATGCCGAAGGAGAGGATGGAAGACCATTTGCTCGTTGCCTTCAATCGCTCGGCGATGACGGTACTCATGAGCAAATGGCGCAAGTTCAGTATAAACGTCGTCACGACGATCTCGGCCATCCCGGTTCCCGCTGCCATTAATTCCAGCGCGACGAACTGACTGGCACCGGCAAAGACGAAAAGGGACATGGCGGCTGCCTGCCACACATTCAAACCGACGCTTACCGCAATGAGGCCGAATGTCGTTGCAATGGCGAAGTACCCGACGGCGATGGGTAAGCCTTTCATCAATCCTGCTCGAAAAAGGGTCCATCCACTCTGTTCAGCTTGTCCTAAAGGCGTTGCCTTAGTCAATGTAAACCTCACAGCTGCAGCCTCTCCCGCTTACATAATTTGTCATATAACCCCATTAAATTCCATAAAACGTGTTCTGTCGCCCGGCCAGACAAAAAAATTTTTGTCACAATTTCGCCTTATTATAACAAATAGGTTGCGCTTTCAAAAAGTCGCGACAAATAAAAGAAAAATTGAAATAACGATACATGTCCTGTAAACTTAAATTGTGAACGGAAAGTGAACGGGAAGAGGAGGGGATACACCATGACGCGCATTCGCTCTTTTAAACTTTCTGATCATCGTGATGTCATGAAGATTTGGTCCCGGACGGCTACAAAAGAAAGAGAGGCCAAAACGTTACAAATGTTGGTTCAACAGCTAGCTTGTGATCGCGACCTCGTCGTAGTGGCTGAAGAGGATGGTGAAGTGGTCGGTGCCATCATGGGAACGAAGGATGGCAGCAGGGGGTATTTTTACTGTTTGGCCGTCAACCCCGACTTTCAATCGAGGGGAATAGGTCGCCAGCTTGTGGAAGAACTGGAACGTCGTTTTTACCAGAAAGGTGCTAAGCGGCTGTTGATTATGGTTGACGAAGGTACAGAAAAACTAATGAGTTTTTACCGTCACCTCGGATTTACGCAGACGTGTTCAAGTCTGTTGGAGAGAAAAGTGTACTGCCGATTCGATCCGGAAATCCCTTCCTTTTCTGTGTAAGTGCTTGACATAACGCTGTTATGACTGCATAATACTTTAATAATACAATGGATGAATACGTTGAATGCAATGAAGGGACCAGTAGAGGGTTTAACCTGTCAGAGAGCCAACTTCACCGGCTGAGAGAGTTGGCCAGAAGTGAACCTTCGAACCCATCCCGGATGCAGGCAGTGATTGAAACTGACTCAGGCACCGCCCTGTTATCAACGGACGCCGTCTGCTTGCGGCTGAAACGCTTTTAACAGCCTTTAGACGGTGAATGAGTGAACAGCGCCAGCTGTTTACAAAGGTGGTACCGCGGAAGCAACCCTTTCGTCCTTTGAGGAACGAGAGGGTTTTTTTTATATCGGTGTTTTTCTAACTGCGAAGAGGTGTGTCAAAGTGCGTAAACAGACGGTTGTCATTAAAATCGGCAGTTCTTCGCTGACGCATGTGACGGGAGAAGTGTCCGTCGACAAACTGTCACACATCGTCCAACAAGTGGCTACTCTTAAAAAAGTGGGTCATAAAGTGGTGATCGTCTCATCAGGTGCCGTCGCGTGCGGGTTCCGCCTGCTCAAACTGAACGGGCGTCCCCGGACCATTCGAGAAAAACAGGCTGCTGCCGCCGTCGGACAGGGAATTTTAATTCAACATTACCGACAACTGTTTCGCCAAAGCAGAATGGAAATTGCACAAGTCCTCCTAAACCGGAGTGACTTTTCCGATAGACAACGCTACATGAATGCATTGAGCACACTGGATCTGTTGTTGGTTCGCGATATTGTTCCCGTGATTAACGAAAACGATTCGGTGGCAGTGGAAGAAATTCGCTGGGGAGACAACGATTTCCTCGCCGCCCAAGTGGCTGGGCTTTTACAGGCAGATTGGCTGGTGCTCGTCACGTCAGCTGATGGGGTGTATACGTACAACCCGGAAATGGACCCCGAAGCGAAGCCTATCCCGTACATCAGCTCAGTTTCGCAGGAATTACTTGAACGAATGGACTGGACACACAGCAAATTCGGGACGGGCGGGATGCGCTCGAAGCTCGAGGCTGCTTCCCATGCCTCAGACTTTGGGACGAACGTTTACGTTGGAAAAGCGAAACCTGGGGACACGTGGCTCTTGGACGTTCTGGAAGGCAGAGGGACGGGGACTTACATTGGGACGCATGAGCCTCCTCCAAGCCGCAAGCGCCAGTGGATCGGATTTCATTCCGACATCAGTGGACGACTCACAGTTGACGAAGGGGCAGAACGGGCGTTGGAACGCGAACACCGCAGTCTGTTGCCGTGCGGCGTCGTTTCCGTCGAAGGCCAGTTTGAGGAGGGGGAAGTCGTCGAAGTGGTGAATAAGAGGGGAATGACAATCGGGAGAGGCGTCGTCAACATGCCTTCCCGCGTACTGGAGCAGGCGAAAGGGATGCAGACGAAAGACATTGTATCCAGGTGGAAGGGCGTACCTGAAGAAGTCATTCACCGGGACAACTGGGTTCAAACTTCTGTTAAATCTTGAAACGGGGGAGATCAGGCGTGAGTGAGGTTCGGGAAAAAGCAGAGTTAGCCAAGAAGAGTTCAGCACAGTTAGCAGTATTGACGACAGAGCAAAAAAACGAGGCGTTGTCCAGTATTGCGCGGTCGATAGAGCGTCACGCGGACCGCGTCTTAGAGGCAAATGAACAAGATGTGCAAAAAGGGATCGACAGCGGGTTGTCCAAGGCGCTCCTCGACCGGCTGCAGCTTACGGACGCCAGATTGAAGGATATGGTCAAAGGGCTGGAGACCCTGATCGAACTGCCAGACCCCGTCGGTGAGGTGTTAGAGTCGTGGGAGCGGGATGACGGGTTAAAAATCGAAAAAGTGCGGGTGCCGCTGGGCGTGATTGGCATGGTCTACGAAGCGCGGCCGAACGTGACAGTCGACGCGACTGGATTGGGTTTGAAGACCGGGAATGCGATGCTCTTGCGCGGCAGCTCGTCTGCTCGCCACTCCAACACCGCGTTAGTGGACGTCATCCGTCACGGCCTCGAGGAGACAGATGTCCCGGTGGATGCCGTTCATCTGGTGGAATCCGCCGAACGGAGTTCTGTGCAGGAGATGCTCACGCTGAACGACCTCGTCGACGTGATCATTCCCCGCGGTGGAGCTGCCCTCATTCAGCGCGTCGTCCGTGAATCGAGCGTCCCGGTGTTAGAAACGGGGGCGGGTATATGCCATATTTACATTGACTGCGACGCACGTGCAGAAATGGCACAAGACATTGTGGTCAACGCCAAAACAGACCGCCCTGCCGTCTGCAATGCTGTCGAAACTGTGCTTGTCCACACATCGTGGGCTGAGCGCCATTTGCGCTCTCTCTTGGAGCTATTGAGAGAGCGCGGCGTCGATGTGCGCGGCTGTCCCCGTACCCAATCCCTCGCCCCTTTCGTCAAGCAGGCGACAGAAGAAGACTGGGACATGGAGTACTTGGATATGGTCCTTTCCTTCAAAGTGGTGGACAGTTTGCGCGAGGCGGTCGCTCACATCCATCAGCACGGAACACGACACTCTGAGGGGATTGTGACAGATAACCGTGAGACAGCGGAAGCTTTTTTACAGCAAGTCGATGCGGCCTGTGTGTACCACAACGCGTCCACGCGGTTTACAGACGGTTTTGAATTCGGGTTCGGAGCAGAGATCGGCATCAGCACGCAAAAACTGCACGCGCGCGGGCCGATGGGCTTACCGCAATTAACGTCTTACAAATATGTGTTGCGCGGAGACGGGCACATACGCGGAGGAGGTCCGACGTCATGTTAAAGCAAACGATGTGTTTCATCGGGGCCGGCTCCATGGCTGAAGCGATAATAGCCGGTCTGCTGGAGAAACAGTTGACTGTGAAAGAGAACATTAGCGTGTTCAACAAAAGGGATCAAAGCCGGTTACAAAAGCTGAGACAGCGGTTCGGAGTCCGCTGTCCAGAAAATAAAGGAGAAGCCGTCACAAGTGCGGACATTGTTTTTCTAGCCGTCAAACCGAAGGACGTCCACGACGCCATGGCGCAGTGGGGCCCGTATCTGAAAGCTAGGAAGCACCTACTGGTGTCAGTCGTTGCCGGTATGACTACCTCTCACTTAGAAACGTACGTCGAAGAAGGAGTTCCGGTCGTCCGTACGATGCCCAATACATCGTGTACCGTCGGGCAGTCGGCCACTGGTGTCGCGCCGGGCCGATGGGCAGGTGAAGGGCATCGGCGATTGGTGGAACAGCTGTTTCGCTCTGTCGGAACTGTGGTGACCCTCGAGGAAGAGCTGCTCGACACGGTTACGGGACTTGCCGGGAGTGGGCCTGCCTATGTTTACTACCTCGTTGAAGCGATGGAAAAGGCCGGCATCGAAGCGGGTCTCCGCCCGGATATCGCCCGCCAACTGACGGTACAGACGTTGCACGGTGCGGCGGAGATGCTCGTGAAAACAGCGGAAGAACCGGCGTTGCTGCGAGAAAAAATCACATCCCCTGGTGGGACGACCTCTGCCGGATTAGAAGTGCTCAAGTCCCGCGACTTCACTGGAGTCGTACGAGACGCAGTGTTTTCCGCCCGTAATCGCGCTAAACAGTTGTCGGAGGAGTTGACGGCCTCCCCTGTCAAGTAATGCAGATACGACTGCTACGGCAAATTGACAACCCGTTCCACGTAGTGCTGGTGGAGCGGGTTTTTGCGTGGAAGCGAAAATCAGGTTTAAAAACCGCCTGAACCTGGCAATAAATAGGGACAACTGGAAGTACTGAGCGGAGTGAGGTTAGGTGAAGAAAGCGTTATTCCTAATGCGCTTAAGTATTGCCGCAGTGTTTGTATTCGTTTTAGTGTTCGCCGTCAACCAGCTCGGTTTTGCCTTTTCTGTCGTCAACGGCACGTCGATGGAACCGACTTTACAAGACGGCGACCGGTTGTTCATCAACAAATTTTACTTTTTAGTCAACACACCCCACCGAAAAGACGTCGTCACGTTTGAAGATCCGCAGCAAGAAGGGCGATACCTCGTCAAACGAGTTGTTGGCATTCCGGGAGATACCGTGGAAGTCCGCGACGGAACTCTGTACGTCAATGGTAAGAAAGTCACAGAACAGTACATTGATACCAGCATCGAAGACGGGAACTTCGGTCCGGTCAAAGTTCAGCCGGGAACGGTGTTCGTCATGGGAGATAACCGTCACAAGTACGCGAGTCGCGACAGTCGCTACGAAAGTGTCGGCCTCGTCCCGTTTGACCTGTTGGAAGGGAAAGTCGAATTTATTATTTGGCGTCCATCTCTCATGACACATTTGTAGTAAGCGGTTCCTATTTATTCATAAAATTATCACATTTTAGTTGTTGACCGAGTAAAGATTCTGGTAAAATGACCTTTTAGTGATAATCGTTTACCTATTCAAAATAAGGCGTCTTTCGTAAGCTCTACCGTAGGCCGTTGCGAAATTTTCCGATTTTAATGTATAAAGGAAAAAAAATACGGCAATAAAGTTGGTAAATGTTCAAAAATTAGATGTAACGATTGACCAAAGATTGCGATAATATGAGGGGTAGAATTTTGTCGAATTTTGTAGGAGGTTCAGAAATTCAATGAAATTGTTGGACAAGACACGGCGCATTAACAAATTGTTACAAAAAAACGTCGGATACCACGTCAACTTCGATGACGTCGCAGACGTTTTAAAAGATGTGATCGGTGCCAACGTATACGTCGTCGATCCAGACGGTAAACTGCTCGGCATCGCCATTCACCACGAGATTGCCAGTGAACGCATGCAGCAGTACATGCGCGATCGGCAATTTCCGAGAGAGTACAGCGAACAACTGATGGATGTAGAAAAAACGTCTTCCAACATCAGTGTCGATGATCCGTTAACCGCATACCCAGTGGAAATGAGCGATATGTTTAAAGAAGGGTATACGACTGTCGTCCCGATCATTGGCGGAGGCGACCACTTAGGAACGTTAGTGCTGTCTCGGTTGAAAGAGAAATTCGTCGATGACGACCTGATCTTGGCAGAGTACGGCGCCACCGTCGTCGGGCTGGAAATCTTGCGCGAGCGGGCTGGAAAAATCGAAGAAGAAGCGCGCAGCAAAGCAGTCGTCCAAATGGCTATCAATTCGCTCTCCTTTAGCGAATCGGAAGCCGTCGAACACATCTTCGACGAATTGGACGGGCTTGAAGGCCTTCTCGTCGCCAGTAAAATCGCCGACCGTGTCGGCATTACCCGTTCCGTCATCGTTAACGCCCTGCGCAAGCTCGAGAGTGCTGGGGTGATCGAATCTCGTTCCCTGGGGATGAAAGGGACTTACATTAAGATCTTGAACCCGAACTTAGTCCCGGCTTTAAGAAAAGCGCGGAGTTAAGATGTACCTGCGACCGTTCAAGGATGAATCGTAGGTCTTAAAAGGCGCCTATCGTTATTTGTGAACATCTAGTAGTTTTGAAAGAGCAAGGGAGAGACCTCCTTGCTCTTTTTTCGTTGACAGATGACGGCTCTCAAGATAAGCTAATCTTGGATTACAATTTTATCCAGTGAATGGAGATATTGCTATGACTGAAGAAAAATTAGTAAACGCCGTCGTTCGGTCGTTAAACATTCTTGAAACTTTAGCTGATGAAGAAGAAGGGCTCGGGATTACCGAGATTAGTCAAAGGTTGGGACTGGCAAAGAGTACGACCCACAGGTTGATGATGACGCTACATCATAAAGGATATGTTGTGCAAGATGAGAAGACAGAGAATTACAAACTCGGACTAAAAATACTATCCCTTTATTCTTCTTTGCTTGAAAACTTAAGTTTAAGGAAAGTCGCCCACAAACACATGGAAGAGCTCGCAAACAAAGTGGGAGAAACTGTCCATCTCGTGATACGCGACGATTGTGAAGTCGTCTATATCGACAAAGTTGAAAGCTCTAAAAATACGATTCGGGTGGCTTCACAAATTGGAAAGAGAGCGTATATGCATTCTACTGCTGTTGGAAAAGTACTGCTTTCAGAACTGAGCTGGGCTGAAGTCGAACATATCATTCGGGAAAAAGGGTTGCCGAGGTTTACAAAAAATACGATCACTGAACCAGGAGAACTGAAGCGCCACCTGCAAAATATTAAAAATAACGGGTGGGCGATAGATAATGTTGAAAACGAAGAAGGCATTCGATGCATCGCTGCACCTATTCGGGACAGATCAGGAAAAATTGTAGCTGCTATTAGCATTTCCGGTCCGGTTTTTAGAGTGACGGAGGAACGGATTCAATATGATTTAATACCGTCGATCACCAGAACGATTAAATTAATGTCGAATGAGTTGGGGTACAATATTGGCAAAATTCGCGCTTAACATACCTCCTTAAGGCCTGAGCCGAGGAGGTATTTCATCGTGAATAAAAATGGACCGAATCCACCGAGAAAAAACCGTTACTTTCTAAGGAATTTTAAGCGCCATAGCGATAACGTCTGCTTTATTTCCGAAACCAGAGTATACCCCTTTTTAATTCATTTGTGTTTCAAGTTTATGAAAGCCCGAGGTTCTTACAATGTTGAGTTTGAGTCAAGTATTTATAGGCAGTTTTTTTAACACCTTAAATTTGAAAGCGGATTCAAACCCTTAGGATACTCTCTTGGTAAGAATTTTGCCTTTTTTAAAAGCCAGACAACTCTTTTAATGCTTTGTAAACTGGTATGTTAGCTTTTCTTTTTAGATATAGAACATTGTCTCTAGTGGCTTCACCAATTGTGCTCGTAACTTTTTCTTTATAGTATCTTGGTGGGTTCTTTTCCACCTTTGTTTCAGTCCATTTTTCAATCCTGCCAAATAGTGTTTTTAAGGTCAATTTATCCAAGTAAGCTACCAAACCAGTGAACATGGCACTTACACCTTTATCCACCCAACTACGGCCATTTTTAAGTCTTTTGGCAAATACACTCATGGTTCCTTCTGCACTACCCATCGGACGCATTCCTGTTGTATCTATACCCTGTTCTTTAAGCCAGTTACGATAATCTCCCAAGGCTTCTGGATATTTCTCTAATTGGCGAATAAATGCTTCTAGACGTTCCTCTTGCTCATCATCCTCTAGCGTTCCGACTGCACTGTTAAGCTCTGTAAGCAATTTCTCATAATCATATGATGCAAGCGCCTTACGAATTGGACGATAACGTGGGTGATGACGGAACAAACTTCGAATCTCCCGTGCCACATGGAAACGATCAAGCGAAAAGAATGCACGATCTTTGAAATAGTCACGACAAGTTGTAATCCAATTTGCACCATCTCCATTTATTACCAACTTATGAAAGGTTGGATCATACTCAAAGTTTTCGATGAGAAAGTCCTCAAACGCCTCCCAAAATGGCTGGTTCCCTTCATGTACGAAATGGCGTTTATTCTTCAGTCTTACTCGTTTCCCATTGACTTCCCAGCCTTGATGAACTGCGGCTATTTTCTCTTCTTTTCCCTTTTTTCGTTTACCTTGACGTTTTACAAACAAACCATCGACCTCTACAAATAATACAGGTTGATGTACATGCTCACGCTTTTTTGGAATACTCGAAACTTGTAATAAGTGTTGACGGATTGCCTCATGACTAATAACCCGATAGCCTAAAAGGGTTTCTAACGTACTGGCTGCTTTTCGATAGGAAGGTCCCTGAACAGCTAATTCAATAGCTACCTCCTCAATCAATGGGCTAAAAGAACCTGCATCCTCAAACTCTAAATAACGATCAAGGAGAAAAACATATTCCCCTGTCTCCCGGTCACGGTAATAATTACGATTTAATTCAATCTCTCCGAAGAGACTAGTTATATGATATTTTCTTTTATCAATGAGTCGATAGCGTTTTTTATCTCGTTCTTCTGCAATCTGCTTGTCCATGTCCTCTAATAGTGTTTTCATGACCTTTGAGAAGGTTTCCTGTAATTGCCTCCAAACTAATTGCTCAATCTGTTTTAAATTTGGATATACTGTGTTATTCTTTTGCATGAGGGGTTACTCCTTTGTTTGTGATTTAGTTTTGGTTGACTAAGATTCTACCAAGGAGTAACCCTCTTTTTCATGTTATTTGCTTATTAACTACCGCGCTTTCGCTTGGTGGCCCCCTCATTTGTTGAGCGTTCTAACGTTCCCTCAACAAATGAGGGGGTTAAATTTTGCCCACAATAATTTTACTCATACAATGTTGACGGAAGCGTTGACATATTTAGAAAATAGTATACAATAGTTACGTATTAAATAGAACACAGTTCTACTATAAGGAACATGATTTAAAAATCAACACCCTATTCCTTGTGTTGAAACCATTTTATGATATAGAAGGAATGATAAATTCTAGACACAACGAAAGGTTTAGCTTTAAGTCTTTCGGAATTGGAACAAACTAGAAAAAAGGAAGGAGTTAAAGTGATGGGAAGTATTGAAGAAAGGTTAAATGCAATGGGTATCACGTTGCCTTCGGCACCAAAGCCAGCAGCTGTATACATACCGGTTCAACAAACTGGTAACCTCTTATTTACCTCGGGACAAGATTGTAGAAAAGATGGGAAGCTGATTTATGAAGGAAAAGTTGGACGAGATCTCACAATTGAACAGGGCCAGGAAGCCGCTCGGCAAACGATCATAAATTGCTTAGCGGTTTTAAAAAAGCATATAGGCGATTTAGACAAAATAACAAAAATCGTAAAAGTGTTAGGTTTTGTTAATAGTGCTCCGGGTTTTGTTGAACAGCCGTACGTTATAAATGGGGCTTCGGAATTTCTTGAAAAGGTTTTTGGCGAAAAAGGTAAACATGCTCGTTCTGCTGTAGCCGCAAATGAATTACCCTTTAATACACCAGTTGAAATTGAGATGATTGTCGAATTAGATGATTAACCACTCGTTGCAGTTTTTTTCAGCATGTTTACAAAGGGAGCGGAGAAGTTATGGGAAATCCAATCGTTTACTTGGCAGTTTTCCTCGTATTTATTGGATTGATGTTGGTTATAGGGATCCTCGTCTCTCGACACATTAAAAGCGGTGAAGATTTTTTGATGGGAGGAAGGGGATTATCTTCATTTCTTTTAATCGGAACTACTGTAGCTACTCTTGTAGGTACTGGTTCAAGTATGGGGGCGGTTCAATATGCCTTTACAAATGGTTGGGCAGGAGCCCTATACGGGATAGGAGGAGCTATTGGTATCTTTGTTTTGCTCCTACTTTTTGGGGATGTCAGAAGATTTAGTTTCATGACATATTCCGAAGAATTAAGCTATTACTTTGGAGCGAGTAAATTAATTAAAGGATTAACCTCGGTTCTGTTATATATCGCGTCTATTGGTTGGTTAGGAGCACATATTTTAGGTGGAAGTTTATATTTATCGTGGATAACAGGGATCGATCCTGTTACAGCTAAAATGTTGACAGCTATCGGGTTCGCTGGTTTCACCATTATCGGGGGTTATTTGTCGGTTGTTATCACTGACACGATTCAAGGGTTCATTTTGTTCTTTGGATTTATTTTTCTAACATTGCTATCCCTCGTTAAAATCGGTGGATATTCTGTCATATCTGAAAATCTGCCCAATGAAATGGTATCTTTCTTGGGAACACAACAGATCGGATGGATTCCGGCAATATCGTTAATTGTTGTAATAGCGGTTGGTGTTTTGGCGACGCCTTCTTACCGCCAACGAATATATTCGAGTAAAGATGTCTCAACGGTCAAAAAAGGTTTTATTGTTTCGGGTTTTCTCTTTGCAATCTTTTCGATATTTCCATCTATCTCAGGTATGGCTGCAAGAATTCTAAATCCCGATTTAGAGTCAGGGTATGCATTCCCTTACTTGGCAACGGAAGTTTTTCCGCTATGGATCGGTGCCATTATTCTGATTTCGGGATTAAGCGCTACGATGTCTTCTGGAAGTTCTGATTTTATTGCAGCCGTCACTATACTGCTAAGGGATGTTTACCAAGTACTTACAGGAAAACTTCCCCGAAAAGAACATATAGTGAAATACTCGCGAATTTCTTTAGTGATAACTATTGTTTTGGCTCTTATCTTGACAATCGGTTCGAGCAACATTATTGATTATATTTCTAACTTTATTTCAACGGTCATGTCTGGTCTGTTTGTTGCTTCAGTTTTGGGAAAATTTTGGTCGAGGGCCAATTGGCAAGGGGGACTCGCCAGTATGATTGGCGGCTCTTTAACATCCACCATCATCTTGATGAACGATTCGCTTCTTGCTTATTGGGGGAACCCAATTTTGCCGTCATTGGCGGGGGCGTTTATATTTGGAATACTAGTCAGTTTAATAACACCAAAAAATAACGTTACTAAGCAAGAAGCCTTAAGAAAGTTAAGTGAGGAAAGAGCGGTTATGGATACCGGTACGGAGAATATTTAGCTATAAGGGGAACGTAAATATGTTTGAAACACCATCCATTATCGTTGACGAAGACAAGGTTCGGAAAAATATAAAGAAGATGGCGGAAATTGCTAAAAAAAGAGGGGTTCGATTACGCCCTCATGTAAAAACACACAAGATACCCAAAATTGCAAAGATGCAAATAGAAGCCGGTGCTGTCGGGATCACAGTTGCAAAGACAACTGAAGCAGAAGTGATGGCATCAGCAGGAATTAATGATATATTTGTTGCCTACCCGATCGTTACCGATGCCAAAATTGATAGAGTATTGGAACTGAGTAAGAAGATTCGTCTAATTGTAGGTGTTGACAGTATTGAAGGAGCAAGAAAATTATCTGATAAGGCAAAAATGAACAATCAGCATATTGAAGTAAGGTTGGAAGTGGATACAGGTTTAAGGAGAACAGGTGTCAAGTATGAGAAAGCAGTAGACCTGGCCAAAGAGATTTCTATTTTAGACAATGTTAATTTAACCGGTATTTATACATATAAAGGGGCTTTGTTTAAAGGAAGGCCGACATTGGACCTGTATAAGGCTGGATTAGAAGAAGGAGAATTAATGGCCGCACTAGCAAAGCGACTGAGAAAAGACGGGCTTGAAATTAAAGATGTTAGTGGTGGGTCCACACCGACTGCTGAAAACGTTGCACAAGTGGAGGGAATCACAGAGATTCGTCCCGGAACTTATGTTTTTAATGACAGAATGCAAATGGGATATAAGGTTTGTCGTTTTGAAGATTGTGCGGCGAAGGTAGTGGCGACAGTAGTAAGCATACCGTCAGAAGATCTACTAGTCATTGATGGAGGAAGTAAAACGTTTGCCACAGATGTACAACCGAATTCTGAACCTTTAAAATTGGACGGTTTTGGAGAATGTGCAAACCATCATGAAGGGGTGTTAGAGAGGTTAACAGAAGAGCACGGGATGGTTAGAGTTCCACCGGGACAAAGCTTCCAAGTTGGTGATACAATCGAGATCATTCCAAATCATATTTGCAGCACGATTAATCTCCATGACGCTGTTTATTTTAAAAAGGAAGACGGTTCTTTAGAAAAGCTGGCTGTTTCCGCCCGTGGAAAACTATATTAAAATGGAAAATTTTATTATGGGAAGATGTGATTTTGTTCTAGTCAGGGAGCGAAATTGAATGCTTGATTACGTATTAAAAAACGGCCGAATTGTTGATGGGACTGGAAACCCATGGTTTATCGGAGATATTGCGATTAAAGACGGTAGGATCGTGCAAGTTGGTAGAGTTGAAACGGAAAGCAAAGAAGAAATTGATGTTGGACAACATATCATTTCTCCGGGCTTTATCGATGGTCATTGCCATTCTGATTTAATGATTTTGGATCATCCAGACTCCCGTATAAAATTGGAACAAGGTGTTACTACAGAAGTAGTAGGAAATTGCGGCTTGGCTCCGGCCCCTTTTTTTCCGCAATTCGGAAACCAACTCCAGGCGTATGTTGAACCAGTATTAGGTAAGACAAACCGGGAATGGAATTGGCACACTGTGGAAGATTATATGAACGTTTTGGCATCAGTTAACCCTTCTGAAAATGTATCGACCTATGTCGCACACGGTGCGTTGAGAATCGCAGTCATGGGCTTTGAAAAAAGACCTGCCAGACCTGCTGAGGTAGAAAAAATGAAGGTGTTACTTGAAGACGGTTTAAAGGCCGGGGCGATTGGTTTGTCGATTGGATTGCTTTACGCTCCTGGTAGTTATACAAGCAAGGAGGAGCTTGCAGAACTTTGCACTGTTCTGTCGAAATATAACGGATTGCTTGCTACACATGTTCGTGGTGAAGGAAACAATTTAGTTCCATCAATACAAGAAGTTCTCTGGATTGCTGAAAAGAGTGGAGTCCAACTGCATATCAGCCATCTGAAAGCTGCCGGTAAACGTAATTGGGGTAAGGTGTTAGATGCGATTGAAATGATTGAAGACGCAAGGAACAGGGGGATGGATGTAACCTGTGACGTTTATCCTTATTCAGCTGGTTCTACCATGTTGACCACACTGTTACCCCCTTGGTCACTGGAAGGAGGAATACAAAGAACAATAGAAAGACTAAAAGATAAAGTGACAAGAGAAGAAATTAAAAATGAGTTAAACCGTGAACAAGAGGACTGGGATAATCTCGTTGCATCTACAGGTTGGGAAAGCGTATTTGTCTCTTCAGTCCAAACTAGTAAAAATAAAGTGTTTGAAGGAAAGAATATCGCGGATATCAGTCGATCAACCGGAAAGGATCCTATTGACCAAATGATGGATTTACTAATTGAGGAGTTCGGCAATGTTTCCATCGTTTTTTTCCACATGTCGGACACTGACTTGAAGTCTGTCATAAAATATGATAAATCGTTAATTGCTTCAGACAGTCTCACTTGCTCAACGGGAAAACCACATCCCAGGCTGTTTGGAACTTTCCCCAGAATTTTTTCTAAATACGTTCGTGAAGAAAAAATTCTCAAGTTGGAAGATGCCGTAAGAAAGATGACATCTTTTCCTGCCAAACGGTTTAATCTCGGCAAACGCGGACTTTTAGTTCCTGGTTATATAGCAGACATTACTGTTTTTGACGAAGACCGCATTGCGGATAGGGCCACCTATGAACATCCTACTCAGTATCCGGATGGGATATCGTACGTATTTGTCAATGGCACCAAAACTAAAGAATTCAATACCTATACGAAAAGAAGAAGTGGTAAGGTTGTATTTTCTGAAACGATTTGTGTGGATGGCTGATGTCACGTTGTAGAAATAGACGAGTACTTTAAATGGCGGAGGTTTAGTATAGAAGTATGGACGTCGTGACGCTAGGAGAATCGATGGTATTGCTCACCCCGACAACAACAGGCCCGCTCCGCTACGCCCACACCTTTTCCCGCGGACTGGGAGGCGCCGAAAGTAACGTCGCCATCGGACTGGCCCGACTGGGAAAGAAAGCGGGCTGGATGAGTAGAGTGGGAAATGATGAATTGGGCGAATACGTCGTCTCCACCATTCGCGGCGAAGGAGTCGATACGTCGGCTGTAAAGCGCGACCCCCACGCGCCGACGGGGCTGTACTTGAAAGAACGGCGCACGCCCGATCAACTCCGCGTGTATTACTACCGCCGGGGTTCGGCGGCCAGTCGCCTCATGCCGGGCGATTTGGACGAAGCGTACATGAGACAGGCGAACGTATTACACTTGACCGGCATTACTCCCTCCTTGAGCGAATCGTGCCGGGAAGCGGTGGAGCACGCTTTTGCCATCGCCCTCCGTCATCAGCTCACCGTGTCATTCGACCCGAACATTCGCCTGAAATTGTGGACTCTCGAAGAGGCTGGTCCCGTCTTGCGCCGCTTCATTTCCCAGTCGGACATTGTGCTGCCCGGGTTAGAAGAAGGGAAGTGGCTGTACAGTGAAACGGATCCGGAACGTTTGGCGGAGAAGATACTGGACACCGGCCCCCATGTGTGCGTAGTGAAACTGGGAGCCCGGGGGCGTACTTTGCGACGAGGGACGGGGAGAAAGGGTTTGTCCCCGGGCTGAAATTTCGCGATGTCGTCGACCCGGTGGGAGCGGGGGACGGGTTTGCGGCGGGGTTGCTGGCCGGGTACGTGGAAGGAAAAACGTGGCGAGAAGCGGTTGAGATGGGGAACAAAGTCGGGGGGATCGTCACCCAATTTGCAGGGGACATGGAAGGATTGCCGACAAAGGAAGAGTTGGAAGCTGTAGACGCGGAACGAGAAGATGTCATGCGATAGGAGGTCAGAATCGTGAAGCAGAGATTACTCCGTCAGTTGTACGAACAGCGCATCGTCGCCATCATTCGCGGCATCACCGGGGAAGGGTTGGACAGTCTCGTCGGCACCTTGGTGGAGAGCGGCATTCGCATCATGGAGGTGACGGTCGACACCCCCGGGGTGTACGACAAAATCCAGCGAATCAAAGACGAGTACGGCGACGAAGTGGCCGTAGGAGCGGGGACGGTGTTGGACAGCGAAACAGCGCGCAC
Source organism: Novibacillus thermophilus (assembly GCF_002005165.1). Taxonomy (NCBI): domain Bacteria; kingdom Bacillati; phylum Bacillota; class Bacilli; order Caryophanales; family Thermoactinomycetaceae; genus Novibacillus; species Novibacillus thermophilus. The sequence continues at coordinate 460,424 of NZ_CP019699.1, forward strand.
CGCCATCAGTGCGGGAGCGGAGTTTCTCGTATCCCCGTCGCTCAATGTGGACGTGATCAAAACAGCGAAGCGTTACGGGAAGGCGGTCTTTCCCGGATGTATGACGCCGACAGAGATCGTGCAGGCGTTTGAGGCTGGGGCCGATGTGATCAAAGTGTTTCCGGCCAGTGTGGTAGGGCCGCGGTATTTCCGCGAGTTGTCGGGGCCGTTGGGCCACATTCCGCTCATGCCCACCGGCGGGGTCAACCTAGACAACGCCTGGGACTATGTGGAGGCCGGTGCAGCTGCTGTCGGCCTTGGAAGCGCCCTGGTCGGGCGCGGCGGACGGCAGGTGGACCTGGCGGACGTGAAAGAGAGAGCCCAGGCGTTTCGTGGATTGGTGAGGAACTAAAATAGAATCCGCACAAAGTAGATCGTAGCCGAGACGGTGACGGAGCTGAGCAAGGTAGAAAATATAACGGCCTGTGTGGCGAACGCCGGCTCGTTTTCATACTCCTGGGCAATGATGGAGCTGTTGACGGAGGTCGGCATAGCCGATGAGATGATGAGAGCCTGGGCGACGACGCCGTCAAGGTGTAGCAGGAGCACGAGTGAAAAGGCGATGACTGGTCCGCACACGAGACGGATGAAAACACTGGCATACACTGAAAAAAGGTGCTCCGAAAAACGCAGTTGAGCCATTTGTGCACCAAGGGTGAGTAAAGCGATGGCAATCATCGCATCTGCACTGTACTGAGCGGGCGTCTCGATGAATGCAGGCAATTGGATATTGGTGACATTCAACCCGACGCCAAATAAGACGGCGTACAATACTGGCATTTTAAAGTAGCCGAGGGCTGCTTTCAGCTTTCCGCCGTTAATCGCTTTGAGGACAAAGATGCCGTAGGAGAAGGTTAGAATGTTTTGGAAGGTTAGGATCAAAATTTGGATAGACAGAGCGAACGGGTCGTGTCTGAACACGAGGTCGTTAACTGGTACGCCGTAATTGCCCGAGTTGTAAAAGAGAACGCTGTTGGAGAAAGCGACTTTCATACTTTTGTTATAATGAAACAACAGGCTGGCCAAAAGTGAAAATACGTAGAGCGAGACAATGAACAAGGCGAAAAAAATGAAAACCTGTTGAAATACATCCCAAGACAGTTTTGCCTCGTAAAGTTTAACAAAGATGATGCCAGGAACGAGGAAATAAATATTTATTTTTGCTAAAGTGTACAAATCGAGTGAAAATTTACGCTGCAGTGCGGCGCCGATGCCGATCAAAACAAATACAGGTAAAATGATGTCGAGCATGATAGTGATGAATGCGTTCATTCCACATGGTCCTTTCTCCGGTGCTGATCCGACACTCTTAAACGTAAGTGTATCACACCTGTTACTCCCGGGGCCTTGCGACGATGAAAAAGAAAAGGAGGCGAACCACATGTTTCGCCTCAATCGTTTTATTTGGACACGCTTTTTTAGAAGTCTTGAGATTCACCGGCTCAATTCCACCACTCTGTTTTCGTCGGCAGATTGACGTGCCCTCAGACAGATTTCAGTGACGTAAAACGAATCTTCTGCGCCGATGAGACACTCTTTATGGCCGCGGATGTGCTGTACAAAATCTTGAAATATATTCCCCGGGTCCTTCGGTTCCAATTTTCGAACCCCTTCCACGCCGCTTATTACGTGCACATCCCCGTTTCGCACCTCAACGACCCCTTTTGTTCCAGCTACGCGAATGCGGTCGTCTCCGTGTGAGGGGGCCGTTTCAGGACGCAAGTAATCGATAGAAGCAGAAGCGAACACGCCATCTTCCATCGTAAAGTGACAAAGGGCCGTCGTCTCCAGTTCTCCGTGGTCCTGGTTGCCCTGACGTGAGTGGGATGCAAAGACAGAGCGAAAGCGTTTGGCGGAAAACCAGTAAATCCAGTCAATGGCGTGGCTTCCCACCCAAGGGATGGTTCCGCCGTACGAGTGTCTGTGTTTGAAAAACGGGGGTCTACTTCCCAGGCGGTACGATTTTTGTGTGTGGATTAAGCGCGGTTTTCCAATGTCTCCAGATCTGATTACGCTCCACGCAGTGTAAAACGCAGGCGCGTACCTTAAACCGTGCATCGCTGCTAGGTGGCAGCCGGACTCTTCGTAAGCTCTATACAACGCCTCCAAATCCTTTAAAGTGGTGGCAATCGGTTTCTCTATGAACAGGTGAGCCCCCCGCTTGAGCGCCGCTATCCCAACGTGCGCGTGATCGGAAAAAAAGTTGTCGACAACGACGACGTCAGGTCGCTGTTCATCCAGCATCTTCGTGTAATCGTCAAAAACAGGCGGTGCGTAGCCGTCTTTGTGCAGCTCGTGCACTAACGGAGAAATATCTTCCCCCTTTGAACCGGGGGAGACTCCGCAGATTTGAAGCTCGTCTTCCGTTTTTATGCCGTTCACGGCGTATTTCCAATGTCCGGAAGCTCCGATAAACGCCACTTTCACGTCTAGCCCTCCTTGAGGAACCGTTTCAAATCAACATCCCCTTACGATGAAGAGACGCCCGCTAAGGAAAGCGCGAGGTTCATTCGCTGAACGGCCAACTCCGGATCACGTAACAGACCGGCCTTGTCGGCTAGTACAAAAAGCTCTGCGAGATGGATGATAGAACGGGCGCCTTCCGCTCCGCCTATCATGCGGAAATGGGGTTGATGGCCGTTTAAGTAAGCCAAAAAGACGATGCCCGTTTTATAGGCGTAAGTCGGTTTTTGAAAAATGTGCCGCGCCAGGGGGACGGTCTTGTCTAAAATGGCGTGGTAACGGTCGACGTCTCCTGCATCTAAGGCGAGGAGCGCTGCAGCTGCTGCCGGAGCAATGGCATCGAAAATACCGAGCAGCGCGTCACTGTACCCCTCTTCATCTCCCCGTATGAGTTCAGGATAATGGAAGTCGTCACCGGTGTACATGCGGACACCCGGGGGAAGGAGCCTGCGCATGTGTATTTCTCGATGTTTATCGAGTAGGGATATTTTGATTCCGTCAATTTTTTCCCGGTGTTCCCGGATAATGTCCAAACAGACGTCCATGGCGGCATCCAGATCCCGGTGCCCCCAATATCCGGTCAAGGCTGGATCAAACATGTCTCCCAGCCAGTGCAAGATGACCGGTCGGGAAACTTGTGTCAATATGTTTCCGTACACGCGGCGATAATCTTCCGGACTTTTTGCGCACGCTGCCAGGGCGCGACTGGCCATAATAATGATTTGACCGCCCTGTGCTTCTACGAATTCGCACTGTTCTTCATAGGCTGCTTCTACTTCCTCCAGCCGGACGCCGTGATGCGGCGTTAGCTGGTCCGTCCCGGCCCCACAGGCAATTCGTCCTCCCACCGTTTTTGCTTCAGCAGCCGATCGCTGTATGAGCTCCTTTGCCCGGTCCCAACGGAGTCCCATCCCTCTCTGGGCGGTGTCCATTGCTTCCGCCACGGCAAATCCGTGAGACCACAGGTGATGTCTGTATGCCAGCGTACCTTCCCAGTCGATTTTTGATTCGTGAAGGGGATCTGTATCCGCGAACGGGTCGCAAACGACATGAGCCGCTGCAAAGGCGACCCGCTTTTGGAACCGTTCCGTCGGTGTTGTGAACGGACGCGCCTGTTGCAAGTGATACGTGTACAAAGTCCCCCCCTCACGGGGTAACGTCACTGTGTACGCCATCGTGTCCCCCTCCTTTAAATTTTGAGTTCTGGAACATCAACCCAGCGGCGCTCGTGCCAGGATTGAAGGGCTAATTCTGACAGTTGCGTGCCTTTCGCCCCTTCCAGCAAATCCCACGGGAAGGGATCATCGTTGACGACGTGTTTGAGAAACGCTTCCCACTGCACCTTGAAGGCGTTGTCGAACACTTGATTGTCTGGCACGTATTCCCACTGTTCTTTGAAATCGAACGGATTGGGAATATCCGGATTCCAGGTCGGTCTCGGCGTGTTGACCCGATGCTGCGTTTTGCAGTCTCTGAGGCCGGCGACCGCACTGCCTTCTGTCCCGTCTACCTGGATTGTGAGCAAATCTTCCCTGTTGACGCGGACAGCCCAGGAAGAATTGCACTGGACAATAATCCCTCCGTCCAGCTCAAATGTGGCGTACGCCGCGTCATCTGCCGTACACGTGTAGCTTTGCCCCTGTTCGTCGACGCGTTTGGGGATGTGTGTCGCACCGAGGGATGAAACGGCGCGCACATTTCCGAACAAGTTGTCTAAAATGTAGCGCCAGTGGGCAAACATGTCGACAATCATCCCACCGCCGTCTTCTTTCCGGTAATTCCAGGAGGGACGCTGGGAAGGCTGCCAATCCCCTTCAAATACCCAATAACCGAATTCCATCCTAACGGATAAAATGTGGCCAAAAAAGCCGGAGTCGATGAGGCGCTTTAATTTGATCAGTCCCGGAAGGAACAGCTTATCTTGAACGACACCGTTTTTGACGCCGGCTTCACGGGCCAGCTGAGCCAGTTCCAGCGCACTGTGGAGGTCAGTGGCTGTAGGCTTTTCACAGTAGATGTGCTTTCCATATTTGATGGCCTTTTTGATACTGTCTGCTCTTAAACGAGTCGTTTGCGAGTCAAAGTAAATAGTGTTGGCTGGATCTTTCAGACACTGGTCCAGATCTGTGCTCCAACGGGAGAGGCCGTGTTTTTCGGCCAGGGCTTGCAGCTTTTTTTCATTGCGTCCCACGAGTATCGGTTCCGGCATGATGACATCTTCATTGGGGAGGAGGACTCCCCCTTGTTCCCGAATCGCCAGTATGGAGCGAATAAGATGCTGGTTCGTTCCCATACGCCCGGTAACCCCATTCATCACAATCCCTACAGTGTGGGTAGCCACGTGAAAAACTCCTTTCGCGTTCATTTGTTTAAGATTCTAGTAATGAAAGGCGGCACTGTCTTATGAATATGGGAAATACATTCTTATAATCAGAACCGTTTCTCCTTGAAAGGGAAAGGAGGAAACTATAGAATGATGAAAAGACTGTTGTGGGGAATTGGGGTTATGGCCTTTCAGCACATCGAATTGCCGTCGTGTGGCATCTCGCTTTACGAGAGCAAGCATAAAGAAAAAGATCGGGTACGTGAGCACCATCATGCCGTTCATCAAATACTGTACGCCATTGAAGGTAGGGGAAGGATTACGATTGACCGCAGTTCTTACGAAGTCGCGCAAGACAATGCTGTTGTGATTGCCCCGTACACGAGACATTCCGTCATTTCGGACTCCCGCTTAACCTTACTGGTGCTCGCTTTTGACGAAAAATCTTTAGACTCTTTTGTGCAGAGAGACATCATGAACAAATTTTTTAAGAAATCGCGGTATTTCACATTAAACCCGATGGTGAGCGGGGAGTTAAGGCAATTTCTAAGGAAAATACTGTTTGAACAGTCCCAGCGTTTTCCTTTGGGCAGCTACGCCATTAAAATACATTTACTGCACTTCTTGCTGGTGCTCGCTCGCTTTCAGGAGGCCCCCCAACATACGGACACGAATACGCTAAGGGCTGAACGGATCAAACACTATATCGAAACGTTATACTACGAACCGCTGACGGCTAAAGATATTTCGTCCAGATTAGGGATTAGCACACGCTACGTCAACAATATTTTCAAAGAACAGTACCACATGACGCCCATGCAGTATTTGGCCGAAGTGAGGATTCAAACGGCTAAGAAACTGCTCGCGGAGACAGATAAAGATATTGCCACGATATGCTTCGAGGTCGGGTATGAAAATCTGTCCACCTTTTACCGCGTTTTTAAAAAAACCGTGAATATGTCGCCGAATCGTTACCGGCAGTTGTACCAGCCTGTTGATTAGCGTTTGTTGACATAAATGTTTTCGTTTATAATTTGCTGTAAACGCAACCATACGGTCATTTCACCGTATGAAGGGGGAGGGTAATGAGAATATGTGTAAAAACGATCTATAAGAGACTTAAAATTAAGCAAAAAATATTTTGGATGACGTTTTTTTTAATGCTGATGATTGGCGTGTACAGCCTGATCGCATTTCATTACGTGACGGAGTTGTATCAAGGACAAATCTATGACGAGGCTGCGGAAACGTTAAACATCTCTTCAAATCTAGTGGACAATGAATTGAGAGAGTTGGAACAGCTCTCTTTCCAAATGATTACCGACGACAGAATTCAGACGTATTTGCAGTTCCTCAACCGCTCTGAGCACAATTATGAGGCACACAGAATGACCACTTTAATGCAGTCTAGAATTCTCCACTACGAGCAACAGGAGAAGTATATTGTGGCGATCCAAGTATTGAGCGGCGAAGGTTCGACGTATACGATTGGCGATGAGAGGCCCGCTTTTGAAAAGCGTACAGAGTGGCTGTCTGCGGCCTCTCGCGCCGAGGGCCGAATTGTTTGGCTCCCCGTGCCGGGAGAAGAAAACGTTGTCGTCGCCTTGAGAGAAATCAGGGCGATGGAAAATGTCAGCATGGAGCATTTAGGGTATGTCTTGATTTACATGGACATGAAAAAATTAGTAGATGAAACGTTGAACTTATCCCCTGGGAAGCATTTTCTCATCAGTTTACAGGATGAACCTGTTTTTTCGACCGACGAGGCATTCGTCGACTTGACTCATAACCGACAGCCACCGGGCAAAGGTTACGAGATTGTACCGTTTCAAAGCGGAAGGTATCTCGTGGCATACAGTATGTCGAGCTCCCAGCCCCTAACCTACTTTAACATTTTGCCATATGAAGTGATCGCCGAAAAAACTGGGATGGTCAAAAATGCGATGCTCTTTATTTTCATGATGGTCTTTCTTTTGGCCCTCGCCATCGGTCACAAAGTTTCCCACGGCATTACGCGGCCGCTTGAAAACTTAACTTTGAGAATGAAAAAAGTTCAGGAAGGGCAGTTCGATACGGTAGAGTCCCGTTTTGAGCACGACTCTGAGGACGAGACAGCCCAATTGCACCGCAATTTTCGGACGATGCTGGAGCAAATCAACACCTTGATTAAAGAAAATTATGAAAAACAGCTCATCATAAAGGAGACAGAGTACCGAGCGCTACAGTCGCAAATCAACCCTCATTTTCTCTACAACACGTTGAATTCCGTGACTTGGATGGCGAAAGTCAACAAGCAGGAACAAATAGCGTCCGTCGTCGAATCCCTTGGAAATATGATGAGGAGCATTGTCAGCAAAAAGGAGCCGCTGATCCAGATCGGTGAAGAACTCCAAATTGTAAAAGATTACGTTAACATTCAACGTGTTCGGTATAAAGAGAGGTTACAGTTTTGTTTGGAAGTCGACCCGGGACTGGAGCAGTTTTTCATTCCCAAGCTGACCATTCAGCCGATTGTCGAAAACGCGATTCTGCACGGCGTGGGAGCCGTCACGAAAGGGAAGGTGTCGGTTTCTGTCCTTTCTCGCCAAAAAGACATTTTTGTCGTTGTCGAAGACGACGGACCGGGAATGAATGAAGCGACCGTTCAAGACATTTTTGCTGGAAAGGTGAAGTCGAAAGGGACAGGAATCGGGTTGAAAAATATCCATGATCGGCTCCAGTTGATTTTTGGTGAACGGTACGGCATCGAGGTCGAAAGCGAACTCGAAAACGGAACAAAAGTCATGTTCAACATCCCGTATGAGAAGAGGTGAGACCGTGTACAAAGTGTTGCTGGCAGATGACGACGAAACAGTCCTCGAAGGCATGTCTCATTTGGTGGGGTGGAAAGACTTAGGAACTGAACTTGTCGGAACTGCGACAAGTGGACAGACAGCTTACGATCAAATATTAGAAAAAACGCCCGACATCGTCATCAGTGACATCAAGATGCCGGGGATGAGCGGCTTAGAATTGATTGAAAAAGTGAGCAATGAGGAGCTTTCATTTATCATTCTTTCCGGATATGAAGAATTCGACTTTGCCAAGACAGCGATGCAGTACGGGGTTAAACACTACTTGATCAAGCCGTGCAATGAACGCAAAATAGAGAACGTGCTCCGCGAAGTGGTGCAGGAGCTAGACGAAAAAAGGCGCCATGAACGTTACGTCCAGAAAATATTGAAAGAATTTGAAAGGGTTAAGCCTCACATCGGAGAGCAGTTTTTAAAGGAATGCATCACCAGAAAAACGCGTGATGCCCGAACGTGGGCTGACTTTGCCCAGCTGCTTGAGGTGGAGCTGAAAATCGAAAAGTGTCGATTGATGGTCTTTAACATTGAAGGGACGCATGACATTGAACATGTCATGTCATTGAACAATTTAGTGAAAGGTGTGTTGAACCAGAGGAATAAAGCCTACTTAAACGCGGCAATGGGAGGACACGTTGTCGCATTAATAGAGGAGGTCGAGGTAGAAGACCTTATCGCATGGCTGGAAGAGGTTCAACACCTCTTTAAAAGATACCACCGGTTAAACATGACAATTGGGATCAGCCGTTCAGCTAGCGTTGAACACGTACACGCGCTGTATAAGGAAGCGAAAGGTTACTTGAACTACCGATTTCATCTAGGATACGGCAGCATCGTCACACCCCAAAACGCTCCTGCGGAGAAACGGCTCAGTGACGTTAAATTTAACCACGCTCATCTCGCAGCAGCGATTCAAAGCGGGGATCTGAAAGAGGTCGACTGTTGCCTTCACAGCTTTTTCGACACACTCAAACAGGAGAAAGTCGAGGAGCGTTTAGTCAAAGCGTATGCATTGGAAATTTACTCGACGATCGTCCAACAGACGAACAAAGAAAAGATGGATTTATCCATTAAACAGGCTGCGTCATTTGAAAGGTTTGACACTCTCTCGGCCATACGCACATTTTTGACGCAAAAAGCGCGGGACGTGACGGAAGCGATCGGTGAAGCTCAGCACAGCCGCAAAAATAAAATCGTACAGCAAATGTTGATGTACGTGGACCAGCACTACGCTGACGAGTCGTTAACCTTGTCCAAGTTGGCCGGTGAAGTGTTTTACATGAACGCGGATTATCTCGGCAAGATATTTAAACATGAGACAGGCTACAAATTTTCCACGTATCTCATGAAGATAAGGATAGAGCAGGCAAAAAAACTAATCCGGAACCAATTTAAAGTGTCCAAAGTGGCGGAACAAGTTGGATTTGGCAACAACCCCCAATACTTCAGCAAAGTGTTCAAAAAGTGGACGGGGTACACCCCTTCAGCCTACAAAAGGATGTGCCACTCAAAAACTTTTGTTGAAGCCTGACAGAGCTGGTTTGTCCTGCGGATCGCCTTTGAAAAACAAAGGCGGTCTGTTTTTTTTGTTACAATGACGTATCGAATTTTTGCACATAAACAACCGGATTAATACATTAACGTAGCAATCGACCTCTAATAAACTAAAAATGGGAAATGTAAAAAAATTGACAAGGGGGAAAATAATTGAAGAAGTGGATAGTGTTTTGTCTGTCATTAATGTTAGCGCTATCTTTAGTCGCTTGTGGGAACTCATCAGGCGATGACGGAGACGCAGCGGCCGATGGAGGAGAGGGGGATGGGAACACACAAAAGAACATCACGCTGCGTGTCGCGTGGTGGGGTTCACAAACCCGTCACGACAGCACTTTAGAGGTCATTAAAATGTATGAAGAAGAAAACCCGAACGTCAAGATTGAATCTGAATTTACCGGCTTTGACGGATACTGGGAGAAGATGTCGGCCCAAGCAGCAGGAAATAATTTACCGGATGTGATGCAACAAAACTTTGGTGAATATTTGACGCAGTATGCCGATAAAGAATTGTTAGCTGACATGAATGAATTTGTGGATGACGGTACGATCGATTTAAGTCAATTTGACGAGCTCATCGTTGATTCGGGTGTCGTGGACGGGAAATTGCTGGGGATTCCCTTAGGTATGAACGCGTATGCGGCTATGTACGATCCGGAGATGATCGAATCGGCTGGTGCAGAACTTCCAGACATGGATTGGACATGGGACGATTTTAAAGACATCGCGGGAAAAGTTGCGGAGACATACGACTACGGTTCAGGTGCGATCGACGATGGGATTCGAAACGGTTTTGACTACTTTTCCAGGCAACGCGGCCAAGCGATATTTAATGACGACGGGACAGGTTTAGGGTACGAGGACGACGTGTTAATCGACTACTGGAATCTCTTGTTAGAGCTGCAAGATGAAGGGATCACGCCCCCGCCGGACGTCGCCCTTGAACATCAGGACGTCGAAAATTCCCTTTTAGCCCACGGAAAGGCTGCTTTTCAGTTCCGTTGGTCTAACCAAGGAGTCGCCATCGCTTCGTCTGCCGGAAAAGATCTGAAAATGGCGACGGTTCCAGGCGGTCCGGAAGCGATGTTTGTGAAGCCCGCCATGTTTTTTTCCATCAGCGAAACATCGGATAAAAAAGAAGAGGCGGCAAAATTCATCAACTTTTTCGTAAACAACGTCGAAGCACAAAGAGCACAAAAACTGGATCGGGGAGTGCCGCCTTCGTCCGTTGTCAGAGACGAGATGAGATCTGAGGTAAGCACGATGGACCAAGAGATTTTTGAATACGTGGACTACATTCTTGAGAACGGAAGTCCGATTGACAAGTCGTATCCTGTCGAAGCAGCTGAAGTGTTCGTCCTGATGGAGGAATTTAACGAGCGCGTGCTGTACAAAGAGCTTGCACCGGAGGATGCAGCCAAACAGTTCAGGGAACAGGCAGAAGCGTTGATTTCCAAATAGTCACATCAGCCGATTGACAACAACGGCACTGGAGAGAAAGTGGCGGGCAAAACAACAAACAGGATGACCGGCTATTGTCAAGATTAATAGAGGTTGAAGCGTGCGGTGGATAAACCGTAGCTGGATAAAAACAAGGAGCGTGGTGATTCATGCTTTTCAAAAGACGTTCATTGATCGTCTTTGTGACGGCCCTCATATGTTCGAGTGCGATTGTCGGACCGACTTTTGCTCAGGACGGTGGCACGGGTGCGGAAAACGGCACTCAACTGGAATACCTTGACAGAGGGCTCATCGCTGTTCCGACTTCGGAAGGGGTGTTTCTAAGTTGGAGGTTGTTGGCGAACGAGGTGACGGGTAACACTGAAGAAGGCTTGACAGGCGCGAATTTCAATGTTTACCGTGACGGAACGCTGATCGCAACCGTTGAGGACAGTACCAACTACTTAGACCGCGAAGGGACGGGGGTTTCTCAATACCGTGTCACTTCAGTCGTCGACGGACGAGAAGTGGACAAAAGTGTTTCCGTCACCCCTTGGGATCACGCATACTACGATTTGCCGTTGCAAAAACCGGCTGACGGTGTAACGCCTGCGGGAGAAGAGTATACGTATTCTGCCAACGACATGAGCGTCGGGGATGTAAACGGTGATGGACAATATGAATTTTTTGTCAAGTGGGACCCGTCAAACTCTAAAGACGTCTCACAAAAGGGGTATACCGGCAATGTGTACATTGATTGCTACACGTTTGACGGAACGCTGCTGTATAGAATTGACTTAGGGGTTAATATTCGAGCAGGGGCGCACTACACGCAATTCTTAGTTTACGATTTTGATGGGGACGGTTTGGCAGAGCTGATGTTCAAAACAGCTCCTGGAACAAAAGTTATAAAATACGATCAGCACGGTAATGTCATGTCCGAAAAGTATATTACGATGCCCCAAGAAGACATTGAGGCTGGATTTAGCCACAGTGACGACTACCGGATGAACAGCGAAGATTATTACCGTCACCTCGTTCGCGTGTTTATGAATTGGCATGAACACGAGGAAGTGGTGAAGGGACATTGGCCGGAGACACTTGAAGAGTGCTTCGGGATCGAAAAGCAGTACGACTATCCGCTGACAAGGGAGGACGCCGAGGAGCTGGTTGACTACTTTATGGATGTCTACGCCCCGAGTCGAAGCAGTCGCAATGACTTGAGGACATTCGAAGGGTTTATATTGGATGGACCTGAATACTTGACAGTGTTTGACGGCACAACAGGCGACGAACTGGAGACGATCCCCTATAAACCCGGCCGTTATGACGACGGTCTGATGTGGGGCGACTACGCCATGTCGCGCATTGAGCCTGGAAACCGTGTCGACCGGTTTCTGGCCGGAGTGGCTTACCTTGACGGAGAAAAACCGTACGCGGTCTTTGCACGTGGCTACTATACGAGAACGACTCTCGTCTCTTACAGCTGGGACGGCAAACACTTGAAGGAGCACTGGTACGTGGACAGCGGATGGACGCCTATGACCAATCCGTTTAATGACAGTCCCCATGGAAGGGACGGTACCGATCCTGAATTCGGGACGATTACAACTCAAGGGAACCATTCGCTCAGCGTGGCAGATGTGGACGATGACGGGAAGCATGAAATTGTATACGGCAGTGCGACGATAGACCATGACGGCTCCCTGTTGTACAGTTCAATGGATGTCATGCCGCCAGAAAGTGCCGATCCCGGAACGGTAGCGCGTCTTGGGCACGGTGACGCGCTCCACGTTGCTGATATCGATCCAGCTAGACCGGGACTGGAGATTTTCGGGGTTCATGAGGGAGGTGTCTGGGCGCCTTACGGTTATTCGTTGCGGGATGCCCGGACAGGAGAAGTGATTTACGGCGGTTATACGGGAAGGGACACTGGGCGCGGCATGGTCGGCGACGTTGACCCTGACCGGAGAGGGCTGGAAACGTGGGCGGTCGGATTGTGGACAGCAGACGGGGAGAAATTGAGTGACGACATGCCGGGAACCAACATGAATATTAAGTGGGGGCGGACATGACGACCCAAATTGTCAACGGCGCCCTGGATGAGACTCCTACCATCGATGATTGGAAGAAAGGGAGACTGCTCACGGCGACAGGCACCAGGACGAATAATCACACGAAAGGCAACCCTTCTCTCGTCGCCGATATATTCGGTGACTGGCGGGAAGAGCTGCTGGTGCGGACCGTCGACAGCTCTGCCGTTCGCATTTACGTCAGCACAGAAGTAACGGATCGAAAATTGTACACTTTGATGCACGACCCTCAGTACAGAACGGGCATTGCTTGGCAAAACACGGCTTATAACCAACCGTCGTACCCCAGTTTCTACTTTGCCTCTGACATCGACTGGTCCAACGTTCCGATACCCGATTATTGGACACCGGGTTCCAAGCCCTCCAGTCAAGGCATGAAAACACTCGTCGAACGGTTCAGAGAAGCAGGGGAAATCGCAAACGATAGCGTTGCCCGTTCTTTCAAAGTGCACTTAATCTCAGTGGAGCACTTCGAGAAAAGTGGACAGAAAGACAAAGTGGTCAAACACTTAGAAGGATTTCAGCGGTTACTCGACCGCCAGTTTGACAACGCTTTGATCTCAGAGAAAGCGTATCGGGTGCTCCAGGCTCAAGCTGATGTCGTCATCGGGAAGTGGCAATAGAAGGTTCAGGAGGGAATGGTGATTAGATGGCGCGCTATATATTTCTCATGAATTGCAAGCCCGGATTTGAAGAGGAGTACAAAAAGAGGCACAAAGCCGTACATCCGGAAATGTTGAAAGCGTTGAAAGAAGTCGGGATCAGCAATTACAGTATATTCATGGATGGAACGAAGCTGTACGCTTACTTAGAAGTCGACGACTTCCACAGGGCGATGGCAGATTTGGAAAAGCATCCCGCCAACCGACGCTGGCAAAAATTTATGAGCGACATTTTAGAACAAGAAAACGGCGGGCCAAAGATGACGCTGATCCCAGAAGAAGTTTTCCACCTGGACTAGGGGGTGTCTGGCGGGGCATTATTATCCGCTTCCCTTCGTCAGGGAAGCGGTGTGCTTTTTTATTTAAACAACGACAAGTTAACAGCTTCCGCCATCGCTTTGTACCCTTTGTCGTTCGGATGGAGATGGTCTCCAGAATCAAATTCCGGCTTTAACCGGAGGGGGTTCTCAGGGTCGCGCAGAGCTTTGTCGAAATCAATGACACCGTCAAAGTAACCGCCCGTGCGAATCCAACGGTTCACTTCTTGACGCGTTTGCTCCCCTTCCTCCGTATAATAACCTTCAATAGTAGTACCTTCGAAGGGAGTTAAAGTACCGCCGTAAACTTTTAAGCCGGATGCGTGGACTTGATCGACGATTTGTTTCATTCCGGCGATGATCTTGTTTGCGTCGAATGTATGCGGTTCGTGCCCAATATCGTTGATGCCCTCCAAAAGAATGACGTGAGTTGCGCCCGATTGGGTCAAGACATCCCGATCTAACCGGGCCAGGGCATTTACGCCGTACACAGGAGAATCGCGCAGAATTTTATTGCCGGAGATACCAGAATTGAGAACAGAATACTGTCTTCCTTTACCTTGCCGTTGAATTCTTTCTGCCAAGTAATCCGGCCATCGATGGTTGGCATTCAGCGTCGAACTGTGGCCGTCGGTAATCGAATCTCCAAGCGTGACAATCGCCCCTTTGACCGATGGTTGAGCTAACACGTCGACAGCTTCCAAGTAGAACCATCCCTCGACTTCAGTCTTATAGGCGACCCCATTTAACTCTGCCGTATGGTCACCGGAGATGGAAATATAGGAGGTTTGTCGGGACAATCTGTGCCACGTTGAAGGGCCGGTCTCGCCGGGGAAATAGACGCTTACGGTTAAATCTTCTCCGTATGATACAGGAAGCTTGACGGGGTCACTTAAAGCTCGTGCACCTGCGGGAACAGTGATAGATTCTGTGCCTCCAAACGTCACATCGCGCAATGTACCTGGCCGTATGTGTGATCCCTTTTTCGTTTTGGCAACGGTCACTTTTCCAATCGTTAAAGGATTTTCGCCAAAAGCATTCGAGAATTTTAGACGAATTGCCTTTCCGCTTAGATGAGGGTGGACAATCATGCGCACCGTCTCGTTATTGAACCCACGATGAGATACGCCCTCTCCATGCGGTTGTTGTGGGCTCGCTGACCAAGTTCCGATCCAGTGGCCATTTTTGTGACGGGTACTGTTGACAGGGCTGGACATGTCGTCATGGTGCATGGCCTGTACAGAGTTTGTACCATTCGGCTTGGGAACCGTGAGCAAACCAAACAGACTTCCCATAAGCAAGAGAAAAACTGTCAGGAGAGTAAAATGTCGATGCCACCTCATGTTTAAACACTCCTAAAAGTATTATATTAAAATTATATTTTATATTTTACTTATTTAAAATTTAATATCAATAATCAGATTCTGTTCGAGTTCTTCCTATTTTTAATGCAAATATTTAGACATTCTTGTATTTTGTATCAAAAATACTTGACACCACTGGTGTTGCATTAATTAAATCCGATGATTCATAATACCCTCAATGTTCACATTTCGGTTGTCCAACTGACAAAAAAATCCTTTACAATGGATGTACAGGGTGGTTCCTGTCCAAATCCAACGTAAAGGATACCGTTATGGACAAGAATACACTGATTTCATCATTTGGTAAATGGGTGGCACCCATTAATTTTTCCCATTTTGAAAAACAAGTTGCCGCCACCAATCAGGACAATACACCAAGAAGCTCACGACAAAGGCTTATCTGATGCTTTTCCTGTATGCACATCTTCAGGAAGAAGAGAGTTTACGCGCAATTTCGGATGCCGTACTCGATGAAGATTTGGGGCAGGCACTCGGACTCGATGGGATTAGCGCTTCCCAATTGTCTCGAAAGAATAGGGAAGTGGATCCATCGCTGATGGCCAATGTGTTTCTTCATCTCGTTCAGCAAATCCATCGGCACAAACAAGGCAAGAAACGGGTGGATCTACCGGTCAAAATCATTGACTCCAGCACCATTCCTTTAAGTTTAAGCCGCTATAAATGGGCCACTTTTCGCAAGACGAAGGCCGGTGTCAAATTACACTTACGCCTTGTCTTTATGGACAAAGGAACGGTCTATCCGGAAAAGGCCATCGTTACACCGGCTAACATCCACGACCGTACCCAATTGGAGGTTCTCATAGACGAAAAAGAAGCGATGTACGTTTTTGATCGCGGTTATGTCGACTACGAGAGATTTGACCGCTATTGTGATAAAGGGACTTTCTTCGCTTCGCGTCTGAAGAAAAACGCGGTGATCCGCACCCTTGAAACGTTTTCCGTCGCGGAAGAAAGCCCCATTATGTCAGATTCGATGGTCGTCATCGGTACCCCTCAGAAACGAACGGAAAATGTATTCCGGCTCATTGAAACCGTTGATTCGAAAGGCAATGTCATTCGCCTTGTGACCAATCGTTTTGACCTGAGCGCCGAAGAAATCGGTGACATCTATCGTTCGCGTTGGGCGATCGAGCTGTTTTTCAAGTGGCTTAAGCAACACGTGCGAATCAAAACCTTTTTCGGAACGAGTGAGGAAGCCATCCAAAACCAGATTTTCATGGCACTCATCGCCTACTGTCTGCTTGTTCTCGTGCAAATGGAGACCAAAGCGAAGCAGTCCATCTTGCAATTAAAACGATGGTTAAAATCTTTTCTTTGGAAATCCTATGAAAAATGGTTTCACCGCATCCAATTTCGTTCGATGAGGCGAAAGAGAAAACTCTCGACATAAGCGTGTTTGTCGTTGTCACTCTAGGACTAACTGTATAATATTACCAAATGGGCAGCACCACCTTTTATGCGGTATTTGTCTTTTTAGCCCTATTAGATGAAATATGGATAACTGAATATTCAATCAAGTAATTGCCAAGTTTTATGCAACAGTAGTGACTTGACACACTTTGTGTAAACGGATACTATAAAGTAAATTAAATTAATTAATTTATTTATGTGAAGTTAAAAACGGAGGGGCTGCTTATGAAGTCGGACAGTGTACTGCCTTCCATATGTTACGGCGGCGATTATAATCCGGAACAGTGGCCGGAAGAAGTTTGGCATGAAGATGCGCAATTGATGCGAAAAGCGGGTGTCAATCTCATATCCGTAGGCATATTCGGCTGGAGTAAACTTGAACCCCAGGAAGGCAAATATGATTTTGGTTGGCTGGATACCGTGATGGACATCTTGTACAAACACGGCGTGTACGTCAACTTGGCAACGGCAACAGCCACCACCCCCGCCTGGTTCGTCAAAAAGTATCCCGACTCACTACCGGTGGATAGAAACGGTGTTCGCTCCTTCAACGGGAGCAGACAGCACTACTGCCCCAACCATCCTCACCTACTCGAACATATGAAGACACTGGTGCGGGCTTTGGCGGAACATTTCAAAGAGCATCCCGCGTTGAAAATGTGGCACGTCAACAACGAATATGCCTGTCATGTTTCCAGATGTTACTGTGAAAACTGCGCCCGGTCCTTCAGAACGTGGTTACAAGAGCGGTACCAAAGTATCGAACGTTTAAACGAGTGTTGGGGGACCAATTTTTGGGGGCAGCGGTATAACGATTGGGAAGAAATCAACCCGCCCAGAAAAACCCCAACGTTTGTCAACCCCTCTCAAGAATTGGATTACTACCGTTTCATGAATGATGCGATTTTTAAGCTGTTCGCTGCTGAAAAGGAAATTTTGCGGGAGATCACGCCAGACGTTCCTCTTTCAACGAACTTTATGTCTTCCTTTAAACCTTTAGATTATTTCAGTTGGGCCCAAGAAGTCGATATCGTCACGTGGGATTCCTATCCCGACCCGAGGGAAGGGTTGCCCATCAATCACGCGATGATGAGTGACTTAATGCGCAGTTTGCGTGGAGGACAACCGTTTTTGTTAATGGAACAGGTGACTTCCCACGTCAACTGGCGGGACATTAATGTGCCTAAGCCTCCAGGGGTGATGCGCCTGTGGAGTTACTCAACCATCGGCCGGGGAGCGGATGGCATTATGTTTTTCCAATGGAGGCAGAGCCGTGCCGGGGCGGAAAAATTCCACGGGGCTATGGTTTCCCATTCCGGTGACGATCAAAGCCGGGTTTACCGCGAGGTTAAAGAGTTAGGGCATGAGTTGCAAAAGTTGGACGAGCTGGTCGGATCGCGGGTGAAGTCTGAGGTGGCTATTCTTTTTGACTGGGAAAATTGGTGGGCCGTTGAGCTGGATTCTAAACCTCACAACAAGCTGAACTACATTTCAATCGTCGAAGATTACTACCGTGAATTGTATAAACGAAACATTCGTGTTGATTTTGCCCGTCCTCAAGACGACGTGTCCGCGTATAAAGTCGTCATTGCTCCCCTCCTGTACATGATGAAAGAGGGAGAAGAGGAAAATCTCAAACGATACGTGCGCGATGGCGGGACACTGCTCGTTTCTTTTTTCAGCGGCATCGTGAATGAAAATGACCACGTTCACCTGGGAGGCTACCCTGCTCCCTTGCGGGACATTTTGGGAATATGCGTGGAAGAATGGGTTCCGTTTGCAGAAGAACAGTCCAACTTCTTGCAGGACGGAGGCGAGACGTACCGATGCACGACCTGGGCTGATATCATCCGTTTGGAAGGGGCAGAACCGCTTGCGCTATTTGGCGAGGAATGGTATGTGGGGAGCCCGGCGGTTACCGTTCACCGATTTGGCAAGGGCAAAGGAATTTACGTCGGAACCCGTCCTGAGTCTCGTTACTTGGGTCGGCTCATGGAATCTATATTGAAGGAACGAGACATTACCCCTGCCCTTCAGGTGCCGGCCAAGGTGGAGGTAACGGAAAGATACACCGACAAAGAGCGTTATGTCGTGATTGTCAACCACAATGCCCACCCGGTTCGGATTACACTTCCGGCCGATGAAACGTTTCTCAACGTCTTTAACGGAAAAAAGCATGATAAAGAGCTGACTGTCAAAGGGATAGACGCCGTGGTGCTCAAAAAGAGACGAAGGACGTAGAGCGACAACACTTTATGTCACGTGCCAATCGAGTTCTAAATGATGGAGGTGGTTGCCTGATCACATCTACTCAATCTCGTATCAATCGGTTGTTCTAACCCACTAAGGAGGGTGACTAAAATGAACAAACGTTATTTGTCGGTTTTCTTAACGGCGAGTCTTCTTCTCCCTCTGTTAAGCGCTTGCGGAGGGGGAGAAGGCGATCAAGAAGAATCAAATGTGAGCGGAGACGGTTTTTCCGGTGAAATTACGGTCGCTTCGTGGAACGTCGCCGCAGACGCTCTGACAGATGCAGCTGAAACGTTCATGGAGCAACATCCTGATGCCACGATTCACGTTGAGTACGTCACTAGCGATTATGACAGCATTATCCCACCCCTTACAGCCGGCCAGGGTGCTCCAGACGTTATTCAAGTTCAACAACGGGACTTTCCAAACTTTTTAGAGATATTCCCGAATCAATTTGTCGATTTAACTGAAACGTTAGATGGACGGGAAAACGAGTTTGCTGAAGTTGCCCTCAATTTGACACAAAAAGATGGACGTATATTCGCTCTGCCCTGGGATCTTGGGCCTGTCGCCGTGTATTATCGTAAAGATTTTTACGAAAACGCAGGCGTGAATCCTGAAACGATCACCACTTGGGACAAGTTTATTAAAGCCGGGAAAAAAATACAGGAAGCTAATGACGGAGTGAAAATGCTGGCTCTGAGTTTGAGTTCTGATGATATTGCCGAGATGTACAGAAAGCTGATGAATCAATTGGGAGCACAGTATTACGATGAAGATGGACGTATACAGTTTGCGACTGAGGAGAACATTAAAGCGATTGAAATGTACAAACGGTTTGTAGATGAAGATTTGGTCATGGATGCACCTACGTGGGACGACCGCATCCGCGCTTTTGTCAACGATCAAGTTGCGACGGTGGTTGATCCCGTTTGGTATGCCGGCACCATTAAAACCCAAGCAGAGGATCAAAAAGGGTTATGGGGATTAATGCCATTGCCGGCTTTTGAAGAGGGTGGACCGAATCAAGCCCACTCCGGAGGTTCAGTGTTGGCGGTTACAACTCAGTCTGACGATCAGGAGCTGGCATGGAATTTTATAGAGTTTGCTCTCATGACGAACGAAGGACAAGATATTCAGATGAAATACGGTTTATTTCCTTCATGGCAACCTTATTATGACACTGACAATTTTAAAGTCGAAGATGAGTACTTTGGGATTGCGTTATCTGAGTTTTTTGGAGAACTCTCTACAGATATTCCGCCATTAGAATACGGTGCCCATTACATGGATATTAACAATGCCATCGTCGATGCTTTAGGGGAAATTGTCATTGACGGCAAAGACATCACGGAGGCGCTTAGAGATGCTGAACAGAAAGCTGCGCGAGACACCGGCTTGGAGATTGCCAACTAAAAACTTCACCCCCTCCTCGGTTACCTGGGAGGGGGTAAGTACGGATATTGGGGGGGGGTGAACAAAGCGTGGCAGCAGTGCCAAGAGTAAGAAGGAGACAGGGTCCAGACTTACATCTAGACGAAAAGGGGGACAGAACATACTGGCTCAACTGGAGCCCGTATGTCTTTATTTCGCCGTTCTTTATCTTGTTTACGGTCTTTATGTTATACCCGATGCTTTACTCTTTGGTGCTCAGTTTCAGTGAATGGAGGGCCGGCGTAAGCACTTTTGTAGGGTTAGACAATTATCGGAAACTCCTTACAGACCCGCTGTTTTGGAAAGCTTTAGCCACTACCTGTTTAATTTTGTCAGTTCAAGTTCCGGTTATGCTCATGTTAGCGACAGTAGTAGCAGCAGTATTAAACACTAACCATTTAAAGTTTAAAGGCGTGTTTAGATTGGCGTTTTTCATGCCAGTCTTAATCGATCTTGTCACTTATGCCCTCGTATTTTCATTAATCTTTAATGAAAGTTACGGTATGATTAATCAATTAACCGCCTTGTTAGGCCTTGAGCCCATTCCGTGGTTTTCCGACGGTTTTTGGGCTAAGGCTCTCATCATTGTGGCACTGACGTGGCGTTGGACCGGTTATAATTCTGTCATTATTCTCTCCGGTCTTCAAAATGTACCGAATGATTTATATGAATCAGCCAGTATTGACGGAGCTGGAAAGGTTACCAGCTTCTTTAAGATAACCATCCCGATGTTAAAACCGGTTTTGTTGTTTTGTGCCGTTTTGTCCACAATTGGTACCTTGCAGCTGTTTGCCGAGCCCTTTGTTTTAACCGGAGGAGGACCAAGACACGAGACAACGACCGTCATTTTATATCTTTACGATAAAGCGTTCGGTACGTTTGACTTTGGGCTTGCTTCAGCCGGTGCTTATGTCGTCACAACAATGATTGCCATGTTGTCCTATCTGCAAATTCGGATGTCGAGGGGAGGGGAGATTTAGTGAAGAGAGAGAGAAGGGAATTTAACACTATCCTGATATATATACTCGCTCTCGTAGGAGCTACAATTTCAGTTTTTCCGTTCTATTGGATGTTCACGGCGTCAACGTTAACTGAATCTGAAATTTTTAAAATCCCTCCAAATTTGATACCCAGCTCCCACTTTATGGATAACTTAGATCAGCTGCAGAATGCCTGGCCCATATGGAGAGCCTTGTTTAACAGTGTTTTCGTTTCTGGTATTACAACGGTCTCCACAGTGTTTTTTTCAGCTTTAGCTGGTTTTGCCTTTGCCAAATATGAGTTTAAAGGTCGCGAACTGCTATTTTTTGTTGTGTTGTTAGTCATGATGGTGCCTACCCAAGTGATGTTGGTGCCAATGTTTATCATCATGATGAATTTTGATTGGATCGACACGTATTATGCTTTAATTGTCCCATTTCTTGTCACTCCGTTCGGTGTCTTTTTAATGAGACAGCAGATGATGGGCTTACCTACAGAGTTAATTGAAGCGGCACGTATTGATGGATGTCAAGATATAGGCATTTTTTTCAAGATTGTGTTACCCATCATGAAACCAGCTTGTGCTGCCTTGGGTATTGTCACGTTTAT
This sequence comes from Novibacillus thermophilus, assembly GCF_002005165.1. Classification (NCBI taxonomy): domain Bacteria; kingdom Bacillati; phylum Bacillota; class Bacilli; order Caryophanales; family Thermoactinomycetaceae; genus Novibacillus; species Novibacillus thermophilus. The sequence continues at coordinate 482,233 of NZ_CP019699.1, forward strand.
GCAACAGTGGGGAAATTTTATTTGGCCATTAGTCGTCGTAAATTCAAAAGAAATGTACACCTTGCCTTTGATGTTGGCCATGATGGTGCAGCCAGGGCAAGTCGTTCAATATGGACCGATTATGGTAGGAGCCGTATTGGGATTGATTCCAATGTTATGCATATTTCTGATATTTCAAAAGTATTTTATTTCTGGTATCTTTAGCGGCTCTCTAAAAGGATAGAATGGGAGAAACACTGGGACTTCCAACTAGAGTGAGATTTTCCATGTCGGGTTTATGTTGAGCCATTTCAAAAATGTCTCTCAAGAGCGGGATTGAACTCCGTTCTGACTGAGGGTCTTGAAACGGGCTCTTTTTTTTTTATCCTCTGTTTTTTACATATTATCGTGCAGATTTGTGCATTAACAGTATCAAAATACTTCTTATAAAATAAAGGGCGTCGAAGGTTTACAGGAGGAGGAGAGAAAGCAGATGAGAAAAATACTGTTAGTGTTAATGGCGCTGTTGATGGCGTTTTCATTGGCGGCGTGCTCCAGTAGCTCCGATGATGCAACAGCCGATCAAGAAGACGGCAACATTACTTTACGGGTCGCGTGGTGGGGGTCTCAAACGCGGCATGACAAAACGATGGAAGTTATAAAAATGTACGAAAAAGAAAATCCGCACGTGACCATTGAGACCGAATTTACCGGCTATGACGGATATTGGGAGAAAATGGCGGCCCAAGCGGCTGGCGGAAACCTTCCCGACGTTATTCAGCAAGACTTCGGAGAATACATGACCCAGTATTCGGAAAAAGGTCTCCTGGCCGATTTGGATGAGTTTGTTGACAATGGAACGATTGACGTGAGTCACTTTGATGACCTTTTAATCGATTCGGGGGTCATGGACGGACAGTTAAAGGGCATTCCCCTGGGCATGAATGCGTACGCCGTGATGTACGATCCGGAAATGCTTGAATCGGCTGGAATTGAACTTCCGTCAATGGAGTGGTCCTGGGACGAGTTTAAGGACATCGCGAAAAAAGCAGCCGAAGTCTATGATTACGGTTCAAGTGACTTCGCGGACAACAGACACGGATTCGAAGTTTTTGCGAGACAACACGGACAAAGCCTTTTTACAGAAGATGGATCAGCTTTAGGATTTGATGACGAAGTGTTGACCGGTTATTGGAAGTTACTTCTTGAACTACAAGAGGAGGGAATCATTCCGCCCCCCGATGTGGCCCTTGAGTACGTGGAAGTCGAAAATTCTCTGCTCTCCCATGGAAAGGCTCCATTTCAGATCCGCTGGTCCAACCAAGCCGTCGCGGTTGCTTCCACTGTGGGAAAAGATTTAAAAATGGCGACGATACCTGGAGACGTGAAAGGATTGTTTGTGAAACCGGCGATGTTTTTCTCAATCAGTGAAACGTCCGACAAAAAGGAAGAAGCCGCAAAGTTTATTAACTTCTTTGTCAACAACGTGGAAGCGCAGAAAGTGCAAGAATTAGATCGCGGCGTTCCCCCTTCTTCAAACGTAAGGGAGGAAATGGTAGACAACTTGAGTGCCACGGACCGGGAAACGTTTGACTACATTGACTACTTACTCGAAAAGGCTAGTCCCATCGACAAAGGGTATCCCCTGCAAGCCGCTGAGGTGTTTAAGCTGTTCGATGATTTAACCGAACGCGTTCTGTATCAGGAAATAACGCCTGAGAAAGGTGCAGAAGAATTTAGGACTCAGGCTGAAGAAATCATTTCGCAATAAAAACTGGAGGAGCCGATCTTCACATTGGTATTAAAGCCATTAAGGTCGGCTCTTTTGCAGACAAAAGGGTGACTGAAAGATGCAAACGGAAACGACAAAACCGAGAGTGCTGAAAAGGCGAACGGGATTGAAGTGGTTGCATTCTGACAATGTGGTGGGCTATGTTTTCATCTTCCCTTTTATTTTCAGTTTTTGTGTGTTTACCATTTTTCCAATGCTCACGTCGTTATACATGTCTTTTACCGACTATGACCTCCTCGGAGCTCCCAGGTGGGTAGGCTTTGACAATTATGTCCACATGTTGACGAGCGACAGTAAATTTTGGCAAGCGATGAAGGTCACGTTTTTTTACACGTTCACCGCTGTTCCGGGGAGACTGATATTTGCATTAATTGTCGCGCTGTTGTTGGTGAAAGTGACCCGGTTCGCAGGCATGTACCGCACGGCTTTGTACATACCATCTATTATCGGAGGTAGTGTAGCTGTCGCAGTGATGTGGCGGCAGTTGTTCGGCAATGAAGGGGCCATTAATTCGTTCCTTGAATTGATGGGATTTGAACCAGTGAGTTGGCTGGGGAATGCGTCGACAGCCATCTGGACTCTGGTCGTTTTGTACGGCTGGCAGTTTGGTTCGTCCATGCTCATATTTTTGGCGGGTTTGAAAAACATTCCGCAGACGTACTATGAGGCGGCGAGTGTGGACGGTGCCAATGCGTGGCAACGATTTTACAAGATCACGATTCCGCTCCTTACGCCGGTTATTTTGTTTAACGTCGTCATGCAGACGATTCAAGGCTTTATGGCATTTACACCGAGCTACATCATTACAGAAGGCGGACCGATGAACAGTACACTCCTGTACGTCCTCTACATGTTTGAGAGAGCTTTTACCTTTTTTGACATGGGTTACGCATCCGCTATGGCGTGGGTGATGTTAATCATTATCGCGATTTTGACGGCTCTCATCTTTAAGAGTTCTCCCTATTGGGTGCACTACGAGTCGGACAACTCTAGATAATTGACGGAAACGGAAGGTGAATAACGTGAAGTTGAGCAGGCGGAAAAAGGCGAGAATCGCAAATCAGATCCTCCTATTCATCCTGACAGTCGTGATGCTGTACCCGATTCTTTGGATGGTCAGCAGCTCTTTAAAGGACAGTTCGTCCGTTTTTGTCGATGCTCACTCTCTGTGGCCGAAGGATTGGAAAATCAGCAATTATATCGAAGGCTGGCAAGGGTTCGGAGGGATCAGCTTTTCCACGTTTTTTACGAACTCCTTTATTATCGTCACGGTTGCCACAATTGGGTCGATCGTATTTTCGACGATTATTGCGTACGGGTTTGCGCGTCTCCAATTCAGGGGGAAAACGTTTTGGTTTATCTGCATGATGGCCACCATGATGTTGCCGTTTGAGATCATCATGGTACCGCAGTACATCATGTTTAACTGGGCCGGGCTGATCAACACGTACTATCCGATCATCCTCCCTTACTTTTTTGGATATCCGTTTTTTGTCTTCCTCATCATGCAATTTATACGCACGATCCCGAGGGAATTGGATGAAGCGGCTTACATTGACGGTTGCAACAAATTTACGATATTTTCCCGGATCATCGTTCCGTTGGTTCGACCGGCGGTAATGACGGCTACGATTTTTTCCCTTTACTGGCGCTGGGACGACTTTATGGGGCCGCTCATCTACTTAAACGATCCGAGCAAATATCCCGTCTCTCTCGCGTTGAAGCTGTTTTCCGACCCAGATAACGTGACGGACTGGGGTCAAATGTTTGCGATGTCGACAGCTAGCCTCATTCCAATCTTTATCATCTTCTTGTTTTTCCAACGCTATATTGTAGAAGGAATCAGTACGACGGGATTGAAATCTTAGAAAAGGGAGGTCGTTTGAACGATGAAACGATATGTCGTTTGCGGTGTGAGTAAACGTGCCATGGACATGTTTATCGCCCCGATCGTGCACACCTTTTCAGATAGGGGCGAACTGGTCGGATTGTTAGACGTCGATGCCAGACGCTATCAAGTGTGCAAACAGCGCTTTCCTGAACTGTCTAACGTCCCGGAGTACCGTCCGGATGAATTTGACAGAATGATCCGCGAGACGAATCCCGATGTGGCCATTGTGGCTGGACGGGACGACACACACGTCGATTACGTGATTCAAGGGCTCAAGGCTGGTTTGGACATCATTACAGAGAAGCCGATGGCGACGACGGCAGCGGATTGCCAGCGCATCATCGAAGCTGAATCACAAAGCAACGGACGGGTGACGGTCACGTTTAATTACCGCTACAACCCGATCCACATGAAAATTAAAGAATTGATTTCGTCCCGTCGCCTCGGCCGCGTTACATCGGTGGATTTGAATTGGTACATCGACACGTTCCACGGCTCGAGTTACTTTCAGCGCTGGAATCGGAAGCGGGCGTTTTCAGGCGGGTTGTCGGTCCACAAAAGTTCCCATCACTTTGACCTCGTGAACTGGTGGATAGATCAGAAGCCGATAGAGGTCTTCGCCTATGGCGCCCTCAACTATTACGGTCCGGAAGGGGAAATGAATCCTCGGAAGGTGAACGGTCGGTTTTGCGGGACGTGTGAAGATCAGATGCATTGCCGGTATTACCGCCGCTGGAATACTCGCAGCGAGAGTTCCGACGTAGCCGATGACCACATCGCCGGGATGAAGCAACAGGGCAAGGAACAGTATACAGGATACCGCCCGGACCAGTGCATCTTTGATGCAGAAATCGATATTGAAGATACGTACACAGCCACTGTCAAGTACGATCAAGGAGCTCTCCTCAGTTACTCCATCAATTTCTCTTGCCCTTATGAAGGATACCGTCTCGCCATAAACGGCACTGAAGGTCGGATTGAAACGATGGAGTACCACATGCCTGAACGCGTCCCCTTTTCTGTTCCTGAGCAAACTGTGGACTTTTTTCCCCTTTTTGGGTCAAAAGAAGTGATACATGTCGTGAAGCGGGAAGGAGGGCACGGCGGAGGAGACCCGGCTTTGCTCGAAGATCTATTTCTGGGCGAAGACCCCACTCGGCCGTACCCCGTGCTGTCAGGAAGTCGGGACGGCGCTTATGCCGTCGCCACCGGGGAGGCCGTTTGGCGTTCGGTCGAAGAGCACCGGCCAGTACAGGTGGAAGCGTTACTGACCTGTAAATCGCAAACGTGAGGACGTTCCCCCTAGAGATAAGGCTAAGCGTTTAAGAGATACCATGGAAGGAATGGTATCATGAAAAAAATAACGAGTGTCATCGTGGCCAGTTTTGTTGCGGTGAATGCGTTTTTTATCGCTGGCGTGAGTATTCTGTCCTACATAAAGTATACTAACTTTAGTTTTGATGAAATTAGTCAAACACATCTGGCCTCAATCAACGAGAAATGAATGAAGTTTCTGCATTGGTGACGAGCGTCAGCGATGCCGCTATTTACATCGTCACGAACAGGTCCGTTTTACAAGCACTTTCACGGTCTCGGATCACCGATTATGACGCCATCGTTGAGCAAAGGGAACTTTCCAAGCTGATGAATGACATCGCTAGCTTAAATCAATCGATCCATTCCATTGAACTGTACACAGACCGTTACGAACTATTTCCAAAATTAAAGGAAGGGAGAATTTATCCTATTGAGGGATTAGAGAGTCAACGGTGGTTTAAACCGCTTGCCGACATGGATAACGGTTGGGTACCCAAACATCAATCAGTAAACGGGGAGCAGGAATTTGTAAGTTACATCCACTCTTTGCTTAATCTGCACGGAAAAACTGTGGGGTATGTGAAAGTCAATGTTTTAATCGATACGGTCGAACAACTGCTCAGTGACCGAGACGGACTCCTCCTGGTGTTGGATTCCGGCGATCGCATCATTTTACAAAAGAATGTAGAACCTTATGCGGAAGTGCTAGATGAAGTTGCCCGTGATGCCACACTTAAACAGACGTATGCCGAAATGTTTAACACGTATCAAACGGTCGAAAAGGACGGTAAGCAGTATTTGCTGATACTGTCTGAAAGGAGCAGCAAACATTGGCGCTTAGCTTATCTCATTTCTAGCGATTTTTTGTACACAGAAACAAAAAGAATCGGACTGTTTGTCATGGCATTGGGCGGCATGAGTTTGCTCTTATCCATTCCTGTCGTCTATTTCGTAGGGAAAAAGATTTTCAAACCGATTGACGACATCATGGGCGGTTTGAAGGAAATTGAGAAAGGAAACTTTCTATTCCGCACTAAACCGCATTTTATTGAGGAGTTTAAATTGATTTCAGAAAATTTTAATAAAATGGCAGCCCAATTGGATCAAACGTTAAAGGAATTGGAACGTAAAAATCGGGCGAAACGAGAAGCGGAGATAAAAACACTACAACATCAAATTGCTCCGCATTTTTTGTACAACACGTTGGATGCCATTCATTGGAAGGCCCTTGATTATAAAGCGGAAGACATCAGTTATATGGTCAGCCAACTTAGCAAGATGTTTAGGATCAGTCTCAGCGGCGGGGATATGTTTATCCCTTTAAGGGACGAAATGGAGCATGCGCGAAGTTACATGAATATTCAACGTGCAAGGTTGGGTGTCAACGTGACATACAGTGAAAACGTTCCAGCGGAAATCAAAGACTTTTACGTCCCAAAAATCATGTTGCAGCCATTCATTGAAAACAGCTTCAAGCATGGGTTTCCTGACCGTTCGAACCAAATCGCCAAAATAACGGTTGAGGCAAAAGTGAAGGCGGAAGATTTAGTGATCAACATTGTGGACAACGGCATCGGGTTACAGTCGGGTTGGGATCAAAAGGAGTCCAAAGGCATTGGCATACAGAATGTTCAAGAACGCATTAAGCTGTACTGTGGTCCAGCATACGGTGTAACGCTTTGTAACCGCAGTCAAGGCGGCACTGCTGTTCACATTCGGCTGCCGATCGTTCAAAACATAAAAGAGAAGATTCCGTCTGATGAAAGGAAGAAACCTTTATGAAATCGGTGTTCATCGTGGATGACGACCAAAATGTAATTAACGGCCTAAAAGAGCATATCCCCTGGCGTCAATTGAGTCTTAACGTGCAGGGGTCAGCTCTAAACGGTGGAGAAGCGTTGAAGAAAATTCGAGAGCGCAAGCCTGACATTGTCATTACAGATGTCTATATGCCTGCATTAAACGGGTTGGAACTGATTCAGAAGATAAGGAAAGAATTCCCCGACATACACGTGATCATATACAGCGCTTATGAAGACTTTGAAAACGCGCGACAAGCTATGAAATACGGTGTGCAGCACTTTCTGTTGAAACCTGCTGCTGTTTCCGAGTTTGAGTCGGTTTTGGACACTGTTGTAAACGAAATCAAAGTTGAGGAAAAACAAAACAAGTTATTGCAGTATGACCGCGAACAGATAGACAAGTACATCGGTCATGTGAGAGACTCCTTCTTTCGAGACATGCTTAACAAAAAACGCCATGAACTGCATATTTCAAAAGAAAAAGCTAGAGCTGTTGGGCATCCCGCTCAACTCCAAAGTAATCGTGGCAAGCATTTCAATGATCCGATCTCCGTATTTGAAAAAGTCCGATGAAAGAGAATGGCAGCTATTAAAATTTGGTGCCAGTAACATCATTTTAGAAACGATTGAACAGACCAGTATGGCGGAAATGTTCCATACACATCTCGTTGATTACTCTGATTCAACGTTTGTCCTGATCTTTTTGTCTAACCGGTCAGACAGAATGGATGAAACCGTGATGAAAGTATCTGAACATATGATTACCAACATACTATCCATCCTAAAACTGTCGCTGGCCATTGGGGTTGGCGGTGTAAAAGACGACATTCGCGAGATAAAGAATTCGTTTGTCGAAAGTCAGAGAGCTCTCGAAATGGCAGATTACGAAGAGATCAACCGGGTTTACTCGTATCGAGAAGTTAAAAGGGACTCGAGGGAATCATTTCAGTATCCGCTTGAGATCCTGAAGGAGATAAACGGCATCATGAACCGCAAAGAGTGTGAGAACATTATGGACGGCTGGGCAAAACTTGAAGATTACTTATTAAAAAATAAAGCCCCGACGTTCATCGTACAGAATATTTGCGTCAGCCTCGTCAGTTCGTTACTCATACAGGAGTATTACGAAGAAAAAATAGATGACGATGGCCAAATGATCTCCGCGTACATTTCAGACATATACAACATGCACTCGAAAAGACAGTTGTTCGACTGGATGAGACATTTGTTGATCAAGTGGTCGGAGAAATTGAAGGAACAGCTAACAGGGAAAAGAAGCCATTTCTTAATCCGCGAAGTAAAAGAGTACGTTCAACGACATTATGATCGGGAGATAAAGTTGGCAGAAATAGCTGAATTACTGCACGTAAACAAAAACTATTTATCTCAGCTGTTCAAAAAAGTGACAGGAGACACTTTCGTTTCGTATTTAAACAAGTACCGCATTGAAAAGGCGAAGACAAAATTAAGAGAAGGCCGCTATTTAATTTATGAAATAAGTGAAATGGTGGGCTATCAGAACCCAACGTACTTCAGTCAGGTGTTTAAATCGATTACCGGTATGAGCCCTTCAGAATATGTGTCTAGAATAGGATGAGAGACTGCTGTTAAAACATGTAACGCCGAAGAACGTGACCGAGAGTGACGAAACCTGGGGTTCTCTAAGGTTACTTTTTTTGAAAAACATCTGATTTTTTTTTATTCCCCTCATGACGTAAACAGTATAAATTAAAGGGTGTCATCCCGTCATGAGTGGGAAGGTGTTCATATGCTCAAAAATCAAGACATTCAGATCCGTGATCCCTTTGTCCTTCCGGATAACAGGGAAGGCAAGTACTATTTGTACGGAAGCACTGATACGAACGTTTGGGGAAAGGGAACGGGATTTAGTGTCTATGTCGGAACCGATCTAAAACATTGGCAAGGGCCTTTTCCAGTCTTCTCCCCAGACCGTGATTTTTATTCTGAAGAAAATTTTTGGGCTCCGGAAGTTCATCCGTTCCGCGGAAAGTATTATATGTTTGCCTCCTTTTTGCGAAAAGACAATAAAAGGAGAGGAACGGGGATACTGGTTGCAGACAGCCCGATGGGACCTTTTGAGCCACACAGTGAAGGGCCTGTGACTCCGAAAGACTGGGATGCTTTGGATGGAACGTTTTTTGTCGATCCACAAGAACAGCCTTGGATGATTTTTTGCCGTGAATGGGTACAAGTAGGGGACGGAGAGATTTGTGCCGTGAGATTGAGTCAAAACTTGAAAGAGACGTTAGAAAAGCCCCGGCGCCTTTTTCGCGCTTCGGAGGCTCCTTGGACGACCCCTTTCTATCATCCCACGAAAAGATCGGCCCAAGCGAATTACGTCACAGACGGTCCGTTTCTTTTTGTGTCTTCCAGCAAAAAGTTAATGATGTTGTGGTCCAGTTTCGTGAATGATAAGTACGCTTTGGGGGTTTCCCATTCTCTGACAGGTGACGTAACGGGTCCGTGGACACACGAGTCGTCCCCTCTTTTTAAAGAGGATGGAGGACACGGCATGTTATTTAAAACATTTGAAGGAAGTCTCAAACTAACCTTACATTGTCCAAACCAGACACCGATGGAACGGCCGCTTTTTATAAACGTAGAAGAAGAAAATGGAAAGATAAAACGGTTAGACGAACAATAAAAAGCGTGAGGTGTTCCAAGTTGAAGACAGCTAAAATTGACAGAAAACAGTTGGTTGAGCGGCACCACCCATCCGTGGCTAAAGTCGATCCCTTGTCTCCGCTATCCGTTGGGAATGGGGATTTTGCTTTTACTGCTGACATTACAGGGTTGCAAACGTTTCCAACCCACTATGGGGTTCCTTTGGGAACACAGTCCAACTGGGGATGGCATTCGACTGGGAAATCAGACCGTTTTAGTCTCGACGACCTTCAGATGCAGACGCTAGATACTTACGGGCGCGGGGTGCAATATCCGTTGTATCCCGGTAATAGGGGCGAGGTCTACCATTGGTTGAGGCAAAATCCGCACAGAATTCAACTGGGGCAGCTAGCGTTTTATCTTTTAAAGGAAAACGGAGAACAGGCGACGATCGCGGATGTAAGAGAGGTAGAGCAGGAGTTAAATCTTTGGGAGGGATGTCTCTACAGTCATTTTAAATTGGAAGGGCAGGAGGTACAGGTCGTGACAGTCTGCCATCCGGAGAAAGATGAAATAGGTGTCAAAGTCACATCCCCTTTAATTGTGAGAGAACAGTTAGGCATCGTATTGCGATTTCCGTCTCCACCTTTAGGATCACAAAAGTGGAAAGAAACAATTGATTTGAATTGGAACGAATGTGACCGACATCAGACCGTTTGGATAAAACGGTCTGGGAACGCGGCTTCATTTAAACGCATCATGGATGAAGACGAGTATGAAGTCGCTTGGGGGTGGAGCGAAGGCAGGTTAGTCCAAACGGGAGCTCACGAGTACACGCTAAATCCGGGCCCCTGCCACGAACTGACCTTTACCGTGTCTTTTGCCTTAAGACAACCAGAATTGGGGTGTTTTCATGAGGTGCGAGAGGCGAGTAAAAGACACTGGGAGTGTTTCTGGTCTACCGGTGGAGCTGTCGATTTCTCCATGAGTTCAGATCGGCGTGCCGTTGAGTTAGAGAGAAGGGTGATTCTCTCACAGTATTTGACTGCCATCCATTGCGGAGGATCTCTCCCTCCTCAAGAGACGGGTTTCATGTACAGCAGTTGGTTCGGTAAGTTTCATTTGGAGATGCACTGGTGGCACGCTGCGCACTTTCCTCTTTGGGGAAGGGGGCACATCTTGGAGAAAAGTTTACAGTGGTACTTATCGATCCTTCCCGTAGCGAAAAAATTAGCTGCATCCCAAGGTTATGAAGGAGCCAGGTGGCCTAAAATGGTCGGGCCCAACGGAAGGCAGAGCCCGTCTGAAATTGCTCCGGTTCTCATATGGCAACAGCCTCACCCTATTGTGCTGGCAGAGCTTTGTTATCAGAGCAACATGAAGAAAGAGACGTTGAGACGCTGGAAAGAGCTCGTCTTTGAAACTGCCGAGTTTATGGCTTCCTTTGCCGTTTGGGAACAGTCCCAAAACAGGTACGTCCTCGGCCCCCCGTTAATACCGGCTCAAGAGTGCCACAATCCGCAAGAAAGTAAAAATCCAACCTTTGAATTAGAGTATTGGGCGTTTGGATTGGAACTGGCGGTTAAATGGAAGAAACGGCTCGGTGAAGCTGTTCCTTCCGAGTGGATCAAAGTGGCCAAGGCGATTGCACACCCTCCGCAACGAAACGGGATGTACCTCGCCCACGAAAATTGTCCCCTTACTTTTGAAAAGTACAACCGAGATCATCCTTCGATGGTCGGGGCTTTCGGAATGTTACCTGGGGAACGCATCGATCTGGATGTTATGAAGCGGACGTTGTCAAGAGTGCACAGGGAATGGAGATGGGAAACGGCGTGGGGTTGGGATTTTCCAATGTGTGCGATGACCGCCGCGAGATTAGGAGAGCGGCAACAGGCTGTAGATTTTTTGTTGATGGAAACGCCAAAAAACACCTATCTGCCCAACGGACACAATTACCAGGGAAAGCATTTAACGGCCTATTTGCCGGGCAACGGAGGACTGTTGACAGCTGTCGCCATGATGGCCAGTGGGTGGAGAGGGTCGACAACTGATGACGCCCCAGGTTTTCCGGACGATGGCAGTTGGGTCGTCCAATGGGAAAACCTTCAGCCTTTTTTGTGAGGCCAAGTGAACCCGTCATAACTTGAGACCTTACTTTTTTGTAATATTGTATAACTTCTGTTTATTCATTTGCCGTGATCTCCATTTTACAATTTTTTTAAAGGGGTGTCTAAAAAAAACACAAGGGTTGAGCAAGGAGGCCGCGATCGTGAAAAAAGTTGTATTACTCTGTCATCTGGTGTTGCTCGTGTTGTTATTGTGTGCCTGTAGCAACGATGAGGACGTATCTTCAAGCAGTGAAACCGCAGAAGACGATACGGTTGAACTGCGAATGGCCTGGTGGGGCGGGCAAGAAAGGCACGACCGGACGCTGCAGGTGATAGAACTATACGAAGAAAGGAACCCCCACGTCAAGATTGTGCCGGAATACTCAGGCCTTGACGGATATTTTGAAAAACTGTCCACCCAATTTGCGTCTGGAGATGCACCGGACATCATTCAGTACGGGGGAAATTTGAACGATTACGTGTCAAAAGGGGTTGTATTGCCTCTGGATGATTATGTGGGCAATGAAATAGATGTAAGTCAACATGACCAGAGTATGATTGAGGCTGCAACGTTTGACGGAAAGTTTTACGGCGTCACGTTAGGGACAAACGCCTGGGGAGTACTTTTAAACAAAACGCTATTTGACAGAGCCAGGGTTGACATACCTGATGATGAGTGGACGTGGGAAGATTTTAAAGAGATTGCCGTCACATTAAGCGATTCTTTAGATGGAGCGTACGGAACAGAGTATTTTGATCACAACGGCTTTGGAATCTTTATCGATCAAAAAGGTAAAGTGCTGCATGAAAACGGAGAACTCGGTTTCGAACAGGAGGATGTGGAAGACTGGTTCACCCTTTGGGAAGACTTTCGGAACAGCGGAGCAGTCGTGCCGCCTGACATTCAGGCAGCTTCATCGACTACACCTGAACAATCGATGATTGTAGCCGGTCAAGTGGCGATGCAGCTCATCCCCAGTAATCAATACGGGGCGTTTACGAATGCTTCTCAAGACGAGTTTGTCTTTCACAGTCACCCGTACGGCGATCTTGGGAGAAGCGGCGTTTCCATCAGACCGAGTCAATTTTTGGCAGGTTATTCTGAGACGAAGCACCCAGAAGAAGTCGCAAAATTTCTCGACTTCATGGTGAACGATGAAGAAGCTACAGCCATACTGGGAAGCGACAGAGGGGTGCCTGTCAATTCGGAAGTAAGGAGTCAGTTGATGTCTGAAGCGAGTGAAATCGATAAAGTGGTCTATGCGTATGTGGATTGGGTCAGTCGCACTTCAGATTCCCCTTACGTCCCCAATCTGCCAGCCTATAATGAGACGGAAGCGTTGTTCAAAAAGATGAGTGAGCAAATTGCTTTTGGGCAACTGTCAGTTCAAGAAGGAGCAGAGCGTTATTGGCAAGAATTGAATGAAGTCTTGGATGCAGCAAATTAACGTTGTGCTATCCCTTTTGAGGAGAGAGGTGTCAGGAGGAAGTGAGCCACACAAAAAAACATTACATCATTGCCTATCTCTTCTTGTTGCCGTGGTTTGTTGGCTTTTTCGGCCTCGTTTTGGGGCCGATGATCAGTTCCCTCTATTTGTCATTTACGGAGTACCGATTGTTAACGCCACCGGAGTGGATTGGCCTGCAGAACTATACGGACATGTTCCGAGACAGCGACTTTATCAGTTCTGTTAAAGTGACCGCAGTGTTTGTATTGATTGGCGTTCCTTTACAGTTGTTAGTCGCGTTGTCGGTCGCACTCTTGTTGAATAAAGGCTTGAGCGGGATCGGGTTTTACCGAACAATTTACTACATTCCCTCTTTGCTGGGCGGGAGTGTGGCCATCGCGTTACTGTGGAAGAACATATTCGGTACGGACGGTATTGTGAACGATTTCTTATCGCTATTTGGCGTTCAGGGGAGGGGATGGGTCTCCCACCCGGACTATGCGATCTACACCCTCATCCTTTTGTCGGCGTGGCAATTTGGGTCTTCTATGGTCATTTTTCTTGCGGGACTAAAGCAAATACCGCCTGAGTTGTACGAAGCGGCCGCTGTAGATGGAGCGAATGGCTTCATGAAATTTAAGGACATTACGCTTCCGCTGTTATCTCCTGTCATTCTCTTTAATTTGGTCATGGTTTTAATCAAGTCTTTGCAGGCTTTTACGTCCGCTTACGTCGTCAGCGAAGGAACGGGTGGACCTGCCAACTCAACGTTATTTTACACACTGTACCTCTATCTAAAAGGGTTTTCCTTTTTTGACATGGGCTATGCCTCTGCCATGGCATGGCTGTTGCTGGTCGTGTTGGCGCTGTTGACCTTCATCATATTCTTGTCTTCTAAATATTGGGTTTACTATGAGTATGAGGGGAGATCATCGTGACGTTTGCGAAAGGTCAAAGACTGGTATTGCACCTGTTTTTACTCGCTTTCGGATTACTGATGATTTACCCGGTCGCGTGGATGTTTTTGAGTTCGTTGAAGCCCGAATACTTGATTTTTTCCGATCCGGGGTTGTGGCCAAAGGAGATCACGTTGGAACATTATGTGAAGGGCTGGCATGTCGTTCGAGATGCGACGTTTGGGATTTTTTTTAAAAACTCGTTTATTATCAGCCTTTTAGCTGTCATCGGGAATCTCGTGACGTGTTCAATGGCAGCTTACGCCTTTGCGAGAATGGACTTTCCGCTCAAAAGGCTCTTATTTGCTTTAATGTTAATGACGATTATGTTGCCGACGCACGTTACGTTGATCCCTCAGTACGCTATTTTTTATCAGTTGGATTGGATTGACACGTTCTTACCTTTAACCGTTCCAAAATTTCTTGCAACCGACGCCTTTTTTATTTTTTTAATGGTTCAATTTTTCAGGGGGATCCCAAAAGAATTAGATGACAGTGCAATCATTGACGGGTGCGGCCCCATTAAAATCTACTACAAGATTATTTTGCCGCTAGCGTCTCCCGCATTGCTGACGACCGCTATTTTTACGTTTATTTGGACGTGGGATGATTTTTTCAGTCAGATTATTTATATAAACTCGGTCCACAACTTTACCGTGCCGCTAGGGTTGAGGTTGTTTTTAGACGCTCAGGGCGAGTCTTCCTGGGGTTCAGTGTTTGCCATGTCTGTTTTGTCTCTGTTGCCCATCGTCGTCCTTTTTTTCTTTTTCCAGCGACACATTGTAGAGGGGATTGCCACGACAGGAATAAAAAGATGAGACAGAACGTGTTCTTACTGAGTAGGTTCCAAAATTGAGAATTTATTTCCTGGACTCATAAGATTTCAAAAAGGTCATGAGTTAGATTGGAAGTAGGGAAGTCGCAGGGAGAGGGTCGTAAAATGAAAATCGTCGATATTGTGGAAAGAACCGTGCCCATTCAGTCCAATATCCGCAATGCCTATATAGACTTCGGTAAAATGACGTGTTCGGTCGTGGCCATCGTCACGGACGTCACGAAGAACGGAAAGAGAGTCGTCGGTTACGGATTTAATTCAAACGGGCGTTACGCCCCGACGGGACTGCTTCGGGAACGTTTCATTCCAAGGCTTCTAGAGGCAGATGCGGATGACATTTTAAACGATGACGGTACAAATTTAGATCCACACCGCATTTGGGACGTTTTAATGACCGGAGAGAAGCCGGGAGGGCACGGAGAGAGGTCTGTGGCTGTCGGCGTGCTGGATATGGCGGTTTGGGACATTGTCGCGAAGATCGAGGAAAAACCGCTGTATCAGGTGCTGGCTGAACGCTACAGGAGCGGTGAAGTGGATGACAAAGTTTTTGTGTACGCAGCAGGAGGATACTATCAGCCCGGTAAAGACTTAAAACAACTCCAGGAAGAGATGAAACGCTACCTTGAGCTCGGGTATACCGTAGTCAAGATGAAGATTGGCGGAGCGCCGCTGGAAGACGATTTGCGGCGCATCGAGGCGGTGCTCGAGGTGGTGCCAGACGGCCAGTCGCTGGCGGTAGACGCGAACGGGCGTTTCGATTTGGAAACAGCTTTGCAGTACGCTGAAAAGCTGGAACCTTATAACCTCCGCTGGTACGAAGAGGCTGGAGATCCTCTCGATTACGAACTTCAGGCAATGTTAGTCAAGCATTACAGCGGGGCTACAGCGACAGGGGAAAATCTTTTTTCCGTTCAAGACGCACGCAACCTCATCCGTTACGGCGGGATGCGGCCGGCCCGGGACATTTTGCAATTTGATTGTGCGCTGAGTTACGGGTTGGTGGAGTACATGCGAATTCTCGAAATGTTGAAAGATGAGGGCTGGTCCCCGCGGCAGTGCATCCCACACGGCGGGCACCAATTGTCCCTTAACATCGCCGCCGGTCTCGGACTCGGGGAAATGAGTCGTACCCCGGGGTGTTCGAGCCGTTCGGCGGGTTTGCAGACGACATTCCGGTAGAGAACGGATACGTCCGCTTGCCCGATGTCCCGGGTGTCGGCTTTGAAGCTAAAAGCGATCTGTACACTTTGTTGCGTTCTGTCGCCCATTAATCCAGACGTATGGGGCTCGTGACACAGGGGGAGTTTCATGCATCAGCTCACTTCGTTTGAACGGTTAAGTTTAAATCAAATGACGACAGAGCAGTGGAATTTGCGGGAGGCCGTCGAAGGTTGCGTCCAGGCTGGCGTTCCGTGGATCGCTCCGTGGCGTCATAAAATCGCGGAGATCGGACTTTCTGAAAGCAAAAAGCTCATTCGCGAAGCGGGGCTCCGTGTGTCCAGCATTTGCCGCGGCGGCATGTTTCCGGCGGCGACAGATGCTAAACGCAGAGAAGCCCTGGAAGACAACCGACGAGCGGTAGACGAAGCAGCTGAATTAGAGGCAGAAGTGCTCGTGCTCGTTTGCGGGCCAGCTGCCGACCGCGACATTTCGGAAGGCAGGAAAATGGTGGAAGAAGGAATCGCAGAACTCGTGCCGTACGCCGAAGAAAGGGGGTCAAACTGGGAATTGAACCGCTCCATCCGATGTATGCGGCGGAACGATCCGTCATCGTCACGTTAAGTGAGGCTTTGACATTGGCTGAAAAATTCACGCCTGACCAGGTAGGCGTCATTGTCGATGTGTTCCACGTCTGGTGGGACCCGGAGCTGTACACACACATTCGGAGGGCGGAAGGGCGCATTTTAGGTTTTCACGTTTCAGACTGGATTGTGCCGACACCCGATTTATTAAAGGGACGCGGCATGATGGGAGATGGGGTGATAGAAATTCGGCGAATTCGTCAGGCAGTAGAAGAAGCGGGTTACGACGGTCCCATCGAAGTTGAAATCTTTAACGAAAAAATTTGGAGTACACCGGGAGACGAGGTACTTTCTTTGATGAAAGAGCGCTATTTGGAGCACGTTTGATAGCCCTAAAGAAGTTTTTTGAAGGTGTGGTCATGATGGTGGATGTTGTTTTAATAGGGCTCAGGGGTACGGAGCCCAATTTTTTCGAGAGTACGTCCAAAGGGCGGAACAGGGGAAGGTGCGCATCGTAGGGGCAGTGAACCGCAGCGCCCCGGAAGGGGAAACGAAGAAAGACATGGAGCGTTTGGGGATTCCGTACTTTTCTTCGCTGGATGCGTTTTACCGTGAGAAGAGTGCAGACCTCGTGAACATTTCGTCGCCGATCCAATACCACTGCGAACAAACGTGCCTTTCCTTAAAACACGGCAGCCATGTGCTGTGTGAAAAACCGACAGCTGCCACGGTTGAAGAAGTCATGAAAATGATCGATTGTCGGGACGCCTATCGGCGAAACGTTCTGATCGGTTACCAATGGGCATTCTCAGACGCCATCCAAGCGTTAAAAAAAGATATACTGCAAGGAAAGTTTGGGAAGCCTTTGCGGCTTAAAACGGTTGTGCTGTGGCCACGTAACGACGACTATTACGCCAGAGGGTGGGCAGGCAAGATAAAGGACGCATCCGGTAGATGGGTGCTTGACAGTGTGGCGGCCAACGCGACGGCCCACTTCTTGCAAAACATGTTTTACGTACTGGGGGAATCGTTGGAAAAAAGCGCTTTACCACAATACGTCATTGCGGAGACGTACAGGGCGAACCGCATTGAAAATTTCGATACGGCTGCCATCCGCGCGTACACCGAGCGGGGGACAGAACTTCTCTTTCTCGCGTCACATGCCGTTCACACACGTGACGTGTACGGGCCGGTGTTCGAGTACGAGTTCGAGGAGGCCGTCATCCACTTTCGCGATGAGCAAAACCGTTTTCAAAAAAATGGCAAGCAAGATGAAATTACAGCGGTTTACCGGGACGGGAGAGAAGTCCATTACGGTTCTCCTTTCGACAATCCATTCCACAAAATAGATGTCGCCCTGGAGGCGGTTCAGAAGGACGAACCGTTCGTCCCGTGCGGATTGGAGACGGCCTCCGCTCAGACGTTGTGCATCCACGGTGTGCACGAATCGGTTCCACAACCGGTATCATTTGCCGAAGACGTGATTCGATACGATGGAGCAGATCGCATCGTTTGGGTGGATGGGCTCGTCGAGGCGTTCAAGCAATGTTATGCAGAGTGGAAGATGCCGCACGAACTCGGGTGTGACTGGGCCCGCAGGGGGCGAGAAGTGAATCTGTCAAGTAACGCACTGTACAAGAGAATGATTGAATGAGGAGAGGGAGGTCGACACATGACAGACCGTCTGGTGAAAGCTGTAGAAGGAGAAGGTTATCAAGAGATTATTAGCGAGGAAGATGCACGCCTCGACTACCTGTCGCTCGGCAAATTGTCGCTTCAATCTCAGCAGACATACTGTGGCGAGACGGGTGGCAATGAAGCCGTTCTCGTCATCTTGTCTGGTGTCGTTGATTTTTCCAGCGGAGATCAGCACTATACTGAACTGGGCGGCAGAAAGAACGTGTTTGACGGAAAGGCGACAGCGGTCTACGTGCCGTGCCGATCTCAGTATGAGATAAAGGCAAGGACAGAAGCAGTCCTGGCTGTTTGCAAAGCGAAAGCTTCCGAGCGGTACGAACCGTTTGTCGTGAAACCGGAAGACGTCATCGTCCACCACCGCGGCAAAGACTCCTGGAAACGTGAAGTGCACGACATTATTACGGATAACGGAGAAGGCCGCGTGCAACGCATTATGATCGGGGAAACATTCAACGAGCCTGGGAACTGGTCGAGTTATCCGCCGCACAAACATGATCGCGATCACCTCCCTGAAGAGTCAAAACTAGAAGAGATCTACCATTATCAGCTATCCCCTGAACAAGGATTCGGCGTTCAATTACGGTACAACCAGGACCGAAGCATCGACGAAGCCTACATCGTCAGACACGGGGACAGTTTTGCCATTGATCAAGGGTATCATCCCGTTATCGCCGCAGGCGGGTACAAAATCTATTACTTGTGGTTTTTAGCAGGAGAGGGAAGGACGTATAAGCTCTACGACGATCCAGAACACAAATGGTTAATGGAGTAGTTTTGAGGGACGTGACACGGCATTCCAAAGTAAACACTGTTTCGTTTACTTTGGGTTTTTTTGTACTCTAACGACGAGGAGGATGCCTTGTGACAGACGAACCTGTTTTCACCGTCATACAGCCTGATGACTCCGTGTGTGTCGCGCTGAGAGATTTAGCGAAAGGTGACACAGTGGAGGTCAACGGGCACTGCGTCACAGTCAGAGAAGACGTTCCGTTCGGGCACAAGGTTGCTGTCAAAACCGTTCATCCTGGTGAGGATGTCCTAAAATACGGCTATTCCATCGGCGCAGCGACCCAAAAAATCGAACCCGGCGAATGGGTGCACACGCACAACGTCAAAACAAAGTTGGAAGGCCATTTAACCTACACGTTTCAACCTCTTCCGAAAAAAAATCTTAAGCGTCGCGTACCGAATGAAACGTTCGCAGGCTATGTGAGGAAAAACGGAGACGTCGGGATCCGAAACGAAATATGGATCATCAACACCGTCGGTTGCATTAACAAAACGGCAGAAGTTTTGGCGAAAATGGCCAATGAGACGTTCAAGGGCGCCAATATTGACGGGGTCTACCATTTTCCACATCCGTATGGCTGTTCGCAGTTGGGAGATGATCTCCAAAATACACAAAAAGTGTTAAGCAATCTCGTCCAGCATCCAAACGCAGCCGGCGTCCTCGTCTTGGGGCTCGGCTGTGAGAATAACCACGTCGATGCGTTTAAACGCGCGCTCGGTGAATACGATTCTGAGAGCGTCAAGTTTTTAGTCAGTCAAGAAGTGGATGATGAACTTGAAGCAGGGATGGCCTTGATTGAAGAATTGGTCGACTACGCCGCTTCGTTTACACGGGAGCCTGTGCCGATTTCTGAGTTGAAAGTTGGGTTAAAATGCGGCGGATCGGACGGGTTTTCCGGCATCACCGCCAATCCGTTAGTCGGCCAATACTCCGACATGTTAGTTTCTGCCGGCGGAACGACAGTGTTAACGGAAGTGCCGGAAATGTTTGGAGCCGAGACGATTTTGATGAACCGTGCCGTCAACGAAGACGTGTTTACCGACATCGTCCGCCTCATTGACGGATTTAAGGACTACTTTATCAAACACGGTCAAGAAATTTACGAAAATCCTTCACCGGGTAACAAGGATGGCGGGATTACGACCCTCGAAGAGAAATCGCTGGGCTGCGTCCAAAAAGGCGGTACGGCTCAAGTGGCCGGCGTGTTAAGATATGGTGAACGCGTCAAGGAAAAAGGGTTAAATCTTGTGCAGGGGCCTGGAAACGATTTAGTTTCCGTGACGGCACTAGCCGCTGCTGGTGCCCACATCGTACTCTTTACGACCGGAAGGGGAACTCCCTTTGGCGGGCCGGTACCGACGGTAAAAATTTCAACGAATACCCACCTTTACGACAAAAAGAGGAATTGGATCGACTTCAATGCCGGCAGTTTAATCGAGGGTACCCGCATGGATGCGTTGTCAAACCGTCTGTTTGAATACGTGACAAAAGTGGCTTCGGGCGAAGTGCAAACGAAAAACGAAGAGCACGGGTTTAAAGAGATCGCGATATTTAAAGACGGTGTCATACTGTAGGAGGAAATGATGTTGAAAAGACTGAACCGACAATTGCTTAAACGAGCAGAACTGCCGAAAGACGTTATAGTCGAGTGCCAGACAGATCTTCCGGAACGCGTCATCCAGTTCGGGGAGGGGAATTTTTTGCGGGGGTTTGTCGACTGGATGATCCACCAGTTGAACCGTGCCGGTAAGTTCAGCGGTCGCATTGTGGCCGTTCAACCGACTCCTTTTGGCAAGGTTGTGCCAAAGTTAAATAAACAAGACGGGTTGTACACGGTGGTCCTGCGGGGAGTGGTGAATGGTGACGTCGTCGAAACTTATGAAATCATTTCCTCCGTTAGCAGAGGTGTCAATCCGTACACCGATTGGCAGGAAGTGTTGAAAGTCGCGGAAAACAAGGAGGCTCAGTTCGTTTTCTCCAATACGACGGAGGCTGGCCTCACGTATCTGAGAGAGGACTATCGTGGATCTTCGCCCCAGTCGTTTCCGGGTAAACTGACGGCATTTTTGTATCACCGCTACCGTGCCTTTGATGGAGACCCGGAAGCCGGCATGACCGTCATACCTTGTGAACTCGTCGAAGACAATGGCGACACGTTGCGCGACATTGTGTTGCAGATCGCCCAAGATTGGAATTTCCCAGAAGACTTCATACATTGGATTCAAGCCCACAACCGTTTTTGTAACACGCTCGTCGACCGTATCGTGACGGGGTATCCCGACGATGCGGCGGTGTTACACGAGCGGCTCGGATATTATGATGAACTGCTGACCGTTGGGGAACCGTACCACTTGTTTGCCATTGACGCCGATGGGCCCGTTCAACAGGCGCTCCCTTTTCACGAAATCGGGCTGAATGTGTCATGGGGGGCGTTCGATGTGTTGCGGGATTTAAAAGTGCGCATTCTCAACGGTGCCCATACGATGATGTTTGCCGTGGGCTACCTATCAGGGGCCAATACCGTGCGCGACGTTATGGACGACGACCTCTTGAAACAGTTCGTACGGCAGGGCATTTACGAGGAGGTCCTTCCGTCCCTCAACATAGAGGCGGAACGAAAGACGTCCTTTGCCGACACGGTGTTAGAGAGGTTTTCCAACCCGTTTAATGCCCATTTTCTCGTCGACATCGGGATGAACGCGACGAACAAATTTAGAACGAGGTTGCTGCCGACACTTGCAGATTGGGTGCGGCACCGGAACACCTTACCTGACGTGACCGTCTTTTCGCTGGCGGCTCTCATTGCCTACTACCACCCGGTTCGCTTAGAGGAGGCACACCTCATCGGTTCCCGCGGAGAAGAAGAATACCGCATTCGGGATGGTGGAGAAGTCATTCGCTTTTTCTACAACGTTTGGGAGGATTATAAAAACGGAAAAACGGATTTGTCCCTGTTCGTCCAAAAAGTTCTAGGGAATCGGACGGTATGGGGAACCGACTTGAATGAACTTCCAGGCCTTTCACAAGCGGTTCACGACAACTTGCGTAAGATTGAAAGGACAGGTGTGAAGCAAGCGGTCAAACAAATAATAGAGGAGAAAGGGAACGGAACAACATGGACGTCGTGACGTTAGGGGAATCGATGGGACTGCTCCCTCCACGACAACAGGCCCGCTCCGCCCACACCTTTTCCCGCGGACTGGGAGGCGCCGAAAGTAACGTGGCCATCGGACTGGCCCGACTGGGAAAAAAAGCGGGCTGCGCGCCGCTTCATTTCCCAGTCGGACATTGTGCTGCCCGGGTTAGAAGAAGGGAAGTGGCTGTACAGTTGTATGAACAGCGCGTCGTCACACTACATTCATGGCGCGAGTCCAAATTAGTCCTGAACCACGCGTTTGTCGAGTACCTTCTCTAAAGGTGTGTTTCCGCTAAAGAGCTCATTGATCCACAATGTGGTCGCTCCGAGCACATTTGCTGCCTCCCCTAACTTTGACGGAGTCACGTTCAAATCTTTGATGTTTGGTTTTAAAGAATGCTGTTTTACCGATTCGTAAAGAGGTGTCAACACGTGTTTACCCCCCTTTAGTATTCCGCCCGTTATAAATACTCGCTGGGGATTAAACAGATTCACAAGTGTCGAAATGGCGATTCCGCTAAAGCGACCAGCTGACTCTAATAACTGTACGGCCATGCGGTCATTTAACTTTGCGGCTTCGTACAAATGCTCGATGGAAATGTTTTCGGGACTTCCCGCCAATTCAAGTATTTTTGTGGGGAATCCTTTTTTTACCTTTATCACGACTTCCTTCAGCAAAGCAGGTTCACTTGCGATCGCTTCTAAGCAGCCGTAGTTGCCACAGGAACAAAGGGGCCCGTCATCCTTGACGACAGTGTGACCAATTTGACCAGCCCCATAGTTTCCTCCATAAAATAACTGGTCCCTGAGCATAATGCCCGCTCCGATACCGTAGTCAATGTTTACAATGATAAAAGATTCCACATCTTTTCCTTCACCAAACCACCGTTCCGCTAAAGCTTTCGTATTACAATCGTTGTCCACTTTAACAGGTAACTTTAGTTTATCTTCAAGGAGTTTAGCGATGGGAACATTACCCCAGTTAAGGTGTGGAGGATAGATCGATATCCCTTTTACGGGATCAACAATTCCGTGCATACCCAACCCTGCCCCGATCAGATCCCCTCTGGAAAGGTTCGATCTCTCGAACATAATGTGTACGGATCGATAGACCTCATTCACGACTGATTCAGGCGTTTTCAGTGTGGGAAGGGGGACCGTCACAGACTCGAAGATGTCGCCGTTTAAATTCACAATAGCGGTCTCGATAGTTTCTGATTCAATGGTGATGCCTACTATCTTATAGGCATCAGCATTCAGCTTTTGTAAAATGGGAAAACGGCCTCTCTTAATTGGAGTTTGGCCGTAATCTTCGATTAAATTGTAATAACTCAACTCTTCCAATATGTCGCTAATCGCCGGTATCGTTAACTGCGTGATGTGTGACAGCTGGGTCTTTGATAGAGGTCCGTGATCTTTTAACACTCTCAGTATTAATTTTTGATTGAATTGGCGCATCATATTCCTGCTAATTTTTTTAGTGTTCAAATGATTACTCCCGCCCTTGCATATTTATCTAAACTAATTTTAATTAATAAAAAAGTTAGTTGCAACACCTTGCGGTGAAGTTGCTATAAATTACTATCTTAGATCAAATCCACTTTCACTGTTGACTTATTAAAGTAAGTTAAATAAAATAAATACAGTACTTTATCAAGAAAGCATTTTCAACACTGATCTTATTTTTGGATTGTGATGATTTCCTCTGACAATCTCATCTACTATCTTAATGGATTGTTAAGGGGTAAATCATAATAAAATCTATCAAACAAAGGGAGGAAAAGCGATGAGGAAAACTAAATATTTCTATGTCAGTCTTTCTCTCATTTTGGCACTTAGCTTCGTAATAGCTGCGTGCGGCAGTGGACAGACGACTGACGAGAGCAGTTCAAATTCTCAATCCGCTGACGAGGAACAGGTCACTATCAAGTTTGCAAACTGGGTATCCGCTGAAGATGCGACAAAGGAAAATGTTTCTAAAGTGATTGAAGCGTTTGAACAAGAACACCCGAATGTCACGGTAGAAAACGTTGCTATCCCATTTGATCAGATGAGACAGCAGCTTCTAACGATGACAGCAGGGGGTAACCCGCCTGATGTGATGATGTTAAATGGACCGTGGTCCCAGGAACTCGGTGCTCAAGGGGCGCTCTTGGACCTCACTGAGATCGCGGGTGAAGATTATTTGAATGACAATTGGCCAGGAGCGTTGGATGCTGGGAAGTACAAAGATCAACTGTATGCTGTACCGTTTGGATTGTCACCACATGCTTTTTGGTATAACAAAGATTTAATGGAGAAAGCTGGCCTGGATCCTGAAAATCCCCCGAAGACGATGGACGAGTTGAATGAAGCGATGGCACAGATAAAGGACAAATTGGGTCCAGATGGTGTTTACCCCATAGGACTTGATACATCGAAAATCGACTATGCTCTCGTCCATTTTTGGCCGTGGTTTTACGCTTTTGACGCTCGTCCCCTCTACAATGACGAATCTAACTTTAATACTGCTGAAGTCAAAAATGCTTTAGAGTGGATGCGTCAAGCCGTCAAAAATGAATACACCCCGACTGGGCTTCAAATTAAAGAGTTACGTGAACTGATGGCAAAAGATAATATCGTTTTTCAAATGGACGGTCCGTACCTGGTCGGTATTTTGCGGAGTTTAAATCCTGAGCTTGAGGGAGATGCCTTTTACGAAAAATTTGGTGTAACGACCGTCCCAGTAGGGGATAACGGCAAGTCAGAAACGTTGGCGGATCTGCACCAGCTCGGCATCTCTGCGGAATCAGAACACCAAGAAATTGCATGGGAATTTGTTAAGTTCCTTACATCGAGTGAAACGTCTATTAACGATTACCAGATACCGTACGGTGTTATTCCGCCGTTAAAGTCGTCCGTTCAGGACAATGAGCAACTGTCTGATCCTGTCAGTCAGGCGTATATAAACGAAATTTTCTCAACTATGGTAGGTGGTCCGTACGGTCCAGAGTATGGTCAGGCGCAGCAACTCGTGATACAAGCGATGCAAGAAGCAGCTTTGTCAGATAAGCCCATTGAAGACATTGTTCGCGAAACAGACGAACAACTGAGTGGCATATATGGACAGTAGAGAGTGAATGGCAGATGTCGGCTACATTAACGCCGGCATCTCGCCATCATTTTGGAGGAGATTGTAGATGGAAAAAACTGAAAGAAGGTTTTCTCATTTCCAAGCATATCGTTCGAAGAAACGTCGAAATGAAGTGTTGTTCGCCTGGGGCTTAATTCTCCCATCTCTTGCGATTTTAGTGTTAGTGATTTTTTATCCGCTTGTACAATCTCTGTTATTGAGCTTTTCTAATGCAAACATGCTGAACATTGAAGGCGCACTATTCGTTGGACTGGATAACTTTAAAAAAATTATTCAGGATAGTGTGTTTTGGGTCGCCCTAAAAAACACCGTAATCTTTGTCGGTTGCTCAGTAGCAGGTGGTTTAATCATCGGGATGGCATTGGCACTCATACTTAATGAAAACATTCCGTTTCGCAATTTTTTTAGAGGGATTGCTCTCATCCCTTGGGTTGTGCCGGGCGTCGTCGTTGCCCTTCTCGTGCTCTACATGTTCAATTCACAAGCTGGAATTGTCAATTGGGTGCTCGTCCAGTTGGGCCTTGCAGACCAGTTTATTGACTGGTTTGGGTCAACTGAATACGCTTTGTGGGCAGAAATTATTGCAAATATTTGGAACCAAACTCCCTTTTACATGTTAATGATTTTAGCCGGTTTACAGACAGTGCCTCGACATCAGCACGAGGCGGCAATGATAGACGGTGCTTCAAGCATTCAGAGGTTTTTTTATGTGACACTGCCTAACATTCGCGGAGTTTTGATGATTGTGACGAGTTTAATGGTCATTTGGAATTTTAATAACTTTGATCTCATATGGACGACTACTCAAGGTGGACCCGTCAATGCGACAATGACGCTTTCCGTCTATGTATACCGAAATGCGTTTGTAGGCCTGGATGTTGGTTACGCTGCTGCCATCGGTATGGTGTGGCTTGCGATACTTCTGAGTTTTTCATCGTTTTACATTCGGGCACTGAAAGGAGCAGATCATCAGTGATTACGGGGTTCAAGAGAGTAGGCCTTTTCGTTGCCTTGGCAATTATTTTGCTCTTTATCTTCTTGCCGATCTACTGGATGGTGGTGACATCGATAAAGCCGAATGAAGCGGCTTTTCAAATTCCGCCTGAATTGTTTCCGTCTGAACCTTCCCTCATGAGCTACATCAACCAATTACAAGATCGGACTGGTTTTTTAACTTATTTTGTCAATACGCTGATCGTTTCTTTAGCGACAACTTTGTTGAGTATTGTCGTAGCAGTGTTCGCTGGATATGCTTTTAGTCGTTTTCAGTTTCCAGGCAAAGGCCCACTGTTTATCGTGATCCTTGCGTCACAAATGTTTCCTCTAACTCTAATCGTCGTTGGCATATATGTACTCTTTAATCAATTAAACCTGTTAGACACTTATTTGGGGTTAATATTGGCATTTACGTCCTTTTCTCTTCCCTTTGCGATTTGGATGATGGAGGGATTTTTCAACACGATTCCACGAGACCTTGAAGAGGCTGCAATGGTTGACGGATCAGGGCGTTTTGGGACGCTTTTCAAGGTGATTCTCCCCCTAACTCGACCGGGGATCATTGCGGTAGGCGTTTACTCGTTTCTTAACTCGTGGAACAACTTGTTGTTTGCCCTAAGTTTAACGAGTAGTCAGGACATGAGGACGATTGCTCCAGGATTTCTGCTCACTTATGTCGGTGAGTTTCAATATTTTTGGGCAGATGCCATGGCGGGTTCGGTGATCGTCACACTTCCTATGATCGTTATTTTCATTATGTTGCAGCGTCATCTCGTTCAAGGCATGACTGCCGGAGCGGTAAAAGAATAACGAAATTTTGGTTGGAGGGTTTCGCATATGAAACGCATTACATTACAACCGCAGCCGATCTCCAAAGGTCTGTTGGAGCATCTGGAAGATAAAGGTCTTATTCAGATGTTCCGGCCTACGGAACTGACCTTAAATCCGCCTGCAGGAACAAATGTGGGAGAGTCCTTGTATGAATCAGATGAAAAATATGGGCCACATAAACTGATAGCTGTGGGAATAAACAACCATAATGTGGCGCTCGGATTACATCCGGACAATGAAGAATTTCTGTTGCCTTACTACGATTCAAGTGTTAAACCAGTGTATTTAGTCATAAGCTACCTCTCTGAGGAAGAAATTAGAGCAAAAGATCGAGAAAACAGTTTGTCGGCTGAAGATTTTGTCTGTCTCAGCTTGTATCCGGCTCCAAGGGGAGCGGAAATGTTTACGGTGTTAGGCGGAACCGTTCATTGTGAGGTGACTAAACCTGGCGAAGGGGAAATAGGGTGTTTCTTTGTAACAGAATCCCGGGATTTGCCGCTAATTAGCGTTGATTTGGAAAAGACGATGATTGACGTAGAACAATAATTAAGAATGAAAGAGTGGATGACATCATGAAACTAAAACATCAAGTTGCCATTGTAACGGGCTCTGGCAGAGGAATTGGTCGTGGCATTGCTGAAGTGTTTTCCCGCGAGGGAGCAAAAGTCGTGATCGCCACACGAACCGTTGAAGAAGGAAAAGCAGTGGAACACAACATTCGGCAGTCAGGGGGAGAGGCATTTTTTGTACAAACAGACGTTGCTTCTGAAAGTAGCGTCCAACAAATGGTTGAACAGACGACTGAAAAATACGGCAAAATTGATGTTCTTGTCAACAATGCAGGAATTACCTTGTTTAAACCGTTGCTCGAGGCCACAGTTGAAGATTGGGAACACGTCATTAACATTGATTTGCGCGGGACTTTTTTGTGTAGTAAATATGTTCTACCGGAGATGATGAAACAACAAAAAGGGTCTATCATCAATATCTCTTCAAACCATGCCGTCGCGACGCTTCCGGACACGGAGATTTACGCTGCTGCGAAGGCCGGAGTTAACGGAATGACACGGAGCATGGCGTTGAGTTTAGGAAAGTACGGCATACGTGTTAATGCCATCTGCCCGGGATTTACTGATACGCCACATTACCAGAACTGGCTTTCTGAAACAGGTGACCCGGACAAAGTTGAAGAAGAAGTCAAGCATTTTCACGCCACCTCGAGAATCTGTAAACCAGAGGATATTGGAAAGTTAGCCGTCTATTTGGCATCCGATGATTCGGCCATGATGACGGGAGAAGCGTTGATTCTTGACGGTGGATTAACTGCACGGCTCTACAAATCAAAAATATGTTAACTAGGAGCGACTAACAATGAAAATAAAATCGATGGAGCTGTTCAAAGTTCCGCCGCGCTGGCTTTTTTTAAAGGTGACGACGGATGACGGCATTGAGGGTTGGGGAGAGCCGATTGTCGAAGGAAAAGCCGACACGGTGGAGACGGCGGTACACGAAATGAGTGAATATCTCATCGGTAAAGATGCTTCATGTATTGAAGATTTGTGGCAAGTGTTGTACCGCGGCGGGTTTTATCGCGGTGGTCCTGTTTTGACAAGTGCTATCTCCGGAATTGAACAAGCCTTGTGGGACATTAAAGGAAAAAGCTTAGGGGTTCCAGTGTACGAGTTGATGGGTGGAGCCGTTCGGGACAAAATGCAAGTTTACGCGTGGATAGGTGGTGATAGGCCCGCTGATGTTGTGAACAGCGCAAAAAAACAAGTGGACGCAGGTTTTCGCGCACTTAAAATGAACGCAACGGAGGAAATGGGATGGATCGATTCTTTCGGAAAAGTACAAAAGGCAGTTGAGCGTGTGGGAAAGGTTCGCGAAGCTGTCGGCTATGATGTAGGAATAGGAATCGATTTTCACGGCCGTGTTCATAAAGCGATGGCGAAATTGTTGCTCAAAGAACTGGAACCTTTCAAGCCTCTATTTATTGAAGAACCTGTATTACCGGAAAACAACGAGGCGTTGCTGGAAATATCTAGGCATTCTGTCATCCCCATTGCAACAGGAGAAAGGATGTACACGAGATGGGGATTTAAGACAGTCCTCACCCAAGGTTGTGTCGATATCGTCCAACCAGATATCAGTCATACGGGAGGTATTTGGGAAACGCGGAAAATTGCGGCGATGGCTGAATCATTTGATGTGGCAGTTGCGCCCCACTGTCCTCTCGGCCCCATTGCACTGGCTGCTTCCCTTCAATTGGACTTTTGCACACCTAATGCTTTTATACAGGAACAAAGTTTGGGGATCCATTACAATCAGGAATCAGATTTATTGGACTACCTCGCTGAACCTGAGGTGTTTGAATACAAAGACGGGTACGTCAGTCGACTGACGAAGCCCGGTCTCGGCATCGAGATTGACGAACAAAAGGTAAGGAATATGGCCTTACAGGGGCACAACTGGCGCAACCCTGTATGGCGGAACGAGGACGGGAGTGTCACGGAGTGGTAAGACGCAGAAGAAAATAGACGATGAGCGGAGGAGAACAGTGAAAGCTGATGTCGTAACAGTTGGGGAAAGTATGGTATTATTTCAACCGATGCAGGAAGGATCTCTTGCATATGTTCCGCTGTTTACTCGGACGATAGCGGGTGCAGAGTCCAACGTCGCTATTGCCCTCACGAGGCTGGGCATCAAAACCAGATGGATCAGTCGGGTTGGCAAGGATCCCTTCGGAGATGCGATTATTTCCACATTAGCTGGCGAAGGAGTGGACACATCGCTTGTCATACGAGACGGGTCGGCACCGACATCTGTCTTTTTCAAAGAGTACAAGGGTTATGGGGATCCAAATGTTTATTACTATCGCCAAAATTCGGCGGCCAGTCGCTTATCTGTCGAAGATGTTTCGGAAAACTGGTTTAAAGGTGCGAGATTGCTCCACGTGACAGGAATTACGCCTGCATTAGGATCCAATGCGAGAGACATGGTCATGAAGACTATGAAATTAGCGCGCAAGATGGGATTAATTGTATCATTCGATCCCAATATACGCCGTAAACTTTGGAGCGAAACAACTGCAAGAAAAACGTTGCTCTCGTTAGTACCGCTGTGTGACATTTTCTTACCTGGATTGGAAGAGGCGGAATTTCTCTTAGGTGCACGATCGATCGATGATTATGGCTCGTGTTTTTTAGAGATGGGAGCCAAAGTCGTCGCACTTAAATTAGGAACAGCTGGATCAAAAGCGTTTATACAGGATGCTGCGGTAAAAGCGGACAGCTATCCCGCTGACAGAGTATTGGATACGGTCGGTGCAGGAGATGCCTTTGCTGCAGGATTTTTGTCTACTTTGTTGGACGAAAATGCCATGCTGGACGAGGTCACAAGACTAAAAGATCTCCTGAAACCTGCTTTGGAACGCGCTAACCTAATGGGATCGCTGGCTGTTCGATACCGTGGGGACTGGGAAGGGTATCCGAGATTAGACGAAGTGAGAAGAATACAAGCCGGGTCTTGTCAGACGACACGTTGATGTACCGATATTTTCAGGCAGAACAAACAAGAGGAGGGGATGGCGGATTGAACGAAAAATTGGAATTGATCGTCGATGCAAAAGCTGACCTTGCTGAGGGCCCTTGTTGGGATCGTGAGCGGAAGGTGCTTTACTGGGTCGATATCGTTGGGAAAAAAGTACACATGTACGATCCGACTCAACTTCAAAGTCGAACCATCGAGGTTGGACAGTACGTAGGGGCCGTGGTTCCGCGGAAATCTGGAGGCCTGATGCTCGCCATGCACCACGGTTTTTATTCATTGGATTTGGAAACGGAAGCACTGGTTCCGATCGCTGATCCCGAAAGAGAAAAAGAAAACAACCGTTTTAACGATGGGAAGTGTGATGCTTCCGGCCGTTTCTGGGCAGGGACGATGGAGCTAGACGGGAAAAAGGGCGAGGGTTCCCTTTACTGTTTGGATCGAAACCTTGACGTCCGAACCGTCTTGCAGAACGTCAGTATTTCTAATGGGCTAGGGTGGAGCCCCGATCATAAGACCATGTACTACATCGACACACCTACACGACAGGTTGCCGCATTTGATTATGACTTAGATACAGGAACGATATCGAATAAGAGGACGGTCGTGTCTATTCCAGAAGGCGATGGAGATCCTGATGGTATGACAGTAGATGAGGAAGGCATGATTTGGGTCGCCCATTGGGGAGGGTCCCGGGTTTCTAGATGGAATCCTAGTACAGGCGAATGTCTTGAAGAGATTCCCGTCCCGGCGTCTCAAGTCACGTCATGTGCTTTTGGGGGAGACCATTTAGACGAGTTGTATATTACGACGGCTCGGTTAGGCCTTGGACAGAATGACCTGCTAAATGAACCGCATGCAGGTGGACTTTTTCGTATCAAGGTGAATGTCAGAGGGCTACCATCACATCCTTTTGCGGGGTAGGAGGTTGACATCGTGAAGCAGAGATTGCTCCGTCGGTTGTACGAACAGCGCATCGTCGCCATCATTCGCGGCATCACAGGGGAAGGGTTGGACAGTCTCGTCGGCACCTTGGTAGAGAGCGGCATTCGCATTATGGAGGTGACGGTCGACACCCCCGGGGTGTACGACAAAATCCAGAAAATTAAAGACGAGTACGGCGACGAAGTGGCCGTAGGAGCGGGGACGGTGTTGGACAGCGAGACAGCGCGCACCGCCATCAGTGCGGGAGCGGAGTTTCTCGTTTCCCCGTCGCTCAATGTGGACGTAATCAAAACAGCGAAGCGTTACGGGAAGGCGGTCTTTCCCGGATGTATGACGCCGACAGAGATCGTGCAGGCGTTTGAGGCTGGGGCCGATGTGATCAAAGTGTTTCCGGCCAGTGTGGTAGGGCCGCGGTATTTCCGCGAGTTGTCGGGGCCGTTGGGCCACATTCCGCTCATGCCCACCGGCGGGGTCAACCTAGACAACGCCCTGGCCTATGTGGAGGCCGGCGCAGCTGCTGTCGGCCTTGGAAGCGCCCTGGTCGGGCGCGGCGGACGGCAGGTGGACCTGGCGGACGTGAAAGAGAGAGCCCAGGCGTTTCGCGATTTACTGCGCACGAGATTCGGCTAAAGAAATACCAATGTTGATGAGGGAAAGAAATTGTGAACCGGCACATTGGCAAGATGGCCTGGACGAAGTCGACCACCTGCGTCACACTCGGGAAAATCGAGCATCTCTACCATGCGGAAAGGAACGATTGAACGGGTCTATGCCAACCGTGGCGTGCGTTGGAGGTTTATCTGCAGTCTGGGCGAGTGAAAGGCTCGCCTTCGGCAAACCGTACGTTCAGCATAAATCTGATACAAATCTATCTAAAGGGGGAGAGACATATTCACAACAGGATTAGCGTTACAGAATCCGCCGATTCTGATCAACTTTAAATCCACCGTATGACTTAACCCTGTAAACTAATATAGCGTGCCACTGCAACAATTCCCAAAATGATAGAAATAATTAACACGACTATACTAATCCGAAACGACTTTTTCGGGTCCATATGCGTCTTCCTCCTCTTATTTGAAAAATCAACTTACCCAACAATACGAAAAAATGATAGTAGTAAAACACCCGGTAAATACGTCACAGCAAGATAAACCCCGCCCACAGTCAACCACTCCAACGGCCTTTTGGAAATAAGACCTTGTTGGTACAGAAGGAACAGCACCACGAGAGGCTTCAGCAAATAATTGACTGGCGAAGCGATCACAATTCGGTACACCGTCTCAACATCATCTACCAAAGGTAAGTAATAGAGGGAAATAAAGATATTTATCACATAGACAAGCACCATACTCAACAGTACCACATTCACATATTGCCCTAAGTAACTATCTCTTTTCAAAAAAAGAGTTACGGCAAGGAAAAGTGAAAAGGTTTCAATCCCTAGCACTATCAACAAAATAAACAGTTGTATAACAACGGAAACAAGCAAAATTGAGATCAAATATTCTTGTATAAAATCGCTGAATTGCGGCAAAAATTTTTCATAGATCCCCATTTGGATATACGTGGAGATGCTGATCAAAACGAGCAGAATCAAGAGGATGTAACGCCCCTGAATTTTGTCAATTCTCATATTTCACACCTTCAGATTCTGATGAAATGTGGTGATACAAACGTCTCGACTATTGCAGCAATGAATGTCAGGACGATGATAATGGCAACGAAATAAACGATCTTTTTGATTTCTTCCACCACGACTTTCTTCTTTAGAATCATCAGAACGACTTTGGAGGGGATATAAAAACCTACAGCAGCTGAAAGCAACATCGCCGGCACTTCGAAAACTCCATGAATGACAAATGCGCTTAGCGCATCCAGCCAAGTATGCTCCGTTCTCAAATGAGAGACGATTAGACCCATTGAAAAAAAGTTCAATACGAGATAAATAAGAGCGTAAATACCTAATGTTATTGGACTAAAAACCACACAGTATAGATTCACTTTCAAATTGTGAAAAAACAGTTCGATGAAAACAGGTGAAGAATCGATTTCTAATCCACTACTAGCTTCTTTCAAATACAGAGGAGAATAATACCCCACCGTGAAAAAGAGACAAGCCAACAACAAAACGACCCGACCTATGTTTTTAAACGAAAACATCCCGAACATCCCGATCTTTTCTTATTTCGGTAACCGTTATCGTTCTTGCATCTTTAATATGAAGGTTGTGGGTAATGACCTGCTGAATTCGATGGTCTTGGGAGTGAGTAGAGAAAATGGTAATCGCTTGTTTCTGTAAGAGATAATCACGAATAAAACGTAACACCACCTTTAACGATTTTTGGTCAAAATTCACAAACGGTTCATCCATCAAAATTAACTGGGGTTCATCCAAATAAGCTGTGACTATTGCCACTTTCTGTTGTGTCCCGAGAGACATGTTCTTAATGAGAACGTGCTCATACTCTGTCAAAGCTAGCTCCTCCAGCAAATTTTGCAGGTAGGTCGGCGGTTGTTTCCTTCCGGAAACGGTCAACAGTAATTCCACCATCTCGGATAATGTTAAGTAAGGATAAAGAAACGGATCATTGGGAATGTATGCTGTCTTTTCGATGTATTTTTCCATACACTGGTCATATTGGTCAGAAGATGTTTGCAAACAAATATCGGCAAAAACAAACTCACCCTCAAAAGATGTTATACCGGCCAAGATATTAAGCAGTGTCGTCTTTCCGATTCCGTTTTTTCCAGTAAGGGACACAAAAGAACCAGCAGGTAACGAAAACGAAACACTCTCGAATACTTTTTTCCCCTGTTCGTAACTTTTATTCAAATGGGTGACCTTTAACATGATCCCTCTCCCTACTCTTAAGATTGAATCGAATCAGTAAACGGTATAAACCGATATATAAAGTCAGTCCGATAAAGCCAAAATAAAGCAGATCATTCCACTGTTGCGTGATATAGAGGACTAACAGGGCCCAGCCAAAATGACAGGAACCCCGAAAAGAATGACCGTGTCCATAAAATTGGTTGTGACCATTTGTGGAGTTAGTGCGACAAACTGTTCAATCGAATACCTTTCCAGTTGATACATTCTCACAATCATGATACGCACCAACAACAGGTAACTGATAGAATAACAAATGATCCCAAGCCACATAGACGCATTGAAAGGATGATACAAGACAACTAAGAGGAATGTCGGCAAGACCGTAAACGGGGCTGTCTTCTTTACCGTCATACGGAAAACTAGGGGAGAAGCGAATTTGTAAAAGTTATACTTTTTTTGCAAATAGTAAGTGGCATACGTGTTTTTTTTCTCCATTAAATCTTCGTACAAGTAATGCGTAAGTAAAATATAAAGCCCATAGGGAGTATAGCAGAACAGCACAAGGATTGCAGATCCGGTTATGTACGGGCGTTCAGACAGCCAAGGATACAGTATAGCTACCAGCAAAGTCAAACCCAAACTACCTAATCGAAATTTAATCAGTCTACCTTGATATTGAAGGGACTTCATTAACAGTTTCTCATACGGAAACTTGGCTGCACTTGTCAAACTTTTACTATGTTCAGCCATGTGCAAGGGGCAGATGTTGCTTTGGGATATCAGTCGGGGAGTCACACTAACCGCTAGATAGACCAAGAGGAATGCCAACAAACTCATCATAGACCAATGACGGGCAGAAATCTTTTGAGTTTCAAAACCCGTAATATCTAGCGGGCTGAATTTGAAAAAAGGGGAATAATCTAATAGCGACAACAGTATAAAGAAAATAATAACAGAAGGAACCACTCCAACCGTCATCGGTAACCACTGGCGTCGATGATGGTACAAAAGAGAATGCAGCAGTAACAGTGCAAGAAAATAATGGATGAACACAATAATAACAACATTTAACCATATCCACCATACAGAACTGAAAGGTACAATGACAGCAAGTAACGTTGACGACAACACCAAGGGCGAAACAGTCAAACACAAGCATTCTTTTGCAATTTCATAAGAAAGTTTTTCAACGACGAACCTCTTTTTTCCATGAAATTTCAACCTCAGCAAAAAGTTTAGCTCTGAATACAAATACTCTATTTTCCCTTGATGGAATCGATGGTTCATCATATACAGGGTGTGAATGACGCTTAGAAAACCAACTATAAAAATGACTTCCATGTAACTGTAAACCAAAAATAACATGATGTAGATCAGTGTAAACAAAGCAATCGTAAAAATGTTCGTAAACTTTGACAAACGCCATAACAACGGGAAAATCCACTTGCGATCCTTTTCCATGAACAAATTAAGAAACGGCGCCAACACAATTTGCAGGGATTCTTTCTGTTTACGGTGGTCCATTAAACGGTCAAGTTGAATATACTGCATCAGCCTGTTCAAAGGGTTTCCCGCCTTTATCCACCAATTAATTTATAAAAGATACGGAAGAGCATTGTGATTCTTCCGTATCTTCCGTCCATTTAGTTACTTTGAAATTAAAAATTCTCCCCATTACAAAGCAATAGCGGCCTGCTTCGACAAGTTTCGAATTGTCGCACGGTAAGCTATTATAGCAGAAGCAGCTGTCAGGCCGATACCCGTAAGAGACATCAATAATCCAACTGTAGAAGCGACATCAATAAACAGCAAAACAACCCCGGCAGCTTGAGCAGATAGACCCGTCAACTCCATAATTCGAGCCATGATACTCCCTCCTTTCCCTACAGCGTTAGAAATATATCATCCGGTTACACGTCTATTCTATTAAATATTTTGTGAACCGTTTGATATATTATATATTCCTAAAATACATTATAGTAAAATATAGATATAATTTCAATAATTTTCCCAATATAATGTTAAACGTCCGTGATATTGTCATATTGTAACGCGTCAGTGAAAATGTCACATATGGGAGAGAACATATTCATGAGCAAACAAGAGCTGAAGCATTACACCGTCATGGACAGATGGATGAAAGGTCTGGTCACAGGAGGTGAAGCTACTGAACTCCTTGGGTTAAGTTACCGCCAGGTTTGTCGCCTCAAAAAACGGGGGCTTCAGGAGGGGAAACTGGAATCATTCACAAAAACAGAGGTCGCAAACCGGCACATGCGCTTTCTGACGATACGCGCCAAAGGTTCCGGATCTCCACCAAAGCGATGCGTCTCAAGGGTGCAATGATGTGCACTTCGCTGAACGACTAGCCAGGCATGAAGGGATTCACGTCAGTCCGTCAACCGTGCGTCGTATTCGCTCTGAGGCCGGCATCAAACCGAAACGCAAACGGCGCCCGCCGAAAGTGCATCGCCCGCGACAGCGCAAACCGCAGCCAGGCATGTTGGTCCAAATGGACGGCAGTCCTCACCCTTGGCTGGAAGATCGGGCAGAACCGATGTCCCTGCTTGCCGCCATTGATGATGCCACCGGTCACATTGTGGCTGCGCTTTTCCGGCCACAAGAAGACACGGAAGGTTATTTCAGGCTCACACAACAGATGATCGAGCAGAAAGGTATTCCGATGAGTGTGTATTCGGATCAACACATGATTTTCCGTTCCCCTCACGAAAAGCAAACGATCGAGCAGGAATTGGCGGGAGAACCCGTTCCGTTGTCGCCATTCGGACAAGCTTTGGAGGAGTTAGGCATAACCCACATCAAGGCCTTAACCCCCCAAGCCAAAGGTCGGATTGAACGGCTGTTTCAAACGCTACAAGACCGTTGGATTGTCGAATTGCGCCTCCGGGGGATTTACACCATTGAGGAGGCCAACACGGTGCTGCAGGAGTTCATCGAAGCCCATAATCCACAGTTTGCTGTTGCGCCACGTGATACGGAAAGTGCCTTTGTCCCCTTAGAACCAGGGCAGTCTTTAGATTTGATTCTTTGCTACCGTGATCAACGGACACTCTCCGCTGGAGAAACGATTGCTTTCGAAGGAAAAACATACAAGATCGACCGGGCAAGTGACCAACAAATGATTCCGATTAAAACGCGTGTCGAAGTGCGAGAAACATTAGACGGAAGACTATTTGTCCGGCACAAAGGGGTGGATTACCCCCTAAAGGAAACCGTACCACCAAAACGCCAGTCGCTGCCAAAACAAAAGGCGAGCTCGGAGAAACAACCTCACAAGCCCGCACTCAATCATCATCGCCTTCGGCAAACCGCACATTTTTTTGCATACATCTGCTACAATGTCTATAGGGTAGACATTGTGCAGGAGAGGATTGCCCATGGACAGTATAAAGGCGTACATGCGTTTTGTGCGCCCGTATACGAAGCAGATTGTGCTTACGCTATTCATAGGGATCTTGAAATTCGGGATCCCTTTACTCATACCTCTGTTACTCAAATACGTCGTTGATGATATCTTGCTGGAAGATCTGCCGAATGCGGTAAAGTTGGAACGTCTCGCATGGGTCATGGCAGGGGCTTTTGTTGTAATTGGCATTTTGAGGGGACCGATTGAGTACTACCGGCAATACTTTGCCCAGTGGATTGCCAGCAAGGTGTTGTACGATATACGGGACCGGCTGTTTGCCCACATTCAGAAACTGTCGTTACGCTACTACAACAATCACAAAGTCGGCGAAATTATTTCCCGGGTCATAAACGACGTCGAACAGACGAAAGATTTCGTCGTCACTGGAATGATGAACATTTGGCTCGACCTCGTCACGTTGCTGATCGCGGTAGGCGTGATGATGTACATTGACGTCAAGTTGACCCTTGTATCGATTGCTATCTTTCCGCTGTACGGTTTTGCCGTTAAGTTTTTTTACCAGCGCTTGCGCATGTATACGCGGGACCGTTCGAAAGCGTTGGCCGCCTTGCAAGGGCATTTGCACGAACGGGTACAGGGCATGTCCGTCGTGCGTTCGTTTAACTTGGAAGACTACGAGCAAGAGCGCTTTAAAGAGCGGAATGGCCACTTTTTGCATAAAGCCTTGGTCCACACGCGGTGGAACGCCCACACGTTTGCTGTGGTGAACACGTTGACCGACATCGCGCCGCTGTTCATGATTGCGTACTCGGGCTACGGAGTCATTCAGGGGACGATCACAGTGGGGACAATGGTCGCCTTTTACGGGTATTTGGAGCGCATTTACGGCCCGTTGCGCCGGTTGGTCAACTCGTCGACGACGCTGACGCAGGCGATCGCGTCGATGGACCGGGTACACGAATTTTTCACAGAACCTTACGATATTACGGACCGGGAGGATGCGCAAGAGGTGCCATTTGTCCGCGGCGAGATCCGGTTTGACAACGTCGGGTTTCGCTATGAAGTAGACGGGGAGCAAGTGTTGCGAAACATTAACCTCACCATCCTCCCTGGGGAAACGGTGGCATTTGTCGGCATGAGCGGTGGGGGAAAATCGTCCCTCGTCAGTTTGGTGCCGCGCTTTTACGACGTGACGGAAGGGCGGGTCTTGATCGACAATGTGGACATTCGCGAGATGACGTTGTCCAGCTTGCGGGATAAAATCGGGATTGTGTTGCAGGACAATATTCTGTTCAGCGGTACAGTGAAGGAAAACATTTTAATGGGAAATCCGGAAGCGGACATGGAGGAGATCGTGGAAGCGGCGAAAGCGGCCAACGCACACGATTTTGTGATGCAGTTGCCCCATGGCTACGACACGGAAATCGGCGAACGCGGGGTGAAACTGTCCGGTGGACAGAAGCAGCGTCTGGCCATTGCCCGTGTATTTTTGAAGGATCCGCGCATTCTCATTTTGGATGAAGCGACGTCGGCCCTCGATATGGAATCGGAACACTTGATTCAGCAGTCACTGGAGAGACTGGCGAAGGACCGGACGACGTTGATTGTCGCCCACCGCTTGTCTACGATAACGCACGCGGACAAAATTTGCCTGATTGAAGACGGTGAAATTCAAGAGTTGGGAACACACGAGGAACTGATGCGGCTCGACGGACATTACGCCCGTTTGTTCAATGTGCAAAATCTGGAGGCAGTTAAGGTGTAGGTGACCCGACACATAACGTGTGGGCGACCCCCCATATAAATAAATTAAACGATTGGAAGGCACCAAAGGGGGTGCGGGGTGATGTCCAGATTCACGTGTGCCGATTGTCGGGCGCACCTCCCACGTTTTCGTGAGCGGACGTTGAGTTGGCGCCTTAGCCGGCAGGTGGTGGCGCATTTGCGCCAGTGCGACGACTGTTTGCGGCGGGCCGAACAGGAAAAAGTGAAACCGGTGTTGTCAGCGGGAACGACTCCTCACACGATGAAACCGCATGCTTCTGGAACCGGACAGGGTTGGGTAACGTGGGGAGTTGTTCTCTTTGTCCTTACGTATGTTGTCGTATCCCTCATTTGCTTCGCGGTTGATCGAGGTACAGAGGAGGCAGTGGAAAAGCGTGTGCGGGACTGGGCGATATTGCGCTATCCCCACGGAGCCTTGGGAGAACGGGAAATTGACTGGACCAGTTGGCTGCCGTACTACAGGCGCGAAGTACACTATCCGCTTTTGGAACAGACCGATACCGGGTCAAACCGTCGCGGCACAGTGGTCGTCACACATCGGGCGTGGCAGCGTCTGGTGGACGTTCGGCTAGATCAAACGGAACCGGCGTTCGTCTTACGTTTGCCTGGAGAAGCTGGGGAGCGTGAGACGGAGTCGACGTGGGCGGCACTGGAGCAACTGCCCCAGTCGGTTCAAGTCGACATGGCTGTTTCCACCCGCCATTTTCTTACACCGCTCGCCATGGCGGACATGTTTGAACGGTACAGCTTCCAGTTGTCCCACATTTACACGTACGGAGGAGAAACGCTGGACGAGAGGCGAATGTTTCCACCCCTCGCTCTCGTGCTGCGGACGCCGCAAGGGGATTTGACGCTCGAGGAAAGTAGGGATACACTGCTGGCGCGACTTCAGTCCGTCGCCCGCCATCCTGTCATCGCAGAGGAACATTCCACCTGGCAAAAGCGCCATGCGTACATGGTCGAGCACGGCTTTCGGGCGTACGGTGCTCTCGTGCGGGGGACGCCTGACGAGTTAATGCGTTTGAGAGAAGTGTTGGAGTTGCAGCAAGCGTTCATTATCCGCATTGACTGGGTATACTGACCGATTGCAGTTATGTTGCCGTTTGGTTGTGAAACTTATAGTACTGTTCCACAGTACGGTTTAATTCTTCCACTTGTTCCCTGTAGTCGTGAATTTTAAACAAGACTGGCAGTACGTGGACGAACAGTGTTTCGTTGTCTTTAAATGCGGCAATCCCTTTTTCAACGGGGAGAATGGGTTCGTCGTACGCCGCATCTTCGTGATTCGCTAAGTGCGGTGTCAATTTTCCTGCATATTTCAAAAAGACCCTTTCTTGAAAAGAGGCCAGTTTTTCCAACTCGGTGCCGACGAGCTGACGTGCCGTTTCATCTGCCTGCAACACGTCGTGGTGTTTTTCCAACAGACGCAGTAAATCGAGACCTTCTTCGCACGTGTGGACCATACTCCGAAACACGACTAACTTTCGGGTGCGGGGGAACACTTTGTGATATTTGTACCGGTTTTCTTCCCGGTGCAAGGTGTACAGTTCTTTCAACTCGGACACGCGTTTTGCAAGTTGCTCTAAATCGGCGCGCACATGGTGTATTTCGCGGTCGGTTTCCACCATAAACCGCAAGTTCAGGGCAATGTTGTCTTGGATGTCGAATAGCTGTTTTCGCAGCCTTTTTTCATAGTGAGGCGGTATGAAAATGTTGATTAAAATGGAGGAAGCCACTCCGATAAATATGAGTAAAAAGCGGTCAGTGGCAATTTCCCAAAAATTGTCAGACGGACTGCTCATAATCGCCAACACGGTGACCATCGCCAGGGGAATACTTTTGTTGAATTTTAACTGTATGTTGAGGCTGGTGGCGACGATGACGCCGAGGGCGATAACGTATGGCTCAGTCCCGAGCAAAACAGCCAAAACAACACCGACGATGGCTCCGACGACGTTTGCCTGTATTTGTTGCAAACTGTTCTGCCAGGAGCGGTAAAGCGACGGCTGGACTGTGACGGTCGCGGCGATCCCGGCAAAAATAATCGGTTCCAGTCCGAGAAACCGGCTGATGTAGAGAGCTAAACCGACGGCGACTCCCGTTTTCAGAATGCGTGCGCCAATTTTCACGTTCAACACCTTTTTGCCATATCGTCAATGACGACTTTGTGAACAAACGTTAAGATATGGGATACTTTTGGCTGTTGCGTATGCTATTAGACGTAATATCAGTATACCGCACCTGTCAATACTTTTCTAAATAGACGTTTATGCCGTTTCCCATTTTATTTTAAACCCGGGATGCGGCGAAACAGTCAACGGCACATGCGCTGAAATGCTTTTTCTACGGCGGAAATCGTCACGTTCACATCTTCTTCTGTATGGGCTAATGTCAAAAACCAGGCTTCGTATTTGGACGGAGCCAAGTAGATCCCCTGCTTCAGCATGAGTTGGTGGAATTGAGCGAAGCGTTCGCTGTCACTTCGTTCCACGGCTCCGTACTCGCGAATCGGCTCGCGGGAAAAGTATACGGTTAGAGCGCCACCTAAGCGGTTAATTTGGACGGGGATGTCGGGGACGTTGTCGGCTGCCTGCCGGATGCCGGATTCCAGCATCGCTCCGAGACGCTCAAGGTGCTCATACGTTTCCGGATGAGAGAGTGTTTCCAGACAGGCAATGCCGGCCGCCATGGACGCCGGGTTGCCGGCCATCGTCCCTGCCTGGTAGACAGGGCCGAGGGGTGCCACGTTGTCCATAATGTCGGCGCGGCCTCCGTATGCGCCGATAGGCAAGCCGCCGCCTATAATTTTGCCTAGTGCCGTCAGGTCGGGGAAGACATTGAGCAGATTTTGCGCTCCCCCGTAATGAAAGCGAAAAGCGGTAATGACTTCATCGTAAATGACGAGGGCACCGGCCTTACGGGTCCATTCGTTCACGGTCTCCAAAAATCCTTCCTCTGGCATGACGATTCCGAAGTTGCCGACAATGGGTTCGACGAGTACGGCTGCGATGTCGTCTCCCCACTGTTTCAGTGCCTGTTTAAACGCGGACAAGTCATTGTACGGGACGGTAATGACGTCTCGAGCGATGCTTTCAGGGATACCGGCACTGTCCGGTACGCCGAGTGTCGACGGGCCAGACCCTGCGGCGACAAGCACCAAGTCGGCGTGGCCGTGGTAACATCCGGAAAACTTTACAATTTTGTCCCGCCCCGTATAAGCGCGTGCGACGCGGATACTGCTCATGACCGCCTCAGTGCCGGAGTTGACAAAACGGATTTTTTCACAAGACGAAATGCTGTCCCGAAGCATGCGTGCCAACTGATTTTCCAACCGGGTCGGTGTGCCGTACAGCACTCCGTTCTCTGCCGCTCGCTGAATGGCCTTTGTCACGTGGGGATGGGCGTGGCCAAGAATGATCGGACCGAAAGCTCCCAAGTAGTCGATGTAGCGGTTGTCGTCTTCGTCCCAGAAATACGCGCCGCGGGCGCGTTTCATAAAAATGGGATAGTCACCGCCGACAGCCTTAAATGAGCGGGACGGACTGTTAACGCCGCCGACGATGACGTCCTGAGCTTCTTGGTACAGTTCTCTGGATTTTTCGTGTCGCATGTGAAAAACACTCCTACTGTCAACAGTTTGCTTGCAGGTGGTGGGCGAATCCCTAGGTGCGATGTACAGGAACTATTGTATCACACGGGAGAAAGTCCGCCGCCTTTATCTGACATTTTTAAAATCGTTGCCTGTCGTCAGCACTACAGACGTTTTTTTCAAAGTGATGTCAAACGTCAGTGAAAATGTCACCTAAATTCTTCTGAGAAAATGTCACGTGTGTAGTCGGCGACGATGGGTTGACAGGGAACGTCTGGCAGTCAAGTGAAAAGGAGGGCGCTGCGGCTCCTCATGAGAGCCGCCTAAAAAAATGTGGGTATCATGTGGAAAAATGGTGCGACTTCTGAATGTTTAATGCAATGAAACAGGGATAGAGAGCCTCTTTATCCCTGTTTCACTGTTAAAAATGTGCTATACGTATTTCTAGTCTCAACTATTTGCAAGATTTTGATATAACGGTTACTCAACTTTCTCACAGTAAATTGGATTTCTAAGCCTTACGGTTAATGGGTTTGTTGGTTGTTTCGAATACTTCTTGACATAAAAATTTGCAAAAAAAAACACCTCAACTTTTGGTATAGTTTAATTGTCCAGAAAAAACATTACCAAAAGCAGGTGAGGTGTCTCTTATTATGATAACGAATAACAGACTGAACAATCAACTACCAAAAGAAGTAAAAGCTATATTTGATGAACTTGAAATCTTAAAATATTTAAGGAAAGTGGGAATTAACAAGGGTTTCGGTTATTCCTGCGCCTATTTATTCCAGCTAGTTTTTAGTTTGGTTTTTGAAGGCAAAAATTTGTTTCGACTTCTTCAAAGTAAAAAAGCTAAAGATTTGCCGGAAAAAAACGCTATTTATCGCTTCTTAAATAACCCTCAATACAATTGGCGCAGGTTTTTACTTGTTTTGAGTACTTTCACCATTATGAAGGTAAGTAGTTTAACGAGACACGACCGTCCGAAAGTGCTGATCGTGGACGACTCATCTTATGAACGAAATCGCAGTAAAAAGGTTGAACTGCTTGCTCGCTGTTTCGATCATTCTTCTCAAAAAATGCGTTATTACAAAGGATTTCGTATGCTTACACTCGGCTGGTCAGATGGTGCTACATTTTTGCCTATTGATTTTGCTTTATTAAGCTCTACGAATTCCCAAATCAATGGGATTGATAACCGAATCGATAAGCGTACATCCGGTTATAAGCGGCGTGTCGAAGCTTTACAAAAAGCGCCGGAAGTTATTCCCAATATGATTAAACGGGCACTTTCTCAAGGAATCGATGCCTCATACGTTTTAATGGATACATGGTTTACCCAACAGCCTTTGATCAAGTCCATTGTGGATCAAGGGTTGGATGTTATTGGAATGGTGAAGGATACAAAACAAAGATATCAAGTGAACGGTGAATGGGTGAGCCTAAAAAAACTATACCAAACAGCTAAACCATCACAACATCAAAAGGGTATTTTGCGCTCTATTCACACAACGATGGCAAATGGCGTACCTGTTAAAGTGGTATTTATCCGTAATCGTAATAAAAAGAGACAGTGGCTAGCTATTTTGAGTACAGACTGTACTTTATCGGATCAAGAAATCATTCGTATTTATGGGATACGTTGGGATATTGAAGTATTCTTCAAAACAGTCAAATCCTTATTGAAACTCCAAAAAGAGTTCCAAGGAAGATCTTATGATTCCATGA
Organism: Novibacillus thermophilus; assembly: GCF_002005165.1. Classification (NCBI taxonomy): domain Bacteria; kingdom Bacillati; phylum Bacillota; class Bacilli; order Caryophanales; family Thermoactinomycetaceae; genus Novibacillus; species Novibacillus thermophilus. The sequence goes on from NZ_CP019699.1 coordinate 527,132, forward strand.
TCAGCCATACCACTATTGTGTTTACAAGGTACATTGTTTTGTCTTGGCAAAACCGAGTAAGTACAGATTATCGAACATTAGGCGGCATTTTTTATGAACTTTGTGATGAAATCGATGAACTAGATTGGGCCTTTGCACTTCAACTACTCATTGAAATTCTTGAAGATGCACTTCAAAATGTAAATCAAAAGATTAAAAAATTCATCGAAAGTCAATTACGTAAATGGATTGTAGTTTTGCCTAATTATATCAAGGCTTATTTACCAAAATTGAGCTGCGAAAGTTGAGACGGTTATAAATCCTTTTTTTTCATTTTATTCATTTCTTCTTGACGACGGTTACGGAGTACTTTTCTACCTTTTGCCCACTCCTCGATCAATAAAATTAATCCAACAATGAGTAAAACAATATACATAATATTATTTTCGATTCTGTTTGTAATAAACAACCACGTCATAACACCTATAAATGTTACAGGCATAATGACACCCAGTATAAATGGATTTCTAGTAGCCATAAAATACTGAATGGCTGACATCCCCACAATCATGAAGAACACCGTTAACTCTGTCATTTAATTCCCATCCTTTTCTGCTTTATATTTTTTTATAATAAGTCGTGCATCTTCCAATGTTATACGCTCTTCAATGGCAAGTTTTTTTATAAAATCAACTAACGGTTCTGGTTGATTATGGTGGGATATTTTTATTTTTTGGATTAACCTATCTAACCTGAGTCGGACAGTAGGGTAAGATACACCATACTCTTTGGCAAGACTTTTCAAGGAACCAGAATTCACAATAAATTTACGTATAAATTCAATATCCTCGGAATCTAGTGATAAAATCCACGAAGGAATATCTCTTTCACTCATCCACTTCCCTCCTCGCTTCCAATGATAACACAATGTTTTAATAATGTAAATAATTATTGTCCATTATTTTTAATTTCCTTAAACATTATTTAATATAATATTGAACATTATGTTTATAGATGCGTTTATTAACTAAATAATACCATCCCTTTAGAAAGTATAAGGACATACAAACACTTATGTACCAGCATTTTTATGAGGCGAACCATAATTCAACAGATTTGCTATTGGATTTAAAGATTTCAAATTTTTATTCAAAAGTTTTAAATCATTAATTATTGTAGGCATTACTTTAGGTTTAACGTTGGATCTGCTAAGCGAATCAGTCTGTTTCACAGTCAACTTCAGCAATTAGGAATGGAAGATAGACCTATGCGACATTAGCTCGTCCTTTAATACCTTGTGCTCCTTCCGTCAGATATCGTTTTTTTAAACGCAGCAACTGTCGGGTAGAGAGTTCCAACAGCTCTGCCCCTTCCCGAACGGTGAGTGGATGGTCGATGACATTTTTTGACAATATCACTGCCATTTAACATTTTTTCAAAGTGATTGCACTTTTTTGTCTAACAGACTATAATAGGTGTACGGAATCGCATAACGTTTCGAATCCTTCGGGGCAGGGTGAAATTCCCGACCGGCGGTGATGGTGTAGCGACACCTCAGCCCGTGACCCGCGCAAGCGGTGGACTCGGTGAAATTCCGGGGCCGACAGTATAGTCTGGATGGGAGAAGGATGATAACGCGTACGAGTGGGGTAACGCATAGAGGGAGGAGTCTACTCTTTTTAAGAGAGAGTTTGTCCCTGCGTTACGCCTGTTATCTAATGCCCGAAGGAAGCGGAAATCCGCTGACTTCGGGTTTTTTAGATGGCGTACGGTTGTCATCAGATACACAAGTAAGGGAGTGTGTTCATCTGATGCAGCGGTCGTCTTCACACGTGTTAAAGCTTGTCGTGATCTCGCTTTTGTCTGCAGTAGCCTTCATCATGCAGTATTTGGATTTCCCGCTTCCAGCTTTTCCGTCCTTTTTAAAGGTTGACTTCAGCGATGTGCCCGCCCTTGTGGCTGGATTTATCTTTGGCCCGTGGATTGCCGTTCTCGTTCAGCTGATAAAGAACGGACTACACTTTATTTTTACCGGAAGCGAAGCGGGGATCCCCATTGGAGAAATGGCCAATTTTGTCGCCGGGAGTATTTTTGTCGTCTGTACCGTCCTCATAGCGCGGCAAATTTCCGGTCTCAAAGGTCTCTTGGCGGGACTTTTGACGGGGACGCTGATGATGGCTGCTGTGTTGAGTGTGTTGAATTACTTTGTGATTCTTCCGGCTTACGCCTTTTTGATTAACTGGACTGTGGAGGGGCCGGAGAAAACGGCCCTCGTCTTATTCGGCATTGCGCCGTTTAACGTCATAAAGGGACTGTTGATTGCATTCGTGTTCCTTCCCCTTTACGTGCGATTGAAACCGAAATTGGAACAACAGTTTCAAATGATCCGCTGAAGGGCTTGAAGAAGTCCAAACGCGATTCCGTCCGCGGCCGGGACGTCCCGGCCGCTGTTTACGTTGAACGGGGGAAGACCCGGAAATCTCTTGTGTGAAAGTGGAGAACGCTGTATCATATGTGGAGGGTTGTTAGGCGAAAAGGGGTCGTGAAAATGTTCCATACACGCTGTCATAACACAGCGATTGGAGAACGATTCGATGCGAGCTGAACCGAGTGGGCGTTTAGACGTCCGCGCCCTGAAAGTATGGCGCATAACGGGCGGAATTGTTTCTTTGTTCGCCTGGTTGATCGCGATCGGGGTAACGGGTTTAACGATGGCCTTTGACTGGTACTGGATTTTTCCGGCTTTGGCGGGAGCTGGAGCTTTAGTGTTGACCGTTTGCCTCATGGTCATTGTCCCGCCTGTTCGTTGGCGCAGATGGCGGTACGAGGTGAGCGAGCAGGAAGTAGATCTCAAACGCGGGGTCATTGTGATCAAGCGAACGCTGATTCCGATGGCGCGCGTCCAGCACGTTGACACCGAACAAGGGCCGATCTTGCGCCGTTACAACCTTGCGACTGTATCGGTGTCGACGGCAGCGGGCCTTCACGAAATCCCGGCCCTCCCAGTCGAAGAAGCGGACGCCCTGCGTGACAACATTGCAAGACTGGCGGGGATTGCGGATGATGTCTGAACCGCGTCGTCTCCATCCCGCCACAGTCTTGATGTATACATTGAGGTTAGTCCGCCAGTTCATCATCCCCGTTGCACTTTTCGTGTTTTTTCAGGCGAACGGAGAGGACGGTCCAGTCCTCGCCTCCGTCGCCATGGGTGTCGTCTGGTTTGCCGTTGGAGTGATCGTACTTATTGCTGGGTCCGCCGCGTGGGGATACATCGCATGGCGACACTACACGTACCGGATTGAGAACGGCGAGTTTCGCATTGAACACGGCGTGCTCAATAAGAAACGGCGTTATATCCCGCTGGAGCGCATTCAAACCGTTGACTTCGTCGAAGGCATTGTTCACCGCCTGTTCCGTGTGGTGAAAGTGCGGGTCGAGACAGCGGGAGGGACAGAACCGGAGGCGAACCTTGAGGCAGTGGCCCGTCCGGAGGCGGAACAACTTCGGCACTTCTTGAACGCGATGCGTAATGAACCGGACAGTCCATCAGCCTTTGACGGCGCCGCAGCGGGAGAACAAGGTGAAACAGATGGGCAATCTTCCGCAGCCTTCGGAGCCGATTCATGTGAACGGCGCATCACACTGCGGGAATTGCTCATAGCAGGGGTGACATCCGGAAGTGTTGGCGTGATTTTCTCCCTCGTCGGTGGGGCCTTCTCGTTTTTCGACGACTTATTGCCGCTGGACGATGTGGTAGACCGTATCGGAAACTACGTGAGCGGTCAAGTGACAGTTCCGTTTATCGCACTCATCGCCGTCACTGCCCTCGTCGTCGCGTGGCTGGCAGCGACCTTGTCCGTCGCGCTTAAGTTCGGCAATTTTCGCGTCAAGCGGGCGGGAGACTATTTATCGGTTGAGAGAGGCCTACTTGAACGGAGACGTTCGACTCTTCCAATCAAGCGGATCCAGTCGGTGCGGCTGGTAGAAGGTGTTTTGCGGCAGCCTTTCGGGTACGTCACGGTTCACGTCGTCAGCGCGGGTTACGGAGGCAGTGGGAGTGATTCATACGAAGAAGATGCGACGGTCATTTTTCCATTAATGGCCAAAAAGGACGTCGTTCCGTTTTTAGACCGTTTTGTACCGGAGTTTGCCCCGGAAGATGTGAAGTTAGAACGCTTGCCGCGTCGGGCGTGGCGCCGTTTTGTCGTTCCTGGGGTCGCGGTGTCCGCGTTGGTTGCTCTGTTGCTGTCTTATTTTTTCGATCCGTGGGGATGGCTGTCGTGGATACTTGTTCCTTTGGCAGTCGGTTACGGAACGATGTGCTACTCTGACGAAGGGTGGCACCTGGCGTACCATCACTTAGTCGTGCGCTCCCGGAGCATCGCCCGGACGACAGCTGTTGTGACGCGCCGACGGATTCAGTCCAGCACACTAAAACAGTCGCCGTTCCAGCTGAAAGCCGACCTTGCGACGTTTCAGGTGAATGTCGCTTCCGGTTCGACGGGAAAACGATTCAGCGTGAGGCACGTCGATCGGCGTGACGGCGAGCGTTTGCTAGAATGGGCGAGTCATCGTCGGAACCGCCAGGTAAAACGAAGCTGACCACATGCTAAAAGCGGTCAGCTTTTTTAGTGCGAACCATCCCCTTTGCTACAAGAACTAATACGGCCTCCACCTCACCTTCTGAGCTTCCTTGTAACGCTTGTTGACATTTTCCCAGTTGACGACATGCCACCACGCTTTAATGTAATCCTTTCGGTTGTTGTTGTACTTTAAATAATAAGCGTGCTCCCACACGTCCAGGACGAGCAGCGGGATGATGTCCTGCTGGGACAAGTTTTGGTGCTTTTCCACTTGCAAAATTTCCACCCGGTGCGAGCGCGGGGCCCAGACGAGCATAGCCCAACCTCCACCCTCAACTTTGTCGGCAGCGTGGGAGAAGTGCTGTTTGAATTTGTGAAAACTGCCGAACGTGCGGTTGATTTCCCGGGCAATCTCCCCTTGCGCTTGCCCTCCTCCCTTCGGTTTCATGTTATGCCAGAATATGGTGTGCAAATAGTGGCCAGCCCCGTTAAACGCTGCTTCCCGCTCCCAATGTTTAATGAGGGAAAAATTTCCGCTGCGCCGCGCTTTGGCCATTTCTTTTTCTGCTTTATTCAATCCTTCGACATACGATCGGTGGTGTCTGTCGTGATGCAAACGCATCGTTTTTTCATCAATGTGCGGTTCTAGCGCGTCGTACGGATAAGGAAGTGGCGGCAACACATGCTCCCCGATTGGGACGGGTTCTAACGTTACATCCCTTCTTTTTTCACCTTCCGTTTGGGCCTCTTCTCCTGCCTTCGCATCGTTCTCGTTTGCGTAGCTTGCCGTTATCGCCCTTTGCTCCAACAGCCGATCTTGCAAAAAGCGGGAAAAGTGGTAGTGCAATTGATGCGATTGTTGCAGCAAATAAGATGAGGGGTACGGTGGTTGACGGTGAAAGGACCCTTGAACGGAGGCGGATCTTTGCTGTTTTGCGCTTTGCCTCAACTGTTCGAAACGCTTTTGCCACTTTGCGTACTGTTCCTTCTTTTCAGGAGAGTCAGCTGCTTCGTTCTGTAAGATAGCGATGTACTGTTCCTGGTTACGGCTCCACTGCTCAATTTGGTAAAGGGATTCGTGTTCCCGTACCGGGTCGCCCATCGGATACAACGGATTACCTCCTTTCTGGTTAAAAGCCTATACCTCTACTGTATGCAGCGAACAGGGAGATGGGGATCACAAATTAAATTGACCGTTAGGTCAATAAGAGTACACATTTTGAAAATGTTACTTTACTGTAGCCATTGATTCCGACTAAACTGTTTTTAGGGTCATTGTGTTAAAAAAAAAGCGAGGTTCATGCGATGAAACTGTTAACTTTTCGCCAAGGTGAGAGGTTGGCATTGGGGATCAAAACAGACCGAGGGATCTTGCCTGTTCCTGACCGTGAGGGGATGGATGCTGGCCATACCGTGAAACAGTTGATCGAAAAAGGCGAGGCAGGGTTAGACGAACTAAACCGGCTGCTTGACGAGGCGGCAGGGAAAGGTGTGGAATATTTAAACGAAGCCGAACTGGACTTGGGACCGTGTGTACCAGGGCCTGGCAAAATCGTGTGTGTCGGTCTCAACTACCGCAAACACGCGGAAGAATCCAACATGGATATTCCAAAGCATCCGATTTTGTTCAACAAGTACAACAACTCCCTCGCCGGACACGGAGACCGGATTGCGTTGCCCGCTGATTCCGATCAAGTCGATTACGAGGCTGAGCTCGCCATCGTCATCGGACGTACAGCGAAGAACGTCTCCAAAGAGAATGCCCTGGACTACGTGTTCGGCTATTGTGCTGCAAACGATCTGTCCGCCCGCGATTTGCAATTCAGGTCACAGCAGTGGTTGCTCGGCAAGTCCCTCGACGGTTTTTGTCCCTTAGGACCGTATTTGGTGACGGCGGATGAAGTGGGCAATCCGAACGACTTGAACATTCGCTGTATGGTTAACGGAGAAATGCGGCAGCAGTCGAATACGTCGGATATGATTTTTCACTGCGACGACATCGTCAGCTACATCTCCCGCTACATGACGCTCGCCCCGGGCGACGTTATTTTAACCGGAACACCTGAAGGGGTCGTATTGGGCTATCCCGAAGCGGAGCGGGTCTGGTTGAAGGACGGGGATGAAGTCACCGTCGAAATCGAGGGGCTGGGCCGTCTACGCAATGTCATGGTGGCTGAGGAAACATAACGCCAGAAAAAACCTCCCGTAGAAAGATCGCACTACGGAGTTGTCAAAAAAGCAAACTGGAGACCAAACGTCGTGGCATTGTGGGAACAGGCCGTGCTGTGGAAGTGTTTAAATAGTCCTCTGGAGTCAATCGGGTGGAGAGAAACGGTTTGTTTTTCTCCACCTGAGTTGTATGGTGCACCGAAAACAGGAACGACATGGAAAAGATGACGAGAATGATAAGACGCTTTCCAGTTTGAACACGTTTTATTTATTCTTTTTGTCGCCGCTAGCCGTACAACTCCCGCATCCATTCCACAAGATTTTTTCCCTTCGTTTCGCGGATGTCTTCCACATCAGCCACTTTGAGCACCTTTCCATCGCGAATGACGGCTACCGTGTCGATCACCTGTTCCAGCTCTTGAATTTCGTGTGTGGAGACGATAAGGGTTTGTCGCGATAAATCGAGGAAAGACAGTAAGCTTTCCGCTACCGCTTCACGAACGAATGGATCGAGGCCGGAGAGCGGTTCGTCCAATAGCACGAACGGCGCATTCCGGGCGAGGGTGACCGTCATTTTCAGGCGGGCGACTCCACCTTTGGACAAATGCTTCACCCGTTGTTGCGGCTTCAAGGACATAAAGCGCATCAACTTTTCCGCTTTTTCCCGGTCGAAATCAGGGAACTGGCTAGCAAAGAATGCAATCGTCTCGCGAACCGTGAAACAATCGTACAACTCCTCCCGCTCTGATAGATAGGCGACTTTCTTGCTCGCTTTTCGTGTGACGGGTCCCCCGTCTATCGTTATGTTCCCTCGCGTCGGACTCACAAGCCCGGCCATCAGCTTCAGCAGAGTGGACTTGCCACTCCCGTTTTCCCCGATGATCCCAATGATATTCCCTGGATGAAACGTGACCGTCACATCGTCCAATGCCACTTTTCTTAAGTACCGTTTTGTCACGTGCTCGAGCTTAATCATCGACTTCCTCCTCCCACATTCGCTTTACACTCTCCTTCATCTCCTGAAGGGTAAACCCCATTTCCCGCATATCCCGTACGAATGTTGCAACGTACTCCTGTTTCAGCGTTTCGCGCAATCTCTGGATGATCTCGTCGTCTTCGATGACGAACGTTCCTTGTCCGCGCCGCACTTCTACCACTCCTTCTTGTTCAAGCTCGCGATACGTACGCTGCACTGTATTTGGATTGACGGTATACCGAATCGCCAGTTCTCTGACGGAAGGCAGCTTGTCTCCCGGGCGGAGCTGTCCGCGCACAATTTGCTTTTTCAATAAATCAGCCAACTGGGTGTAAATCGGTTGCGAAGTCAGGAATGATTCCATGTGTTACACCTCGACTTCTCTGTCAATGAGACGACATGACAGAATAAACAGCAGGCAAGCTATCCCGATGTGGAAAAACAAGTGAAGCGCGTTGACATCTCCTGGTGACACTTTTATTTCTAACGCTTCTAACGCTCCGCTAGAGCTTTCCACGTTCCCTTCAATCACCATTGGAAAATGGAATGTCGTACCTGTCCAGTGGGCCAGTTGGGCAAACCATCCGCTCGTCTCAATATGGACGATGAGCACAATGGCAGTCGCCAGTAGCCCGATCGTCACGGGCAGGCTCATTTTCTTTAAAAATCGGTTGAACACGTGAAAGACCACCCATCCGAACGTCAGCCAGATCGCGACATAACTGCCTGCGAGAAGTGTGCCAAAACCTAGTGAGACAACGTGCCGCCAATCTCGTAACAAATGGAGTTCGCTATCAAACAAAAATAGCGCGTGATACGTAGAGATGCCCATGATGACGAGGACGTTCAAGGCAATACTCGTGCCTATAGCGACGACGAACTTTGCACCTAATAACGTCCACGCAGATTGCGGGCTGTGTAGCCACAGGTGCAGTTTTTTGCGTTCGGCTTCAAAACTCTGCATCAACGTGATTGGCACAAACCAAATGCTCAACGCCACCGGAATCATGACAAAAAAACGAACATATTCTGGCTTGTAATACGTAGAGGCGACAAACAGACTGACAAAGTACAGAAATAAAACGCCAGCCGCGACCGCTGTGGCTGTCTGGACGAGGCGAAACTCCTTCTTGAGCAAGCCGCTTAAGGCCGTCATCACATGAATCTCCCACTTTCCTTTTATGTCCTTGTGTACCAGTGTACTAATTTAATAATACACTAGTACACTGGCAGGAGTCAACATGTCTTCTGTTTAAACCTGTCTTCGGGTTGACGAACCGCTCTCTATAAATACTCGGGAAAGGCATTACTGGAGGCGTTTTCTCACGTTCTTTAAGCTGGAGGGAAAACAATCACAAGCTGCTCATGACAATTCGTGATGGTTCGGATTACCTACAGTTTGTAACATGATTCCGAACTCTTAACCCCACAGGAGGGAAACAGAAGGCGTTTCGTGTACATTTAATAGGAGTGTGGTAACGGAAGGGGATGGAATGTGATTGAACTGGAACGCGTGTCCAAGTATTACGGCAACCGCGTTGGAGTGGATGATCTCAACTTGAGTGTACCGAAAGGACAGATCCTCGGTCTTCTCGGTCCGAACGGTGCCGGGAAAACGACGACGATGCGCCTGATTACCGGCTATCTGGAACCGACGAAGGGAAAGATTACGATCGCCGGTTACGATGTGGTGGAAGACGGCCTGAAGGCGCGGCGCCGCATCGGCTATTTGCCTGAAAATCCGCCGGTGTATCCGGACATGTCGGTAGAAGGATATTTGACGTTTGTGGCCCGCATCCGGGAAGTGCCGCGGTCTGAAGTCACACAAGCAGTACAGCACGTCATGGGCCGCTTAGAACTGACCAACGTCCGGAAACGGCTCATCGGGAGGTTGTCCAAAGGGTACAAACAGCGGGTCGGCTTGGCGCAAGCTATCGTTCACACCCCGGATGTGCTCGTGTTGGACGAGCCGTCTTCCGGGTTGGACCCGAAACAGATCACGGAAATTCGCGAACTCATACGTGAACTGGGAAAGGAACACACCGTCATTTTGAGTTCGCACATTCTCCCGGAAGTGAGCGCCCTGTGCGAACAAGTGGCGATTATTAATAAAGGAAAGATCGTCGCCGTTGACCGCCCGAAATCACTAGCTCAGCACATCCAAGGTTCTGCGACACTGAAGGCGACCGTGAAAGGTCCGCGGGAGGACGTGGTGCGCACAGTGCAGCAGGTAGAAGGCGTGTTGGCGGTCAAGGTGACGAAGGAAGGGGAAGGCTACGTGAGTCTGAGCCTGGACGTCGTAAAAGGAAGCGATCCGCGTGAAGAGCTGTTCTACACGTTAGCCGGACGGGACTGGCCGCTGTTGGAGCTCACTCGCCAGGAAGCCAATTTGGAAGATGTGTTCCTGCAACTGACGACAGAAGAGGCCGGAGCGAAGGAGGGACAGCGTCGTGCGTAAAACGTGGGCAGTCGCTCAGAAAGAACTCGTGTCGTACTTTTCTTCGCCCGTCGCTTATGTCATCATGGCCGTCTTTTTCCTCATCGTCAGTTACTTCTTTGTGGTGCAGCTGTTAGGAAGCCAAGTGGCGGAACCGGAATTTTTGTTTGGCAACATGAGTACCATCGTTCTGTTCATGGCACCGTTTTTGACGATGCGCCTCTTTTCTGAGGAATTCCGCAGGGGAACGGACGAGCTGCTCATGACGTCACCGCTCTCGAGCGTCCAGCTCGTCCTCGGGAAGTATTTAGCGGTGGAAATTTTGTGGGTGATCATGTTAGTCATTTCGGGAATTTATCCGATCATTATGTCCATCGTCGGCAATCCCGAAAGAGGTCAGGTGATCGGTGGGTTTGTCGGCATGTTTTTGCTGGGCAGTGCCCTTCTCGCCATCGGCTTGTTCGCCTCTGCGTTGAGCAACCACCAGATGATTGCCGGCGGCGTGGCGTTCATGTTCATGCTTTTGCTGTGGCTCATCGATACAGCGACCGGCTCCTTTTTGGGAGAGGCCCGGGACATTCTGCAGCGCTTGTCCATTTTTGAGCATTTCGACGACTTTTTAAAAGGGGTTCTCGACCTGACCCACGTCTTTTATTTCGTCAGTTTGACTATCGTATTTCTCATACTGACTTACGTCATGGTGGAACGGAAACGTTGGCAATAAGGGGGGTAAGCCGTGAAAGCATTTTTGAAGAAGACGAATGTCGTCGTGTTGGCCGTCGTCTTGATCGGAATTTTAGTGTTGGCCAACGTGGCGGTCGGAGAAGTGTCCATGCGCTACGACTTGACGGAAAATAAGGAGCATTCGCTTTCAGAGCAGACAAAAGAGACGCTGGCACAGTTGTCGCAGCCGGTGAACGTGTACTTCTTTAGCGGCGGTAGTGCCGAAGATGAAGAGATTGAATCGCTGTTGAAAGAGTACGAGAAGCTGAGCGACGACATCCACCTCGATGTCGTCGACCCGAACGAAAACCCGTCCCTCGCACAAAAATACGAAGTTCAATCGTACGGGACGACCGTCTTTGAAAGCGGAGATGAGACGAAAAAAATTGAAGCTTACGCCCTTTACACGATGGGGAGTGACCAGTTTAGCTACAACTTTACCGGGGAACAGCAATTCACCCAAGCGATCATACAAGTGACGCAAGGAGAGAGGACGACTGTGTCGTTCTTACAGGGGCACGGTGAACCGGATCCGAGACAGGCGTTCGCCCAAGCGGTGCAAATGATGGAAGGTGAGGCGTACCAGGTCGAAACGTTAAACTTGGCAACGGAAGGCAGCGTACCGGAAAATGCCGGCGTGCTCGTCATCGCTGGGCCCACTCAAGATATCGCAGCGGAAGAAGTGGAGCTGATCGACGCGTATGTGCAGGAGGGCGGACAACTCATGGTCTTCCTTCCGCCGACGGAGAGTGAACAGCCGCTGGAAAATTTAAACCGATTGTTGTCCCAGTGGGGGATTGAGCCAGAGCACAATCTGGTCATCGACCCGGAGCGCAGTTATTTCAATGATCCGCTCACCCCGATACCGGTCTTTGAGCCGCACACGATTACTCAGGAACTAGAAAGTCAGCAGCGGGCCCTCATTTTGCCGCAATCCCGGAGCCTTTCAACACAGGAAGTAGAAGGGTTGACGGTCTCACCGCTGTTGACGACGAGTGAAGCGGCCTGGGGAGAGACGGATTTCAACACTGCCGATGCGAAAAAAAGTGACGACGATATGGAAGGTCCGTTAACCCTCGCTTACGCTGTCGAATCCGATGGGGGCACTGCCACTGGAGAGACAAAAGAGGAAGGCGGGGAAGCTTCCGATGAAACGGCTAGCACGCCAAAGCTTGTCGTCCTCGGAAACGTGACAGTGCTCGATTCACAGTTGTTCACCTTGCAAGGGAACGCCGATTTTGTGTTGAACAGTTTGCACTGGCTGAGCGGAGAAGAAGACAATATCACGATTCGCCCTAAAGAGAAAACCGTTGAACCCATCACCTTGACGCCAGGACAAGCAGACGGCATTTTCCTGGCCACCGTCGTCGGGCTGCCGGCCGTCATCTTGATCAGCGGCGGCATTGTGTGGTGGAGGAGGCGAAAAATGTGAAAAAGTTTATACCGACAGTGCTCGCCATCGCCGTTTTTGTCGCCTTGTTTGTCTGGGTCAAGGTGAGCGGAATGGACGGTGAAGTGGACGAGGAAGAGGAGACGCCCGAGGAAGAAGCAGTATGGAAGGTTGACGCCCAAGACATTGAAGCGATCCGTGTCGAACGGGAAGACGGAATGCTGGTGTTCAATAAAGAAAAGGGGGGTGGCAGGCGACGGAGCCGCAGCCGTTTCCGGTGGACGGAGCGTCCCTCGATGCCGTGGCGTCCTCCATGGCGTCTCTCACGGGGAAACGCATCGAACAGTCGGATCAGGCCTTGGCTGACTTTGGCCTTGAAGACCCGTCGACTGCCGTTACGTTGCGCTTGAGCGACGGGCAAACGTACACGCTGTCACTAGGAGATGAAACGCCGGTAGACAATATGCGCTATGTGCAAGTAGAGGGCGTTTCCGCCATCTACACCGTTGACGCGTTCGCGTTGGAGGAGCTGTCGCAACCTGCCGACACCTTTATGGACAGAACGCTCTGGTCCGTCGAGGAAGACGACGTGACGTCGATCGCCCTGACGTGGGGAGACGAAGAGATCCAGATCGCCCGAGATGGTGACGAGTGGAAAGTTAACGGAAAACAGCTGTCAACCGAACAAGCAGGGGCCATCTTCAGCCAAATGAACGCTGTGACGGCCCAAGGGTTGCCTGTGGAAGCCATGCCGGACGGCTCAGACTTTCAGCTGACGATTGAAACAGAAGAAGGAGCGGAAACGTGGACCGGGGCCCGTAAGGAGGACCGGCTCTTCGTTCAAAAGGAGGGCGGGGAGTGGATTTACCCCGTTGTCCCGGCGGACATCGACCAGTTGATAGAAGACGTGCACAGTGTCCGAGAACAGAAAGAAGGGGAAAGGGAAGGTAAGGATCACGATTGAGACACATAGTGCAACAGGAAAATACAATAAAAATCAGTGTCGCATAACGTTCAAGAAGGCCCGTTTCACTTATAATGTGAAGGGCCTATTATACTTTTTGTTCAGAGAATCGATTAAAGTGATAGATTTTCGTGTATAATGGCGATTAAGGCGAGCTTTTTTAAAGCTTCTTAACGTGAGCGGACAGGGAGACTTTGTCCACGAACTTTTAAGGTAGGGATAGATGATATGGAAGTCGTTAAGGAGCGGTGGTTCCGCGTTGCTGTCGGTATCATTTTATTTTTAGTTATCATTTGGCTCCTGAACGAAGTGAAATTCATTTTTACGCCTGTCGTAATTTTTGTCCAAACACTGTTTTTGCCGTTTCTCATCGCGGGCATTCTCTTCTATTTGTGCCGTCCGCTCATTGAAATGCTTGAGAGGTGGCGGGTGCCGCGGACGATTGCGATTTTGCTCATTTTTTTGGTGGGGCTCGGGTTGTTGGTTTTGGTAGTGTCGCTCATTGGCCCCACTGTCCAGGACCAAGTCACCCGTTTAATCGACAATATTCCGGCGATGGTGAGAGCCGTCGAACAGGCCGTCGCTTACTGGCAGACAAACCAGGAGGTGATCCCCGATTTCGTGAAGGATGCTGTGAGCGACATCGGCGGGCGTCTGCAGGACATTGCTTCCCGCACCGGCGTCATGATCGCCCACTTCCTTGGAAATGTGTTCAACTTTGTCTTCGCATTAGTCGTCGTCCCCTTCATTCTCTTTTACTTGTTGAAAGATAAAGAGAAGTTTGCCCAAGGTGTGACGCGTTTTTTTCCTCGATCGAAAGAGCGGGAAATCCGCCACGTACTGCAGGATATGGACCACGCCCTGAGCAGTTACATAAAAGGACAGCTCATCGTCAGTGTGTGTGTCGGCCTTTTGCTCTTGGTCGGTTACATTTTGATCGGCCTCGATTACGCCCTGTTACTGGCGCTCATCGGGATGGTCACGAACGTCATTCCGTTTTTGGGGCCATTTTTGGCTGTAACACCAGCGGTCATCGTTGCGTGGTTTCAAGAGCCGATCATGGTACTTTTCGTCATCGTCGTCATGGTTGCAGCTCAGCAGATCGAGAGCAATCTCGTCTCCCCCCGTGTAATGGGGAAAGTGTTGAGCGTTCACCCGCTGACGATTATCCTGCTCATCCTCGTCGGAGGCAACCTCGCCGGTGTGTTGGGGATGATCCTCATGATTCCGACGTATGCCGTGGTAAAAGTCGTGGTGAAACACAGCTATCAGCTGTTGTCCATCCGCCGCAGTGAAGATTGAACAGAAGGACGGCTCGTCTTCAGCTTGTGAGCGTGTTAAGATAGAGGGCATGAGGTGAGCCGTGATGAAATTTGTCAACAAGCTGAAGCCGATCCAGGTGATCGTCGGGGGCTATCTCGTGCTGACATTGTTGGCGGCACTTTTGTTGTACTTGCCGTTCTCGCGAAAACCTGGGCAATCTTTGAGCTTCATTGACGCGTTATTCACTTCTGCCAGCGCCATTAGCGTCACTGGTCTCACTGTGACGAACACGGCAGAGACCTTTAGTTTGTTCGGCCAGATCGTGCTGCTCGTGACGATCCAGCTCGGCGGGATAGGGATTATGACTTTAGGAACGATGATATGGCTCGTATTAGGCCGAAAAATCGGCTTGCGCGACCGGTTGCTGATCCAGTTGGACCAGAACCAAATCTCGTTGGCCGGTCTCGTCCGCCTCGTTCGTAGTATTTTGGTCATCGTCCTCGTTATCGAAGCCGTCGGTGCGTTTATCCTCGGAACGTACTTTATGCGATTTTATCCGTGGCACGAAGCGCTGTACATGGGTTTGTTCCACGCTGTGGCAGGTTTTACCCACGCCGGATTCGATTTGTTTGACAACAGTTTTCTGGTGTTTCGCCACGACTACGTAGTCAATGTGACGATGATGGCGTTAATTTTTTGCGGGGCCATTGGGTTTCCCGTTCTGATCGAGTTGCTCCAGTACCCTTCCCGCAGGAGGTTGTCTTTACATAGTAAACTGTCTTTGATCGTGTATGTTCTTTTGTGGATCATCGGTACGCTCTTTATTCTCGTTATAGAGTTCGATGGAAACTTGAAACACGACGCGTGGCATGAGAAGATACTTGTCTCCGCTTTCCAATCACTGACGACGCGCAGCGCCGGTTTCGCTACAGCGGATGTGCGCACGTTTCAACTGCCGACCCTGTTGATGATGTCGTTGCTCATGTTTATCGGCGCTTCCCCTTCTTCCAGCGGCGGCGGCATTCGCACGACGACTCTTGCCACCGTGTTTTTCGCGGTGAGGAGTTTCGCCAAAGGAACGAAGGAAGTGAGTGTGTTCGGGCGGCAATTTGATCCGGCCGATGTGAGAAAAGCGTTTGTCGTCGCCGTCTTCGGGGTCTCCCTCCTCGTCACGGCACTCCTCATCCTGTCTGTGACAGAGCCGTTTGAACTGAAATGGCTCGCCTTTGAAATCGCCTCTGCGTTCGGAACGTGCGGGCTGTCTGTCGGGATCACCGGGGAACTGAGCAGTGTGGGAAAAGTCGTGCTCATGGTGATCATGCTCACGGGAAGGATCGGATTTGGCGCGATCTTACTCATGTGGCGGGACAAGGAGAAAAAGGCGCTGTACAGTTACCCGAAGGAGCGGCTCATTATCGGATAAATCCGGATGCCGTGTGTCCGGTAGTCGGCGGGTGAGAGTCTTCCAAAAGGGACGGCCGATGTGTAGTCAGGCTCATCAAGACCACTTTCCCGCGCCTCTCTCGTCCGCTATTTCGGTTGTGTTAAAGCACGTAGTTGCAAAGTCATTTTAGAAATTTCTCTCATCGAGGCAGGAATCTCTTTTCCTTTCTTGAATTGTTTAGTAAGCGCATACAATGGTGGGAGGGATACGAGTGGACCATCAGTTTCACATTCCGAGTGTTTACAACATGGCGGACGACATCGACCGGCATGCAGAAGATCCGGGAAAAACGGCAATCGTGTGGGAGGATGCCAAAGGGCGGACTGGAGAGGTGACGTATGCAGAATTAAAGGAACGGTCTGACCGTTTGGCGCAGGGGTTCTGCCAGATGGGTCTCACGAAGGGAAGCAAATTGTTCATCTTGTTACCCCGGGGGCGGAAACGTACGTCGTCTATTTGGCGGCGTTAAAAGCAGGGTGCATCGTGATGCCCGGTTCAGAGATGCTCCGAAGCGGGGATATCGCATACCGGGTGAAACACGCCGGCGCGCAGGCAGTCATCGTGTTTGACGGCATCTGGGACCGGGTAGCAAACATTCGAGGGGAATGCCCCAGTTTAAAACACGTCATTGTGACCGGGGAGAAAATGCCGGACAGTCTCCACATTGACGAAGTGGCGGCACTGGCACGAAATCAGCCGCTGCCCCGTACTCACAGTGACGACATCGCTTTTATTTCTTACACATCGGGGACGACCGGCGGACCGAAAGGGGTCATTCACCACCACAGCTGGGCGATACCGCACCGGGAAGTGGCCGGCAAACAGTGGATGGGAATCGGGGACGGTGACCGCGTTTGGGCGACAGCGGGGCCCGGATGGGCGAAATGGGTGTGGAGCCCGTTTATTTCGACCCTTGCGCTCGGTGCAACAGCTTTCGTTTACGCAGGAAAGTTTGATCCGGAAAAATACTTGTCCCTGATGCAAAAATACGACATTAACGTGCTTTGCTGCACGCCCACGGAATACCGCATGATGGCGAAAGTAGACAGGTTGGACCAGTACGACCTCTCTTCGCTCCGCCAGGCCGTCAGTGCAGGAGAGCCCTTGAACCGGGAAGTGATTGACACATTCCGGCGCTATTTCGGCGTGGAGGTGCGAGACGGGTACGGACAGACGGAAAATTCACTGCTCATCGGAACGTTAGCTGGCATGGCGATCAAACCGGGATCGATGGGGAAACCGTCGCCGGGGAACCGCGTGCAGATCATTGACGGGGAAGGGCGTCCAGTTCCCCCTGGCACCGTAGGAGACATTGCCGTGCACCGCAGTGCACCGACCTTGTTTCAAGGGTACTACCGCGATCCGGAACGGACAAAGCAAGCGTTTCGCGGCGACTGGTACGTGACCGGTGACCAAGCGAAGGAGGATGAAGACGGTTATTTTTGGTTTGAAGGTCGTGCTGACGACATCATCCTTAGTTCTGGTTACACGATCGGCCCGTTTGAAGTCGAAGACGCCCTTGTCCGCCATCCGGCCGTGCGCGAGTGTGCCGTCGTAGCCAGCCCGGATGACGTACGGGGGTCTGTCGTCAAAGCGTTCGTCGTGTTGAAAGAGCCGGAGGACGCTGGAGGGGACATGGTAAAAATGCTGCAAGACCACGTCAAACAAGTAACGGCCCCCTATAAGTATCCACGGGAGATCGAGTTCGTACCTGACTTGCCGAAAACGGCGAGTGGAAAAATACGGCGGGTTGAACTGAGGGCGCTAGAGGAGGAGAGAAAATTGAGGGGTGTTTAACCGAGGTGTGTTAGCATCGAGGTTAGGCGTCCAATCGATCGGCGCATGATCGTATCCCGTGTGCACGGCACTTCCCTCGAGCGCGTGCTTTCCCGCTGGAGGCGTCTATTCTTAAATTTAACTTAATTTCCTGCGATATATTTGATTGGCTCGCATTGCTGACTTACAATGTGGAGTAAACAAACGCCGTACATGTCGGCTTGTGTGGAGATAAAGGTGTCTCTGCCGCATCGAAGGCGAAGTGAATGAGCGCCGTATATGCAGGAAAGTTGGATTGACTGATGAAACACATCTTGTACGTTGAAGACGAAAGGGAAATAGGCGAGTGGGTGGAGCGGGATTTAACTGAGCGCGGTTACCGGGTGACGTGGTTAACCGACGGGAACCGCGTGTTGGAACATTTGGACGGTGTAGATCTGGTCATATTGGACGTGATGCTGCCGGGCTTGGACGGGTTCACTGTCGGGCACAGAATTAAACAGCGCGATCCCGACCTTCCCGTCTTGATGCTCTCAGCCCGTACCGCCGTAGAGGACAAGGTGGAAGGGTTGTCGTTCGCCGACGACTACTTGACGAAGCCGTTTCACCCAGACGAACTGGCTGCGAGGGTGGAGGTGCTGTTGCGGCGGTGCGGCACCCCTTCCGCACAGCCTGTCAAACTGCAGCACTTGGACGTTTACATGCAAGAAAACCGTGTCGTGGACAGGGAAACAGGGCGAGAGGTGACTCTGACAGGGAAGGAGTACCGCCTGCTGGACTTTTTTCTCCGCCACCCTAACCAAATTTTGACCAAGGAGCAGCTGTATGAGGCCGTCTGGGAAGAACCGTTTGCCGGCGGGGAAAATACGCTCATGGTCCACATCCGCCATTTACGGGAAAAAATTGAGCGAAACCCCAGCCGACCGACGATCATACAGACTGTGCGTGGACTCGGTTACCGGGTGAAACGATGAGCGAGCGCAAATGGCGAAAGTCGCTGTTAGCGAAGTATCTCGTCGTTGTCGTCATTTTTATTGCCCTCGTACCCCTGATCAACAGTGCGATTGTATGGGGTTATAACCGGTTTCTAGCTGTAGAACACGGTATCACGCCCAAATACGAGTATCGCGAGATTGAAAAGATGTGGCATGAGGCGGCGAGAAAGATGGCCGATGATTCCGATGCGGTACGGGTGGAGAAGCTGAAACGACTGAAGGAAACATACCCTGAAGCGACTGTGTTCTGGGTTGACGGAGAAGGAGTTACCCGGTTAAAACTGCCGCAAGACGCTGACGTCCCGGATGAGTGGACGGCTTCGATGGCGGTCGATTTTATGAAATCGAGTGTGGCTGCAGATCCGTTCACCGTCGTCGCTTTACTCGGTGAGGACGAGCAAGACGGGTTCATGACGATTCAAATACCCCTTTCCTTATTCAGCGTACCGGTCGAACAGAACATGTACACCATGCTTACGCCCATTGTGGCGTTTTTCGTCATCGTCGGTCTGAATGTCGGGTTGTTCGTCTTTCTGTCCTGGCTGTTTTTCACCCGCATTCGGCGACGGCTGACGACGCTGCAGCAGGCGATGCGGGAAGCGGAAATGACGGGGGACTTCGTGACAGTTCCAGTCAGGCGGGACGATGAAATCGCCGACTTGGAACGTTCCTTCAACCGCATGGCTGAACAGTTGAAGGAGAGCCGGGAGCGCGAACAAGCGGAAGAACAGTTGCGCCGGGAGCTGATCGCCAACTTGTCCCACGATTTGCGCACCCCCTTGACAGTGATCAGGGGCCACGCCTACTCCCTGGCCCAGGAAGAGCTGTCGGAAAAAGGAGCTCGGTCCCTCGCTGTCATCGACGATAAAATTCGCTATCTCGGCGAACTGATCGACAATTTGTTGTCCTTTTCTCTCCTCTCGGCGGGAAAATACCCGTACCGTCCAGAACGGTTAGATGTTGTACGGTTGTTGCGCGCAATCACCGCTTCGTGGTACCCCCTTTTGGAGAGAGAAGGCTTTGACATTGAGGTCACCCTCCCCGAACAAGAAATTTATTGGGAAGTCGACAGGCAGTGGTTTCAACGCATTTGGGACAATTTGTTCCAAAACGCACTGCGCTACGCCAAGGAAGGGAAATACGTCGGTGTTTCAGCCCAAATCGGAAACGAACGGACGTGTTTGACGCTGGAAGACCGCGGTCCGGGCTTAGAGAATACGCGGACGGCCTCTAAAGGGGCGGGAATCGGCCTTTCCATCGTGTCGCTGATGGCCGAAACGATGGACTTAAAATGGCACATAGAAAGCAGTGAACAAGGAACGCGCTGCTTTCTGTGCAAGGACAGTCCGTACAGCAGGAGCTAGTCTCTCCACACTCCTCTGTCAGGTTTTTATTCCTTCTCTCCGGTGTCTGTACTGTTGAAACTCTTTCACGAAGACCACACAAGAAAACTCCTCGGACACAAAATCCGGGGAGTTTCTCTTTTCCATCAGGAGATAATCCTTACGATAACATTTTGACCGCCTGTGCAATGCGTGTCAGTCCTTCCTCTAAGGTGCTCCTCGGACAGGCGATGTTGATCCGTTCAAACCCTTCTCCCCCTGTGCCAAAAATGTACCCTTCGTCGAGGGCGACTCTCGCTTTATCCCGCATCAGCGACTCTAACTCCTTGGGCGACAGTCCGAGAGAGCGAAAGTCGAGCCAGACGAGGTACGTTCCTTCCGGTTGGATGACCTTAACTTGGGGGATGTTCTGCCGGATAAAGTCTGTTAAGAACCGAATGTTTCCCTCCAAATAGTCGAGCAGTTGATCGAGCCACGCTTCGCCGTGTCGGTAGGCCGCCTCCACGGCCGGTATGGCAAACGTGTTGCCTAAATCGAGGGCAAGGGTTTTAATCGCTGTTTTAAACGTCCTTCTGTGCCGTTCGTTAGGGATGATGATGTGCGACGCCTGCAGTCCGGCCAAATTAAACGTTTTGCTCGGAGACGTGCACGTTATCGACTGCAGGGCGAGCGATTCGGAAAGGGAGGCGATCGGGGTATGGCGGTACCCTTTCCGGATGAGGTCGCAGTGAATGTCGTCGGAGACGATGAGGACATTGTGCTTGAGGCACAGTTGTCCCAGCTGTTCCAGTTCTTTCTTTGTCCACACACGGCCGACGGGGTTGTGCGGGTTGCACAAAATGAGGAGCTTTACTCCCGTTACGAGCTTCTGTTCCAGGTCGTCAAAATCGATCGTGTAACGCTCTCCGTCGAAGGCGAGGGGATTTTCTACAAGGGTCCGGCCGTTCCGCTTCACGGCCTGGGCGAACGGGTAGTAAACTGGCGGTTGAATCACGATGCTGTCACCCGGTTCTGTAAACGCTTGAACGATGACGTTCAAGGCGGGAACGATCCCGGGGCTGAACACGAGCCATTCCCGTTTCACCTCAAAGTGGTGACGCCTTTTAAACCACTGCACCACGGCGTCGTCATACGAATCGGGCCGCATCGCATAACCGTAAATGCCGTGTTCGGCTTGTCGTTTCAATGCTTCGATCACGGCCGGCGGCGCTTTGAAGTCCATATCGGCCACCCACATGGGCAGTAAGTCGGCATCCCCGAAAAATTTCCCCACCCCGTCCCACTTTACCGAATACGTATTCTTCCGGTCCCATACGCGGTCAAAGTCGTACGTCATCCCGCGCTCACTCCTTCCTCCATTTATATTATCAAAAAATGCGATAGAGAGCCCTGGCCCTGGGGAGAAATTGGACTCTCAAGGAAGGGTTTGCATTTAAGCTATTTTTAAGGAGTGGATAAGGCGCAGTTAAAGGTGTCCATGTACGATAGAGCGTGAGGTGAACAGTATGAGTGAGATGGTGATTGAAACGAACGCATTGACACGCCGTTACGGCAAGCGCACCGCCGTTGACCGTGTGGATCTCTGCGTGCCCCGCGGCGAAATTTACGGATTTTTAGGGCCTAACGGTGCAGGGAAGACGACGACGATCCGCATGCTGCTCGGCTTAATCCGCCCGACGGCGGGCACGGTGCGCCTTTTTGGCGAAAATTTTCATCGACACCGCATGTCCGTCTTGCGCCGGGTCGGCTCACTCGTAGAGTCGCCGTCGTATTACGGACACTTGACCGGAGCGGAGAATCTGGAAGTCGTGAGGCGGTTACTCGGTGCACCGAAGAAACGCATCGCGGAAGCACTGGAAATCGTGCGCTTGACAGAGGCGGCCGACCGCCCAGTGAAAGGGTACTCCCTCGGCATGAAGCAACGGCTGGGCATTGCAATCGCACTGCTCGGTCATCCGGAACTGCTCATTTTAGACGAGCCGACGAACGGACTCGATCCGGCCGGCATTCAGGAAATGCGCCGTTTAATTAAAGACATGCCCCGGAAGTACGGGATGACGGTGCTCGTCTCAAGTCATTTGCTCAGTGAGATCGACCAAATCTCGACGCAAGTCGGGATCATCCACGAGGGGAGATTAATTTTTCAAGACCGCATCGAAGCGCTCCGCCAGAAAAGCGGGCCGCGTACAGCCATTGGCGTGGATCGGATGCGTGAGGCCAGTGCCGTGCTGGAAGGGAGCGGATGGCGACCGCACATAGAAGACGGTTTGCTCTGGTTGGATGAAACGGAACCGGAGCAGGTGAGCCGGGTGAATGCCTTGCTCGTGAAGAACGGCTTTTCTGTTTACCGGCTTGAGGAAGTGAAACCGTCCCTTGAAGAGGTGTTCCTCGAATTGACGGGAAAGGGGAACAGCCTATGATGGGGCGCATTTTGTCGGCAGACCGGTTGAAGGCAAAGCGGACGTGGATCGGGATTTTAGTCGTGCTCGGCCCGTTGGGGGTCATCAGTTTACAGGCGGTGAACTACGGCTTACGCTATGACTTCTTGGTTACACCCGGTTCGGACGTGTGGGGGGATCTGGTCCGAAACATACATCAGATACTCGTTCCGACGCTGCTCCTCGGCATCACCCTGTTAGCCTCGATGTTGGCCGGGCTTGAACACCAGGCGCAGGCGTGGAAACTGATATTAGCCTTGCCCGTTTCGAAGGTTCACGTCTACGTGGGGAAATTTCTGCGACTTGCAGTCCTGTTGTTGATCTCAGCCTCCCTGGCAGGAATCGGGACGGTTTTGCTCGGTGTAAGTTTAGGATTTGGCCCGGAGATTCCGTGGGTGATGGCGTTAGGTGAAGGGTATTTCCCTTACCTTGCGGCGTTTCCGGTCATGGCCCTGCAACTTTGGGTATCTATGCTCGTGCGAAATCAAGCCTTTCCGATGACACTCGGGATTATTGGGGTTATGATGTCGTCGTCTCTGTCGTTTAATGCGTCGTTGAACTGGGTTCCGTGGGCATATCCCGTACTTGCAGCTCCTTTGGAAGCAGGACGCTACAATCCGGAAAAATGGATAGCGGTCGGGCTCGTTGTAGGTGCGGCCTTGTTGTTGATCGGGGCGCTTCACTTTGCCAAGCGAGACGTGAAGTAGTGCACTTGCGGGCTACAACTTAATTTATTGACATGCTTAAATGTATGAACAACGACGGAATGAAAGGGTGAATTCGATGTTTGGACGTGTACTCGCTGCGGAGCTGATGAAAACGAAACGTTCCCTCGTGTGGGTGCTGGTCTTAATCGGTCCGTTACTCACTTCCTTGCAAATGATGGGGATAGACCCGTCAAACCAGGTAGACGGGATGAATGAGTGGGAGACGTTGTACACTTTCTCGGTCCTTCTGTACGCCATGCTGTTCCTTCCCCTCTTGACCGGCGTGCTGTCTGCTTTTGTCTGCCGCTTTGAACATTTAAACGGCGGGTGGAAACAAGTGCTTGCCCTTCCCGTGTCCCGTTCCCACGTTTATTTGGCTAAACTGCTTGTCGTTGCCGGTTTGCTGGGAGCGACACAGTCTGTTTTCCTTCTTCTCATTCTACTCGTTGGAGTCGTAAAAGGGATCGATGTCCCTATCCCGTGGGATTTCTTGTTGAGGGGAATTGCAGGCGGTTGGATCGCCGCTCTGCCGCTAGCCGCCTTGCAAATGTGGGTTTCCGCCATCTGGCGCAGCTTCGGTGCGCCGTTAGCTCTCAACGTCGTGTTGACTCTGCCCGCGGTTCTCATCGCCAATTCGGAAACATTCGGCCCCTTTTATCCGTGGGCCCAGCCGCTTTTGGCCATGAGTCCGCAAGAAGGTGACGCCATGTTCAACGTATCGCTGGAAACGTTGTTTATCGTCATGATCGGGGGATTTCTGACGGCCCTGATCGGGGGCTGGTGGACGTTTGTGCGGCGAGATGTGACGGCTTAGACCTAACTACAATTAGACTAATGACTTTTGGAGTCACAGAGTCGTGTTAGGCCAACCCGCTTAATCAATTTGACTATCGCGGTTACAATCTTTTGGAGCCACAGAGTCGTGCGAGACCTCCCACGACGCTTCACGTTAGATGCAGTTCTCACAAGAATAGAAGGTGATATGTAATATGGATAAATCGAATCACATTCTAACTGAATGCATGCGGACATGCTATAATGGGAAAAGATTAGAGTCCAGAATCTATGAATATTGCGTGAAATTAAAAGATAGGATGTAACAGAAGCAAAAAGTTCGCGGAGGCGCCACATGACAGACGGATTCATGATCATCGTCAAGTACTTGTTTTTAGGGTTGATACAGGGAGTGACCGAGCCGATTCCCATCTCGTCCAGCGGTCACCTTGTCATTGTAGAAGCGTTGCTCGGTTTGAGAATCGAAGGGTTGAGTTTTGAAGTATTTGTCAACTTCGCTTCCCTCATTGCGGTGTTAATCGTGTTTCGGGAGGACATCGCTCGCATTGTACGCCACACGGTACGTTACAGTTTGACGCGGGACAAGGAATCGAGGTCAGAGTTTTCGTTTGCGATGTATATCGTCATCGGCACGATTCCGGCAGCCGTATTGGGGATTCTGTTTGAGGATTGGATCGAGAGCTCGGTGAAAGGCGGAGTGAAAATCGTCGGGGTGACGCTCCTCATCACAGGTGTGGCGCTCTGGCTCATTCGGAAACTGAGGGGACACAAAGGGGAAAAACATTTAACCGTCAAAGACGCCTTCATCGTCGGTCTTGCGCAAGCTGTCGCCCTCATCCCCGGCGTCAGCCGTTCCGGCGCGACGATCGTCGGCGCCATGGCCTTAGGGTTGGATCGCGATACGGCCTTAAGGTATTCCTTCTTGCTGTACATCCCGGTCAGTCTCGGCGGCATGGTCTTGAAAGCGTCGGACATCGTGACGGATCCGCTGATGGCGACGCTCGCTATTCCGTATGCGGTGGCGTTTATCGCCTCGTTTATCGCCTCGTACTTTGCCCTAAAGTGGTTTATTGACATTATGCGCAGCGGCAAGCTAGGTTATTTTTCCATTTACTGTTGGGTCGTCGGACTGCTCGTCGTCCTGTTTTTGTAATGCGGACTGTAATAACATGTCGTTCCTAAGGCAATTTCTAATGTGTGGCCTTTATGAGATCAGAACTCTGCCGGTGGATGTAAACCGTTCCTCATCGGGACCTATCTCTTCAGCTGGGGTGTCGTACAACCAGGCATCGGCGGGACCCCAGAGCATTTGTGTTCCTCGACACACTATTTCACAAAACTTGGCGGCGCCTTGAGACGTGTTATAATGGGAGGGGTGATTCAATACAGAAAGAAGGACCTTTTTTACTATATAGATGTCTCGATTTTATGGGAAAGGGCGGTCGCTATGTATCATCGCACCGAAACACGTCCAGTCCGGGTCGGAGATCTGACCATCGGGGGAAACGACCAGGTGATCATTCAAAGTATGACGACGACGAAGACGGAAGACGTGGAAGCCACGGTGGCAGAGATTCACCGACTGGAAGAAGCCGGCTGTCAAATCGTTCGCGTGGCGTGCCCAAACATGCGGGCGGCCGAGGCCATACCCGAAATTAAGAAGCGCATCCACATTCCGCTCGTCGCCGACATTCACTTTGATTACCGTTTGGCGTTAAAGGCGATTGAAGGCGGAGTGGATAAGATCCGCATCAATCCGGGCAACATCGGGAAGCGCGAACGGGTGGAAGCAGTAGTCAGAGCCGCGAAAGAGAAGGGCATCCCGATCCGCATCGGGGTTAACGCTGGTTCGCTGGAGAAGCGTATTCTAGACAAATACGGGTACCCGACGGCAGACGGGATGGTGGAAAGCGCCTTGTTCCACATCGGTATCTTGGAGGAACTCGATTTTCACGATATCGTCGTGTCACTGAAGGCGTCCCACGTTCCCTTGGCCATTGAAGCGTACGAAAAGGCGGCCGAAGCGTTTAATTATCCACTGCACCTAGGAATTACGGAATCGGGGACCCTCTTTTCCGGAACGGTTAAAAGTGCCGCCGGTTTGGGAGCCATTTTGTCGAGGGGCATCGGATCGACGATACGCATCTCCTTAAGCGCGGATCCAGTAGAAGAAGTGAAAGTCGCTCGGGAACTGTTGAAATCGTTCGGTCTCGTGTCCAATGCCGCCACCCTCGTCTCTTGTCCGACGTGCGGCCGGATCGAGATCGATTTGATTAAAGTGGCCAACGAAGTAGAAGAGTACATCGCCAATTTGCAGGTGCCATTGAAAGTGTCCGTCCTCGGCTGTGCCGTGAACGGCCCGGGGGAAGCCCGGGAAGCCGATATCGGCATCGCCGGCGGCCGGGGTGAAGGGCTATTGTTCCGTCACGGCAAAATCATCCGCAAAGTACCGGAGGAAACGATGGTGGAAGAGTTGAAAAAGGAAATCGATAAAATGGCGGAGGAGTATGCCCAGAAAAAGGAAAAAAAAGCCTAATAACGCCTTAGTGCGGACTGCTGTTGTCCCAGCCGCATTCTCTTGACGTTGAGCTGTTCGCTCGTGGGAAGGCGGCTCTTCCTTCCCCCCTTTGTTCCCCGTTATTAAATTCGGAAGGTGGTTTCATGACAAAAACATTGCGCTTTGATTACCAAACGGCCCTTCCTTTTTTTAGTGAGCACGAATTAGAGTACTTGGCCCCGCTGTCGCGTTGGCTCACGACCAACTGCACCAGCAGTCTGGGGCCGGGCGCGACTTTCTCGGATGGGTCGAGTGGCCGAACGAGTACGACCGCGATGAGTTTATGCGCATTCAACAAGCGGCGGAGCGCATCAGGCGTGACTCCGATGCCGTGGTCGTCATCGGCATTGGCGGGTCTTACCTCGGAGCAAAAGCCGCGATTGAGATGCTCACCCACTCCTTCCACAATCAACTGCCAAAAGAAAAGCGCAACACACCGGAAGTGTACTTCGCCGGACAGAACATCAGCTCGACGTACATCTCCCACTTGTTTGACGTTCTTCACGAAAAGGACGTCTCTGTCATCGTCATTTCTAAGTCGGGAACGACGACAGAACCGGCCATTGCCTTCCGGCTGTTTCGCAAATTTATGGAGCACAAATACGGCGTCGAAGAGTCGCGCAAACGGATTTACGCGACGACAGACCGCAAGCGGGGCGCTTTGAAACAGCTGGCAGATGCGGAAGGGTATGAGACGTTTGTCATCCCTGACGACATCGGCGGACGTTTCTCCGTGCTGACCCCCGTCGGAATGCTCCCGATCGCGGCGGCGGGCATTGACATCGGAGCCATCATGGAAGGAGCGAGGGAAGCCGCTGAACGCTACCGCAACCCTTCGCTAGATGAGAATGACTGTTATCAATATGC
This sequence comes from Novibacillus thermophilus, assembly GCF_002005165.1. NCBI lineage: Bacteria > Bacillati > Bacillota > Bacilli > Caryophanales > Thermoactinomycetaceae > Novibacillus > Novibacillus thermophilus. The sequence goes on from NZ_CP019699.1 coordinate 554,538, forward strand.
GGCCTTGCGCAACGTGTTATACCGTAAAGGCAAGACGACCGAGCTATTGGTCAATTACGAACCGGCGCTACACTACGTGGCTGAATGGTGGAAGCAACTGTACGGGGAGAGCGAGGGGAAAGACGGGAAAGGCATTTTCCCTGCTGCTGCCGACTTTTCCACCGATTTACACTCATTGGGCCAGTACATACAGGAAGGGATGCGCCACCTATTTGAAACCGTGCTGTTCGTGCAGAACGTCCGTGAACCGGTGACGATTGAAGAGGATGAAGGCAATTTAGACAAGTTAAACTACTTGGCCGGCGAGACGATGGAACATGTCAACAAGAAGGCGTTTGAAGGAACGCTCTTGGCCCACACGGACGGAGGGGTGCCGAATGTCGTCCTCGAGCTTCCGGATGTGAGCCCCCGCACGTTCGGACAACTCGTATACTTTTTTGAAAAAGCCTGCGGCGTCAGCGGATACCTTCTCGGGGTCAATCCGTTCGACCAGCCCGGCGTCGAAGCGTACAAGAGAAACATGTTTGCACTCCTCGGCAAACCGGGATTTGAACAGGAAAAGGCGGCTTTGCACAATCGGTTGGGCAGGTAATGAGGATACAACCCCAGCTTGCTCTCCACTACCGTCATACCACTTCTGGCATTTTGGGGCTTTTTGCATGGGAATGGCCATCGAGAAAGAGTCGTTAAGGTTGCACCGTCAGGGCAGCCTTTTTTGTGTCGTCACCCCCCCACTGTCTGCGGGTCTTACAGCAGCGACGGTGTGGCTACCTTTTTCGTGGAGCATGTCCTTAACTCGCTCCATGTGATCGGCAGCTGTAGCCGCTGACTTTTCCGCCGTAAGTGGACCCGTCCGTTCCGTCGGGTGTCTCGTTTGTATTGACGGCTTCTCTTTCATAGGATATGATAGCAGTAAATATAATTAATTAATTTAATAAAGAATTTTGTACGACGGTTAAACTTAGTGGTTTAGTCGGAGAGGAGGGCCTGTAGTGGCGGAATTGCGATACAACCCTTTGTTGAGAGACTGGACGATTGTCGCTTCCAATCGTCAAAAACGGCCGCATCTGCCGAAAGATTTTTGTCCGTTTTGTCCCGGATCGGGTCAAGTGCCAGACCGTTATGACGTTTACAAGTACGACAACGACTTTCCGGCTTTAATGCCTGACCCGCCTGAGCCCGACCCTGTCGGCACTCCTTTGTACAAGGCGGAGCCATCGTACGGAAAGTGTGAAGTCATTCTGTACTCTCCCGATCACACGGCGGCGTTGTCGGATTTACCCGTAGAGCACGTCGAAAAAATCGTCGCTCTCTGGACGGAACGCTTCGCTGAACTATGCCAGGACCCGCGCCACAAATACGTCATGATTTTTGAAAACCGCGGCGAGGAAGTCGGGGTGACGATGCCCCATCCACACGGGCAAATTTATGCCTACCCGGTCATACCGCTCAAAATCAAAACAGAATTAGCCAGTTGCCAAGCGCACTATGAGCAGACGGGACACTGCCTGTTGTGCGACATGAATGAAGAGGAGAAGCGCTTTGGACAGCGCATCGTTGCCGAGAACGAGCATTTTATCTGCTATTTGCCTTACTTTACCGACTACCCTTACGGCGTCTTTATCGTCAGTCGGGCGCACAAGACGGCAATTACTGATTTTAATAAGGCGGAGAGAAAAAGTCTGGCTGAGATGCTGAAGAATGTGACCGGGGCCATGGATCTTATCTACGACCGCCTGTTTCCGTACATGATGGTCATGCACCAACGCCCTGTCAGCAGTGATGTCGAAGACTACTATCACTTTCACATTGAATTTTATCCGCCCCTTAGGGACAAAGACAAGATCAAGTACTACGCGTCGTCAGAAATGGGGGCTTGGGCGGCGACCAACCCCCGTTCGGTAGAGGAAACGGCACCTGTGTTAAGGGAAGCTTATCGCCGCTTTCTGAACAGAACCGAGGGGGAGGGAGAAAGGTGACGACGGGAGAAGTGAGAGAGGCGTTGCGAGAACGCTTTATACAGACGTTTGACACCCCAGAGCTGACACGCGCTGCCAATGGGCACCGCGATGACATCAGAGTGTTTTTTGCGCCGGGGCGAGTCAACTTGATCGGAGAACACACGGACTACACGGGGGGGTATGTGTTTCCGGCGGCCTTAACGCTCGGGACGTGGGCTGCTGTTCGTCCGAGACAGGACGGAATTTACCGCTTGGCTTCTGTTCAGTTTGGCGGAGTGGTAGAATGCGGTGTTCACGATATCGCTTACAGACGGGAAGATGGCTGGGCCAATTATCCGAAAGGCGTGTTGGACGAACTCGTCAGGCGACTTGGAGCGGGCGTTTTTTCAGGGGCGGACATTTTGTACGATGGGAACATTCCGAACGGGGCCGGGCTGTCGTCGTCGGCGTCCATTGAACTCGTCACCGCAGTGGCGGTAACGACCATCGCTTCGGTTCACATCTCGATGATGGAACTAGTGAAGTTGGCGCAACGGGCAGAAAGCGAATTCGTCGGAGTAAACTGTGGCATTATGGACCAGTTTGCCGTCGGCATGGGGAAAAAGGGACGCGCCATGCTGTTGAAATGTGATACGCTTGAGTATGAGTACGTCCCCTTTGATGCAGCCGATCTCCAGCTGATCATCACGAATACGAACAAGCGGCGGGGTTTAGCCGACTCTCAATACAACACACGGCGCCGCGAGTGTGAAGAAGGACTGATGCAAGTACAACAGGTGCTGCCCCACGTTAAGTCGCTGGGACGTTTGCGGTACCGGGAGTGGGAGCGCATTCGCGACAAGATCCCACCAGGGGCCGTGCGCGACCGGGTGGAACACGTAACGGGCGAAAACGCACGCGTTTTGGCAGCTGTTGAAAGCTTGAAACAAAATGATTTTGAGACGTTCGGACACCTGATGAAAGAGTCCCACGCCTCGTTGCGCGATTTGTTTGACGTCACAGGGAAGGAGCTGGATGCCCTTTACGAAGCTGCATGCCGCGTGGACGGGTGTATGGGGACGCGCATGACGGGAGCGGGATTTGGCGGGTGTACAGTGAGTCTCGTCCGAGAGGACAGCGTCGATCGCTTTAAAGAGCAAGTAGCCGACGTATACACAGAAAGAACGGGTTTAACCCCCACATTTTATACGTGTGACATCGGCGGCGGCGCACGGGAAATAACGTAGGGGAGTTTCTTTGACGCTTTGGGTCCGCGACGGAATGCGTTGCGACAACAGCGAGTTTCGCTGTTTTCCCGGCCCACTTTCGTTCGTCGCCTCACTTTGTTGTCCCGTCAAGGAGCAGAAAGTTCTACCTGCCCCTTCGCTGACTGGTAGCTCATGACTAGAATTCCATTGGCAGCACAGGAGGTGTATCCGTGGCTGTTTTAGTGACAGGAGGTGCCGGCTACATCGGCAGCCATACGACAATCGAGTTGCTCGAGCGGGGAGAAGACGTCATCGTCGTGGACAATTTACAAACTGGTCACGAAAAGGCCGTCGTCGGAGGCACTTTTTACCTGGGAGACATACGGGACCGTTCGTTTTTAGATCGAGTATTCAGTCAGCATGAAATTGAAGCCGTCCTTCACTTCGCCGCCAGTTCGTTAGTCGGCGAAAGTGTAGAACAGCCGCTCGTTTACTACGAAAACAACGTCATCGCCGCCCACACCCTCCTCTCGGTTATGTTGGATCACGGCGTAAAGTGTATCGTGTATTCGTCCACGGCGGCTACTTACGGAGAACCGGGACAACTCCCTATTCGGGAAGAGAGCGCGACAGTGCCGACCAATCCGTACGGCGAGACAAAATTAGCCGTAGAAAACATGTTTCGCTGGTGTGACCGAGCTTATGGATTGAAGTCGATTTCGCTCCGCTACTTCAATGCGGCAGGCGCCCACCCGGACGGGACGATCGGGGAAGATCACGACCCTGAAACTCACCTCATCCCGATCGTCATGCAAGCGGCACTCGGACAGCGCGAAAAGGTACACATCTTCGGCGATGACTATCCGACCGAAGACGGAACGTGCATACGCGACTACATTCACGTGACGGATTTGGCGAACGCCCACTGGCTGGCGCTTGAACACTTGCGCCGCCACCACAGGAGCGGCGTGTACAACCTGGGGAACGGCCGAGGATTCTCGGTGAAAGAAGTCATTGAGACAGTGAGGGATGTCACCGGACAACCGATTCAGGCGGACATTTCACCGCGAAGGTCGGGAGATCCGGCGATCTTAATTGCATCGCCAGAAAGAGCGATAAGAGAACTCAACTGGAAGCCGAAATACGACAACTTGCACACGATTGTCGAAACGGCGTGGAAGTGGCACAAAGCCCATCCGAACGGGTACGGGGATTAAATAGACCACCACTGTGCCCGTCTCAAATGAACATCATGTAACGCGGTGTGGGGAGGGGGTTGTCGGAAGACATGATGTAACTGAAAAGTGATCGCAACAGATGACGTAATGCGAGATAAGGTTGGCTTCGATCAAGTAATGGGAGGGGATGAGTATGACGTTCACTGTAAGTGAACCGTTGGAGAAAGTTCGGGCATTTTTAACTGAACAGGCGTTGGACGGTGTCCTTTTACGGACGCGTCGCAACTTTTCCTGGGTCACGGGAGGGAGGGACAACCACATCGAGTTGGCGACTGAGCTCGGAGTTGCCGACTTACTGATTTTTCGCGACATCCAGTACTGCGTTACGACAAAAATGGAATCTCTCCGTCTCTACGAAGAGGAACTTGAAGGGTTGGGTTACGAATTCGTCACACCTGAGTGGTACGAAGGTACCGAAGGCGCCATCCTCCAACTGTGTAAAGGGAAAAGGGTCGGGAGCGACGTCCCGTTTGCCCACTTTCCCCATGTGGAGCAAGAGCTGGCACCCCTTCGGTACAGCCTTTCCACCGGAGAAATCGACCGCTACCGCTGGCTGTCGCAAAAGGCCGCCCGGGCGGTAGAGGCGACGTGCCGTGACATCGAACCAGGTTGGACGGAGCACCAAATCGCGGCTAGTCTGGCGGCCAGAGTGTTGCAAGACGGCATTCAGCCGACGGTGTTGCTCGTGGCGACTGACGACCGCATCTTTAAATACCGGCACCCAATCCCGACGGACAAACGGTTGCAGTCGTACGCGATGCTTGTCCTGTGCGCAGAAAAGTGGGGCCTGATCAGCAATGTGACCCGCTTTGTTCACTTTGGAACACTTCCGCAAGAACTGGAGGAAAACAAGTGGAAACTGGCACAGATTGATGCCGCGATGAATGCCGCGACCAGGCCGGGCGTTCCGATTAAAGATGTGTTTCAAACCGGCCTCGATACATACGCCAAAGTGGGTCACGGAGACGACTGGCGTTATTTACACCAAGGTGGGCCGACGGGGTATAAGGCGCGGGAGTTTTTCGCCACACCAGAAGTGTCTGGAAACGTAGAGCTTAACCAGGCGTTCGCCTGGAATCCGGCCATTCGCGGGATCAAGTCGGAAGACACTCTCCTGGTGGGAGAGAGGGAAAACGAATTTCTCACCCACACGGGCGACTGGGTTTACATGGAAGTGGAAGAGAACGGAGTCACTTACTTGCGCCCCGATATCTTGATCCGATAAGATACCCATAGAATGAGGGGAACAGTGTACACTCGGGACAAAACCCGACCGGTTAATGGAAATTGAGGCCATCCGGTTGAGTCACCGGTTGCCCCGTGTTTTCTCCTAGGAGGAGTTGTATGGCCAACCACTTAGTTGGAAGCTTTCAATTGATGAAGTCGCTCAACAAAACGCTGATTCTCAATGTCATCCGCACGGACGGGCCGATCTCACGGGCGGAGATCGCGAAAAAAACGAATCTCACGCCTCCGACGGTGACGAACATCGTCAGTGAGTTGATCTCTTCCGGCCTTGTCATCGAACGCAACCTCGGCGAGTCGAAAGGCGGGCGGAAACCGATCATGCTCACCATCAACACATCGGCTTTTCACGTGGTCGGTGTCGACGTCGGCAGCCGACAGATCAGCATTGTGGTCACGGATCTGAATGCGTCGGTTTTCGAATCTCACCAGGTCGATCTTCCGCACCCGTTATCGGAAGGTCGATTTATGACTTTACTCAAAAACGGGATTCGCACTGTCATGGATAAGCCATTGAAAGAAGGCAGCATTGTGGGGATCGGCATCGGGATGCACGGCTTGGTCAATCCCGACAAGGGGGTCGCCATTTTCGCCCCGAATTTAAACCTTCGCAACATGGCACTGCGTGAACAGTTGGAAGCAGAATTTCACGTACCGGTTGAAGTTGACAACGACGTGCGGGCGATGGCGTTGGGAGAGAGCTGGTTCGGCAACGGCCGAGGGATCGACAACTTTATTTGCGTAAACGTGGGCAACGGAGTGGGAGCCGGAATTATACTGGATCAAAAACTGTTTCGAGGGGCGAGTTTTACGGCTGGTGAAGTGGGGCATACGACTGTCGATCCCGATGGTCCACCATGTACGTGTGGGAATAACGGCTGTCTACAGACGCTCGTTTCGGGTCCAGCTGTGGCGGCCCGGGCGAGGGAGCAGATTCAAGCGGGAAGAAGCAGTGTACTCGAAGGAAAGGACATCACAGGAGAAGCAATCTACCATGCGGCGTTGGAGGGGGACGCCCTCGCTCTCGACATCTTGCGGCAGACGGGGCGCTACCTCGGAATCGGGTTGGCCAATCTCATCAATACGCTCAATCCAGAACGAGTCATCGTCGGCGGCGGCGTGGCAAAAGCCGCTCAGTTCATCATGGGGCCGCTAAAAGATACAGTGGCAGCGAGAGCCTTGGACACTCCCGCCAGGTCGACGACGATCGTGACGGCTAAACTGGGTGACCAGGCCACGGTCATCGGGGCTGTTACTCTCGTGTTGCGCAAACTGTTTACACCCGAATACAGCCAGTCCGACGTGTCGTAAAAGAACGCTAGCAACTCTGGTGAGAGGCCCGTTTCTAGGGACCTCTGTCATGGAGTAGCCGGCGTCCACATCGACGTTTCCGTCTCCCACTCTTCCATTGATGCGGTATTTGATGCCAAAGACATCGTTAGTAATAGGCCCGGAGTAACGTGATCTCACCGTGTGGTTCGACTTCGTAAACGTCCAGATTGGCCGGTACGAGCAGCGTGTCACCTTGTGATATGGGCAGTGCGTGACCTCCGTCGTATGCGAGAAGGCCTTTTCCCTGGGCACATATGAGCACGTCTGGCTGTCCTTTTTTTCCGAGGGGAACGGCGTGTGGAGCGGAAAGCTCCCACTTGTCGATCGTAAAGTACGCGCACTGGATTAAATGTTCTTGCACAACTTCCGCGGTGTCAAAGACGATATGCCGTTCATCGGGGACGGTCTGCGCTTCGTAGCGCAGGACATCGGCGGCCTGATCTGTGTGCAGTTCACGCGGTTTCCCGTTGGAATCCACCCTGTCCCAGTCGTACACTCGGTAGGTGACATCCGACGTCTGTTGCACTTCGATCAACATCACGCCGCCCATAATGGCGTGGAGGGTGCGGGAAGGAACAAAAATAAAGTCGTCTGCGGCCACTTCTACGTATCGCAAATAGTCTTTCACTGTGCCTTCTCGAACGGCTTTTTCGTATGTGGTCCGGTTCGGAAAGGTGTGCCCGTAGTGGACGGTTGCCCCTGGATCGGCCTCGACGATGTACCACGCCTCTGTTTTACCGTAATCCCCCTCGTGCTTTTGGGCGTATGCGTCGTCCGGGTGAATTTGTACAGACAAGTCTTGTTCAGCGTGGATAAACTTCACTAACAGCGGAAAACAGTCTCGGTCCGTACGCCCTAAATAGAAACCAGGGTATTGCGCGACAATGTCTGGCAGCGTTTGTCCCGCTAGAGGGCCGTTGACGCACACACTCGTCCCGTGAGGGTGTCCGGAAAGCGTCCAAACCTCTCCGATTTTACCGTTTTCATCAAGTTGAAAAAAAGGGGCGAGACGGTCTCCGCCCCACACGCGCTCTTTTGCAATCGGGCGAAATTTCAACGGGTATGAATGAAGACTTGACAAGTCCATTGCGACGTTATCCACCTTTCGCGATTCGTCCTGATCCCATTATACATGAAAACGAGGGAACGTAACCGACATGAAAATTCATAGTCCAACAGTCCCTGATCTTGTGGTAAGATAAAGGATAAGTTTATCGTTCAACGCGTTACAGTGTGTAGGCGTTAACGCGCTATTTTAAAAAAGGGGAGGAAGACGTGTACGATGAAAAAGAGATGGGGGCCCTTAACCCTTGTTCTGCTAGCGCTCATGCTCGTGTTGGCGGCATGCGGACAGCCGTCTTCTGACGCGGGAGAGACTGAAGAAAACGCTGCGGAAACGGGCGAAGGCGATGAAGCGACGAGTGAAGGCGATGAGTCGGTCACAATCGGCATCAACCAGCTCGTTGAGCATCCATCCCTCGATGCCGCTCGGGAAGGGTTTATGCAGGCGTTTGCCGACAACGGATATACCGAAGGGGACAATGTGACATTCGATGTGCAGAACGCTCAAGGAGATCAGTCAACCGCCACCTCCATCGCCAACAAGTTCGCTTCTGACGGAGTCGATCTCGTTCTGGCCATCGCCACCCCTGCGGCACAAGCGACTGCGCAAGCGATCACGGATATCCCGGTGTTGATCACGGCAGTGACAGAGCCGGTTGAGGCTGGATTGGTGGAAAGTTGGGAAGCGCCAGGAAGCAATGTCACTGGGACGAGCGATTTAAATCCAGTGGCAGATCAGCTGTCTCTCATCCCGGAAATTGCCCCTGATGCCAAAACTGTAGGGATCGTGTACAGTTCCGGCGAAGTGAATTCGGAAGTACAGGTCGAATTGGCACAGGAGGCAGCGGACGAACTTGGTTTGGAGTTGGAACTGGCGACGGTGAGCAATAAAAGTGAAGTGTTGCAGGCGGCCCAGTCGCTGGCAGGAAACGTCGACGCCTTCTACGTTCCGACAGACAACACGATTGTCGACGCGTTAGAGTCGATGATTCAAGTTGCGGAAGAATCGCAAATTCCCCTCATTGTCGGAGAAGGGGACAGCGTTGAGCGCGGCGGATTGGCGACGTGGGGCATTAACTACGAAAAACTCGGTTACCAAACCGGGGAGATGGCCATTAAAATATTAGAGGGTGAAAACCCAGCGGATATGCCAGTGGAGACGCTGGAAGATATCGAATTGAGCATCAATGTGTCCGCTGCGGAGCGCATGGGGGTCGACATCCCTCAGGAGCTGCTGGACCAAGCGGACAACGTCATTGAGTAGGAGAGGGTTAGATGGGCACAGCGATAGACCTAGGACTCATATACGCGGTCATGGCTCTCGGCGTGTACTTGACATTTCGCATTCTGGATATGCCGGATTTGACCGTAGACGGCAGCTTTACGACGGGAGCCGCTGTCGCCGCGAAACTCATCATCAGCGGTGTGCCCCCCCTTTGGGCGACGCTGGCCGCCGTCGTGGCGGGCATGATCGCCGGGTGGATCACTGGAATCCTACACACCAAGGGGAACATTAACGGTTTGCTCGCTGGGATCTTGACGATGATCGGCCTGTATTCGATTAACTTGCGCATTATGGGCGAGGCGAATTTATCGTTGCTCCGCGAGGATACATTGATCACACCGTTGAGGGACGGGGGCTATCTGGGAACCTGGCTTTCCATAGTCCTCTTAGCCCTGATTGTCGTGGTCATTAAACTGTTGCTCGACTGGCTGTTGCATACGGAGATCGGCTTGAGTGTGCAGGCCACTGGCGACAGTCCCGAAATGATTAAAAGTCTCGGTGTGAATACAGACCATACGAAAATGTTAGGCCTCAGCCTTTCCAACGGATTGGTGGGCTTAAGCGGCGCTCTCATCGCCCAGTACCAAGGGTTTGCCGACATCGGAATGGGGATCGGTTTAATTTTGGTCGGGCTAGCTTCGGTTATCATCGGCCAAGTGCTGTTCGGCAACCGTAGCATTGTCGTGTCGACCCTGGCGGTCATTCTCGGTTCGATCGTCTACCGCATTGTCATTACGTTGTCGCTGGAACTGGGATTCAATCCGTCGGACATGAAACTCATTTCGGCCGTTCTCGTCGTTCTCGCGCTCACTTTGCCCCAGTGGTCCCTATTTCGGCGTCTGCCGCGGTTTAGCGTCGCAGGCAGTGTCCGCTCACAGGCGAAGGGAGAGGAGCGCTAATGTTACGACTGGAAAACGTCTCGAAAACGTTTTTCGCCGGCACTGTCAATGAAAAGAAGGCGCTAAACGGGATTAATCTTCACCTGGAGGCCGGTGATTTTGTCACGGTCATCGGAAGTAACGGAGCGGGAAAGTCAACGTTGCTGAATGTTATCGCCGGTCGGCTGAAAAGCGACGAAGGGACTGTTGCGATTAACGGCGAAAATGTGACGGCTCTAACGGAACACGAGCGCGCCCGTTACATCGGACGGGTCTTTCAAGATCCGATGGCTGGCACGTCCCCAAGTATGACTATCGAGGAAAACTTGGCCCTCGCTTACCGGCGCGGGAAAAAGCGGACGCTCAAATTAGGGGTGACAAAGGCAAAACGCGATTTTTTCCGGGAACATCTGTCGATACTGGAACTCGGGTTAGAGGACCGCTTAAAGGCGAAAGTCGGGTTGCTTTCTGGCGGTCAGCGTCAGGCGCTGTCGTTGCTCATGGCCACTTTTACCCAACCGGAAATTTTGCTTCTGGACGAACACACGGCGGCCCTAGACCCGAAGCGGGCAGCGTTAGTGACGCAGCTCACCCGCGATATCGTGGCCAAATTTTCCTTGACGACCTTAATGGTGACACACAACATGGAACAAGCCCTTCAGCTCGGCAACCGGCTGATTATGATGCACGAAGGCCGAATAATTCTCGACATTCCCCCTGAACAGAAAAAATCGATGCAAACAGACGATTTGCTGCGGGCTTTCGAAGAAGTGAGGGGCGAAGCGTTTGCCGAGGACCGGTACATCCTGCAGTGACGCATCGACAGCGGGTGTTTTGGACAGACACAGTGTTCAAACAACCGCTGAGATGCAAGAGAAGCAGATGATATGGGAGTTTCTGTTGTGCTGAATTTCCTTATTTCGGTACGGACGGCTCAAGGGTGGGGTGTCTTAGTCGATCCTGATCCTTTCTCTGAACCGTTCGTACTTTTTTTGTTTTAGTGACGTTTACTCTCCTGTGTGACTCTATCATACAGGTCAAGAAATGAACGGGCAGCGTTGGGAAGGTAGCGGTCTTTGTGATAAGCGAAGACGAGCGTTCGCGTCGGTTTGGAAGCGAGGGACAAGTACACGGGCCCGATGTTGTTCCGGGCCACCATTTCGGGGACGAGGGTGACGCCTAACCCGTGCTTCACAAAGGAAAGGGCTGTTTGGATGCTGCTCGTTTCATAAGCGACGCGCGGTTGGAAGCCGCTTTCAGCACACAGGCCGAGCACAGTTTGTCGGAAACCGTAGCCCCGCTTTAACAAAATAAACGGGGCGCCGGCAAGTTCTTCCAGACGGACGGATGGTGTTTGGCGAGTTAGTCCCTCCGGCAACCATGCTTCGTCCGTTGTCGGCAGTGCAAGGAACAGCGGTTCGGTGAGCATTGTCTTCGTGGTTAAGCGGGAGTCCTCCACAGGAAGAGACAGAATGGACACATCAACGTGCCCTTTGACCGTAAGTTCGGTTATCGTCTCTGTCGACTCCTCCACAAGCCGCACGGTGACTTGCGGGTATTGGACTTGGTAAGACTGGAGGAGTGGCGGCAACACATGGCCGCCCGTGATGACCGTCGTACCAATGATCAAGTCGCCCGTCGCGCCTTCGCTCTGCTCCCGCATCTCGCGTTCAAGGTCTTCATGCAGTTGGAGGATGTGCTCGGCTCGTTTGAAAAAGCGTATCCCTTCCGGTGTCGGTGTCACTTTGTTGCGGTCTCGGAAAAACAGCCGGACTCCGAGGTCTCGCTCCAGTTTGGCAATTTGTTGGCTGAGGGACGGCTGGGCGATGTTTAACGCTTTGGCAGCCTGGGTAAAGCTCTGTTTGCGGTATACTTCGCAAGCGTATTTGAGCAATCGCGTTTCCATGAAATGTCTCCTTAATGATAGTTTGTACCTATCGTCATTATACAATATATATCTTGGACTAATAGAATTTTTTGCGGTAGGATAAGAGTACGGCAAACGTGGTCGTTGCAGAAAGTTTTGTTGCGTCAGGTTGAGGTCAGGCAGATCAACGGAGTAAACGGCGGGACCCGCGTTGACGCGTTATGTCAATGTCGTGGTTCCCGTTTCGTGTCAATGTTGGTAAAATAGAGGATAATTTCTGTCGTGTTTAGCAACTTTTAAAATAGGTGGGGTGAGGGTATGAAACCGAGGACAATGTTTGAGAAGATCTGGGATCGACACGTCATTCACGAAGAGCCGGGGAAACCGAGCATCTTGTACATCGATCTCCACATGGTCCACGAAGTGACGTCGCCGCAAGCGTTTGAAGGGTTGAGGTTGTCCGGGAGACGCGTGCGCCGGCCGGACTTGACGTTTGCGACGATGGACCACAACGTTCCGACGACGGACCCGAAATTGGGAGTAGAAGATGAGATTTCCGCCAAGCAGATGGAGACGTTGAAGAGGAACTGCGAGGAGTTCGGCATTGAGCTGGCCGATTTCTTCAGTGCCAGACGGGGGATCGTGCACGTCATAGGGCCGGAGCTCGGCTTAACTCTTCCGGGCAAAACGATTGTGTGCGGGGACAGTCACACGTCGACTCACGGAGCCTTCGGCGCCTTAGCCTTCGGCATCGGCACGAGTGAAGTCGAGCACGTACTGGCCACCCAATGTTTGCAGCAAGCGAAGCCGAAAACGATGGAAGTGCACGTAAAGGGTGATCTCCAACCGGGAGTCAAAGCGAAAGACTTGATCTTGGCCATTATCGCCAAATTCGGCACGGACTTTGCCACCGGCCACGTCATTGAGTACACCGGCGAAGCTTTGGAAAAAATGTCGATGGAAGAGCGGATGACGATATGTAACATGTCGATTGAAGCCGGGGCGCGCGCCGGCATGATTGCACCGGACGAAACGACGTTTGAGTATTTGCGCGGTCGTGAACGGGCACCGAAAGGGGAACTGTTCGACAAGGCGGTGGAAGAGTGGAAAGCGTTGCGCACAGACGAAGGGGCCGAATTTGACAGCCGTGTCGAAATTGACGCCTCTGAAGTGGCGCCGCAAGTGACGTGGGGCACCAGTCCGGGCATGGGGACCGACATTAACGGGGTTGTCCCGGACCCGGCTTCTTTCGACAACCCGACGAAGCGCAAAGCCGCCGAGTTGGCGCTGGAGTACATGGATCTAAAGCCCGGTACACCGATGACGGAAATTCAAATTGACCGGGTGTTTATCGGCTCGTGTACGAACGGCCGGATTGAAGATCTGCGCGAAGCGGCGAAAGTCGTTCGCGGGCGGCGGGTCGCTCCCAACGTGAGGGCGATGGTCGTGCCCGGCTCACAACAAGTGAAACGACAGGCAGAAAAAGAAGGGCTGGATAAAGTGTTTAAAGCGGCTGGATTTGAATGGCGCCAAGCGGGGTGCAGCATGTGTCTCGGCATGAACCCCGATATTTTGCAGCCGGGTGAGCGGTGTGCGTCGACGTCGAACCGCAACTTTGAAGGTCGACAGGGCCGCGGCGGCCGCACGCATTTAGTGAGTCCGGCGATGGCGGCAGCAGCCGCAATTGAAGGCCACTTCGTGGACGTGCGCAAGTGGAAATTCGTGGAAGAAGAGGTGTCTGAACATGGAGCCGTTTAAACGACATACCGGGTTGGTCGCGCCGCTAGACCGAGCCAACGTGGACACGGACGCCATTATACCGAAACAATTTTTAAAGCGCATCGAACGGACCGGTTTCGGGCAGTTTCTCTTTTACGACTGGCGTTTCGACGAAGCGGGAAACGAAAACCCCGAATTCGAGCTAAACAAACCTCAATACAGAGGGGCCAGCATTTTGCTCGCCAGGGACAATTTTGGCTGCGGTTCTTCGCGGGAGCACGCGCCGTGGGCCCTTCTCGACTACGGATTTAAAGTGCTGATCGCCCCGTCTTTCGCCGACATTTTTTACAACAACTGTTTTAAAAACGGCATTTTGCCCATCCAGTTGCCGGCGGAGACCGTCGATGAGCTGTTTCAAAAAGCAGGGCAAGAAGGGTTTACGCTGACGGTGGATTTAGAAAAGTGCACCATTTCAGACGACCGTGAGTTTCACGTCACATTTGACGTGGACGGCTACCGGCGCCAGTGCCTGTTACAAGGCCTGGACGATATCGGCGTGACGTTGCAGTACGAAGATAAAATCAAGGCATTTGAGAAGCAGTATCCGGCCTACTATCAACCGCAAACGGGCTGAGCGTAGGACATAAAGTGAAACCTCCCAGCCGCTTCAACGTTTTCTGGCTTTAAGTGAAATGCGTAAGGTGAAAGGGGCGTCTGCCAACCGACCGCCCCTTTAAATTTTTGTTTTTACGTGTCGTCCTCCTCTGTCGACGTCCAATGGACCGTGAACGTCACTTCATCGGATGCGGCATCCATATCTTCTGCGTGAGTGGATTGGGCGCTGCTTTCGGCCGTAGCGTCGACCTCTTCTGCGTCACTCGTTGAAGTGTCGACTTCATGGTTGGAAGACAGAGTGTAGATTGGCTCCGAGTCGTCCAAATGTGTTTCGGCTGCGCCCTCCTGTGCTTGTGCCAACGGTTCCTCATCCCCTTGCGATTCGAAGGCGGAAATGGAATCACGCTCTTTTGCATTGCCTGCCTCAGCAGATTGGGCGGCATGGCTTCCGACCGCAATCCAGAAGAATGTCCCTTCCACCGCAGTCTCTGCTGGTTCCGATGGCGTCTGAATGCGGATGGAAAACGAGTCTGTTCGGCGTTCTTCTAAGCTGGCCGTGCACCCCGGGCGATCGGTCATGGCGACGACGGCGTATTCAGGTGAAGAATACGGTCGGTTGAACTGAACATCGAGGAAAACCTCGCTTTCGTTTTCCCTAATCCGAAATGTGCCCACACCGAACTGGCTGTTGTTTTGACTGTAAGTGTGGAAAGGGTTGAAAGACAGTTTCTCCAGTCCGATGGAGTGGTCAGCGATTTTATCGCCGGTTACGGCTCCGTCTGCGATGGTGTCCGTCATGACCGCTTCCTTGGCCAGGTGGGCACTTTCGACTGAACGGCTGCGGATGTGACGCGCTTCTACCGTTTCAGCGGCCATGTGCCTCGCTTGTATCGATTCAGAAGCGATCTTATTCCCCGTAACGGTTTGTTCCTGTAAGTGACGAGTGTTGACAGATTCCTCCGCCAGTTTATCCGCTGTGACAGCAGCATCGGAGATGTGGGCTGACCGGATGGATTCTGAAGCGATCTTCGGTGATGTGACAGAACCGTCGACAAGGTGATCCTGCCGGATGACCCAAGACTGCAAGTGATCACTGTGGATACAATCAGGTGCTAAGTGATGACTGTGAATTTCTTCCGATGCGATGTGCGATTGGCGAACGGCTTCCTCTGCCAATTTGTCGTTGGTGACCGCCTGGGCTTGAATGTGCCGCGATTCTATGACTTCCGGTGCCAATTGGACAGATGTGATCGTTTCATTGGCGAGGTGGTCTCGAGTGACCGACTTGTTTTGAATGTGGCGGCTTTGGATCGCGTCGTCCGCGATGTGATGTGCCTGAACAGCTTCTTCGGTCAACTTTTCACTGGCGACGGAATGGTCTCGCAAGTGGGCAGTCTCGACAGAATCGGGTGCGATTTTGGAAGACGTGACGGAACTTTCGCCTAACTTCGCGGTGGTGATGGCGTAATCGATCATTTTGTCCGTTGAAACCGATTCAGGTGACAGTTTAGACGTGGTGACAGACTTATCTGCCAGTTTGGACCCAAATACGCTGTTTTCCGCCAAGTGGTGTTCGTGAATGCTCCCTTCTTTGATGTGGGAGCTCCCGACGGACCTCTGTTCAAGGTGGTGTTCCTGAATGGCCTTCGGCACGATGTGTGTGCTCGTCACCGCATCATCTTCGATGATGTGGCTGTCGACGGATTTTGGGGCGATTTTGGCTTTGGTGACAGCGTGTTCAGCCAGGTGTTTTTCGGAAACGCTTCCCGGAGAGAGATGTTTTCCGGAAATCGTCTGTTCTTCCAACATGTCTCCTTGAATGGACGCAGGGGAGATGGCCCTTTTCGTCACGGCTTTGTCCGCTAAATGGTGCATTTCGATAGCCTGTTGTTGGATGTGATGACTTTGGACGGCTTGACGCTTGATAGCGTCCGAGTGGATGCTATTGGCAGACACTTTCTCTTCCGTAACAGCTTTGTCCGCCAAGTGATGCGTTTGGACGGATTGGTCGGCGATGTGTTTTCCTTTTACAGAGGCTTGATCCAATTTGCTCGAGGTAATGGCTTCTCTACTGATTTTGTCACTTGTGACAGCACCGTCTTGCAGCTTGGCGGTGGAGATGACGCCGTCTTTCAACTTTGCCTGATCCACACAGCTGTTGGCTAGGCTGTTGGCCGTAATCGATCCGCTCTTAATCTTCTGCGACGTGATGGCTTGATCGGCAATGTGTTCTCCCTGCACATGACCGGCAGCCAGATGGCGAGAGTGGATGGACCTGTCTTTCAACTTTGTGTCGTCGATACTGTAGTCGACGAGCCGGTCGCCTGTAATGTTGTTTTCCATTAAGTGTTTAGATTGAATCGTCTCGCGTTTGATTTTTTCCCCGCTGATGGATCCGGAAGCGATGTGTTGCTCTTTGACAGCGCCCGGCACGATTTTGGGGGCGGTCACGGACCCGTTTTCCAGTTTGGACGTGTTCACGATGTTGTCCGAAAGGTGATCGCGCTGTACGGCATTGTTTTTAATTTTGGAACTGGTTACGGATTGATTTGCCAGCTTTTCACTCGTCACTGATTCATTGGACAAATCACCCGTGTAAATGTAAGGTTTGGAAATGCGTTCGATGGAGGCGGGGGTTTTTGTGCTGGCGGTGTGCAGTTGGGCAGAATCGTGATCTTGTGGTGTGTCAAGATCGTTTCGGTTCACGATGTTGTCTATGATCCACTCATCATCGATCGGAATCTGTCGCTTTTTTTTGCGGACAGGCTTTCTCGGCTTTCGGTTCCTCACCTTGATCATCCTTCCTGTTATCATCTTTCACCCATAGGTATATTCACTAGAGGCAAACGTGGAAACATAATTATTGAAAATGGGTGTATACCTTGATGACGAGTGGCAGATGGTCGGACGCTTCCGGTAGAGTCTTCACGACGTCGGCTTGGACAACGCGAAAGGCCGGGCTCAAAAAGATGTAATCCAACCGGGCGCGGGGCCGATATGAAGGATAAGTACATCCGGCTCCCTCTCCCGCTTCCTGCCAGCTGTCGATCAAGTGACGGGTGACGTTGCACCATGGGGAACTGCCCGGTTTCATGTTCCAGTCTCCAGCCAACATGACAGGCAGTCGGGTTTCTTTCACTTTGTTCAAAATAAACGACGTTTGTCGTCTGTGGGTGATTCTGTCCAGGCTGAGGTGAGTGGCATACAGTTTAATCGGTTGAGCGTCGATGAGACACGTGACATCCAGTAGGGCACGGTCTTCAACGAGGCGGTAGTGTAAGCGATAGTTTTGAATGTCCGCAATGGGATAGCGGGATAGGACAGCGTTCCCGAACTCTCTATTCTCTCCACGGTGTACGGCAGGGCCGAACGCGTAGTCCATCTGTAAATAGTGTGCCAGCCAGTCAATTTGGTCGATGTAGTCACTTCGGCTGGAAAAGTTCCGGTCCACTTCGTTCAAGACGGCCAGATCTACATCGCACGCTGCAATTAAGTCGGCTATGCGTTGCAAGTTGAGGACACCGTCTGTACCTCTGCCGTGATGGATGTTAAAGGACATGATCGTTATGTAGGACATCGAAGTTTTCCTCCTCATGTTGGACAGGCAGGCGAGGAAGTCTCACTCATGATTTGCCTGGCCAAGCATACGAATGAAAACAAAACAGCCAAAGTAGGTGGACGGTCGCCATGGACAACAAATCCGTACGATGGTTCGTCGTGCTCTTTATCGTGTATGCTATTGCGTTGGCAGTCGGTTTATTCAGTGTGCAGCGCCCTGTCCCGGTACCGGACGGTTGGGTGGGGACGGTAGCCGATCCTAAGACCTTCATTCCAGAAGGTGAACTTGAGGAAAATGCCCTTTTCGCCCGGATACGGGACCTGCTTTATTTTTTGCAGACACCGTTGATGTGGCTGTTGGTGCTGATTGGTCTGTTTGCCGGTTGGTTTCGAAGGGCAAAAGAGTGGCTAGACCGTCGCATCAAGTTGCGGATATGGTCCGGTACGGCTTTTGCCGTTGCGGTCTTGACGGCGGTGGAACTGATCCAACTGCCGTTTCATGGGGCTTACTACGCGTTGTCCCGCTATTCTGGCGTGTCGAATATGAGTGTCGGGTTTTGGCTGACAGATCAGCTGAAAGCGTCGTTGCTGTCCGTCGCCATGTCCCTGCCTGTCGTGTTCCTCCTGTTTTTCTTCATACGGAACAGCCCCAGGAGATGGTGGGCCTGGATGGGTCTAATCTCCGTACCGCTCACGCTGTTTTTTGTCTTTATCCAACCCGTCGTCCTCGATCCGCTGTTTAACGATTACACGCTGCTGCGTGAATCAGAGTTGAAAGCCGACATTCTCGCCCTGGCCGATCAGGCCGGTATACCGGCGGACAACGTGTACGAAGTGAACATGTCGGAACGGACCAATGCGTTGAACGCCTACGTGACCGGAATCGGATCTAATGCGCGCATCGTTTTGTGGGACACGATGCTTGAACAGATGTCGACAGAGGAAATTTTGTTCACGATGGCGCACGAAATCGGACATTATCAGATGAGACACGTTTACTGGGGTACCTTTTTCAGCATTGCAGGGACCTTTTTGTCGCTGTACCTTGTCTTTCGCGGTTCGAGATGGCTGCTCGCGAAGTTCGGATGGCTGTGGGACATTCCGTCCCTTTCACGTGTCACGGCGCTCCCGGTACTGTTACTCGTTTTTTCTGTCGTCCATTTCGTGGCGACCCCAGTAAATACTGGAATTTCCAGGGTTATGGAAACGTCGGCCGACGAGTACGCGCTCCAGATGACAGGCGCTCCGGAGGCTGGGATCAGCGGTTTTCAGCAGTTAGCCCGTAAAGGGAGGTCGGAAACGTATCCCCCTCGCTTCATTAGATGGTGGCGTTATACGCATCCTTCCATTTCCGAACGGCTACACCGCTTTGAGTCGGAGAGAGGCAGCGGTTCTGCCTTGGAGTAGCAGCCGCTGCCCCTCTGTTTCTAAACTTAGCTCATGTGCACGAATCGGTCATCCCTGTTCAGGGGGCGTAAAGGCGATGTCGTCAAATACAAAGTAATCCACGTTAATCATGCGGAATAAGTAATCTTTGTTGGTCTCCCGATCTCTGAGCAACAAATAGTCTCGTCCTGCTGCCCTTAATGTTCCCGTGACGACCTTGGCGTTCCATTCGCGGTTGTTCTCGTACGTCAAGTAGATCGTCACCACTTTGCCGATATTCAGGCGCAAAATATTTTCAATGTACGACTCTTCCATCTGTTGGCTCGCTTCCGCCCCCATTTGACTGGGATAAAAACTGTCGCAGTTGACATAAGGCGACGGATGAGATGGCGGGATATGTCCGTCGTAACGGTACATGGGATCCTCTCCTTTTTTTAAATAGCTAGAATACGTTCGGACAGTCTTCTTGCCTGGGAATATAGAAACAGTGGCTTTTGTAGCGGCCGCTGTGTTGTTGGTTGTACCACGTCGGAGGGCAACTTCCGGATGGTTTGAAGAACCACAGCGCGTATGTGGCGGGATCGTACCGCTCTCCGCGGATGACTTGTCGGGCTAACCGAATGTCTCGTTCCCTGGGGGGCTGGTAAAAGTACGAATGCTGTACAGCTTCAAAACCGCCCGGCGACTGAAACACCATTTGTTCAATGGTGCGAATGCCGACGAAGTCCAAACAGTTGGCGACGACGCGATTGACGCCGACGTTTCCGACCATGAGCATTCCCAATTCCAAGTCACCCTCTGCTTCGGCACGCATTAATTGGGCGAGCAGCCTCACGTCTTGTTCTCTGGCAGATACGCGTGACATGGGTCACCTCCGTCTACATCCAGCTTCTCCAACAGTATATTGGGCTTCTGCTGGAAGCGTTCCGTCACAACGTGAAAAAATGTTCATGATTCAGGCGAGTGTTTCTCATCGTTTGTGGTATATTGAATAGTACAGACATGCTGAAACGTGGTGTTTTAATGATGAAGAGATGGCTGAAGTCTTTCGGTATTTTAACGACGTTCGGGACGTATCTCATCCTCGTTATGGGGGCGGTTGTGACCAAAACAGAATCCGGTGAAGGGTGCGGCGATTCGTGGCCCCTTTGTCACGGCGAACTGATCCCGTCTTCCGTCAATCTCGAACTGGTCATCGAGTACAGCCACCGCATCGTTTCTGGCATTGTGGGTCTGCTCGTACTGATTTTTGCGATCTGGGCAGTTGCCGCAATGCGGAAAAGTCGAGCTGTCAAATGGTTTGCCATCGGTAGCGTGTTTTTCATCGCATTTCAAGGGGCGCTCGGCGCGATGGCTGTCGTCTTCGGCCAGTCGGATGCCGTCCTGGCTTTGCATTTCGGTTTTTCTCTGCTCTGCTTCACATGCGTCCTTCTTTTGACTATGCTCGTGTTCCGAGGGGATCAACCGCACGAAGTGCGCCTGACCGATGTGACCGACTCATTTCGCTACTTAATCTGGTCGGCGGCTGTCTTCATTTACTTAGTCGTCTACACGGGTGCTTACGTGCGCCACGCCGATGCGAGCATGGGCTGTGCTGACTGGCCGTTGTGTAACGGACAGCTGATTCCGCCCCTCTCGGGCATTGAAGGGATTCAGTTTGGCCACCGTGTCGCGGCGGCCCTGTCGTTTATCTTTATCGCCTACATTACGTATGTGGCGATCCGTCACTACAGAGACAGAAAAGACGTTTACTGGGGCAGTGTGGCATCGTTCGCCCTCATTGTGTTACAAGTGGTGAGCGGCGGTTTGACGGTGCTGACAGGAATCCAGTTGATGGTGTCCATTGTCCATACTACCATCGTGTCGTTCTTGTTCGGAGTGATGTGCTACATGGCCTTTCAAGTCCGTAAACCCGCCGGGCAGCGCCAGGGGGGTATGATAGAGACAAAACGGGTGTTGACGTGACGGTATATGTGATAAGGGTGTGATGCGATGCACGTCATCGAGCGCAAAAAGCGGTACGACGGAACGGTGACGGAGTACCGTTGCCGACTGGTCAGAAGGCGCGAGAGGGAAATGGTGCTGCTGTACGCCATTCCACAACCGTTCAAGCTGAATGCCGCGTCCTGGACCGTTCACATCCCGGCCGGAACGTACACCGTCGCCTATTACTGGGAGCACTTGCCTTACAACGTCTACCATTGGCGGACGCCGGCCGGCATCTCCTTAGGATCGTACTTTAACATTGTGAAAGATACATGCATAGCGGAAAACTGTGTGTCATACACCGACATGATCGTCGACGTGATGGTCATGCCTAATGGGGATTACGCTGTTCTCGACGAAGATGAACTTCCTGCTCCGCTTGACGTTTTTGAAAATGGCCGCGTGAAGTCAAGTGTCGACCAGCTCTTGCGTCACCTCGATGAAGTGATGCGTTACCTATACGAGGAAACGGACCGTCTGATCGAAGCAGGGAATATCAAAGGAATCGTTCGCTTGTAAAAGACCCGTATCACCTTAAGTGTGATACGGGTCTTTACCTTACGAGTCGCTCGATTTTATATACCGCTGCTCAGTTGTTGTTCTGCCAGAGCGACCAATCGCTTCGTAATTTCTCCTCCGACAGATCCGTTGGCACGGGAAGTGGTGTCAGGACCTAATTGGACGCCAAACTCTTGGGCGATTTCGAATTTCATTTGGTCCAGTGCTTGTCTCGCAGCTGGTGCCAAAAGTTGGTTTGTATTGCGGCTGTTTGCCATTTTCATCACCTCCACTTTATATCTATAATGTGTACCAATTGATGCCAAAGATGTACGGAGCGTGTATGTAAATGTTGGAAAACCCTAGCGTGTTGGCGGTTTTGCCCGTTCGTACGGTTTAGGCCAGTTCACCTCGACGTCGAGTGCCTTGGCGGCGTGGAGCGGCCAGTACGGATGGCGCAACATCTCTCTGCCTAAGGCGATAAAGTCCGCCTTTTTGTCCCGCAAAATGTATTCGGCTTGTTCAGCTTCGGTGATGAGCCCAACGGCACAGGTGGCTATGCCGGCTTTCCGGCGTATCGTTTCGGAAAAAGGCACTTGATAACCGGGTCCGATGGAAATCTTTTGTTCCGGTGCATTGCCACCAGAGGACACATCTACGACGTCAACCCCCTTTTCCCTCAACATTTGGCTTAAGCGGACAGAATCTTCCAGTGTCCAGGAAGGCCGTGAGGTGTGTTCCAGCCAGTCCGTTGCCGATATGCGCACCCACAGCGGATAGTCGTCCGGCCAAACGCTGCGAACCGCTTCGACGACTTCCATCAGAAAACGCGTTCGATTCGCAAACGATCCGCCGTACTCGTCAGTGCGGTGATTCGAGTACGGAGAGAGAAACTGGTGCAGCAAGTACCCGTGGGCGGCGTGAATTTCAACTAGCTGAAATCCGGCCTCTAGGGCGCGAATGGCTGCCTCCTTAAAGCAGCGGACGATGCGCCCGATTTCTTCTACTGTAAGCGCGCGGGGCATTCCGTAGTGGCGCGCGTACGGGATCGCGCTGGCTGATACGACTTCCCAACCTCCTTTTTCCTCACTGACATAGCCTTGCCCCTTCCACGGGGCGTGCGTACTCGCTTTTCGTCCAGCGTGGGCCAGTTGAATGCCGGGGACACTGCCGTTCTCTCTTATGAAGTGGGTAATGTTTTGTAACGGTTTTATATGTTCATCGTCCCAAATGCCTAAATCATCGGGTGAGATGCGTCCTCGCGGTTCCACGGCAGTCGCCTCTGCGATGATTAACCCGGCACCCCCGACGGCACGGCTACCGAGGTGGACGAGATGCCAGTCGTTCGCCAACCCGTTTACGGCCGAGTACTGGCACATAGGAGATACCACGATGCGATTGCGAAAGGAAATGTTCTTCAACGTCACAGGTTGAAACAACATCGGCTGTTTCTGTTTGGTCATGAACAAAAGATCCTCCTCTCAACGTGATTAAACTCTATTATACGGAAAACCGGAAGGAAATTGCAGGAAAAGGGACCTGTCCACTATAATGGAGGGTGTCGTGTACGTACCGCGAAAAGGTAAGGAGAACCCAGATGTTACGACTAAACAACATTGTCAAGCGTTATCGGGACGGAAGCAAAACAGTCACCATTTTTCAAGATTTGACCGCCGGATTGGACGCAGGCCAGTTTACGTGTGTGATCGGTCCTTCGGGGCGGGGAAGAGTACGTTGTTGCGCGTGGTGAACAAGTTAGAGCCGATCGACGCCGGTTCCATGTCGCTGTTCGGCAAAAGGGATCGAGACTACTCTGTACAGCAATGGCGAGCACTCATCGGACTCGTGTTTCAAAAACCGGTCATGTTGGAGGGGACCGTCCTAGACAACGTGTCGGCAGGACCGAGGCTGCACCATCGCCCGTTTAAAGAGGAAGAGTGTCTCCAATTAATGCACGAAGTCGGCTTGTCCGAAGAACTGTTACACAAAGACGCCAAAACGCTGTCGGGCGGCGAACAGCAGCGCGTATCTCTTATTCGGGCCCTTGCCCTTAAACCGAAACTGTTACTGTTGGACGAGGTGACGGCGGCGTTAGACGACCACCACAAAAGGGTGGTAGAAGCGTGCGTCAAGAAGCGGAACAGGGATGACGGGCTGGCCGTGCTGTGGGTCACACACGATATGGAGCAGATGAGGCGCTTGGCAGAAAGGGTTTGGTTTGTCTCGAGGAAGCGACTGTTGCAGTACGACACGCAGGAAGCCCTGTTTCACGACGATAAAACTCGAGAAGTTCAAGCCTTTCTACGCTATCAGACAAACGCAGGGGGGCGGAGGTAAGTGTCGACGTTTGCACTGTCGATGACGCTTATCTTTATTTTCATCACGCTGTTTCTGTCCATGTGGCAAAAGTTGCGTCTCGAAAAAGACATTGTAATCGCCACGATTCGCACCGCCGTCCAGTTGACGTTCATCGGATTCGTCCTGGAATTTGTCTTTGAGCAGAAAAATGCAGGTTTTGTCATTGGTGTTATCGCTATCATGGTCACGGTTGCCGCATACAATGCCGCTTCTCGTGGAAAGGATTTGAAAGGCCTCGTGTGGCGTGTGTGGTTCGTCATTGCCACGACTGAGGCTGTCACGATGGGGATCATGGTGGTCGTGGGGATTATCGAACCCCGCCCCGAAACGGTTGTCCCGATCAGCGGCATGATCGTGGGAAATGCGATGGTGGTCGCTAGTCTGCTGATTAACCAGTTGAAGGAGAGCGTGAGAGATTCTGTCCCGGAGATCGAGGTGCTGCTCGCTTTGGGAGCTTCTCAAAAGCAGTCGATGCACCGCGTACTGAAACGCGCCGTCAAGTCGAGCATGATCCCGACGATCGACTCCATGAAGACGGTAGGGCTCGTGCAGTTGCCGGGCATGATGACGGGGATGATTATAGCCGGAACAAGCCCGATTGAAGCTGTCAAATATCAGATTCTGATCATGTTTGCCATTACCGGATCAGCGGCGTTGACGAGCATTTTGCTGGGGATGTTGACTTACGGCATGTGGTTGACCCGCGATTTACAAGTCAAGGACATCCTGCTGAAGTAACGCTGTAAAAGAAACGCGACACGGCTCGATCATTTCGCCGTGTACGGGTGCCGGCAGTCAATCTGAAAAAGATCAAATGCTCTTCTGTCCGTCAAAGCCTTTTAATCACCTGAATCGCCAGGTGTACGGCGACCCCCCAAATGATAACAGCTGACACCCTATTGATGATCTTCAACAATCTACCTTCGGAATCAAATTGCCCGATCGCTTTTCCAAGTAAAGCGAGACCGAAAAACCAGAGCCAGGAAACCGTGATACAGGCGGTAGTAAATGCCACTTTTTCAGAACCCGTATAGCTGAGTGAACTCGTTCCAATCACGCCAATCGTATCGAGAATGGCATGGGGATTGAGCAGGGAGACTGACATAGCGAACACGATTTGTTTGTTGGTTGGCATGGCGGCTTCCGGTTCGCTTAAATTTGCGGGGTCGCTTTTCCAAATGGACCATCCCATATAGAGTAAAAATAAAATGCCAATAGAAAAGATTGCAGTTTGCAATGCCGGGACTGTTAACACAACGACAGAGACGCCTACGACTGCTAACAGAATGAGCAGAGTATCGCAAAGCGAAGCTGTAAGGATAACGGGAACGGCCCCTCTGAATTTTGGCTGGGAAGCTCCTTGATTAAATACAAACACATTTTGTGTACCGAGGGGAAGGATTAATCCAAAGGCTAATACAATACCGTGTAGAAAGGCGGCGATCATGAAAGTCCTCCTGCTGTTTAGAATGTGATAGTGAAACAGTGTCGGTCGAAACTTCGGAAAATCGTGACTGTCTAGATTTATGCACACGTACATCTTAAAGACATGAGACCGTTAAGTAAAGCATTCGCGTGACGAAAGACTTGCGAAGGGGTGACGCGCCGAAAAATTTGCGTGAAATAAAGGACCAACCTGTGTTATACTAGCGATAATTATCTGGAAATCTGACGGAACGCATCACGTAGGGGGTTTTGTAGGGTGAAACCTCAAGTTTTACTGTACGACACGACACTGAGGGATGGCACACAGGGGGAGGGCATCAGCCTTTCCGTAGATGACAAACTAAAAATCGCCAGAAAATTGGATGGCCTCGGCATCCACTACATCGAAGGCGGGTGGCCGGGCAGTAATCCGAAAGATATGGAATTTTTCCTAAAGGCGCGAGAATTGCATTTAGAGCACGCGACCATCACCGCCTTCGGTAGCACTCGGCGCGCCGGCATTGACGTTGAAGAGGACGACAACTTGCAGAAAATCTTGGACAGCGGTGTGAAAGCGGTCGCGATATTTGGAAAAACGTGGGATTTCCACGTACTTAAAGCACTAAAGACGACACTGGAAGAGAACTTAAACATGATTTTTGAGTCGATCCAGTACTTGAAACGAGCCGGTTTAGAAGTCATTTTTGATGCGGAACACTTCTTTGACGGCTACAAGCACAATCCGGAATACGCCTTGGAAGCAGTCCAAAAGGCGCAAGAAGCAGGTGCCGATTGTATCGTTCTCTGTGACACGAACGGCGGTTCCATGCCCCATGAAATTTACGACATCGTCTCGCACGTCGTATCGAAGCTATCGGTTATGGTCGGCATCCATTGTCACAACGACTGTGAGTTAGGAGTCGCCAATTCGCTGGCGGCTGTCCGGGCAGGGGCGAGGCACGTCCAAGGGACGATCAACGGGTACGGTGAAAGATGTGGCAACGCCAACTTGATCTCGGTTATCCCCAACTTGCAGATGAAACTGAACTACAGCTGCGTCGATGAATCGCAATTGAAAAATCTCATTACAGTGTCTAAATATGTCCACGAAATCGCCAACCAAGTACCGCCGAACAACCAACCGTTCGTGGGCAGAAGTGCGTTCGCGCACAAAGGCGGCATGCACGTCAGTGCCATTTTGAAGCACCCGGAAACGTACGAACACATCCCGCCGGAATCCATCGGCAACAAGCGCAGGGTTCTCGTGTCGGAGCTGTCGGGGCAGAGCAATGTGCTGTTTAAGGCGAAAGAGTGGAATGTGAAACTGGATAAGCACGACCCGCAGTCCCGCAAAATTTTAGACAAAATTAAAGAGCAAGAGCACAAGGGTTACCAGTACGAAGCAGCTGAAGCTTCGTTTGAGTTAATGGTGAGGGAAGGGCTCGGCGAATTAAAAGAGTTCTTCCAGTTTGACCACTTTAAGATTTTTATCGAACGCGATGAAGCGGACGTGTTGCGTACGGAAGCCGTCGTCAAACTGCGGGTGAACGGAGAAGTCGTGCACACTGTGTCTGAAGGAAACGGCCCGGTAAACGCCTTGGACAACGCCCTGAGAAAAGCGCTGGAGCAGTACTTCCCTTTAATCAAAAAGATGTACCTTTCTGACTACAAAGTGCGTGTACTGGATGAAACCGACGCGACAGCGTCCACTGTCAGAGTGCTGATCGAATCGTCCGACGGGAAAGAAAAGTGGAGCACCATCGGCGTATCTGCCAACATCATTGAGGCCAGTTGGTATGCGCTGATTGACAGTGTGCGCTACTACTTGATGAAACACGAGGAAGAAATCGAAATCGTCCAGAGCAGTAAACCCGAACAGCGCGTCGGCGTCGTCAACCACTAGCGCGGAAAGGACACATCGCCTCTCGTGCAAAAGGCGGACGTGATGACACTTTCACGGCAGAGGGAAAGCCAAACGCGCGACGCTCATCGAGGAGTGTCGCGCGTTGTTTACTTTTTCGTCCGGACGAACGCGTACACACCGAACAAAATCAGTCCCCCGCCGATCCATTGACTGACAGACAGCGTTTCACCGAAAACAGCGTACGCGAGAACGGACGCGCCGATTGGTTCGCCGAGAATGCTGACGGACACGACAGAGGCCCCGACCCATTTAAGAGACCAGTTCAAAACGGTGTGGCCGAGTAACGTCGGAAAGACAGCCAAGGCGAGGAAAATCCACCAGTCTTTCGCGGCGTAGTTCGTGAAGGAAGCGCCGTTGAAGGCGTTGTAAACGAATAGTGTCACGCTGCTCGCTCCGTACACGACGTACGTGTACACCATGAGGGACACGTTTTTGCGCACGTGCTGTCCGATCAGCCAGTAACCTGTAACCATCGCGGCGCCGAGAAGGGCGAGCAAATCGCCGAACAGCGCCATGCCGCCGATGCGGAAGTCGCCCCAGCCGATGATGACGCTCCCGGTCATGGCGACGCCGGCCCCGAGTAAGGCCTGTAAGGTCGTACGCTCTTTGAAGAAAACGTAGGTGCCGATAAAGGCAAAAAGCGGTTGCATGGCCACCAGTACGACGGAACTGGCGACGGACGTGTAAGCGAGCGATGTAAACCAAAACAGAAAGTGGAAGGCTAAAAAAACTCCTGAGACAAGTGCGAGCAACCAGTCTTTTCGCTTCAACGACTTCAGCTCTGTTCGGCCGTGCACGAAGACCCAAGGCGTCATGAGCACGACAGTAAAAAGCAAGCGGTACAAAGCGACGATCGCTTCCGGCGCGTCCGAGAGCTTGACAAATACTGCAGAGGTTGAGATGGAGAGAACACCGAGCAGCAATGCGGCGTAAGGTTTTAACGTGGATCGAGTTGAAGCCGTTGATTCTACAGAGGTGTGCAATGTCCAGTTCCTTTCTGTTTTGAAAATACAAGACGTTGTGCCGTGAATCGGGCCATCTCCTTCCACCCGGTTGCCTGCGTTCATGACAAGCGGGAAGATGCGTGAGCGGCCGAAGGCCTCCATCCTGGAGTGGCACTCCTCAAGCAACTCCACGACGCGGTTTAGTATTTGCAAGCAGTACGAAAGCCTGTTTTGGCTGCAACGCGGCTTGGAAGTTATAAAAGATTGACCAGTCTGGAAGACGCCTTTGGCACATGTTACAATAAACACAATTGTAACAGTTGGAGGCGCCTTATGGACAAGTTATATTTAATTGACGGGAGCAGTATTGCGTATCGTGCGTTTTACGCCCTCCCACTTTTGACCCATTCGAGTGGAACACCGATTAACGCCGTATACGGTTTTTCCTTAATGTTACTCAAATTGCTCGAAGAAGAAAAGCCAACCCACTTGCTCGTCGCTTTTGATGCCAGTGCAAAGACGTTTCGCCACGCCGATTACGAGGAATACAAAAGCACGCGCATGAAAACTCCAGACGAACTGTCAGGGCAATTTCCGATTATCAAAGATTTGTTGGATGCTTTTTCCATTCCTTACTACGAAGTGGAAAATTACGAAGCAGATGACATTATCGGGACGCTTTCGCGCAAAGCGGAAGAAGCATCTCTCAAAACGCGCATCGTCACCGGGGACAAGGACCTGCTGCAGCTCGTGTCGGAACGGGTGGAAGCCTTGTTGACGCGAAAAGGGATTACAGAAATGGACGTGTACACTGTGGACGCCATCCGTGACAAGTACGGTCTGAAGCCTGAACAGATTGTCGACCTAAAAGGGTTGATGGGCGACAGCTCGGACAACATTCCCGGCATACCCGGTGTCGGGGAGAAGACAGCGCTGAAGTTGCTTCAGCAATTCGGCTCCGTTGAAAATGTTCTCGACAATGCGGATTCCATCTCCGGGAAAAAACTGCAGGAAAGAGTGAGGGATCACGCCGACCAGGCCCGGTTGAGTAAAAAGCTGGCCACCATTTTCCGGGACATGTCTATAGACATTGCGCTCGCTGACTTAAAGTACGACGGCTATGATCGGGAAAGGCTGGCGAAGTTTTTCAAAAAGTGGGAGTTCAAGACGTTGCAAGAGCGCATTATGGGCGATGATGTGACAGAAAGGACAAAGGCGAAGGACATTCTCGTGGACACGATCGCGCATGCCAGTGTGCTCAATGAATGGATCGATTCGGCTTCCGCTCCCGTGGCCCTCTACGTGGAAATGGAGCCGGGACCGTACGTGAACGCCGATGTCATCGGGTTTGGCCTTTCCGATGGAACCCGTCACGCGTATGTCCCGTTTAAAACTGTGAAAGAGAGCCGCACCTTTCAAAGCTGGTTGCAGGACGACGCGAGGGCAAAAGTGGGCTACGATATCAAAAAAGCGATGGTCGCACTGAAAAAATACGGTATCCAAGTCAACGGGTTCGTGTTTGACGTGATGCTCGCCTCTTACTTGCTAAATCCGACCGAGTCGGATCACGCCTTAAGTGAAATCGCCAAACAGCAGTTGCAATACCCTTTACCCCACGACGATGAAGTGTACGGGAAAGGGGCGAAACGCAAACAGCTGGAAGGACAGGAGCTGGCTGAGCACCTCGCCCGCAAAACCGAAGCGATGCGCCTATTGCACCAGCGACTCGACGAACAGCTGGAAACGTACGGAATGAAAGACTTGTACTACCGTTTAGAGCTACCGTTAGCGAAAATTTTGGCCGGGATGGAAGCGGACGGCGTCAAAGTGGATCGAGGCCGGTTACAGGCTTTGGGAAAAGAATTTGAGGAAAGGCTTCAGAAGTTGACAGAAGAGATATACTCACTGGCCGGCACCGAGTTCAACATCAATTCTCCGAAACAGCTTGGTCACATCTTATTTGACAAACTCAATCTCCCGGTCATGAAAAAAACGAAGACGGGGTATTCCACGAGCGCGGACGTACTGGAGAAATTGGAACCGCAACACGAGATCGTGGGCAAAATTTTACTCTTCCGCCAAATCGGCAAGCTGCAGTCCACCTACGTGGAAGGCCTGTTAAAAATGATACAGCAAGAGACAGGCAAAATTCACACCATCTTTCAACAGACCGTTGCCGCAACAGGGCGGCTCAGCAGCACGGACCCGAATCTGCAAAACATCCCGATCCGGTTGGAGGAAGGGCGGCGCATCCGGGAGGTGTTCGTGCCGTCGGAAAGCGGTTGGAAAATATTGGCCGCTGACTATTCGCAAATTGAACTGAGGGTATTGGCGCACTTTGCCCAGGACGAAACGTTGCTGGAGGCGTTCCGCGAAAACATGGACATCCACACCCGTACAGCGATGGACGTGTTCGGTGTGGACAAGGACCGTGTAACGCCGCTGATGCGGCGTCAGGCAAAGGCGGTCAATTTCGGCATCGTGTACGGAATCAGCGACTACGGCCTATCGCAAAATCTGAATATCTCACGCAAAGAGGCGGCTACCTTTATTGAGCGGTACTTCCGAAGTTTCCCGGGCGTCAAACGGTACATGGACGACATTGTCAAACAGGCGCGGGAGCACGGCTACGTGACGACGCTGTTGCACAGGCGCCGCTATTTGCCGGACATCAACAGCAAAAACTTCAATCGCCGCAGTTTTGCCGAGCGGACGGCTATGAACACCCCAATTCAAGGGACAGCAGCCGACATTATCAAACTGGCCATGGTAAAACTAGCCGAACGCCTGTCCCGAGAAGGCTTTAAGACCCGCATGCTGTTGCAAGTGCACGACGAACTCATTTTCGAAGTACCGCCCAACGAGGTGGAAGCGTTAAAAGCGGTCGTAACCGACGTCATGGAAAACGCGGTGGAACTGTCTGTCCCCCTCAAAGTTGACGTCAGTACTGGGGACACGTGGTACGACGCGAAGTAACAATCGTGTATCTCAACGTGGAGAGAGGGGATGGTTGAGTGCCAGAACTCCCAGAAGTTGAGACCGTCCGCCGGACGTTGGAACAGCTCGTTGTCGGCAAGACCGTTGAACGCGTGAGCGTCCATCTGCCGCGCATCATTCGCGAGCCGGTGGACGTTGAAGCATTTGCTGCGGTGCTCCAAGATGAAACGATACGGAAGATCGGGCGCCGGGGAAAGTACTTACTGTTTCACTTCGACCACTGGGTCATGGTGTCCCACCTCCGCATGGAAGGACGTTACAGCGTCTTGCCGCAAAGCGTTCCCGCGGAAAAGCATACACATGTCGTGTTTCACTTCACGGACGGCAGCGACTTGCGTTATCGAGATGTGCGCCAATTTGGTACGATGCAGCTTGTCCGTCCGAAAGACGTGCCGGTAAAGACGACGGTGGGGAAACTCGGGCCAGAACCGCTTTCACAAGAATTCACTGTTTTGTGGCTTCAAGACCAGCTTACGCGGCGGCGGGCCCGGTTAAAGCCGTTGCTGTTGGACCAGTCATTTATTGCGGGATTGGGGAATATTTATGTGGACGAAGCTCTGTTTCAAGCTCGGTTACATCCGGAGCGCTCCGCGTCCAGCTTGAGTCGTGGGGAAATTCGCCGGTTACACGCTGCCATTCAAAAACGATCCGGAAGGCGATTGAGGCCGGTGGTGCTTCGGTGCGCTCGTACGTCAACGGGGCGGGAGAAATGGGCATGTTCCAGTTGCAAATTAGCGTTTACGGCCGACAGGGCGAACCGTGTCCCGTTTGCGGCAACTCGATTCAACGCATCGTCGTTGCCGGACGCGGCACCCACATCTGCGGCCATTGCCAAAGGACATAACGCCGTCCATCTTGAAACGATAGGCTACCATGCTTGCGCGTCATCACAGCAGGTGGCATTTCCACTGTGGATGCCGCAACGCGGCATGGGACTCTTTACGCGGCAGTCCGTTTGCCCAAGTGTCGGGGTAAACGGTACTGTAGGTAGCCGTTCTCGAGCGAGGAGTAGTGATGTATATGCGTGTTGGCTTGACTGGGGGGATCGCCTCTGGGAAGAGCACGGTCTTGGACAGGTTTCAAGAGCTCGGGGCTTCCGTCGTCGACGCCGACGTCGTGGCCCGGGAAGTGGTGGAGCCGGGCACTGAAGGCTTAAGACAGATCATCGCGCACTTCGGTCGGGATTTTGTGCAGCCCGACGGCACCCTCGACCGTGCAAAATTGGGTCAGCTCATTTTCCGAGACGAGAAAGAAAGAACAAAGCTGAACAACATACTGCATCCGATCATCAACGGGCGCATGCGGCAACAGATGGCGCACTTTGAAAAGGAAAAACCGGACACACCCGTTATCGCAGAGATCCCACTCTTAATCGAAAATAACCTCACACGCATGTTCGACCGGATCATCGTCGTGTACGTACCGGAACAAGTACAAGTGGAGCGTTTAATGAAACGAAACGGGCTGAAGGAAAGGGAAGCCAAGGAGCGATTGAAGGCCCAGATCCCTATAGAAGAAAAGAGGCAGTATGCCGATTTCATTGTGGACAACTCCGGGGACGTGGAGAATACGAGACGACAGGTGGATCGCATATGGGGAGCTTTACGCCGAGAAATGGGACAAGACGAACCATCTTCAAACGATCTTGGACATTAGTCGTCCTCTGTGGAGTGTGTCTGTTTCTCATTTTCCTGTTCATGCAGTCGGTGTTGGTCAAAAAGTTGATGTACCCGGTGAAGTACGAAGATGAAGTCCGCATTAGTTCTGAGGCGTTTGGCGTAGATCCTATCTCATCATGGCGATTATTCGAGTGGAAAGTAATTTTAACCCAGAGGTGAGCTCACACAAAGGAGCTTTCGGCCTGATGCAGCTCATGCCTGACACCGCCCGGTGGATGGTGGACGACGGGCACTTCGATTCACACTTTTTAGATCGGTTGGAAGAACCGGCGGTCAACATTCATATGGGTAGCTGGTACATCGGCCAGTTGCTGCGCCAGTTCGACGACAATCCGGTTGCGGCCATCGCTGCCTACAACGCTGGCCCAGGGCGAGTGGCAGAGTGGATAGAGGAAAATGAATGGGACGGGGACGTGCGGAATCTTGAGGATATCCCGTACGGGGAAACGCGGCACTACGTTCAGCGCGTGTTGTATTACTACAGGAAATATAAAGAAGTACACCCCGAAATTCAGAGCAACACGTCCTCATCTGTTGCCCTCACGGGAGAAGCATTTACGAATTTCAGCGGATAATGTTACACGTTAATGGCTAAATGTGATATACTAATTGCAGATAAAGAACGCTAACAGAGTGCAACATACAGGAAGGTGACCTGCATGACAGTTCGCGTGGCCATTAACGGGTTTGGCCGGATTGGAAGGGCGGTTTTTCGTCGGTTAGTCGAACAGGGAGAGGAAAACGTACAACTTGTAGGGGTTAATGCTGCGTATCCGCCGGAGACACTGGCGCACTTAGTTAAGTACGACACTGTCCACGGAACGTTTCGTTACAGTGTAGCGGCTGAAGATAACGCGTTGTCCGTCAACGGGCAACGGGTTTTGGTTGTCAACGAACGAGAACCGGAACGCTTGCCTTGGAAACGTTTCGGGGTCGACATCGTCATTGAGGCGACAGGGAAATTTCGTCACCGGGAGGAAGCGGAGCGGCACCTTGTGGCGGGTGCAAAAAAAGTGATCATAACGGCTCCGGGGAAGGCGGAGGACCTCACAGTCGTCATGGGAGTGAACGAACACTGGTACGACGGTGAAAAACACCACGTCGTGTCGAACGCGTCTTGTACGACGAACTGTCTCGCCCCACTCATGAAGGTGCTTCACGATTCGTTTGGGGTTGAACACGTGATGATGACGACGGTTCACTCGTTTACGAGTGACCAAAAAAGCTTGGACAATCCGCATAAAGATTTGCGCCGGGCCCGCGCTGCTTCCCAAGCGATTGTCCCCACGACGACGGGCGCAGCGGAGGCAGTGGCAAAGGTCATACCTGAGTTAGAAGGGCGTCTGACGGGGTTGGCGTTAAGAGTACCGACACCAAACGTGTCCATCGTCGATGCGGTCGTCGACCTGTCCCGTGACGCGGAGCTTGAGGGCATCATCGAGGCTTACAAAGAGGCGGGAACGACCCACATGCGCGGCATTGTCGATGTGTGTGACGTCCCCCTCGTTTCAGTCGACTTTGTCGGGAACCCCCATTCCGCCATCGTGGATACAGGGGCGTGTTCCATGTTGGGTAACCGAAAAGTCAAGCTGTTGGCCTGGTACGACAATGAATGGGGGTATTCCTGCCGTATCGTCGATCTCGTCCACTACATGGCCGATCAAATGGAGCACCGCGTTTCTGAACCTGAACGTCAAATGGTGTATTCCTCATAAACAGCGGCATTATCATGAATTAACCGGGGCGGTTGGAAGCTGCCCCGGTTTTTTGGTCGGAGGTGCCGCCGGTAGTGGGCGTCTGTCTCAATACTCTCCCAACACCGACTGGGCAATGTTCATCGAGTGGTCGCCGATCCGTTCCAAATTGCTGATAAAATCTAAGAACGCAACCCCCGCATTCCCCGTGCAATGCCCGTTGTTTAAGCGAGCGATATGGGACTTCCGGAACTTTCGTTCCATCTTGTCAATTTTTTCCTCGTTCTGAATAACTTTTTGGGCTAACTCTGTGTCATTCTGTTTCAGTGCCTCGATGGCCATACCGAACGTGTCCAGCGTTAAAGCGTACATTTCCTGCAACTCAGCAAAGGCTTCATCTGAAAAGACGATCTTGTGCCGTTTCTTATAGTTTCCTAATTCGACAACGTTCGTCGCGTGATCTCCGACGCGTTCAATGTCGTTAATCGTCTGCATTAACAGCGTATGCCGGTTCGATTCAGCAGCGGAAAAAGTGCTAGACGATATTTGCGTCAAATAGTCCGAAATTTTCTTTTCCAAGTCGTTAATGACTTCTTCCCGCTGCATCACCAATTCCGAGTCTCTCGACTTGCCGTGGAAGAAGTAGTCGGCGGCGTTATTCAACGCTTTGAAGGAGAGGTGTGCCATGCGGTCCAGCTCTTTCGCCGCTTGTCCCAAGGCGACAGAAGGGTTGTTTAAAAGACGGGTGTCCAAGTTTTTGGCACCGTATTCGATGATTTCTTCTTCTCCGCGAATGACTTTCGTGACGATGTAGGCGAGAACACCGATAAACGGAAGCTGGATCAATGTGTTCGTGAAGTTGAAGATACCGTGGGCGTACGCGATTTGCATCCGGATGTCCGCTCCGGTCATCTCTCCCAACCAGGTGACGAGGGGATAGAACAACGGTAGAGCCAATATAAAGATGATCGTACCGATGACGTTAAATAAGACGTGGGAAAGGGCAGCGCGCCTAGCGGCGAGAGAGGCGCCGAGGGAGGCGAGTACCGCGGTAATCGTCGTTCCGATGTTGTCCCCGAACAAAATGGGAAGCGCCGTGCGCAACGCCACGCCACCGTCGTCGGCCAACTGCTGCAACACGCCGATGGTGGCGCTGCTGCTCTGGACGATGACTGTAAAGACGGTTCCCACCAGAACGCCGAGTATGGGGTTTTGTCCCAATTCCACCATCAGATCTTGAAAAAGAGACAAATCTTTTAGCGGCTTTAAGCCAGTCCCCATCGTTTGCAGTCCGTAAAACAGCATGCCGAAGCCGAAAATGATTTGTCCGATATTGCGTATGTGTTCGTATTTGAAAAAGAAGAGGAGTACCGCCCCTAGGGCAATAATCGGCAACGCGTAATCCTCAATTTTCAGTCCAATGATGAACGCGGTCACCGTCGTCCCGATGTTCGCTCCCATGATGACGCCGATGGCCTGACGCAGAGTCATCAAACCGGCGTTCACAAACCCGACCACCAACACCGTTGTACCGGAGCTGGATTGAATGAGGACGGTCGTCAAAATACCGGCGATCACGCCCATCACGGGATTTGTCGTCAACCGGTCGAGAATGAGGCGCAGACGATCTCCTGCCGCCTTTTCCAGTCCGTCTCCCATGTACTTGATCCCAAACAGAAAAATGCCTAACCCGCCCAAAAAGAGGAAGAGCGTTTCTTGAACGGATATGCCCTCCATCGCATGTCCTCCTGTTGTCTCGTCCGTTTTATGAAACCGAAGACCATTATACAGCAAGTGGGACAAGGATGAAACTGTCTCTTGTTTGGAGTTCGGGCGTATTCTTTGAGTTATCCGGTTATGGACAAACTGTAGAGGAATGGCTGCGTTTGCTGTACAATAAAAAGTAAGACAAATTGGTGAAAATGGATGTGTGATGGAGTGCGATGTCCGTATTGTGATCACACCGGTACGCGCGTTTTGGACTCCCGTCCCGCTCATGAAGGGAAGTCTATTCGCCGCCGGCGGGAGTGTGAAGCGTGCAGCCGGCGATTTACGACATTTGAAACGGTAGAAGAAAAGCCGCTCATCGTCATTAAAAAAGACGGATCACGGGAAGAGTTTAACCGGGACAAGTTGCTGAGAGGACTGGTGCGGGCCTGCGAGAAGCGCCCTGTCCCCTATGAAGAATTGGAGAACCTCGTGTCCCGCATTGAGCGGGACCTGCAGGGAACGACGGAACAGGAAGTCTCCAGCCGCGACATCGGGGAGATGGCCATGGAAGGGCTGTACCACCTGGACGAAGTGGCGTACGTTCGCTTTGCTTCCGTGTACCGTCAGTTCAAAGACATCAACGTGTTCGTTAAAGAATTGGAAGAGCTGCTCAAGAAGCCGACTCCATTTCAAAAAAAGTAATATCCACTTCTGGCGCCGTGCTATAATGGTAGGACACTTCAACAAGTCACTTGGTTTGACCGGAGGTTTGCACGGATGAACCAGACATGGCGAGAACTGAGCCCGAACGACAGTTGGTCCGTCGTAACGGAACGGCCCCTTGAGACAGCTGCAGTCGGTGTGCTCGTCCATTTGTACCAGCCGATTATCGGTACAGATTCCGTCAGCTTGTACATGACGTTGTGCGTGCAAGGCGGAGCTTATGCGGGGAGCCAGTCTCCGCCTTGTACGCACCGTTTTCTGATGAACTTGTTGTCCCTCCCGCTGGATCAAGTGCTGGAAGCGAGGCGCCGTCTGGAAGGCGTCGGGCTGTTAAAGACGTACGAGCGCCGAGAAGAACTGGGTCGGTCTTTTCAGTATGAAGTCATTCCGCCGTTGGAACCGCGCGCGTTTTTTCAGACGGATGTGTTGAGCATCACGTTGATGAACCGTTTGGGAAAAGAGCGTTTCCGCCAGGTGCGGGAACGGTTCTGCCCCGAAAGGATCAGGGAGAGGGACGGTTTCGAGAATGTAACAAAAAAGTTTAACGACGTGTTTACGAGTATCACGGCGTCTGAGTTGACGGTGCGAGATGAAAGCGAGTATCAGCCGCTTTTAGCTGAACTTGAGACAGCTTCTGCCAGTGAAGCGGAGCGAGGCCCTTCGTTTGACGGTGATGAGCTGGATTGGGATTTTCTGAAAGCACAGGCGTCTCCCGTCGGCTCTATCGACCACTTGACGGAAGAGGACCGGGATCAGATTCGTCAGTGGGCGTTTTTTTACCAGTTAGACGTCGTCGCACTGGGCAAGGCTCTGCAAAACCCCGTATTGTACGACGAGCGAAACGAACTCCAATTGGAGGAATTGCATTCGTACATCAAACAGGAATACCGCTACCGTCACGGACACCCCCCGGACATTCGCCAAGTGAACGCACAGCGGCGCACCCCAAGTGGGCGTGAGACGGAGGGCGATCCTTCCGAAAGCGTGGAAGAAAAGCACCGCCGCTGGCTGGCCAAGCTGTCGCCGCTGGAACTGTTGGAACGGTACCAGCGCGGCGGAAAAGTGCCGGAGGCGGACGTCCAGTTGGTGGAAGAACTCGTCGAAACGTACGGCCTTCCCTTCGCCGTCGTCAACGTGCTCATTGAATACGTCCTGTTGACGAACGATTACAAGTTGCCGCGGTCGCTCGTGGAGAAGATGGCTGGGCACTGGAAGCGTGCCAACGTTCAAACCGTCGAGGAAGCGCAAGAACTCGCGTTGAAACAGCTGTACCGGCGTGAACGCCCGAAGTCGACCGAAATAAAGAATCAAAAACGGAGGACTGCTCAAAGACAAAATCGCGCAAAGTCAGACGGTGCGAAGAAACCGCCAGTGGAATCAGAGGAAAGCCGGCGAAAACGGCAAGTGAGATTCGAGCAACTCCTTGGAAAGTTGCAGCAGGCGCGATCGAGAGGAGAGTAGGGCGATGGATGCCTTTCGGCAAACGATCAAATCCGTGTTACAAGAAGTGTCCAAACAAGCGGTTGTCGATCCGGAAAAGAGGGTTGAACAACTGTTGGCAAAACCGAGAATGCGCCGTTTTCAGCGGGAACATCCCGAGCTGGAGAAAGGCGCGTACCTTCGGTCGTTAAACCGGTTGGACCAGTATATTCGCGAGTGGGATCACTGCGACCGTTGTCCCGGGCTTGAAAACTGCCCCAACCTCGTCCGGGGCCACCGCCCGTTCCTCGTTCCTTACGCCGGCTACATCGACCTCCGTCTCAGTCCGTGCCCGTTACAGCGCCAGATGGAGGAGAAGAAGCGCCGCACAAACAAAATTCGCAGCCACTACATACCGAACGACGTGTTGAACGTCACCTTTGAAAAACTGGAGCTCGACGCCACGAGAGAAGAGGCGATATTTGCTGCCATGGCGTTCGCTGCCGAATACCGCCCGGGAGAGAAGCGAAAAGGGCTGTACCTCTACGGCGATTTTGGCGTCGGCAAAAGCTGTATCGCCGGGGCCATGGCGCAGGAGTTGGCAATGCGCGACATTTCCGTTTACATGGTGTACGTCCCCGAGTTTTTCCGGGAGTTGAAAGAATCCATTCAGGAAGGTTCTTCACACCAAAAAGTAGAAGAGTTGAAACGAGTATCCGTCCTCATCTTGGACGACATCGGAGCCGAAGGGGTGTCTCCTTGGTTGCGAGATGAAGTGTTGGGAAGTATTTTACAGTACCGTGTGTCCCACAATCTCCCGACTGTTTACACTTCCAACTTCACGTATGACGAACTGGAAGAACATCTCGCCTATTCGCAAAAAAACGGTTTTGAAGCTGTCAAGGCAGGGCGCATCATGGAGCGAATCAGACACGAGACTGAGGCCTATCACGTTGGCGGGCCAAACCGCCGTACGGCTGAACGCTAGTCTCACATCTTTGACATTTTCATTTACGTATGGCACGTTTTCTCTGGTTGGGGAAGTTTTTATTTTATATGAATTCGAGAGAGGAGAAGTGATATGAAAATTTTTGCCGTGTTGTTGCCGATGCGTGATGAAGAAAAAAGTAACGTGTATCGTCCGCAACACCTCGATTACCTCGCTAAATTGCGAGAGGAGGGCAAAATTTTGGCGAACGGACGTTTCACCGACGGCGCAGGGGGACTCGTCATTTACCGGGCCGACTCGTATGACACGGTCAAAGCATACGTCGAGAACGATCCGTACGTCGTTCACGGGGCGCGGACGTATCACATTCACGAATGGGAAATGGTGACAGGCCGGGGTCCGTTGCAAAACTAGCTCGCGGGGAGGAGTTCGATGGACCGGTGGGAGCCGTTGTTACGAGGTGACATCGGCAAAATGGCAATGATGGTGACGCTGCTCTCGGACGGTCGCGAGGAAAAAGAACTGGTGCAGGCCGTCAGGAGGCGCGGGTATTTAATTGTCACTGGCAAGGTCGGGTCCATGGACCCGCAGAAAGTCGTTGGCTCTATTGAATCGTCAGTAAAACGTCAAGCCCTTATTGACTCCGATCTGTACCGCGAAGAGCACGCGTTGTACCACGCCATGATGGAGGCGCTCCTCGGAATCAGCCGGGGGCAGATTTCGTTCGGCAGCGTATTGCGCACCGTAGGGTTGCGTTACACGGTGTTAAGAGGGCTGAAGTCTCCCAATGCCAAGGAAGAAAAGGA
Organism: Novibacillus thermophilus; assembly: GCF_002005165.1. Lineage (NCBI taxonomy): Bacteria > Bacillati > Bacillota > Bacilli > Caryophanales > Thermoactinomycetaceae > Novibacillus > Novibacillus thermophilus. The sequence continues at coordinate 594,983 of NZ_CP019699.1, forward strand.
TTGGATTGCCGTCGCGATGTACGGAACCATCGGGGCTCCGGCTAAAGGGGCGGAACACGAGGTCATGGGCCTTGGGATTAATCACATTTAAACGACAGCCCGCTGCCATCGTCGAGGCAGCGGGCTTCGTCCAGATCGAGCTATCAGTTATCGCTCTGCACGGTCGGTTGGTGCGAACCGATCGGATAGCTCTCACCAGCAAACGCTACGGCAGGAAGCGATAACAGTGCCAAAACGACAAATCCGAGCAACGTTTTTTTCAACATCTTAAATTATCCCTCCCTTAACGTACTCTTTTTCCAATGCGTACAGTTCACCCATGTACTTCAAAAATTTCTCATTGTCCGTATGCTCGTGTAACTGGGCTAACAGGACAGTGGCCTCTTTATGTTCTTTCGAAAACCCGTGCTTCTTCGCCAGGTCAAAAGCTTTTTCCAACACTTCCTGGGCGCTGTCTTTTTCCTCAAGTTCCATGTAAATGTCCGCCAACATCAGCAGCGCTTCGCTTAAATACTTGTGGTTGGCTGTTTTTTCCGCCAGTTCCACCGCCTGGTGCAAGTCCTCTTTTCCTTTTTGAAAGAGGCCGCGTTTAACTGAAATTTGACCGAGGAACATAAAGGTGCGAATCAAATACTCGCTGGAAAGGTGCTTATGCTTTATGGACAGTGACGTTTTAAAACACTGTTCAGCCATGTCGTAGTTCTCCGTGAGGAAGTAATTCTCTCCTAAGTTGTTCCACAAAATCCCGGTTAATTTCGGATCGTTGGTCAAATGTAAAAACTTTTGGGCCTCTTTTAGTGTGTCGATGGCATCTTCTACATTGTAGTAGTTTTGTTGAATGATCGCTTTTAAAATGTATATGGAAATGAGGCTGTAGTAGTCGTTGTTTTCCTGGGCAATCGACATCGCTTCCACCGTTAGCCCGTAAGCTTGGTTCGCTTTGCCGATGCGTTCGTAGTACAGTGCGAGGTTGTGGAGCTGGCGACCTTTCAAGTAAGGGCGTTCGCCGTTCGGGTTGAACGTTTTGAGCGCCTGCTTCGTGTACCGAATGGCGGCATTAAAATTGTTTTGATAATAGGAAATGTAACCTAAATTTCCGTATGCCTCCGAGATTAAGTTTGTTTCCTCAGGAACGTGCAACTCTTTTGCGCGGCGAATGACATTGTGAAATTCCCATTCGGCCCGGTCGTATTTTTTTTGGTACATAAAATTTTTCCCGCGGAAAAACGTGAGGCGGCACAGGTGGGTCGGGTTCCCTTTTTTTCTTTCCTCGTGTTCCAACGCTTTCAAGCGGCTTTCCGCCTCGTCGTAACAGTGATTCAAGATGAGTGAATTGATCTGGTCCAATTTAATTTCGAAAAAGTCTTCTAACTCCTCCTCTTCTTGAGCCACCTCTTTCAGTTCATCCAAACTCAGTCCGAGCCGGTTCAACAGATAGTCCAGTTTATCTTGTGAGATGTGACGCGTCACGCCCCGTTCAATGTTGCTAATGGTCGGGACAGACAGTTGCGGACCAGCCAGATCCTGCAGAGTCAATCCCATTTCTTTCCTCTTGCGACGTATGAGTTCTCCAATGTGTTGTTCCACCGCATAATCTCCCCCGTATTCGTTACTTTCCCGAACAATTTCAAACATTCTACACGTTATTATAATGAATTGTAGTGTTTTCGTAAATAAAAATTTTACATACAAGGGGAAATTGTTCGAGAATTTTACATCGATTACCTCTCATTTGTACAGAAGAGCAACAAGACAGATTTTCTAGAACAGACGGGTCGCGGCGTTACCCGAAAGCCGTAATCTGCCTTTTGCCATCAATATATGGGGATGGAACGCTGCATATTACTGGTGATTCAGCAAAAATTGCGACTGGGATTGTTTATATTTTGTCACACTGTTCCCACTTCCGTTATGCTAAAATAGCGAATATGGATTGAGAGGAGGATGGAAGATGCGGAGAGTTGCCATTATTCTAATTTTGACATTCGTACTGGCGACGCCGGCGTTGGCGGCGAGTCAAGAAGCTTCACAAGAGCAGGCGGCGGCTTGGGATAAAGTCGTATTGGACTATTATGACGGGAAGTACGGAGCCTCCGAGGAGTACGATCAAGACTATGTCAACATCAGCGACTGGGTGATCCTTGATGTGGATTCTTCTGAACTGGAGGCACAAGTCCGAGAAGAAATAGCCGTGAAGGAACAAGAACTGGCAGAAATTGAGCGACAAGTGGGCGAATTACAAGAGCGTTACGACTACTTTCACAGTCTCATGCAAAGCGTAGAGGACGAGGATTACAAAAAAGAGTTGGAGTCCCTTGTCCAAGACGCGGAGAAAGCTTTGAACGACGCCCAGAAAGAAGCCGAAAGCATACAGAGTGAGATTCAGGGCTTACAAGAAGAAGAGTACTTAACTCAAGTAGCAGTCGCAAAGGCCGAAATTAAATTCGGCGGCAACGTGCTCGGCACGATGACTCAGCGCGAGGACTTGTTTGTCAACCCTGAAAACGGTGAAATGATGGACGCAGCGACAGCGAAAGAGTACGCAGAAGTTAGCGAATATCTCAGTGAGCAGCCGCAAGTGGACCAACAAACGTATCACCACGAAACGGTCGGTTTGTTCTTTCTCGTCATTGGTTTGGGCGGCTGGTGGTTAGTCAACCGAAAACTTTAACACTGCCTTGACTCGAGGGGAAAATCTCGTTACAATACGGAAAACGCGACATCGTGAAACGGCGATGACAAGGCTACGAGTGTGAAGGGATGCCGGTTGCAAGAGAGAAGGCCCTTGGCTGGAAGGCCTTTAACGCGGCGCTCGCACTTACCTCCTTTGAGCTGCAGCGGGGAACGCGGTCGACGTCAGTAACCGCTGCCGGTTTTTTCGCCGTTATGCCGGTGAAGGGTTTACCGGATGGGCTGTTCCGGTAAACTGAATGAGGGTGGAACCACGACGCAGACGCTCGTCCCTTTTGGCGGACGGGCGTTTTTAGTTTTAAAAAATAGAATCATGTCGAGAGGTGATCTTGTTGAGCATTCACGTAACCCTGCCGGACGGTTCTGTCAAAGCGTTTGAATCCAGCGTGACAGTGGAGGACGTTGCCGCATCAATCAGTCCAATCCTTAAGAAGCAGGCCGTTGCCGGGAAAGTCGACGACCGCGTCGTCGATTTAAACCGGGAGATCGAAAAAGACGCCACCGTCAAAATTTTGACCTTGAAAGACGAAGAAGGGCTGGAAGTGTACCGCCACAGTACGGCACACTTGATGGCGCAGGCGATTAAGCGGCTGTATCCAGACGTGAAACTGGGCATCGGTCCGGTGATTGAAGACGGGTTCTACTACGACGTAGATTTGCCCGAAAGCTTAACGCCAGAGGATCTGCCGGAAATTGAAAGAGAGATGCAAAACATCGTGAAAGAGGACTTGCCCATTGAGCGGCAAGTCGTCTCGCGGGAAGAAGCTATTCAGCTGTACGAAGAGGTGGGAGATCCCTATAAATTGGAGCTCATTCGCGATTTGCCGGACGATGCCGTCATTACGATATACAGACAAGGGGAGTTTTTTGATCTCTGCCGCGGCCCCCACTTGCCGTCAACCGGCCGGATCAAAGCGTTTAAACTGTTGAGCATTGCCGGCGCGTACTGGCGCGGGGACAGCGATAACCAAATGCTGCAGCGCATATACGGGACAGCCTGGCCGAAGAAATCCGAGTTGGACGCATACTTAAAGCGGTTGGAAGAGGCGAAGAAACGCGACCACCGCAAGCTCGGCAAGCAGTTGGGCATTTTTACGCTGTCGGAAAAAGTCGGGCAAGGCTTGCCGCTGTGGTTGCCGAACGGTGCCAAGATTAGGCGCACGATTGAACGGTATATCGTCGATCTGGAAGAACGGCTGGGGTACCACCACGTGTACACGCCCCACTTGGCCAGCGTGGAGTTGTACAAAACGTCTGGACACTGGGACCATTACCGGGACGATATGTACCCGCCTATGAAAATAGATAATGAAGAACTGGTCTTGCGTCCGATGAACTGCCCGCACCACATGATGATTTACCGCAACGAATTGCGCAGCTACCGCGATCTCCCTTTGCGAATCGCTGAACTGGGAACGATGCACCGCTACGAAATGTCAGGGGCGCTGGCGGGGTTGCAGCGCGTGCGGGCGATGACGCTCAACGACGCTCACATCTTCTGTCGACCCGAACAGCTGAAGTCCGAGTTTAAACGGGTCGTAGAACTCATCCAGCACGTATACAAAGACTTCGGGATCGAAGACTACTACTTTCGCCTGTCGTACCGCGATCCGGAAGATACGGAGAAGTACGTGCAAAACGACGACATGTGGGAAAAGGCCCAGACGACACTGAAAGAGACGATGGACGAGATGGACCTTGAGTACGTGGAAGCGGAAGGGGAAGCGGCCTTTTACGGACCGAAGTTGGACGTGCAGGTGAGAACAGCTTTAGGCAAAGATGAAACGCTGTCGACCGTTCAGTTGGATTTCCACTTCCCGGACAAATTTGATTTGGAGTATATCGGGGAAGACGGACAAGCCCACAGGCCGGTTGTTATTCACCGGGGCGTCGTCAGTACGATGGAGCGGTTTGTCGCCTTCCTCCTCGAATACTATGCGGGAAACCTCCCGGTGTGGCTGTCGCCAGAGCAAGTGCGGGTCATTCCGGTTGCCGATCAGTTTTTGGACTACGGACGGGAAGTGGAATCCGCCTTGCAATCTAAGGGAATTCGAGCCAGTGTCGACAGCCGGAACGAGAAGATGGGGTACAAAATTCGCGAGGCGCAGTTGCAGAAAATCCCCTACATGCTTGTCGTCGGGGGGAAAGAGGCCCAAAACCGCACCGTTTCGGTCCGGGAGAGAGCTAAAGGCGATCAAGGGGCAGTCTCGATCGAAGCGTTTGTCGATCAAGTGCTCCAACAGATTGAAAACTACACATGACGTGCGTTCTAGGTGTTGACACTCCTCCCGGGATATGCTAATGTGTACGAGTAACACCATATCAGCTTTCCAATGCAAGCAGAAGCGCCCCGCTTCTCACCTGATCGACGCCGTTTTCGCGGTAGTTGGCAGGTCTCAGACAGACGGAAGAGTAGACGTCGATGTTGGCTGGACGTGAAGTGCGGGCATTTTGTCCGCACTTTTGTTTTCGTAAACGAAATGGGTACACTAACCCCGGAGGTGACAAATATTAGCAAAGACATGCCGGTCAATGAGGGCATACGGGCAAGGGAAGTGCGCTTAATCGGACCTAACGGCGACCAGTTAGGCATTAAGAAACTGCGTGAAGCGCTGCAGTTGGCACAAGAGGCCAATCTCGACCTCGTGAACGTCGCCCCTAACGCCAAGCCGCCTGTGTGCCGCATTATGGATTATGGGAAGTACCGTTACGAACAGAGCAAGCGGGAAAAAGAAGCGCGGAAAAAGCAAAAAGTGATCACCGTCAAAGAAGTGCGCCTCAGCTCGAGCATTGAGGAACACGATTTGCAGACGAAACTCCGCAATGTAAAGAAGTTTTTGAAGAAAGGCGACAAAGTCAAGTGTTCCATTCGCTTTCGCGGGCGGGAGATCACGCACCAGGACATCGGCCGGGAGTTGTTGAACCGCATTGCCGAGGAAGTGAAAGACGAAGCCGAGGTGGAGCGCCGTCCGAAGTTAGAAGGACGGAGCATGGTCATGATTTTAACACCTGTCTCGAAGCGGGAAAAGCATTGAACGAAATGACACCGAAAACATGGAGGACCGAAAATGCCTAAAATGAAAACACACCGCGGCGCAGCCAAGCGCTTCGGTAAAACCGGAAAAGGCAAAATTAAGCGGACGAAAGCTTATCACAACCACAACTTAGGGCATAAAACGATGAAGCAGAAGCGCCGTTTGCGCTCGTCGACCATCATGGCAAAAGGTGACGTCAAGCGCATCAAGCAGCTGATTGCCAACAAATAACGCATTGCACGCGAGGAGGGAACGACAGTGGCTAGAGTAAAAGGCGGTCCAGTGACTCGCCGTAGACGCAAAAAAGTGCTAAAGCTGGCAAAAGGGTATTACGGTGCCAAACATAAATTGTTTAAAACGGCAAAACAGCAAGTCATGAAGTCGTACATGTACGCTTACCGCGACCGTCGCCGCCGCAAGCGGGACTTTCGCAAACTGTGGATTGCGCGCATCAATGCGGCTGCCCGTCTGAACGGACTGTCATATAACAAGTTCATGCACGGATTGAAAGCGGCCGGGGTGGAAATTAACCGGAAAATGCTTGCCGATCTCGCCGTCCACGATGAAAAAGCTTTTTCGGAGCTGGTGAACCTGGCAAAATCGAAAGTGAATGCCTAAATCGCATGACAAGTGTTCGACGCAAGTTCTGTCCAGAGAAACACTTTGGACAGAACTTTTTTGTATCGGTTAATGACAGAACGGCTCATTTGCGTTAAACTGGCTATTAAAACAAAATCCTTTCGGGCGTTTCGATTTCTTCTATTTGTTAGAAAAAAAGTATTTTTATCCCGAATTTCGAATGTGGATAACATCAGCTATTTCTAGCATTACCCACATGGAAACAAACAGTAAAAGTGGAAACTAAACTTGTCCTTTCGATGGGGTTTCTTGTTCTTGGGATACACTTTCCCCCTCCCCACACAAGCGGGCTCGGTTATTTCCATGTAAAAGTTTGGATAGGCATTATTGTAGGAGAACCACCCGTTCTTCCATGCGCCGCCAACTGTACTCATTTTGGAAGGCTGCCGCGATTTTTAGAATGACTTGGCGACTGCGATAGATGATCGTACCAGGGACATGGAAAAACTCCTTACGAAATCGTGCAATGGTATAGCGGCGATGAACCGGTTCACAGCAGTCCATCTTAAAACGCTCGAATACATTGTAGGCCAACAGCTTCAGCAACAGATCGATTTCATTGGCTTTAAACGAATCTGTCGGAATACGGTGAATCGAAAAGCCGTGCTTCACTTCTTTGATGTAGTTCTCCATGCACGCGCGCTGATTGTAAAAACGCCAAATGTCGATGGGCTCCCAATCCAAATTGGTCACGATTGCTTCGTAATCCCAAAGAAAGTCGAATTGGAGTTGATCACCATCGTAGCGTTCGGCTTTCCTGATGACGACCACCATTCGAGCCTTTTTCCAAGAAGTGGCTTTGTACACTAAACAAAGGCCTTCGATGATGACGTCTCCGTCCACATAGCGTTTCCAATGAGGACATTTGGCGACTTCTTTGGCTAACCGATGCGTCCATTTGAGTTTGCCAACGTAGCCGATCTGTTTGCCTTCCCAAAAACTATAGAAGGTTTCGCCGCCGAATCCTTTGTCGAATCGGGCATACTTGACTTTACACGATTTAGGAAGACGTTGAAGGGTTTCCTTCGCGAAAGTATGGGCATTGCGGGAACAATGCGTATTGCCTGAACGCAGTTCGGCATTAAGGTAAAGACGGGACTTTCCTTCAAAGGCGATGAGTGGTTGGAAGCTTTTACGTCCGGGCTTTTGAGCGTTTGTCCCAACTTCGGCCCCTTCCTGATTCCCGTACACCGTCTCAACGGTGGAATCGAGGTCGAGAATGCATTCGTCGGATAGGCAGGGAGTGATGAGATCAAGGTTTAATGCCTTCAAGTCCCGACGGATCGTGGGCATGGAGACAGCAGCGCGGCACAGTTCTTTATACAAAAGAGTGTGATGGGGACAACGTCCACCTAAAAAACGACGTACCAGCGAATCGTCTCGCAATGAGCGGAAATGGAATATACGTTCGCAACCCAGTAGCCATCCGACTAAAAGGTACATCAAGATCTTGAAGAACGGAAAAAGCGTATTCCGGCCTTTCCCGCAACCTATCTGACGAAAAGCGTCTTCCAGTTTGATTTTTTCAAGGTACGCAAGCAAGGGTTTACTCCCTGCGTGTGAGGTTGCATTCTTTAGCGTGAATTCTGTTTTCATTTTGGCGATGTTTGTGGTAGACTTCACCTAACGGGTGCCCCTCTCTTTGGGTTTTGTTGTTCGTTCAAACACCATTATACCAAGGATTGGAGCACCTTTATTACTGGATCAAGCAACTTTACTTTCGAAATTCAGGTTTATATCATATATAGAAGGGGATGTGGAACCGTGAGAAAGATGAGAAGCGACATGATCAAAAAGGGGTTTGACCGTGCCCCTCACCGTAGCTTGCTCAGAGCAGCAGGGGTCAAAGAAGAAGATTTTGACAAACCGTTTATCGCCGTCTGCAATTCATACGTGGACATCATCCCGGGGCACGTCCATTTGCAAGAGTTCGGCAAACTTGTGAAGGATGCGATTCGGGAGGCGGGAGGCGTTCCGTTTGAGTTTAACACCATCGGCGTCGACGACGGAATCGCGATGGGGCACATCGGCATGCGCTATTCGCTGCCGAGCCGCGAAATTATTGCCGACTCCGTGGAAACGGTCGTGTCCGCCCACTGGTTTGACGGCATGGTGTGCATCCCGAACTGTGACAAAATCACGCCGGGGATGATGATGGGGGCCCTGCGCGTCAACATTCCCACTATTTTCGTCAGCGGCGGACCGATGAAAGCAGGGAAAGACAAGAGCGGCAGGTCCATCTCCCTGTCCTCTGTCTTTGAAGGTGTGGGAGCGTACCAGTCTGGCAGCATCGACGAAAAAACACTCACTGAACTGGAAATGTACGGTTGCCCGACGTGTGGTTCCTGCTCTGGCATGTTTACAGCGAATTCAATGAACTGTCTGGCGGAAGCCCTCGGTCTGGCATTGCCAGGGAACGGCACTATCCTGGCCGTATCCGAAGAGAGGAAAGAATTCGTCAAGCGGTCGGCTAGACAGCTGATGAAACTCATCGAGAAAGACATCAAGCCCCGCGACATTGTCACGAAAGAGGCGATCGACAACGCGTTTGCCCTCGACATGGCGATGGGCGGTTCGACGAACACCGTCTTGCACACGATGGCCCTCGCGCACGAAGCCGAGATCGACTACCCGATTGAGCGCATAAACGACGTGGCCTCGCGTGTCCCGCATTTGGCCAAGATCGCTCCGGCGTCGGACCACCACATTGAAGACGTGCACGAAGCGGGCGGGGTCAGTGCCATTCTCAACGAACTGTTTAAAAAGCCGGGGGTGCTGCACGGGGACTGTATCACCGTAACCGGCAAAACGTTGCGTGAAAATGTAAAGGGGTGCGAAATCAAAAACAAAGAAGTCATCCGTCCTATTGACAATCCGCACAGTGAACGCGGCGGGCTGGCGGTTCTCTTCGGCAACTTGGCGCCGGAAGGGAGCATCATTAAGGTCGGCGCCGTTGACCCGGAAGTGGGGGATAAGCACGTCGGTCCGGCGATCTGCTTTAACTCCCAGGAAGAGGCGCTGAAAGGGATTGCCCAGGGGAAAGTGAAAGAAGGAGATGTCGTCGTCATCCGTTACGAAGGACCGAAAGGCGGTCCCGGGATGCCAGAAATGCTCGCGCCGACGTCACAAATTGTCGGGATGGGGCTGGGAGCTAAAGTCGGTTTGATTACGGACGGGCGCTTCTCCGGCGCATCCCGCGGCATCTCCATCGGCCACATCTCGCCGGAAGCGGCGGAAGGGGGACCCATCGCCTTCGTGGAAGACGGGGATATCATCGAACTAGACCTCGCCAACCGAAAAATCGAGTTGAAGGTCAGTGACGAGGAGATGAAACGCCGTCAAGCGAAATGGAAAGGGTTTGAACCGAAAGTAAACAGCGGTTATCTGGCCCGTTACTCCAAACTGGTCACATCGGCGAGCACTGGCGGCGTCATGAAAATATAACAAATTATTTTACCTAAAACCATTGACATTGGGCTGAGAAGGTGTCTATAATAGCATCTAAATAATAAATGCAAGCACG